>NZ_CAKZMJ010000054.1 GCF_937128415.1 uncultured Caldilinea sp.
TCTCCCGCTCTCCACCTCTCCCGCTCTCCACCTCTCCCGCTCTCCACCTCTCCCGCTCTCCACCTCTCCCGCTCTCCTCCTCTCCCGCTCTCCTCCTCTCCCGCTCTCCACCTCTCCCCTTCTCACTCCGCCGGGAAAGCCTCCACCAGCTTTTTGCCGACGAAATCCATGTCGTCGAGAAGGCCGGCCTGCGCTGCATAGATGGCCGGGAGATGCAGCGAGTTGGCGAGATTGGGATCGCTCTGTCCGGCGCCGATGGCCCAGCGCAGGCCATCCGTCGCAATCTTCAGCGCCGCGTCGCGCGCGTGGATGCGACTCATGGCCTGCAGCGTCTCCGGACTAAAGGGCATGGCCTCGGTCGGGTGGGCAATCGAGCGCTCGGCGAAGACGGCGGCGGTCTCGGCGAAGGCGATCAGCTCGCCCAGGCGGAAGAGAACATGCTGATTGCGCGTCAGGCGGTCGAGGCGCGCACGCTCCAGCAGGACGGCCAACGCGCGCATGGCCAGCGCCGCCGTCGCTGCGCCGCTGTTGTCGTTGGTGCGCGCCAACGCCTCTAGCCGCGCCGCCCAGTCGTTGTAGTAGGCGCCTTTGGTCTTGAGATGGAGCTGCCAGCGGTCGCGGCTGATCGTCCACTCCATGATCTCGGAGGTGCCTTCGTAAATGGTCGTGATGCGCACGTCGCGCTTGATTTTTTCGACCATGTATTCGCGCGTATAGCCATAGCCGCCCAGCGCCTGAATCGAATCCTCCGCCGCTTTGTTGCCGGCCTCGGTCGCCATATATTTCGCCACCGCGCCTTCGGTCTGCTGGTTGGGGTCGCCGCTGTCGATGCGCTCGGCGGTCCATTCGATATAGGCGCGCGACGCTTCCAGGCGCACGGCGTTGGGGACGATCAGCTTATCCATGTAGCCCTGCTTCTGGTTAAGCGTGGCGCCGCCCTGCACGCGCGTCTGGCTGTAGCGGATCGCCCGCTTGAGCGCAGCCCAACCGGCGCCCAACCCAAACGCCGCCACCATGAGGCGGGTGTAGCCGAAGACGGCCTGCGCCTGCGCCAGCCCCTGTCCCTCGACGCGCCCCATCAGCCGGTCGGCGTCCACATAAACGTCTTCCAAGAAGAGGGCGGCGGTGTTGCTGGCGCGGATGCCGTGCTTGTCCTCCGGCTTGTTTTTGGTGAAGCCGGGCGCATCCTTCTCGACGACGAACCACGACGGGCCGCCGGGCGCCATCGCCAGGATCGTGTAGATGTCGGCGACGCCGCCGTTGGAGATCCACTGCTTGCGGCCGGTGAGTTTGTAGCCTTTGAGTTCGCCGTTTTCGTAGACGGGTACAGCCTTGGTCTTCAGCTGCGCCAGGTCGGAGCCTGCCTGCGGTTCGGTGGCCCCGTAGGCAACCAGCAGCCCCTCGTTGGCGATGCGGCTCATCCAGTAGTGGCGTTGATCCGGCGCGCCGCCGACGACGATAGGGTCGGCGCCAAGAAAGGTGGCGAGCACGCCGGTGGCAATGCCGAGGTCGATGCCGGCCATGGCCTCTGAGATGCGATACACGTCGTAAGCGCCGCCGCCGAGACCGTCGTCCTCCTCGCTGATGAAGACCAGATGCAGGCCGATGTTGTTGTAAAGATCGGAGAGCACCTCCGCAGGGAAACGATCTTCGTGGTCAAGTTCCAGCAAAAATTCCGGCGTCAATTTCTTTTCTGCGTACTTTTGAAGCGTGGAGAGAATTTGTTCGAGTTCTTTGCGATCTAACGCCATAGCAGGTTTCTCCTTCCGTTCCCCTTCGTACAGATTCCCAGCGTGTTGTGGTGCAGTGGTGGGCAAGTTGCTCCGGACACTGCCAATTTACCTTGTGAAAGTTGTCACATATCAGTGATAGAAATAATCAGCGCCTCGGGACAAGTGTCACTTTGTCCATAAGGGAGAGAGACGTCAGGTTTGACGTCCCCGCCGCCGACGGTTAACATGGCTGATATTCATGCGTCAGGCTGCTCAGCCACACACCAAACGGGCATCCAGCGTCTATGCGCGACCACATCCTTGCGATTGACAACGGCACACAGAGCGTGCGCGCTCTGATCTTCGACCTTCACGGCAATCTGCTGGCCAAATCGCAGGTCTACATCGAACCCTATTTCTCCCGTCAGCCGGGATGGGCCGAACAGAACCCCGAATACTACTGGGCTTCTTTATGCGAGGCCTGTCAGAAACTGTGGAAGCAGCCGCAGGCGGACAAGATGCGCATCGCCGGCGCAGCGCTCACGACGCAGCGCGCCACCGTGATCAACGTGGACAGCCGCGGCAGACCGCTGCGCCCCGCCATCGTCTGGCTGGATCAACGGCGCACGCCGGGCCTGCCGAAGATCGGTGGGATCTGGGGGTTGATCTTTCGCCTCACGCGCATGACCGAAACCGTTGCATATATCCAGGCCGAGGCCGAAGCGAACTGGATTCGCGTGCATGAGCCGGAAGTCTGGGCGGAGACGTACAAATACCTCTATCTTTCCGGCTATCTCACCTACAAGTTGACAGGTCGCTTCGTAGACTCGGTGGGCTGTCAGGTTGGCTTCATGCCCTTCGACTACAAACGGCTGCGCTGGGCGGCGAAGTGGGACTGGAAATGGAAAGTCGTTCCGATGGACCCATCAATGCTGGCGGAGTTGGTTCCTCCAACGCATCCGCTCGGCGAAATCACGGAGCAGGCGGCCGAGGCGACAGGCATTCCCCAGGGCTTGCCGTTGATCGCCGCCGCTGCAGACAAAGCGTGCGAGGTGATCGGCGCCGGCGCGCTGGAGCCGCATATCGGCTGTTTGAGCTACGGCACCACCGCAACGATCACGACCACGCAAACGCGTTACATCGAGCCGATCCCGCTCATTCCCCCTTATCCGGCGGCGATTCCTAATGCATACAACCTGGAAGTTCAGATCTATCGCGGCTTTTGGATGGTGAGTTGGTTCAAACAGGAGTTTGCCCAACGCGAGCTGCTCGCAGCCGAGGCGCAAGGGATCGCGCCCGAAAAACTGCTGGATGAGCTGGTGGCGAATGTGCCCCCCGGCTGCGAAGGGCTGATCCTTCAACCCTATTGGTCGCCGGGCATCAAGGTGCCCGGCCCCGAAGCGATGGGCGCCGTGATCGGCTTCACAGATGTGCACACTCGCGCCCATTTGTATCGGGCAATCCTGGAGGGGCTGGCATATGGCCTGCGCGAAGGGAAGGAGCGCCTGGAGAGGCGCGCCGGCGCCCCGATCACCGAGTTGCGCGTTTCAGGCGGCGGCTCTCAGAGCGACGTCGCCATGCAGCTCACGGCGGACATCTTCGGCCTGCCTGCGGTGCGCCCCCATATTTATGAAACGTCCGGGCTAGGCGCCGCGATCGACGCTGCGGTGGGGCTGAAACTCCATCCCGATTTCCCCACCGCGATCAAAGCGATGACGCGCCCCGGCCAGGTCTTCGAGCCGAATCACCGCACGCATCTCATGTATGACGAACTGTATCGCCGCATCTACCTCCGCCTCTATGATCGCCTGAAACCGTTCTACAAAGAAATTCGCAGAATCATCCGCCGCTGATCGGGATCATTGTCCTTATTTGATGCGGAGCGCCGTTTTCAGTACAATTTTGAGATTCCACAGGCGCAAGGTGATTTTGTATGGCAGAGCCTTTGTTGGACGTTCGCTTGCACAAGAGGTATCCCAATCTCCTGTTTTGGCTTTCGTTTTTCGTTCTCAACGCCTTGCTCTTCCTGCCCATGGCCATGGTGAGCGAAGAGAACGCATTGGCGCCGCCTGCGCCGCCGGCGGAAGGGGGGTGGCAATCGGCGCTCAGCCAACTCCTGATCTGGCGTGAATCTCTGGATCCCTGGCGCATCTCCGCCGAATTGACCCTGATGACGACGCTGTGGGTGTGGTTGGGGAAATGGCGACGAAAATGGCTGGGCGCACTCTTTGGACTGCTCTATATGCTGATGTTGGCCTACTCGATCTATGAAGCGATCGTAATCGGAATCTATCTACTGGAGCCTTCGTTCTACAGCCAGTTCTTTCTGGCGCGCGATGGGCTGCCCTTCCTGGCGGAGCATGTCAACGCCCGCTGGGAGCTCTACCTTGTCGGGGGGGCGCTGGTTTTGATTGCAGGCTGCGCCATCGTGATCGCACTGTGGCGCACGTTGCTGACGAGCGGAGCGTCTTCTGGCCTCAGCCGCAGCTCGCGCCTGATCATGGCGGGGCTCGCGCCGGTCACCCTGCTCGCACTGGCGCTGTATCAACATTACACGGCGCGGCCGGAGATGGTGGTCAGCAGCTTCGGATACAAGCTCCAGCGCAATATCGAAGCCTCTCTCGAAATTTACCAGGATGTCATCAGTTTCGACGACAACCTGGTGCGCCACGTCTACGATTACAGCGGCCATCGACTGGCGCACAAGCCGGACATCTACATCATCTTTGTCGAGTCCTACGGCAGCGTGCTATATAAGCGCCCTCATTTTACACCAGCGTATCGCGCCTTACTGAGCGAGCTGACGGAACTGTTTAACATTGAAGGGTGGCATGTGGCGACGACATTGAGCGAAGCGCCGACGTGGGGCGGCGGCTCCTGGCTGTCTTACACCACCACACTGTTTGGGATGCGCATCGACAACCATCCGCAGTATTTGGATTTACGCAACAAATATCAGGTGGAGCGCTATCCCAGCCTGGGCGCCACCTTGCACGATCAGGGTTATCATTATGTCTGGCTTTCGGCGCTGGATGAAAACATCTCCGAAGTGGGCTGGTCAAAATATACGCGCATGCTGGCGGTCGATGAACTCATCCGCTACAGAGATATGGGGTTCGTCGGGCCGCGCTACGGCTGGGGGCCGGCGCCGCCTGACCAGTGGGTGCTGCACTGGGCGTATGAACATTTGAAGAGCAAGACGGATAAGCCGCTGATGTTTTTCACCATCACGCAGAACTCGCACTATCCATGGGCGCCCCATCCCACCCTGGTGGAGGACTGGCGCGCGTTGAACCAACCGGGGCCGGAGCCGGAGCCGGTCGACCCGGAGACGATCGGGCTGGACGCCATGCGCGCCAACTATTTGAACGCCATCGACTATCAGCTGCGCATGTTGACGCAGTGGATCCTGGATGTAGGCGACGAAAACAGCATCTTCGTGCTCATCGGCGACCATCAGCCGCCGGCCGTCTCCCGTCGCGCAGACGGGTGGGCGACGCCCGTGCACATTCTCAGCAAAGACGCCGCCTTCATCGAAGCCTTCGCGGAGTATGGCTTCGTTCCCGGCCTGGAGGTGAACGATCTGGAGCCAACGCTGCGACACGAAGGCTTCTATTCGATGTTTATGCGCACGCTGCTGGGCCGTTACGGAGCGAACCGAATCGCTCAACCCGCTTATCTGCCGGAAGGCATCCTGCGCGAAGCCGTCGATACCGCCGATTATTGACCTTCAAGCAATTCTTTTTGAGGAGGCTTCGACGCTTCCTGAAAGCTTGTAGATGTAGGAACAGGATAGCGCTCACCGGATCGAACGGAGAAAAATTTTGATCGATCTCCCTCAATCCATGCGCTTTGGGCTAGCGAGAGAAAGGAGTCAACCCATGTCTTTCCGCATTGTCAGGTGGCTGACGATTTTTCTTATGGGCGTGTTGATGGTGGGATGTGCTATGCCGCTCGCTCCTGCGGTTACGCCGCAGGCCCCACAACCTGCTGAGTCTCCGGAGGCTACAGTCGAAGCGGAAGAACCTGCCGACGCTGAGGCCGCCACGCCGGGCAGACCGGTGTCGGGTCTGCGCACGTTCGTCGTTGTGCCGGAAGCTTCGCGCGCTTCCTACCTGGTGGATGAAGAGTTCTTCGGCGGTGCGCTGGCGAAACTCGGCATCCCGGCTGGCCTCGCCAAAGTGGTTGGCAGCACGCAGGCCATCGAAGGACGCCTTCAGTTGAACCTGGACGACCTCTCGGCGCCGTTGGGCGAAAATATCTTCACCGTGCGCATCAACACGCTCACAACCGATCGAGAGGACCGTGACCAGTGGATTCGAGAGAACGGCCCGCGGCTGGACAGCTTCCCCATCGCCACCTTCGTCGCTAAAGCGATCGAGGGGGCGCCCGCCACCTACAACGAAGGCGAGGAAGTAAGCTTCAAGCTCTCCGGCGATCTCACGATCCGCAACATAACGCGGCCCGTCACCTTCGATGTGAGGGCGAGCCTCAACGGGGACACGCTCACAGGCGTCGCCACCACGCGGCTGTTGATGAGCGATTTCGGCATCGAGCAACTCAGCTTCGCCAACACGCTGACCGTCGCCGACGAGTTTGGCCTGGAGATCCACATCACGGCGAAAGAGGAGTGATTAGAACTTCTCACCTTTCGGGCGGCGTCGAGCCGCTCGAAAGGTCAAGGAGTTCGGGCAGGACGGCGCCGCTTTCATCGGTGGATGAAGCGCTTTTCCGGCTCTTCGCCAGCAGCACGCCGGCCAACCCCAGGCCGGCGACGCCGAACAGCACGTCACGCGCGCGGATCAGCAGGCTCAGGCTGACGCCCGCAGCGGAGGACTGTCCAAGCATGCGCATCGCCAGCGCCTGGCTTGCCTCCAGGGCGCCAATGGCCGCCGGCATCGGCAGCAGAATGGCGATGCGCGCCGCCAACAGCGCCGTGATCGCCTCGGCGATCGTCAATCTCATGCCCAACACGGCGGTCATCAGCCAGAACTCCCCGATGATGGCGCCCCAGCTCAGCAGGGAGGCGCCGACCGCAAGCAATAAAAATCCCGGATGATTGCGGCAGAGCGCAACGCTTTGCGCTTCGCTGTTGTAAATGGCGCGCGCCCAGCGCGTCTCCGTGAATGGACGGAACGCGCTTCCGCGGTATGCGCTCCACCGCTGTCCCATCCGATCGAACACCTTCAACAAGGTGGAGAGCGGTCGCCCTCCGGCGAGCAGCGCAATCAGCAGGCTCAACGGCGCCAGCAACAGCGCCACGGTCGTGAATAAAAGCTGCGTCTGGCCGATGCCCAGCATAGGATGCGCCTGGACGAGGAAGAGCGCGCCGAGCGTGAGAAAGGTGAAATTGGTCGTCATCTCTAGCGTCTTGTCGACGACCACCGCCGCCACCGAAGCTGAGAGCGGCACCCCGTGGCGCGAGGAAACCAGATAGACCTGAAGCGGTTCGCCGCCAAAATGCGGCCCCGGCGTGAAATAGCTGACGGCGAAGGTGGCGAGACGATAGCCGATCAACAGCGCGTAAGAGATTCGATAGCCCTGCGCCAGGAGAAGGAGCCACCAGCGCAGGCTGAAAGTGGCCAACACAGCCAGGTTGATCAACAGCAGCAGCCCAATCTGTTCAGGCTCCAGGCGGCGCAGACGCTCCCACACCTCGCGCAGGTCGACGGCTCGCAACGTCAACCAGAGCAACGCAATCGCAAGCGCCAACCAGATAAGCTGAACCGCCAGCCTGCCGGGCTGAAACCATTGTCTCGCCCGCTTGCGCAGCGCCCTTGTCATGAGCGGCCTCCGTTGCGCGCCCCAAGCTTTGCGTGCAGATAGTACTCTTCAGGTCGCCACAGCGACCAACGACCGCTGCCGATATGCAGAATGTACACGCTGCACGCCAGGAGCAGCGCGTTCACCCAATGCAGCCCTATCGTCGTCGCATCGAACGCAGCGAAAAAGGCA
The DNA here is from genome assembly GCF_937128415.1 of uncultured Caldilinea sp. Lineage (GTDB taxonomy): Bacteria > Chloroflexota > Anaerolineae > Caldilineales > Caldilineaceae > Caldilinea. The sequence continues at coordinate 7,668 of NZ_CAKZMJ010000054.1, forward strand.
AGCGCCAATGCGCCTGCCCGCCCGACGACGCCAAGCAGCACAGAGCCGACGGCCAGCGCCACCACAGGCGCCGCCCACAAAGGGATGGCGTCGCTTTGTCGGAGGAGCCAGATTGCAAGCAGCGCCGCCAACAGTCGGACAACAAAGGGGGACTGCTCTTCGATGAGCCATTTGGCGCGGCGTCGCAGCGAGTGATAGCGCGGCGAATCTGCGTCGATCGCTGCGCTGACCGCCAGCCAGTCGCGGCCAAAGCTGAACGCAAGCGGGACGGCGAAGAGCCACGCAGCGAACAGGGCGACTTCGTCTCGCCACAACGGCCAGAGCGCGATGCTGATGAAGCCGGTCTGAAAACCGGCGATCAGGCGGCGATGATCGGAGGGGGGCAGTTCACGCACGGGCTTTCCGAGCCGCCGGCGCAGCCAAATGCCCAGAATGAAAAGCTGTCGCGCCATGCCCAAGATGAGATACCAGGGCGGCAGATGGCCATATTGAATCGCCAGGCCGACCGCAATCAAAATGCCAAGCCCGTCGAACTCGATGTCGAGAATGGCGCCCAACCGGGTCTCGCGGCTCGTGTAGCGCGCAACGAAGCCGTCAAAAAAATCGATGACGCGCTCGCTCATATACAGGAGGGCCGGCGCCCACGCCAGCCACCCCTGCGGCGACGGTGCAAACAGAAAGCCGGCCATCAAGCAGGTGAGCAGCCCGCGCGTCAGCGTCATGCCGTTGGCGACGCCTAAAGTCGGAAACAGCGCAGCGCCTTCAGGGGGGTGATTGAAGCGCAGCGCCCACCAGAGCACAATCATCTGCACCATCATGGCGAGCGTCGCCAGCAACAGCCACTGCAACGCATCCGCCGTCGACCAGGCGCGCCATAAGACCCAATAGCCAAGGCCAAGCACACTGACATAGATCAGCGCAACGTATAGCCATTGTCTGCGCAACTCGCCGATCAGACGCCGTTCATCATAGACCATACTCGCACCCGCCCCTCACACCCGTCGCGCATAGATGTCCCCTGAGCCGGACGCCTCGGTCAGCGTCTCCAGCCACGATAGCATTTCCGTCGCCGAGAGCCAGCGCGGCGATCCCCAGCGATGCTGTTCCCCTGGAGACCAGTTAAACTCGTAAGCTCCCAGCGTGGCAAGATAGTCAACGCACGCAAGCGCCAACGCTTTGGCGGCGCCGATATATTCAAACGAAAGCGCCGCAAGCGGCCGAGAAAGCCCGCGCAACGCCTCAAGCTCGTATCCCTCCACGTCAATCTTGCAAAAAGCCGGCTCGCCGAAGCGCTGGATCAGCGCATCCAACGTCGTCACAGGCACGGTGACGGCTCCATCCCAGCGCACGTGAGCAAAGGAGTCGCTTTGCTGCACCGCCTCGATCCACTGGGATGAAAGCGTCGAGACGGTCGGCGCGTTGGCGCTGATAAAAAGCGTCGCTTCCCCCGGTGCAGCGCCCACCGCAGCCTCGACCAGCGCGATTTCGGGCGTCCGGCCGTACCAGCTTTGCAACAAGCGCATGCAGGCGGGTTGAGGCTCCACGCCTACGATGCGCGCGCCCAGCCCCCTCCAGATGAAGAGGCGGTTGCCGACATGCGCGCCGACGTCAAAGCAAAGGTCGCCCGGCCGAATGAATTGCGCATAGAATTTGCGCATCCGGCGCAATTTGATCGGGTTCCAATAGTATACGAAGATGGAGCGCAGCAATCCTTTCCACTGCGGCGCAACGCGGTCGCCAGGCTGAACGTCCATCGCCTGATTTCACCCCTGGTCTGTGTGTTTGGGAGCCGGTGAAGACTCGTCATTGCACAATGCAGGGCGATTTTGTCGGAACGCCCGGTTGGCTGCATGGCAATGATAGCCGGAATCCTATCACAAACAAGCGCAAGACGTAGTACGCAATCTTCCTTCTGCACCAAAAACCAGAAGAGCCGCAACGGGTCTTCCACCCTGTTGCGGCTCTTTTCAGCGCTGCGACGCGCGCCGTCGATCCACCGGGAACGAGCGCGGAGCGATGCGCCCTGCATCGCTCCTACGCCTATTCCAGCTCTTCGACATATTTGTCGTACGCTTCCGGCTCCATGAGCGCAGCCAGTTCCTGTTCAAGTGCATCCGTTGGCCTGACTTTGAAAAACCATGCGTCATAGGGGCGTTCGTTGATAATTTCCGGCGTGTCCTCCAGCGCCGTGTTCACCTCGATCACCTCGCCGCTGACCGGCGCATAGACGTCCTCCGCCGCCTTGACCGATTCGACCGTGGCCGCCTGTTTTCCCGCAGTCACCGTGTCGCCGACCTCCGGCAAATCCACATACACGACATCGCTGAGCGCATCTTGGGCATAGTCCGAGACGCCGATCACGGCGACGCCGTCTTCGATGCGCACCCATTCGTGGGTCTTGGCGTATTTAACGCTTTTGTCCAGTTTGTATTTCGCCATCTTTGCCTCCTGAGTGGGGAATTGGTTGGGTTGGTTACTTGTAGCGCGGCTTATAGAAGGGCCGCTTGACGACGACGGCTTGCTTGGGCTCGCCCCGCACGATGACGTCCACTTTGGCGCCGATTGCGCTGTGCTCCGCCGGGACGTAAGCCATGGCCAGGAATTTGCCCAGCGTCGGGCTTTTCATCCCCGATGTGACATGGCCGATAACCTTGCCGTCCACGGCGACCGGGTAGCCCTCGCGCGGCACGGCTTTGTCGATCATTTCAAGGCCCACCAGCAGCCGCTCCGGTTTTTCCAGACGCACCTTGAGCAGGGCGTCGCGCCCGATGAAAGGCTTGCTCCAGGAGATCGTCCAGCCCAGGCGCGCCTCGAGAGGATTGATCTTTGCACTGAGCTCGTGCCCGTAAAGGGGCAGACACGCCTCAAAACGAAGGCTATCGCGCGCCGCCAGGCCGCAGGGCAGCAGCCCCTCTTCTTTGCCCGCTTCCAGCAATTGATTCCAAAAATCAATGACATGGTCAACAGGCGCGTACAGCTCGAAGCCATCCTCGCCCGTATAGCCCGTGCGCCCGGCGATGACATGGAGGCCGCCGATCTGCGTCTCGATGGCGGTGCGCGTGGCCACCGTGTGGAGAGGATAGTCCGTCAGCTTTTGCAAGATTTGTTCCGCTTTGGGGCCTTGCAGCGCCAACATGGCCAGATCGTCGGATCGCTCGATCAGGGCCACGTCGTAGCGCCCCAGATGGTGTTCGATCCAAGCCCAGTCCTTGGCGCGATTGGCGGCGTTGACGACCATCAGCCAGCGGCCTGAGAGTCGATACAGGAAGATGTCATCGACGACGGTGCCGTCTTCATAGCACAGCAGGCTGTAGTGAGCGTCCCCCTCCGCCATCTGCTCGACGTCCCACACTTGAATCTGTTGCAAGAACTCAACGACGTCGGGTCCGGCCAGCTCGAACTGCCCCATATGGTCGATGTCGAAGAGGCCCGCCGCCGCGCGCACAGCGTGATGTTCGGCGGTGGGGCCGGTGGGGTATTGCACGGGCAACTCGAAGCCCGCGAACTCCACCATGCGTCCGCCCAGAGCGACATGGATTTCGTAGAGTGGGGTGCGTTGCAACACAGGACGCTCCTTTGCGTTTGAGCTTATCTACGCCAACAGGGTCTTCCAGGGGCTGAACGGTTGGTGTTTCGGCATAAAAAGTATAAAACTGTGCGAATGCACCCGCAAACAGAGTGCGCCGCGGCGCCTGGCTCCAACTCAGGCGCCGCTCTCCTGCGACAGATGCTCGGCCGGCGGTTCGCCCGATTCCGCCCAGCGATCGAGATGCGCCAACGCCTCTTTCAGGTTGAAGCGCGGCTGATAGGCCTTGCGCCCTGTTCCGCCCTTTTGCCAGGGGCGCGGCCCCTCCAGCGGACGATAGTTGACGCCGTAGTGATCCAGGCGCTCCAGATGACGCGCCAGGCGCTCGCGAAAGGCGGAGAAAGGTTCGCGGCGCTCGCTCCAGCCCACCTCGGCCAGGGCGCAGAGCCGGGGGAACGCCATATATTCGAGATGCGCCTCGTCGAGGATCACCTCCCGCCAGAGCTGACACTGCACGCCCAACACATGGTGGAAGGTGCTTTTGTCCTCCCAACGCGCCGCAGGCTCATAGGTGTAGACGTCCTCCAGCGTCACCGACTGACCGATGGCCAAGGGTTCATCCGGACCGTCGTCCTGAGCGTAGTCGAAGTAGGTGGGGAAGACCGGCGCCAGGACGACGTCGTAGCCGGCGGCGGCCGCTTTCATGCCGCCTTTTTCCCCACGCCACGACATGATGGCGCTGCCCGGGGTCAAGCCGCCGTAATGGATGATCTCATCCCATCCGATCAGCCGTCTTCCGCGGTCGGCCAGGAACTTCGCAAAGTGCGCGGTGAACCAGGTGCGCATCGCTTCTGCGCTTTCGACGCCGAGCGCAGCCATGTGGGCGCGAATCTCGGGGGAATTGCGCCATGGGTCAAGCGGCGCTTCATCTCCGCCCAGATGAATCCAGGGCGAAGGAAAGATCGCCAGCAGCTCCTCCAGGATCGTTTCCAGCGCTGCGATGGTGTGCGGCAACGGGTTGACCAAATCGGAGCTGATGCCAAAGTAGGTCGCCACCTCCACTTTTTGAGCGGGGTTGCAGCCGAACTCTGGATAGGCGGCGACCAGGGCGCGTGCATGGCCAGGCAGGTCGATCTCCGGCACGACGGTGATCCCGCGCAGGGCTGCGTAGGCGACGATCTCGCGCAGGTCATCCTGCGTGTAATAGCCGCCGTGCGGCGTTCCATCGTGCGGATCCTTCGGGGAGGTGGCGAAGCCCAGGCCGGTGTGCGGACGGTGCGAGGCGATTTCGGTGAGCTTCGGAAAGGCCTTGATCTCCACGCGCCACCCCTGATCGTCGCTCAGATGCAGGTGCAGCCGGTTCATGTGGTGCATGGCCAGCAGGTCGATGAAGCGCAAGATCGTGTGTTTGGCCGCAAAATGGCGGGCCGTATCGATCATGCAGCCCCGCCAGCCAAAGCGAGGGCGGTCTTCGATCAGACAGGCGGGTGCGCTCCACTCCACGTTCGGCAACGGAGCGGCGCGCCAGTTGGCCGCCGGCAACAGTTGGCGCAGCGTGTAGACCCCGTGCACCAGGCCGGCCGGCGGCCCAGAGATCACGATGCGGCGGGCGTCGATCTCCAGCCGATAGCGCTCGCCGTCCTCCTCTTCGCTGCGCAGCACAATTTGTGCGCCCTCGGCGTCGGTGGATTCAAGGCGCAGGCCGGTGCTGCGCTCCAACTCGATGCGTAAAAGCTGCGCTGCGCCGCTTGCTCGCTCGTCGGCCGCGACGCCCACCGGAGATTTCAACATCAGTTTCCCAGGCCTCTCTTCGACGCGCCAGGGCAGCGGGACGATTGTAGAAAGTTGTAAATCCGACATAAGCGTTTCCTGACAGATAAGATGTGTGGTTGAGAGTGAATCAAGGCTGCCGGCAAAACATCATACCACAGTTTGTATAAAGCCTCGATTCTTTTGCTTTGTAGAGCGAGCAGCGGTACGATTGATCTCATTTTAAGCGTATGTTGTGTAGCAGCTTCTTGAAAAATCGAACGCAAATCGAAAGTTGAGGCATCTATGAGCACCCTTCCAGAATGGCGCGTCGCCGTCGTCGGCGCCGGCACCATCAGTCAACGCGTCCACATCCCAGTTTTCCAAAAGCAGCCGAACACCACGGTCGTTGCGGTGTGCGACGTCAACGAGGCGCGCGCCCGCGCCGTGGCGGAGGAGACGGGCGTCGCCGCCGTCTACAGCGACTTTGAGAAGATGTTGCTTGAAATCCAACCCAACATCACGGTGGTGGCGACGCCCAATGTCTTCCACAAACCGATGGCGATTGCGGCGTTGCAGGCGGGTTCGCACGTCCTGTGCGAGAAGCCTGTGGCGCTCACCTACGCCGACGCCCAAGAAATGTTTGCCACTGCGGCTGCTCAGAACCGCGTGCTGACCGTCGGCACACACTTTCGTTTTACGGCGCCGATGCAGGCGGCCAAGCGGCACGCCGAACGAGGCTTCTTTGGCCGCATTTACGCGGCGCGCACGGTCTGGCAGCGGCGCAACGGCATTCCCGGCTATGGAAGCTGGTTCACCAACAAGGACCTGGCCGGCGGCGGCGCGCTGCTCGACATCGGCGTGCATACGTTGGATCGCGCGCTGTACATCATGGGTTATCCCCGGCCCCGACGCGTCAGCGGCGTCATGTACGCCGAATTTGGCCCGCGCGGTCGCGGCCTGGGAGGCTGGGGGGCGGACATCCTGCAACCCTCCGAAGGCGCTCGGTTCGACGTCGACGACGTCGCCTGGGCGCAGGTGGTCTTTGAGAACGGCGCCGTGCTCCAGTTTCAGGTGGCATGGGCCTCGAACTATCCGGAGACGTTCGTCACCGAAATTTTCGGCGACGAGGGCGGCGCCTACATCGGCGGTTGGGATTCAGTCCAACTCTATACAATGCTCAACGGCCTCGAAGTGAAGGTCGAGACCGAACTCCCGTCGCAGCGGGGCAGCTCCTATGAACAGTTGATCAACAACTTCGTGCGACGATTGGAGGGAGACGAAAGCGCCGACATCGTCACGCCAGAGCAGGCGCTCGTGCACGTGCAGATCGTGGACGCCATCATGCGCTCGGCCACAGAAGGTTGCGAGGTGGCGCTGTAGCTCAGCTGGCGCAGCCGGCTTTGTTTCCGGGAAACGCCAGATTTTCAACAAATCCTCTGGCGATGACGGTGGGTGCGGCTTTCAGCCACACGCTCTCGATGGCACGCAAAGTCTTGAAAACCCAAGGAGGCGTAGCTGCGCGCCGGGCCCATCGGTCGCCAGAATCCTTTGCAAAATTTCATCCAGCTTCCTGATGGGAATAAAAAAACGGGGTGTTTCACGTGAAACACCCCGTTTTTGTGTGCGTCGATTACAGGTAATCGCGCAGCTTGCGGCTCCGGCTTGGGTGGCGCAGCCGACTCAACGCCTGCGCCTCGATCTGGCGGATGCGCTCGCGCGTGACGCCGAACTTCTTGCCCACTTCCTCCAGCGTATAGCAATACCCGTCGACCAGCCCAAAGCGCAGCTGCAGGATGCGCACCTCGCGCGGGGTCAGACTCTGGAAGATCTCGTCGATCACCTCGCGCAGAAGTTGCTGACCGGCGGCCTCGCCCGGCGCGTCGGCGTCCTCGTCCTCGATGAAATCGCCGAGATAGCTGTCCTCCTCTTCACCGACCGGCATCTCCAGGCTCAGGGGGCGCTGGCTGACGCGCATGATGTGCTCGACCTTGCGCGGCGAGACGCCCAGCTCCTCGGCGATCTCCTCCGTCGTCGGATCGCGGCCTAACTCCTGCACCAGCTGACGGCTGGTGCGCGTCAGGCGGTTGATCTGTTCGTACATGTGCACCGGCACGCGGATCGTGCGCCCCTGGTCGGCGATGGCGCGCGTCACGGCCTGCCGGATCCACCAGGTGGCGTAGGTGCTGAACTTGTAGCCGCGGCTGTAGTCGAACTTCTTCACGGCGCGAATCAGGCCGATGTTGCCCTCCTGAATCAGGTCCAGGAAGGGCACGCCGCGGCCGACGTATTTCTTGGCGACGCTCACCACCAGACGGCTGTTGGCCTTGATCAGATGCTCCTGCGCCGCCTGTCCGTCGCGCACGTACCAGAGCAGGCGCTCGCGCTCCTCCCAGTCTTCCACGCCTTCGGCAAGTTTCTTGCGCGCCTCGCGGCCGCGCTCCATGCGCTTGGCCAGCTCCACCTCCTCTTCGGCGGTGAGCAGCGGCACGCGGCCGATTTCTTTCAAATAAAGGCTGATCGAGTCGTCGATCTCGATCTGGCTGAGGTCGAGGTCTTCCTCTTCGATCTCGGCCTCTTCTATTTCGGCCTCGCCCAGATCGGCGAGCATGTCCGGCTCCTCCTCGCGCGGCTGACCGACCTCGATGCCCTGTTCAAACAGCGCAGCGAAGATATCTTCCAGCTGCTCCATGGAATTCTCCGCCTCGGGCATCACCCGCAGCACATCGTCGTACGTGACGTATCCCTGGGCGCGACCGAGCGCCAGCAACGACTCAAGCGCCGCCTCCGGGCTCAACGCCATGGGCGCCTCTTGTTCGCCGCCTGTATTCTCCTCAAGCGTTTCGCCGCCTTCCACGATTGTTTCTTCAATCAATTCGTCGTTCATCTCTTCCTCGAGGTCGATGCTGAAGTCGTCCTCGATGGAAGCGCGCATCGATTTTTGCTTCGCCATCTTCACCACTCCTTGATCGCCAATCCATCGTGCGATCGCTATTTAAATAGCATCCCACACGATCGAAAATTTCTCTATAACCTTCCCTACAAAACCTGTAGCCGTTTCTATAAGAAACTCTTCTGAAAATCCCCTCACAAAACCATAAGAACGCCGCCGGTTGCATTTAAGCTCGCACACACTCCAGCCTACTGCATCTTCGGCGGCTGTACGGCCTCCTTGAAATCCCACACCAATCCCCGACGCTCAAATGCGGCATGACAGACGGTGCATTCCACCCGCTGCTCGGCGCAGCGCATGAACGCCTCCGCCTGACAGTGCGGACACCGAAAGAGGCGCTCGATCGTCATCTCGCCAGACATCGGCGCAGGGCGCAGGGGATTGCCCGGCGCACCGACCTTCAGGAAGACGCTGGGCGCCAGCGGAAACGTTCCACCCGCCTGAAAGAGCCAGCTGTCCAGGCGCGCCAGCGTGTGCGCGTCGATCCGCGTCTTGAGCGCGCTCAGCCGAAAATGCGAGACCGCCAGCCGCTCTTCGATGCGCAGACCCGCCGCCTGCAAGCGCTCCTCCATCCATCGTGGATGGAAGTTGAAGTTCATCTCCACAAATTCAACCGGCTCCTGCGCCCAGGGCGACCATCGCTGGCGCCCCACCATCCACCGCAGGATCGCCTTGAGATTGCGCTTGTTGGCGTATTCGATCACGCCCACACTGTGACGGTGCAGAACCCGTCGCAGCTGCTCCAGCGCCGCCGAGACGTCAGCAAGATGATGCATCACCCGCACCATCACCAACGAGTCGAGAATGTTGCTCGCAAGCGGCAGCGTATAGAGGTTGCCGGCGACAAAAATGAAACGCTCGTCTTCCCCCAGTTGATCGACCGCCTCTTGCAACAAGCTGCGACTATAGTCGAACAGGATCACCTGCTCGTAATTCCTGTACAGGTCGGCCAGCCGCCCAAAGCCGGCGCCGATCTCGGCGATGCGTCCGCCATGGGACGGGAGGAGCCGCCGGAGCGCCAGCCGCTCAACGGCGTCCTCGTATCGCCTTCCGCTGCCCATCCAAAAATCAGCCCGGTACTGACTACCTTCGTAGTCAATCACCGGGATGGGTGACGCCTGCCGCATCTGGACAAATTCCTTCACGAATTCCGTCCGAATTTTGTGTTGCGAGCCGTCTTGACCAACCGATTGCCTGATCGGCCAATTGGTTGCCTGACCGACCGATTGGATGTTTCACGTGAAACACCCAATCGGTTTTCAATAGCGAATCAACCCCAAACACAAGGCTCGCAAAAGTTACATCTACAAAAAAATAGTGGGAGGTGACGCTCCCACCCTTTTTGATTTTGCAATTATACCAAGATCGATTCACAAATTCAACACTTGATTTAATTTTTTTCTGCAAAATAAATTGCAGAACGGCGCAGCGTGGACAATCGGGACAAGCTGCTCCATCTGGCAAACCGCCGACGACGCGGTCTAGATCAAGCGCTCGTCATTCTGCGCGCAGCCACGATCACCTGCCCAAGGCTCACGCCGCCGTCATTGGGCGGAACCTGCCGGTGCAGCAGCGGCTCGAATCCCGCTGCCCGCAGCCGATGCGCCAGATGCTCACTGAGTCGCCGATTCTGAAAACAGCCACCGCTCAACGCCACTCGACTTTGACCGAGGCGCTGCGCCACGGCGACGCCCATTTCCACCAGCGCGTTGTGAAAGCGCGCGGCCATGACGCCGGCTTCCTCCCCGCGGCGCAGGTCGGCGAGCATCGCCTCCAGCAGCGGCGCCCAGTTCAAAAGCAGGGTCGAAGCCGCAGGGGAAGGGTGGGGAGCGACGTTCGGGAGGGTGTCCACCATCTGCACAGCCTGCAGTTCCCCAGCAGCCGTGGTTTCCTCGACGAGGAAAGGATAGGCGCGCGGTTCATTGCGGTCGGCGCTATGCTCCAGCGCCATGGCGGCCTCTCCCTCAAAGGTGACGCGCAGATGCAGGCCGATCAACGCTGCCACGCCGTCGAAGAGACGCCCCATGCTGGTCGTAATCGGCGCGTTGACGCCTTTCGCCAACATCGTCGCCAACACGCGGCGTTCATGCTCGGCGAAGCTGCGCACCGGCGCCAACCATTCCCAGGTGAAACACTCTTCGCCGTACAGCTCCCACAGCAACGCCAGCGCCACGCGACGCGGTTCGCGCACGGCGGCTTCGCCGCCTGGCAGGCGAAACGGGCGCAAGTGCGCTACGCGTTGAAAATCTGCAGCGTCGCCCAACAGACACTCGCCGCCCCAGATCGTCCCATCCAGCCCGTATCCCGTTCCATCCCAAATCAGCCCCAACGCCGGACCGGAAACTTCGTTGTCGGCCAGACAGGCGGCGAGGTGGGCGTGATGGTGTTGCACCGGAATGCGCTGGGGTTGAGCGTCCGCATGAGGGCCGGGCCTGTCGATGTCGCCTGCACCGATTGAATTGTTCGCCCACTTTGTTGAAAGATATTCCGGATGCATGTCGTGGGCGATAGCGGCAGGCTGCGCCTCATAGAGACGCAGGAAGTCTGCAATGACGCGCCGGAAGGCGTCGAAGGCGGGCGCCGTCTCCAGATCGCCGATGTGCTGGCTGAGAAAGATCTGTTCGCCGACGCTGAGCGCCACCGTGTTTTTCAGATGTGCGCCGACCGCAAGGATCGTCGGCAGCGGATGAGGGGCGCGCACCGGCATCGGCGCATAGCCGCGCGCGCGACGCAGCAACTGCGGCTGCCCATCGACCAGCCAGAGCACGCTGTCATCGGCGTGGCGGGCGATCGGCCGGTTGTGGATCAGGAAACCGTCGGCGATGGCGCCCAACCGCTCGAAAGCCTCCCATTCGTCGACGCAGATCGGCTCGTCGGTCAGGTTGCCGCTGGTGGCGACGACAGGGAAGTCGAGCGCCTCCAAGAGCAGATGATGAAGCGGCGTGTAGGGCAACATCACGCCCAGGTCTGGGTTGCCCGGCGCCACCGCCTCGGCGACAATGGCCCCCGCCCGTTTGGGCAAGAGAAGGATCGGCGCCGCCTGGGACTGCAACAGGCCGGCTGCGGCGGGCGTCACCTCACACAGAGCGGCGGCCTGTTCCAGGGTGCGCGCCATCACCGCCAGCGGTTTGGTGGGGCGCTGTTTGCGCTCGCGCAGCTTCTGCACGGCGGCGGCGTTGCGTGCATCGACGATCAGGTGAAAGCCGCCCAACCCTTTGACGGCGACGATTGCGCCGCTCCGGATCGCCGCCGCCGCAGCGCGCAGCGCGCTTTCTCCCTCGGCGCTGAAGGACCATGCGCCGTAAGTCTGCGGCCAGTCGGCGAGCGAAGGCTGTGCGACTGAGGGAGACTCACCCTCAAGCCTTGCGTCGCCTCTGGTGTAAAAGGCCACCTGCGGCCCGCAGAGGGCGCACGCGTTCGGCTGCGCGTGAAAGCGGCGGTTGACCGGATCGTTGTATTCACGAGAACACTCCGGACAGAGCGCAAAGGTGCGCATCGTCGTGTTGGGACGATCGTAGGGAAGCGCTTCGATGATCGTGAAGCGCGGGCCGCAGTTGGTGCAGTTGATAAAGGGGTAGCGATAGCGGCGATCGGCCGGATCGAAAAGCTCGGACAGGCAGTCGGCGCAGGTCGCCAGGTCGGGCAAGATGAGCGTGGTGCGCGCGCCGACGGCTTCGGAATGGCGAATCTCGAAGCGTTCGTAGCCGACCGGCGTCAGCCAGGCATGGCGCAAGTGCGTGATGCGGGCGATGGCGGGCGCTTCTGCGGGAAGGCGTTCGAGGAACCGGCGAAGCTGCTCTTCTGCGCCTTCCACCTCGATGAAGACCCCGTGCGTGTCATTCAACACCCAGCCGGTCAGATGCAACCCTGTCGCCAGCCGGTAGATGAAAGGGCGAAAGCCGACGCCCTGCACGGCGCCGGCGATCTCCACGCGCAGGCGGCTCTGGGGGCGGTCGGTGGGGGACGACTTCGATGCGTCGGCTTGCATACCCCTCTCGTCGTTGCTCGTCAGATTCCCGAAAACGCCGAGAAGCCGCCGTCCACCGGCACGACGACGCCGGTCACGAAGCGAGAGGCGTCGCTGGCCAGCCAGATGGCGGTTCCGATCAGCTCCTCCGGCTCACCGTAGCGACGCATCGGCGTGTGGTCGAGGATCGCCTGGCCGCGCGGGGTGTTGGAGCCGTCGGGGTTAAGCAGCAGGCTGCGGTTCTGCTCGCCGATGAAAAACCCCGGGGCAATGGCGTTGACGCGCAGCCCTTCGCCGTATTTGAGCGCCAGCTCCACCGCCAGCCAGCGCGTGAAGTTGTCGATGGCCGCCTTGGCTGCGCCGTAACCGAGCACGCGCGTCAGCGTTCGCTGCGCCGCCATCGATGAGACGTTGATGATGACGCCGCTGCCTTGCGCCGCCATCGGTTCGCCGAAGATTTGCGTAGGCAACAGCGTGCCGGTCAGGTTGAGCTGCACCACGCGCTCGAAGTCGGCCGGTTGCATGTTGAAGAAGGTGAGATCGCCGACGATGGTGGCGCCCGGCATGTTTCCTCCTGCTGCGTTGAGAAGGATATCGACGCGGCCGTAGCGCTCCAGCAGCTGTTGACGCGCCGCCAGCAGCGAACCCACGTCGAGAACGTCGGCGGGCAGGGGCATCGCTTCACCGCCGGCGTCGAGAATGCGCCGCGCCGTTTCTTCGGCCTTCTGCGCCCGTCGGCCCAGGATCGCTACGCGCGCGCCGGCCGCTGCAAAACCGCGCGCGATCGCGCCGCCCAACACCCCTGTGCCGCCGGTGACGACGGCGACTTTGCCTGCTAAACTGAACTGATCGAGCGTAAAAAGAGCCATCGTTGCTTCTGTCCTGAAAGGTTTGCGTAGAATGATTTGTGTCAAATTTTCCGATGCCGATAGTCTGTCAACGGATATTGTACATCACCACCACAGAGACGAATCCGTGCTGGAAGCGTCAGATGGAAAGAAGCTGGCAGAGACCAACAGTGTTCAGTCTGCGTCATGGGCGTTCATCGTCGGCCCTCCCCACCGGACAAAACTTCGATAAAGTCCGTCCCCTCTTCGAGAAGAAGCCGCTGCACCTGAGCGTCGTACATGCCTAAAATGATGCGCTCCCAGGTGGCAGGCAAATTCTCAAAGCGGTAGACGTCTTCCACACAGTCGCCGGGGCGCCAGGTCGAGGTCGGATAGGCGCCGTCTTGCGGCCAACGATCGATCTGAGCGACGACCTGCCCGTGCGCATCGAGCGCCTGCACAAAGACCGTGTAGTCGGCGTGCAGGATGCGATCGGTCGTCCACAGCAAGCGCACCGTCAGCGCCTCATCGTCGATCGGGGAGGCAGCCTCGACGTCGAGAAGCTGGATGCCATTTTGCCAGCGCGCCTGCGGCGTTGCGTGGCTTGGGCAAGTTGGAGCGACGGCGTTGATGCGCACGCGGGCCAATCGGACGACATCGTCGATGGGCCGCCCGGCGGCGTCAAGGATGGCGAGGCGTCGCCCCGGGTCGTCATACGGGTAGAAGCCGACCGTGAGCGTCGCCAGCGCATCGGTCGTAGTTGGCGTCGGGCGGAGCCAGTAAGAGTCCCGAAAGAGCGCACCGGGAATCCACTGCGGAGTGGGATGCTTGCCTGCAACCGGCACCCCGTCGAATTGATAGAGCATCTCTCCGTGCTGATCGGTCAGGTGAATGAACAGCGTGAAAAACTCTTCGATGGGGCGATGGGTTGTCCAGTAGAGCGTCAACGGCAGCGCCTCTCCTGGGTTGATGGCCGCGCCGTTGGGGAAATCTGCGCCGAGCAGTTCGATGCCGTGATCAAATTGGGCGTGCACCGGCCGGTCCGGTTCAACCGGCTCCTGAAGGGGCGGAGGAAGGCGATAGGCGTCCGCCAGAACGCCGAGCTGCGAAACGGCCAACCCCAGAAAGAGCAACGGAATCACCGCCAGCGCCGGTCGATGCAGCCGCGCCGGAAGAAACGCCCGCCAACCCAGCGCCAACAGCAGCGCGATCGGCGCGATGGCCGGATAGAGGAGCCGTCCCTGCGCCGTGAAATTAACCAGTCGCATCCAGTTGAGAAGGCTGAACAAAACGCCGGCCGTCCAGAGCAGCGACAACGCCAGCGCAAAGGTCGTCCGCCCTGCGCAGTCGCTCGAGAGTTGTGAACGCCGGCGCAGGGTGAGACGAAGCGCGCAGACAAGCAACCCAACCAGCGCCAGCAGCGTTGCAATCTGCATGGTCTGCAAGATGTACGGCGGCGAAAGGACGCCGTAGCCGAATTCCCCCCAGAAAGACTGCTGCACCAGCGGCAACTGCGCCAACATCTGCTCGAAAGAGAGCGGCTGCGGCCGCGCCAGATCGGGCAGCGCGGCCAGCATCGGCGCAAGCGGAACCGGTTGATGATAAAGCCACAGGTTGCGGGCATACCAGAAGCCGGCGACGGCGAAGGCGCCCGTCAGCAACGCCGTCGCCGACAAGGCCATCGCGCGTCCGTTGCGCCGCAACGCCGTCAACAAAACGAACAGCGCAGGCAGCCCCAACGCAAGGTTGCTGTATTTCGTGAGGGCGGCCAGCCCCAGCGCACAGCCCGCCCACCACCAGCCCCAGGTGCGCTCCGGTGCAGCGGCGGCGCGCACCAACAGCCACATGGCGAGGGCGGCCGTCCCCGCCGCCCAGGCGTCGTTGGTGATGGTGGCGGCGCTGAAAAGAAAGCGAGGATTGAAGGCCACAATGCTGGCTGCGGCGAACGCCAGCATCGTCTCCCCAGGAAAGAGCGCCCGCACCAGCAGAAAGGTTGCGCAGAGGGCAAGGGCGCCGCCCAGGGCGGAGACAAGGCGGGCGATCCAGACCGGCAGCTGCGCCTCCCACGGCGCCTCGTACACCGTGGCCGTGGCGCGAAAGGTGAGTCCCTTGAGATATTGTGGATTTGGGCGCAACAAATCCAGCCCTCTTTCGACCGACGTCCCTGCGCTCGCCAACGCGGCCAGCCCATAGTACAGCGGAGGCTGCTGCACCAACTGATGGGAGATAGCGGCGTGCTCTTCATCGATGGAGGGAAGGCTGCGCGCCCGATGGAGGTGGACGATGTAGCTGTAGTGGGCGCCGGCGTCCGGCGCCTCAAAGGGCGGCGTAAGCGCCGCATATGCTCCGACAAGCCCTAAAAAGACCAGGATCAGCAGCCACAACGCTGGCTGAGCGCATCGCGTCTCGCCGGAGACGTGACCGCCCTCTTCAGCGGCGAAAAGGCCGCCTGCACGAAAGGGAAACGGCGGTCGCCTATCGCCGCCAGGATGGCTGGAAAGCTGCGCCGGAGACTGCTTCACGTCGAACGCCGTTGCTCCTGCTGGGCCAGACCGCTCAATAAGAGTTGCATCAGCAGCGGATTTTGAGGGGCGGGCAATGACTGCATCCAGCGCGAGAGGGTGGCCGCTTGCTCCGCAGCCTTTTGATCGCCGGAGATGGCGAGCCAGAGCGCCTGCGCCTGAAGGGCGGCCCTCATCCCTTCCAGGAAGGAATCTCGCTGCGGCGACGCCTCGATCTCATGAAGGATGTGATGGATGAAGCTGCGGGCGTGGTCGGGCGACAGAGGAGTGGGCAGCGGCGGCAACATGCTCCAGACGTTGCTCGCCCACTTCGTCCAGACGTGCATGGCTGGATGCTCGAGCAGCCGGGCCGCCATGTGCGCCAGCTCTTCCGCGTTCGACCGACCGGAAGCAACCTCGACTTCCTCGTTGAAGAAAGACTGGTGTGACTCTGGCAAGGCGGGGGCGGCGAACTGCCAGAGCAAATCGTTGTACAGCCTGTATTCGCCGGGCAGTTCGGCGCTTTCCTTTTGTTTCCAGTGGGCCTCCAGCGCGCGCTGCAATAGCCAGCGCCCGGCGTCAAAGGGCGCCTCCAGGAGAAGGCCCTGCGCCTCTTCCGACGGCTCGAGAGGGATGAGTTCTCCGATCGGTCTTTGAGGAGGCAACTGGGCGTCATTGATATTCTCGGCGCCGGAACAGCCAAAGACGCCGAGATGCAAAACGACCCTCACCCAGAGGAGAACGCCATCGCTGCGGTTCTGCGCGCTGGCGTTGCGGACGAACCAGAGAACGCAATGTCCACTGGCGTCGCACGGGCCGAGCAGGGCGCGCCAGCCTTCGGGCGAGGGCGGTTGATAGCGCTTGCCGGTGAATTGGAGCTTGCGAAGACTCCGCTGCGCCTGCTCAGCAAGCGCCGGCGGCAAGGTGAAGGCCAGAGTGTGGAGGGCGCGCAAGGCCTGAGGGGCGGAGTCGAGCGCCGCCAGCGCCGATAACCGTTCCAGCGCGGCGCGGGCGACCGAACTTCGTCGATCCTGGGCGATCAAACGCAGCAGTTCGACGCGATCTGCAGGCGCCATCCGGTCGAGCAGATCGAGCACCATGAAGGCGACGTCGACGCCATGCTCCTGCATTTGCGTCACATACTCCAGCAAGATATGACGATTGGCGCGCCCCTCCTCGATCGCCTCTTGCAGGCTCTGCATGGCGATCTCGTTGTTGCCGGCCAGGTCGCTGATCAGCGCAGGCGAGACCGTTTCACCCAGGTAGCGTTCCAGAATCAGTTGGGCGCTGACGCGTTCGAGGGGCGTCCGTTGACGGTTGCCTACGACCTCGCGCAGCCGCGGCGCGATCATCTCAGGCGGCAACAACGCACAGAGATGGCCCAAACCGCCGCGCAGCTGGCTATTGGCCTCGCCAAGATGGCGTAGCACGGCGCCGACCAGACCCTCAGGCGGGAAGCGCCCGACCAAGTCTTGCGCCATGGCGATTAACTCCGCCTCCGTCGTCGCATCGCCCAACGCCTGAATGGCCGCTTCGATCTGGCGTCGCTCCTGAAGATTCTGGATAATTCCTCCCTCGCTCATGACGTTCTAGCTTATCTGCGCACGCAGGCATCTGTCAAACCGCCTGTCCCGCCTTCATTCACCCCCTGGGCTGTTCCGACTCGCCCGATCGATGGTACAATAACCTCAAATCTTTTCTTGGAATCCATGTACATCAGAAAGAAAACAAACCATGACGAACGACAACTTGACAAATTCACAGACACAAACGCGGATTCCTCTCGCCGTACAGCTGTATACGCTGCGCAACCTCTCGCTTGACGCCGATGCGCTGCTCGGCGAGGTGGCGGCGGCGGGCTACGCAGGCGTTGAGCTGGCGGGCAACCTCGGCCTGGACGCCGGTTCGCTGCGCACCTTGCTTGAAAAGCACAACCTCAAGGCGGTCTCTGCGCACGTGCCGCTGCAGGCGCTGGAAAATGACCTGCCCGACGTCGTCCGTTTTCACAAAACCATCGGCAACGACACGCTGGTTGTGCCCTGGATCGCCGAATCCGAACGCTCGAAATCTGCGGAAGGATGGAAAGCGCTGGGGAAACGCCTGGAGCGCCTGGGGCGTCGCCTGCGCACGGCGAACATGCGGCTGCTCTATCATAACCATGACTTCGAGATGATCCTCATCGATGGAAAGCCCGCCATCGCCTGGCTGCTGGAGGCGGCCTCGCCGGACTATCTCGGCTTCGAGCCGGATGTGGCCTGGATTGTGGCCGGGGGACAGGATGCAGCATCCATGCTCCGGCAATACAGCGGTCGCGTGCCGCGGGTGCATGCCAAGGATTTGGGCGACAACGAAGCGGAACGCGGCCTGGCGGACGTAGGCAGCGGTCGCCTTGATTGGGACGTTATTTTGCCGGCGATCGAAGCCGCCCATACAGAATGGATCGTCGTAGAGCATGACCTCCCGACCGATCCGCTCGCCAGCATCCGGCGCAGCTACGCTTTTCTCGCCGAAAAATTGAAAGCCTGATCGACGAGGGAAAGAAGATGGCGCGCACCGCGATGTTTGCAGGGCTGGTCTTTGATCAAAGCGGCCGCGTCGCCGAAGTGACGCATGTCGGCGAAAATGCCTGCTACGTGGTCTACGAAGACGATTTCAAGCGACACATCGACGCCGAGATCGTCGATCGGCAGGTGTTGCGCTTCATGCGACAACAGGTCGAAGGCAGCCGCGACCTTGCCGTCGGCGCCATCCTGGAAATGATCGGGCGCGACGATCTGTTCACAAAGGCGGCGGTCGAATCGACCATCGAACACATGGAGGACGCCGTCGGTCAGCCGATCCCCGAGGAAGCGCGCCAGTGGCTCGGAATGTTAGGGTTCAAGATCATCATTGACGAACAGGGGACGGTGGTCGATATTCAGATGCCCGCCGGCGGCGTCGATGAGGGCGAATAGAACTCATCCGTCGTTGCAAGCCGTCATTCCAATCGACGACTGCGAAGGAGCGGGAACCCTATCCTGGGGTTCCCGCTCGATACGTTTGTTTATTGCATCAACATCTGCTCGAGCGTGTCTGCCACCTGCGCATAGATCGGCGAATCGCCGCGGTTGAGGCGTATCTGGCTGGCGACGCGGCGCACGAGACCGGGGTTGACCTCGGCGAGCGCGGTGCTCATGGAATACCAGAGGCTGCACAGCTCGGGCACTTCATGGGTGGCGGCGCGCACGGCGATCTCGGCGGGCGTGGTGGCGCTCAGGGAGGGATTGCCGGCGTTCAACCCCAATTCCCGCCAGGCGTTGACCCAGTAGTACGAGAGCATCGGGTTGATCAGGCCGCGCATCCGGCTCCACAGGGGATCATCCTCCTGCACCAGGAAGAAGAAGGCCAGATAGTACGGCCGCGAATGGGCGTAATCGCGATGAATCTGCGAAAGCTCTCCGGCCCGCACGGAGGCGTAAGAGGCCATGTACCAGCGCAAATCTTCGAGAGTTGCGCCCGGCTCTCCCGCCTCCACAGCATCCCATTGCAGACGACAGGCCATCAGATAGCTGCGCGCCGAGGCGGCGAAATCCTGAGAGCGTTGCAGCATCGCCGTCTTCGCCAGGGAGCGCGCCTTTTCGATGCCGCGCGGCATGTTGTCGGGGAGCTGGACATTTTCGATGTCGTAGATGATCGGCTGCAGCGCCGGTTCGTCGGCGAAGGGAATCGAGCTGTGGCCGGGCAACACATAGCGGCCATCCACCTCGAGAATCAGCCCGCGCTGCTGGAGATCTTCCAACAGGCTGTCGATGTACTCGGTGTGTTCGCCGTCGTTGAGCAGAATGAGGGCCAGCTCTGTTTTATCGATCTCCAACCCGGCGTTGACGACGGCGTAGACGAACCCCGACTCGGCGCGGCGCACAAAGGTCGCTTCACTGTCGATGTCGGGGCTGAGCCAGACCGGAACGTGCACCGAGGCCACCTGATCGCGGTAGTCGAAGGCGCGTTGCCGGAAGCCCATCTGCCAGATCTGGCGGAGCGTCGTCTTGCTGCGGATCAACCCTTGATTTTCATACCGTTCACAAAGCTCATCGAGCAGCTCGTCGGTCGTGCGTTCGCCCGGGCGCTCACTCAGCTCTCGGTAGATGTCGCGCAACACATCGCGGCGCGTGGCGAAGTCCACCGACGTCATTTTGAGCCGAGTAAAAATCTGGTTGTACTGTTGCCGCAGCGTGAGCTTGGCGCTCGAACCGAGATCGCCGGACGGCGTGGTCGCCAATGGCGCCGTCGACGCGGCGGACTGGCCGTTGGCGGCGGTTGCCATTCCCCAGGGGCGCGACTCCCACTCCGGCGTTGGCCTGTACTCTCGCGGGGCGACATAGATCTGATGATCTTTCACGTAAAGGGTTAAAATGTCGGTGTTTTGCTCCAGCCAGCTCTTGAACTGCGAGTTGCCCGTCGAGGCCTCGTTGAAAGAGGCGTCGAGCATGAGCATGGTCTGCTTCAGTTTGGCGGCCAGCACCGGCAGCTCGTTGCGCTGCGCATGAATATGCAACGCCTTGAGCAGGAGCTGGCGCGCCGCCTCGGCGTCTGGAGACGGAGCCTCGACCAACCCCTCATCGCCGACAAATTCCCCCAGCGCCGTTTCCAGATAGACAAATTCGTCGCAGGCGCGCATGAGCAGCGGGTGCGTCACTTCGCGCGGGCCGATGCCGAGCGTATACTTGCTATACTCGCGCAGTTTGGTGACCAGCGGGCCAAAATCGCTGTCGCCGGAGACGATCACGAAGGTGTCGATCTGAGGACGTTGAATGGCCGTCTCCAGGGCGTCGAGCGCCATGCGGATGTCGGCGCGGTTCTTGCCGGCGCGAATGCTGAAGATTTGCACCAGATCGACGGCGTGGTTCATCAAATCTTCCCGATAGCGAGAAAAACGACTCCAGTCGGCGTAGGCGCGCACAATGGCGATCGAACCGCGGCCCTGCAAATAATTCATCAAAGGGGTCAGCTCAAAATCGAGAAACTCCTGCTCCGCCCACAAGGCGATATTTTCAAAATCAATAAAAACGGCGATCTGAGCACTCATAAGAGCTTCCTCGAATTCTCTTAAGAACTATTTGGAGATTTGCAAAGAATCGAGCACAAAATTTCTATGCGTATTTTATCGCATTTTACCATAGAGTCTGCGCCAAGTCATACACCGGCTGCAAACATCAAAAGCATCTGCAAGCTCCTCGGGCGAAAGACTGCCCTCTCGCCAAGATGCACCGCCCGAAGCAATTCACGCATGAAAAGTTCTGCGCCTCGACGTCTCTGCGATGAGATTTTCGGCGAAGCCAGACTCGCCTTGCGCGGCGCCAATCTCAAGATTCAAACAAATCGCTAATAAAAACTCAATGACATATAGACATTGATTCGCTACACTGTAAACGGCAAACGGGAAGAGCGGCCATCGAAAATTAGGCATTGATTGCCGTTGGACGATGCGCTGCACGAGAAATGAGCAAAAGGCGATAAACCCACATCATTTTTGGGAGGAATATACTTATGGGAAAGATTATCGGCATTGACCTGGGAACAACCAACAGCGTGGTGGCTGTCATGGAAGGCGGCACTCCGACCGTCATTCCGAATGCAGAGGGCAGCCGGACGACGCCGTCGGTGGTCGCGTTCAATAAAAATGGAGAGCGGCTTGTCGGCATCACGGCCAAGCGCCAGGCGATCGTCAATCCGGAGAACACCATCTACTCGGTGAAACGTCTGATGGGTCGACGCTTCGACGATCCGGAGACCCAGAAGGTCCGCAAGATGGTGCCGTACGCCATTGTGGAAGGGCCGAACGGCGATGCGCGCGTGAGCATCCCGGTGAAAAATAAAGTGTACACGCCCCAGGAGATCAGCGCCATGATTCTGGCGAAGCTCAAACGCGATGCCGAAAGCTACCTGGGCGAGGAAGTCAAGCAGGCTGTCATTACGGTCCCGGCCTACTTCAACGACAGTCAGCGCCAGGCGACCAAAGACGCCGGTCAGATCGCGGGTCTGGAGGTGTTGCGCATTATCAACGAGCCGACTGCGGCGGCCCTGGCGTATGGGTTGGACAAGAAGAAGGACGAGACGATCCTGGTCTTCGACCTGGGCGGCGGCACCTTCGACGTCTCGGTGTTGGAGGTGGGCGACGGCGTCATCGAGGTGAAAGCGACCAATGGCGACACCCTGCTCGGCGGCGACGACTGGGATGAGCGCATCGTGCGCTGGCTGATCGACGAGTTCAAGAAAGAGCAAGGCATCGATCTGAGCACCGACCGCCAGGCGTTGCAACGTCTGCGCGAGGCGGCGGAGAAAGCCAAGATCGAGCTGTCGACGGTGACGCAGACCGAAATCAACCTGCCGTTCATCACGGCGGACAGCACCGGTCCGAAACATCTGGTGATGACGCTGACGCGCGCCAAGTTCGAACAGCTGACGGCGGACTTGCTGGAGCGCTGCAAGCAGCCCTTCTTCAACGCCTTGAAGGACGCCGGTTTGACGGCGAAAGACCTGGACGAGGTGGTGTTGGTCGGCGGCTCCACGCGCATGCCGATGGTGCAAGAGCTGGTGCGCCAGTTGACCGGCAAAGAGCCGCACAAGGGCGTCAACCCGGACGAAGTGGTGGCCGTCGGTGCGGCGGTTCAGGCGGGCGTGTTGGGCGGCGAAGTGAGCGACGTGCTCTTGCTCGACGTGACGCCGTTGAGCCTGGGCCTGGAGACGTTGGGCGGCGTGATGACGGTGCTCATCCCGCGCAACACGACGATTCCGACCCGGAAGACCGAGATCTTCAGCACGGCTGCGGACAATCAGACGGCGGTGGACATCCACATCTTGCAGGGTGAGCGCCCGCTGGCCAAGGACAACAAGACGCTGGGCACCTTCCGCCTGGATGGCATCCCGCCGGCGCCGCGTGGCGTGCCGCAGATCGAGGTGACCTTCGACATCGACGCCAGCGGCATCTTGCACGTCACGGCCAAAGATAAGGCGACGGGCAAAGAGCAGAGCGTCAAGATCACGGCGTCCACCAACCTGTCGAAAGAGGAAGTGGAGCGCCTGGTGCGCGAAGCCAAACAGCACGAGGAAGAAGATCGCCGACAGCGCGAGTTGATCGACGCCCGCAACACAGCGGACAACCTCATCTATGTGACGGAGAAGACGCTGCGCGAGCTGGGCGACAAGGTGCCGGTCAACGATCGGGCGACGATCGAAAATCTGGTCGAAGAGCTGAAACAGGTGAAGGACTCCAACGACCTCGCCCGCATCCGCAGCCTGACCGAACGGCTCCAGCAGGCGACCAACGCCCTGGCGCAGCAGATGTATGCGCAGTCGGGCGGCCCCGGCGCCGGCTCGACAGGCGGACAGCGACCGGGCAGCGATGAGGACGTAGTGGAAGGCGAATACCGCACCGTCTGATCGGCGCCGAGCCGCACCGAGCAAGTGAAGAGATTTCCGAACGGGCGAGGCAAGACCTCGCCCGTTCTTTGCTAAATAAAACATTGAGCACATCTGTGCAGAGTGAAAGGGGACGAATCTTATGGCATACTTTGATCCATTCGGCGGCGGCTACAGGCGCCGCGGACATTCTGACGCCGTCGTGGTGAGCGCAGCGGAGCTGCAGCGATTACAACAAATGGCGGCGCAGCTTGAACAGGAAAACAAAGAACTCAAGGCGATGATCGAGCGCCTGAATCAAGAACTGCGTCAGAAAGCGCAGGAGATCGAAATCAAAGACGAAGCGTTGCGCAAACAGAGCGAGCATCAAAAACAGCTGGAAGCGGAGTTGGTCTTTCTGCGCGCCGCAGTGGCCGAAGCCAATGAAAGAAAAACATCCGACGCTGAAAACGCCGCCTGGCAAGATCGATATTTGCGTCTTCACGCTGAGTTAGATAATCTGCGTCGACGGTTAGAGCAGCGCTCGAGCGCAGAGACCGCAGAGAACCGCCGTCAGATTTTGGCGGACATGCTGCCGCTCGCCGACCATCTGGACCTGGCGCTGCAACATCGACCGCAGACGGACGATCCACAGGTGCGCAACTTTATCGCCAATATCGAAGCGACGCGCCGCGCCTTTCTGGAAACCCTGCGACGCTACGGAGTCGACCGCCTTGAACCGCTGCACGAGCCCTTTGATCCGGACCGCCATGAAGCGGTCGGCGTCATCTCCTCGGAGAGCGTGCCTACGGATCATGTGGCGACCGTCGTGCAGGCAGGCTACAGCGAAGGCGACCGCCTGATCCGTCCTGCACGCGTCCTGGTCAGCAGCGGCTCGGCGCAGTCGGATCAAACTCCGAAGACCAACCGGAAGGAGGGATGAGGGTAGCCTATGGAAGTCAAAGATTATTATCAAATCCTTGGCGTGCCGCGCACCGCTGACGAAAAGGAAATCAAAAAAGCCTTTCGGAAGCTGGCGCAAAAATATCATCCGGATAAGAATCCGGGCAATAAAGAAGCCGAGCAAAAATTCAAGGAAATCAATGAGGCGTACACGGTGCTCTCCGACCCGGAAAAACGCGCCAAATACGATCGATTCGGCGCGCAGTGGGAGCAATATGCACGCGCCGGCGGCCGTCCGGAAGATTTCGATTGGAGCTCCTGGAGCGCCGGCCCTGGGACGGGAGGAACCTACACGCGCACCATCACGCCGGAGGAGTTCGAGCAGCTGTTCGGCGGAATGGGAGGCTTCTCCAGCTTCTTCGACACGCTCTTTGGAGGCGCTCGCAGCGCCACGGGCCGCACCAGAACCGGTCGGCGCACCACGAGGAGCGATTTCGGCTTTGACTCGATGGGCGCCGCTGTGGAAACCCCGGCCGCCGAAACAACGGTGCAGATCACGCTGGATGAAGCGTTTCGCGGAACCACGCGCGTGCTCGAACGCAGCGACGGCTCGCGCATCGAGGTGAACATCCCGCGCGGCGTGCAGACCGGCTCCAAAGTGCGCATGCGCGGGGCAGCCGGGCAAGGCGACGTGATTCTCAACATCGAGGTGTTGCCGGACCCGCGCTTCACGCGCGAGGGGGACAATCTGCGCGTCACCGTGCCGGTCGATCTCTACACCGCCATTCTGGGCGGCGAGGTGCAGGTGCAGGCGCCCGACAAAACGGTGGCGCTGCGCATCCCGCCAGGCACGCAAAACGGCAAGGTCTTCCGGCTGAGAGGACTGGGCATGCCGCATCTGAAGAACCCGGACCAACGTGGCGATCTGTTGGCGGTGGTGAACGTTCAGTTGCCAACCGACCTCACCGAACGGGAGAAACAACTCTTTCAGGAGCTGCGTCAACTGCGCCAGCGTCGGTAAATGACGTTTGGACGCCTGTCTTTTCTAAAGTCGAACCAGGCGGCTGTTATAATCGTTCTTATTGTGGACATGTTGCGCAGTGCGTTTTGCGCAAGCGAAGACGGATCCAGGTCTTGCACAAAACCAAGCGCGAAATCCAGTTGCACTTGCCTGGAACTCAACAGAAGGGACAGGTCACAATATGTCGGTCACTCCCATCCACCCGGCTGATTTGAGCGACGTGGCGCGTTTGATCGCAAAGCAAAATGCAAACCCGGAGACGCAGTGCCTGTACAGCGGGGAACGCGCCGAAGAGATCGAGGCAGCGCTGCGAAAACAGACGGCTCCCTGTTATGTAGTGGTGCGCGAGGGGCGGACGCTCATCGGCGCCATGGGATGCGAAGTTGAGGAGGAACGGGGGTATCTCCAGGGGCCGTTCGTAGACGGCGCCGACTTCGACGCAGTCGCCGACGCGCTCTGGTCGGCGCTGCAAATGCAGATTGCGTCTCTTACGGGCTGGGAGGCGTTTCTGCATGTGCGCAACGAGCGCGGCGCCGCCTTCTATCTCAGACAGGGGTTCCGTCGAGGGCAGACCGCGCAGATTTATGTGCTGCCGGCTTCGGCTTTGCAGCCGATCGAAGGCGAGCCTGCGCGTCGTTTCACCCCTGAATGTGCGGCGGGCGTGCGCGCCTTGCATGAGCTGGCCTTCGCCGACAGCCCCGACTCCATTGAGCCGTTTATGAACGGCGACGATGAAACTCGCTGCTTATTCGTCTATGTGGACAAGGGACGCTGCGTCGGGTATGTGGCGGCCTCGGTGAACGACAACCCGCGCGAAGGCTCCATCGATCTGCTGGCGGTCGACGCCTCCGTGCGCAACCGCGGATATGGCCGCCGGCTGCTGCTTACGGCTGCACACTGGCTGATCCGCGAACGAGGCATGCCCCAGGTCGGCCTCACGGTGCGCGATATGCGCGCCGATGCCCGAGGACTCTATCAGCGATCTGGCTTTCGACTGCTTCACACAGGCGTCGGCTATGCACGCGAATTCCCCACAAACAAACGACGCTAGAGCTGTCTAGCGCCGGTTCACCCGTGGCGGCGCCTCCGATTGTCGAAATTTCTTGCTTTGCGTGATATGATGGGAAAAATCATTCACGCCGCGCAATTGCTTTCCAGAGGAGTTTGCCATGGACTTCCACCTGACCGATGAGCACAAGATGATCGAGAAAATGGCGTATGACTTCACACGCAAGGAAGTCATGCCCATCATCAAGGAACACGACCGCAACCACACCTTTCCGCATGAGCTTCTGCCCAAAATGGCCGAACTAGGCTTTCTGGGCCTCTGCCTGCCGGTGCGTTACGGCGGCGCAGGACTGGACTTTATCTCGCTGGGCATCGTCTGTGAGGCGCTTGAATATGGCGACTCCTCCGTGCGCGAGACGATCGCCGTGCACCTTTGTCTGCACGCGCTGCCGATCTTCCAATGGGGCACGGAGGAGCAAAAGCGAGAATTCTTGCCGCCGCTGGCGCGTGGAGAGCACATCGCCTGCTTCGGCCTCACCGAACCGGGCGCCGGCTCCGACGTGGCCGCCATGCGTTCGACGGCGCGCAAAGACGGCGACGACTACATCCTCAACGGCGAAAAGATGTGGATCACCCTCTCCAACGTGGCGGATCGCTTCCTGGTCTTCGCCAAGACCGACCCTTCCAAAGGCGCCAACGGCATCACGGCCTTCATTCTGGAGCGTGGGTGGAAGGGGCTGACGACGGGCACGATCGAGGGCAAGATGGGCGTGCGCGCCAGCAACACCGGCTGGATCAGCATGCATGACGTGCGCGTGCCCAAGAGCCATCGCCTGGGGCTTGAGGGCGAGGGCTTCAAGATTGCCATGAGCGCGCTGGACAACGCCCGCTACGGCGTCGCCGCCGGCGCAGTGGGCGTCATGAAGGCGTGCCTCGACGAGTCGATCAAATACGCCAAAACGCGCCAAACCTTTGGTCGCCCGATTGCGGAGTATCAGCTTGTGCAGCAGATGATCGCCAACATGCAACAGTGCATCGACATCGGTCAGCTGTTGGTGTGGAAGGTGGGCTGGCTCAAAAACATGGGCGTTCGCAACACGCGTGAGACGAGCATGGCGAAATGGTACTGCACCGAAGCCGCCTTCCGCTGCGCCAACGACGCCGTCCAAATTCACGGCGCGTATGGCTACTCGGACGAATACAACGTCGAGCGTCACCTGCGCAACACCAAGAGCGCCGTCATCTACGAAGGCACATCGCAGATTCACACGCTGATGCAGGCCGCCTATGCGCTCGGCGACCGCGTGGACAAGCCGCTGCGTTGCGAGATGCCCGCCTACGATCCGGTCTACTGGCAATCCGAGGAAGATGCCCTGGTCGCAGCGTAGCAAACGGCGATGACCCACTGATGCTTGCAGTCAGACTCTACAAGCGTCTTTCTTCGTTTGACCTTGACCTGACGCTCGAAGCGCCGCCTGGGGTGACGGCGTTGTTCGGTCCTTCAGGCGCCGGCAAGAGCATGACGCTGGCCTGCATCGCCGGTTTAGCGCGCCCCGACGCCGGTCGCATCGCCTTGAACGGCTTCGTCTTCTACGACGCCGCCGCCAAGCTGAACGTTCCTCCTCAACGGCGACGCATCGGCTACGTCATGCAGGATTATCTGCTCTTTCCACATCTGACCGTCGGCGAAAACGTTGCGTTCGGGCTGCATCGCCTGCCGCGGCGCGAGCGAGAGGCGCGCGTCGCGGCCATGCTGGAACGCATGGGGCTGGCGGGCTACGAAACCCGCCGTCCTCAGGAGTTGAGCGGCGGTCAACAGCAGCGGGTGGCGCTGGCGCGGGCGCTCGTCACCGAGCCGCACGCCCTCCTGTTGGACGAACCCTTCTCCGCGCTCGATGCGCCGACGCGCGCCGCGCTGCGTCGAGACCTGCTCGATCTGCAGCGTGCATTCAAGCTGCCGGTCATTTTCATCACCCATGATTTTGGAGAAGCCTATCTCCTGGCCGACCAATTGGCGGTATTGGTCGAGGGGAAATTGTTGCAATGCGCGACGCCGGCCGAAGTCGTGGCTCGCCCGGTCAATCGACAGGTGGCGCAGCTCACCGGCAGCCGCAACTTTCTGAGCGGACAGGTGCTGAGCAGCGCCGAAGCGGGGATGGCCGTCCGCGTCGGCGAGATGGTGCTGGAAACGCCGCCTGCGCCGTGGCTCCGTCCCGGCGATGCAGTGACGCTCGCCATACGTCCGGAGCGCATCCTGCTCGTGCGCAAGGATGCGCCGGCCCTTGCGCGGCGCAACGCGCTACAGGGCGTGATTGTGGATGAACTCAGTGACGGCTTCACCTGCACGCTCTTTCTGCGCAGCGAAGGGAGCCATCGCCTGCGCGCCGGCGCGTATGACCTGGAGATCGTCGTGCCGGTCTACATCTACGAGCGGTTGCACATCGCCGAAGACCGGCGCTGGACGGTGGTGCTGCCGCAAGAAGCGATTCAGGTGATGTAGGTTAAGAATAACTCGAGGTGATTTTTAAAACAGTAGCGTCAACCTATTCTTTCCGCAGAAGGAAGCAGCGTGTAATGTCGTTATCTCAAATGATTATTCATGCTCGTCAAGCGGCATTGGTGCAAGCTGTTTGATCTCACCTGCTTCAAGCCGGAAGATCAACGCATTCTGACCGGTGCCATCGTGAAATAAGAAAGACTGCAAAGGGGTGTAAATTACGACGCCGTATTCCCCTGGAGGAACGTTAAGAAATACAAATGCGCCGGAGTCTGTCTTGATATCTGCAACTTTGTCTGCACCCACATTGAGACTTATAAACGGAACATCGATCTCCGAGCCATTGTCAAGTTTGGCTTTTGTATAGATGACCGGGGCAAGATAAAAGTCTCCTGCGAGTAGATACTTGGTGAACGGAGTTTTAGAAATAACGCTGCCGCACACAACCCCCAAATGATTCGGGGGCGGAGGAAAGTCGAGTTCGCAGCCGCTTTCAGGCTCAACACGGAGACTTTCCAGAGGGGATTCAGGTTGGGCTAAAGGAGAAGTTTGCACTGCAAGCGGCGATTCTACAGCGACCGCTTCGGTCGGTTCAACTGTTTCAACAGGCGCAGGTTGAGAGTCACAAGCTACAAGTAACGTGAGTGAAAACAAAATTATAAAAATAAAACGCATTGTTGATGAAGAAAACATAACTTCTTCTCCCAATTCGTCAATTGTTTGTCTGAAATTACAAATACGAATCTAAAGGGGGCGCTGGTGCGCCCCCTGTTGAACTTAGAGAACTGAGTGCCAGGCGAGGGTCGACCGTTATCGATTAATGCCGTTATTCGAGGCGTACGGGTCACCAGCTGCCGCCGGTCCGATGATTGAAAGGTTGTAGATGCCCACAATCGGTTGACCACATTCCACGAGAACGCTGCCGTTGAAGTTTGTCTTGTTGTTGATCAAGACGGTCTCTGCGAAGACCGAATTGGAGCCATTGGCCGCCAGAGGCACATTCGAGATGACATCGCCGTTTGAGAAAGTGTATGTGCAGGTTGTTGCCTGATTCGTCGTATTGGCTATCTGGAAGCCGCCGCGGAAGCTATTTTGTCCCAAAGCTACAATCTGCGGGAAGAACATTCTGACGCTTTGTTGACCATCGGGCACACCACTGTACGTAGCGCCCTGTCCGATCAACGCAGGCTGCACGCCGCCGCCTGTGCGGTTGTCCTCATTCACCGTGCAGGCAATTTGACCGCCGGTCGAGGTGACGACGGCGCTTCCAAAACCTCTGGGAATGGCATCCAGAGTAGCATTGCCGGTGCTGCCGAAGTACCCTAGCCAGGACTGACCAACTTGCACATTCGACTTAGACAGCGTCGCCGAGACGGTTTGTCCATTGGCCTGGTTGATCATGGTCACCTGCATCGTCATGTTTGCTGTGCCAGGGCCAAGATTTTGACAAGCCCAACCGGCAGTGTACCCCAAACCAGAAAGATTCTTAGAGACGCGCGGCAGGAACACTGTGGATGCACCCTGCTTAAACGTATTGAAGCTTAAGAGCTGCGCCCCAGTTTTGCTGTAAATAGCCACAGCGCCTGCCAGGGGGGTAGTCCCATTGACAGATTCAAACTTTGCAGAGCCGATGAACCCGTTCGGTAAGCCAGCCTGTTCTTGATAGAAGACCCTTGAAGCATTCCCAGGAATCGGGAACTGCGCCGGAGTGCCCACTTGATTCCCGTTGGCATCATAGTAGGTGACTCTGACCTGCGTCTCTGAATTGCTGGCATTTTGAATTGCAACATAGGAGCTGAAGCCGCCGCCGGCGTTGTTCAACACCTGGGTTGCATATTGAACCGGCCCTGTATCATCGCTTGCCACGCCTTCCGCTGTTCCAACGCGTTGGACGCCGCTCGTGGTTTGAGTATTGACCGAGCATGCCACTTCGGCGCCTGCCCCCACAACCGCTGAACCAAGAAAACCGGCCGGCAACCCTGGAATATTCGGCGAGAACAACAACCAAGGACTATTCGGCGCGAGGTTGTTATTGTTAACTGTAGTTACGAGAGCGCCTGTCTGATTGTAGAAACTGATGCTGGCTACAGTCGAGTTGTTTGTAAGGTTCAGACACGCAATACCGCTTGCATAGGAACCGGACGGTTGAGCAAAAACCGCCTTTGGCAATAACAGTGCGACGCCCGCAAATACAATTGTTAGTAACAATCGCTTCATCATCGTTTTCCTCCACACTTGAAACAAAGGTTACATCACGCACAATGCAGGTTACAGCTATAGTCCGAAACAGAACTTACAGCCCGAAAATACTATGGCGAACCACAAATTACAATACCCCGTTCGGATTATTTCGCGTAACCCTGGCGAAGGAAAGCAGTTTTTTCAAATTCGTAGGCCAGTGCTTCGACCACAGGAACACAGCGCCTAACTGTAGCATCTCGGACAATATGACTATAATCCGGAGAAGAAGACTCACTGTGATCGTTAAAGGGAGAGGGGCCAAAGGAGATAACATGACCCCCATCGTCGCTTCTCGAACGCCGAGGCCCGCGGGTACAAAAATTACGATGAAACCTAATACGCTAGAAAACGTGAGCGCAATCAAACTATCGATGAAGGTGACATCAGCCGTCCCATCCACTGCCTTGATGAACAGCAACGTAGCGCCTGAAAGAGCAAGCCATCCCAGCCCTCCCGCCACCCAGGCAATCAGCATCCATATGATAAATTTGGCCTTGCTATATTGCTGGTTTGTTCTTGCTGAAAGCACTTTATCGCCAGCATAGAGCGTCCAAATTGCAGTCGCCAGCACGACTAGCAACAGGCCCAAAAGCGACCAAATCCGATAGTGATGGAAATGGACAATTGAAGTTGGAAAGGCAGCCGTGAACGCAAACCCCAGGCTGGCTCCACTGCCGATCAAAATAACGGCCTCAGTTGCAATGATGAAAAAGGCTGAAGAGGTGCTGAGGATGGAGTTGATCAAATATCCTTTGCTTAAATAGTGCCAACCGTAGCCGGGCAAATATTTTGCTACATTGGACACCATGTGCACTATCAAATTTTGTTGCCATGGCAAATCCAAATGAAATGAACGCATGACGCAATGCCAAACCACGCCGCCTAGCAACGATGCAATGAAAACGAGCACCGCCCCTGCATAGACCGGGCCAAAGCGCAACGCCTCAGATCGAGCTTGAAACTCACTTATGCCGGCGACGACGGCCCAGCCCATGAAAACGAACGCCGCCACTACGAACATTATTTTAAAAATGTTCATGAGCGGCGAGGACAAAATCTTCTTATGCAAATATTGAGCTTTTCGGAGAAAATTTATCTCCATTTTTTATTCGGAACGCACACAAATAAACAAGAAACTATATGAAAGATTAAAAGGTGTGATCGGAGAGAGAAGAGGGAAAGTGAGCTTAAGCGGAGATTTGCGGTACCAACCAAGATCGTGCACCGTCCTGGGGAAACAGAGATTGTATTTATATTCTTTTACAATTTTGAGACCGGCTTGCAAAATCAGATGACGCCACTGCCCCGCTGTGGCGAATCGCTCGATAGTCTGAGAATGACTGACGGGAAAACCCCGACGCCAGACATGCCATATTATGTCTAATAAATAGTAACTATTAGGCACCAAGATTGCGATGCGTCCCCCTGGCTTTAAAACTCGTTTCATCTCTTGAAGGCCGCGTTCTGGGTTAAGAAAGTGCTCCAAACTGCCTAAATTCGTTACAAAATCGAATGAATCGCCAGCAAATGGAAGATTTTCTCCATCACCGACAGCTACTACGATTCTGCCAGATAATTGATTGGCAGTTTGAACTGCAATCGTCGAGAAATCAAGACCATATGCATCGATCCCGCGCTTGCGAGCCCAATAGATCATATGGCCCTCACCGCATGCAATGTCGAGCAGAGTCCCCTTGTGGGCCCCTAGTTTGTCTAAAACCCAGAGGTAGAATGCATCAGTTTCTCGCAAAAAACCTGGGACCTGATAATAAGTCTCGTACTGTTGTAGGGCAAAATGCCAAAGGTTTTCCATCGAAACTTTTTCACAATTCATCGGCCAAAGGAGTGCAGTGTTTTTCGATAAGTGTCGAGCGTTTCCAGCGCTGCTTTTCGCCAGCTAAATGCTGAAGCTCTTTCAAGCCCGCGTTGTATCATCTGCTTGCGGAATTGTGGAGAGTAAATCACCAGCGTAAGCGCATGAACCAAATCCTCTATGCGGCGCCCCTCGAGCAGGATGCCAGCATCGCCTATGACCTCATGAACGGCGCCGGCCCGATTGGCGATGATCGGGGCGCCGCAGGCCATGGATTCCAGAGCCACGATTCCGAAGCCTTCATGCAGTGATGTCATCACGGCGACCTCTGCACCGCTGAGAATGGCCGGTAAATCTTTATCGGGCACGGCTCCTGTAAAGATGACTTGTTCGGTCAATCCAAGACCATAGATTAGTGCATAAAATGCATGATCGATGCTTTTGGCATAATTTTCACCCACGAAAACTAACTTGCCAGAGTAATTGGTGAGATTGCGCAACGCGTAAAATGCCTGAACAATTTGGGATGCGTTTTTCTTTTTGTCCAGGCGACCGACATGCAAGATATAGGAGTCGGTGAGATTGTATTTGGCGCGCACCCTGGCAATTTCCTCAGACGCTGCAGGCTTAAAATGACTCGAAAAAGCCGGATAAATAACGTCAATTTTGTCTGCCGGCACGGAATAGAACTTTAGAATATCCTGAGCGGTGTTGAACGAAATCGCAATAATCCGGGTGGCAGAGTGAAGCGTATGTCGTTGGATGGTTTTCCAGTACCATACATCTAACTTTGGCATCAATTCCTGATGCACTAGAGTTGTAAGATCGTACATGGTAACGACATTTGGTTTGCGAATCCCAAAGACTCCCAGGTTTTTCATGAAATGCACAAGATCGCAATCTTGCACCATGATGGGCAAAACAGCTTGCGCCCAAATCCGCACCGCCAATCGATTCTTTACAGGCGCAATCACCTGTTCTACTTTGCCGGGAAAACATAATTCAGGTTCTGGTTGCGTAAGAAAGATACGATAGCGGTGTTCGTCTGATAGGGTGCAAAGTTCTTTGAGCAGATTCAGAGTGGCAGAGCGTCCACCACCGTAGTAATGAATACCTAAGGCGTCAACAGCTATTTTCAACGCAATTCCCTCAAATACGTTTAGCCAATAAAAAGTACATGCTGGCGCCTTTTTTCACACCCTTCTGACGCAGTCGCCTGTCGATATGGTAAAACCATTCCCCTAACTGAAAAATTTCCACCAGTTTTGGCCCGACTATCGGGATGAAGACGCGATTGAGAAAAAAATAAACCGGCAAAATCGTTACAATCGACAGGTGATTGCTCCGAAGAATTGTTTCATAGGCCTCTAGCGGACGAAACCGAGCATGTCGGGCCGAATAGGCATGGCGAAAAATATCTGAAACGATCAAAAAGCCATTTTTCGCAACCGATTGGCAAAGGTTTGTTAACGCACAAGCGAAGAGCGCATCGTCCAGGATATGATAAAGTACGCTGATACAGTTGACGATGTCAAATTCTTGTCGAATTGGGAGATTGGGAGCGGTTATATCACACTGTAAGATGTTGACTCCATCGAGGTGTTGTTTCAGATAGGTGACGCTGGCGTAAGTCAGATCAGCTCCCACAATGACAGAAGCGCCGCGGTCTTGATAATAGCGAATAAAATACCCCGTACCACTCCCAACATCAAACACGCTGCGCCCTGATGGAGCGATGAGCGCCTCGGCGAAAAGACTATCTAAACACTCCGCCTGAGAACGATAAAGAATTTGATTGTAATCCTCGTTGAATGCCCGATGTCCGGTGCCGCGTAACGAGCTTTGTGTGTAGAGCCTTTTTTCCCAATACTGGCGGGGATTCACCTGACCAATGTTCATGGTTTTACACCGATGGCGAAAATATCATTGCAAAAAATGCGCCTGAGGCCGGGAATTTGGGTTAAGCCTTTCATCGCCAGACGCACGATTCGAGACGACTCGTGTTCATAAGTTTGTGTCGATTGTAGCCAGACCTTTGTCTTAAATCCATTTTGCTGGAGCGTTTCCCGAAGCATGTTTGGCGTTTGCTCATTAATGTGGACTTCTTTATATCGCCATCGGTCACGAGGGTCGGCGGGCAATCTTTGGCCCCGGATATTCTGAAATTGACGGTACAAAGGATATCCGTATCGGTAGTACCATAAATTTGGCATCGTATGCACGACCAGTCGCCCACGAGGCGCGAGAATGCGTCTCGCTTCGCTGAGGGCCTGATTAAGTTCTACTGGAGTTAGATGTTCTACAACATCTAACATCGTTACCACGTCCATGCTGTTCGACGGGAACGGTAGATGAAGAGCACTGCCTTGAATAAATTTAACTTTGAGAATTTCGAGTCCTCCGAATCCCTCCAACGTTTTCATGAATCTCTGGGCAATCTTCAAGGCAGCCTCAGCGTAGTCGACGGCCCACACTTCAGCTCCGGCGGCTGCCATATGCACAGCAAACTCTCCCCGTCCACAACCAATATCAAGGATTCTCATCCCACGCTGCGGAGAAACGATTTTGAGAGGCAAAGAAAGCCTCAAAGGCAACTTAGAGCCGTTTGAGGTGAAAAATTCTTCATACCCATGGCAGGCGCTGATAAAATAATCTTCCGTATAATGCTCAGAAGAAATACCTTCAGTGAGATAAGATTCTCTCATTGTGTTCAGATGTTCCCCTTAGTGTCTTAATGGCTTTAGCTGAAGGAGCAGAAACAAAAATCTCTTGTCCTGAATATGGATCCGCCAGCCACGCATCTGGCTCTCCATCTGTCTTATAGGGAAACGGCTGCCCCTTGATAGTTTGATTTTCCCCATGTTACATATCGAATTCAATCTGTTTTCTGGGCGACTAAAAAGTAACCGTATGGAAATGCCTTTGCCGTAAAATGTGCAACACGTTTCCCCAAGTCTGAGATAGCCCAGATAGAGGCTACAGTTTGCAAAATGTTCGCAGACGGAGCGCCAACGACGGGTAGGAATTGGAGATGCTTGGCGAAAATGTCGATCAATATCTCAACAGTTCCTCCAATCGCATAAAATGACAAGATTTTCAGTCCAGTCTCTTCGGCAAATCGTCGGAGCGCAAATTCGGTGTAACGATAGTAATCAAAAGGAGATTCGTGTAACCAGTAATAAAATGGCGAATTCATGAGCAAAACGCCGCCTGGCTTCATAACGCGGGCAAGTTCACGCCACAAACTCAAAGGGTTGAAAACATGTTCAAGCACGTCAGAGAGAATGACGGTGTCAAACTCTTGATTCTTAAAAGGGAGACCTTCAGCTAAATCACAGTGAACGTCGACGAATTTGGCGTCATGTTTAGAATTAGGCCAGTCTACACAAATTGATTCTGTAATGAAGGGTTGATACATAGCAAAAAGCGGCGCCTTACCACATCCAGCATCCAGCAGTTTGCCATGCGCATAACGAGGAATATTAGATTGATAGAAAAGCGCCACCAGATCCCCCAAGAGGCGCGAACCGATTCCGACCTCACTCAAATTCCGAGACGCCATCCATCGGTTCTTATCCAATTGGTACTTGCTAGGAGCCCACTCTTCACGATTGCGCATAGGAGTTTAAACTCTCTCGATAAATATCGATAAACTTTTCTGCGACTTTACGCCAAGTGAGCGATTCCAACAAGAGCTGACGTGCATTTTTCCCAAGTCTTTTTCGCACTTCTGGTTGCGTCATCAGCAGCAGCAATGCATGGCCTATCGATAAGGGGTCTTTCTCTGGGACTGTTAGCCCATTGTACCCATGCCGAATGACCAATTCATTTCCTGCAACTCGAGTTGCAACTACCGGGCGTCCGACAGCCATGGCCTCAAGAATTGTGGTTGGAAGTCCGTCAACATTGCCGTTGTCATCATGAATTGATGGAACAACGAAGACATCGCTCGCGGCCAACCAGCGCGGCACTTCCTTCCAGGCAACAGCGCCAGGAAATCGAATTTTTTGTGAAACACCAAGCGAATGTGCTGTTGACTCGAGAATTTCCCGTTCCGGTCCATCGCCGGCGATGATGCATATAGAATTGGGTGCATTTTTTACCACCTGCGCAAATGCCCGCAGAAGATAAATTACACCTTTTTTCTGGACGAGACGCCCCAAACTTAACACTACGAAGTCCTCGGGGGAAATGCCAAGAGACGCTCTTAGCTCCTGCCGTGATTGTTCTTCGTCCAGGAATATCTCAGGGTCCGCTCCCCATGCAATAAGATGGAGTCGTTCAGGGTCGGCGCCTAGGTGAATCGCACCCTGCTGAAGTTCCGGGCTACAGGCCGTGACAGCCGCACATCGACGAAATGCATATGAGGCAAGTCCGCCGAGTGGCATATTGCGGCGTGCAAGGAAAATATCGGAGCCATGAAGACTGATAATGAGGGGGCGACGTATCAGATCCGCTATCGCAGCCGCAATGACGCCGTTGGGAAGAACCCAGTGGGCATGAATAATATCAAATTGATGTTTGAAGTGGAGTCGCATCAAGGCTTGAGCTTCCATCAAAGCGAACGCAGGCGCTAACCCATAAGAGAGGGCACGGAGTTGCGTATCGCTTTTCATCGCTTGTGCATAACCCATTATTTCCAAGGAAGGCTTCAGGGTGTATCGAAATGTATGCACAGGTATGCGATTGCCGGTCAAATCTAAATCAGAACGGTCAGGGATTAAAACATGAACCTCATGACCAAGGTCATGAATGCTTTCGGCTAACGACCGAATGAATCGAGCAGTGCCATCTGTGTCGGTTTTCGGATAGCTGGAGGCAATGAAGCAGATTTTCATTGATTAACAACAGAGCTTTCGCTTTTCGAGGAGAGCGTCGAATTTCCTGTGCTATGAAAAAACACATTGGGGTGCGCCTCCCCCCGCCTCAACCGCACCAGCACCTCCTCCATAATCTTCCGGTTCGCGCCGATCAGATCCGCCACCAGGCCGATCAGCAGCGTCTGGAAGCCGGCGATCAACAGCACCGCCGCCAGGATGAGCGACTGGATATGCCCCGCCCCGCCCTGCGAGAAATAGGCGATCAAAAAGCGCACGCCGATCAGCGTGCCGGCCAGCAGCGCAATCAGCCCGATCGTCGTGAACACGCGCAGCGGGCGGTAGAAGGCGTAGGCGCGCACGATGGTCGCCGTGGAATTGGCCAGATAATGCGGGAGGTTGTTCATCAGACGAGAAGGGCGCGTCGGTGGGTTGGTGCGGATAGGCACAAAGCGAATGGCGCGGCGCTGCGCTCCCGCCTGGATCAGCGTCTCCAGCGTATAGGAGTACGGGCTGAGGACTAGGGTGTGCAGGGCGACCTCGCGCGTCATGGCGCGGAAGCCGCTGGTGGCGTCCGGCACAGGCACGCCGGCCGCCTGCGAGATGACCCAACTGCCGAACCGCTGCAAAAAGCGCTTCAGCGGGGAGAAGTGCGCAACCTGCGCCACCCCGCGATCGCCGACGACCAGCTCCGCCTCGCCCGCCACGATCGGCGCCACCAACAGCGCAATGTCGGCGCCAACGTACTGGTTGTCCGCATCGGTGTTGACGATGATGTCGGCGCCGAGCTGAAGACAGGCGTCGAGGCCGGTGCGAAAGGCGCGCGCCAGGCCGAGGTTACGCATATGGCGGACGACGTGATGGACCCCCAGTCGTTTCGCCACCTCCGCCGTGCCGTCGCTGCTGCCGTCGTCGATCACCAGATACTCCACTACGTCGACGCCCGGCAGGGCGGTGGGCAAGTCCGCCACCGTCTGCGGCAGGGTCTGCGCCTCGTTATAGCACGGAATCTGGATGATGCACTTCAAGCCGCCTCACCTCATTCGTCGATGCACCGGCGCCAGGACCACGTTCATCGCCGCTTCTCGTCGTCGGGTTTGCGGCCGCCGAACCAGCCGCCAAGGAACATTTGGCGGAACATGCCGGGGCTTTCCTGCGCCGTCGACCTCGCAGACGCAGGCTCCCAATCATGGCGCAAGGCATGGCTCTCCCAGGCCAGACGCTCGGCCTCGGCGTCGGCCAGCGCCGTCAGCAGCGGATGCTCACCCTCTTGGCTCGCCTCCGCCGCCAGCCAGGCGCGCCACGCCGTCAACGCCGCCGCCAGCTGGTCGAGCCGCTGCAGGACATTGGCGCGGTTGGCCATCAATTCGGCGTACAGGCCCTGCGCGCTGCGGTCGAACTGTGTAGTGCGCGCGAAGGCGACGCCCGCCATGCGCTGCGCCTCCGTCCACCCCGGCGAACCGGCGGCCATGTGCAGAAGAATCGCGCCCACCAGCCGCGGCAGGCTCTCGACTGCGGCGGCGATGCCGTCATGTTCATCCGGATCGACGAAGAGCGGAACGGCGCCGGCGCTCTCGGCGAAGTCGCTGGCCAGTTGCAGGGCGCTCGGATTGGTCGTTGGGCCGGTGGACAGACAGAAGATCGCCTTCTGCAGCAGCCCCGCCTGCGGCGTAAGCTCGACGCCAACGCCGTTCAAGATCACCTGCCCAACCACGGCGTTGACGTGACCGGGCAACTTTTCTGCAAAAAGCTGCAACACCGGCCTGAAGACGCCGTTTAACACCAGCACCATCGTCGCCGGCGGAATATCCTCGCGCAGCAGCTCCAGCGTCTCGACCGCCTGGTCGAAGGGAATCGCCAGCACGATCATCGACGCCCCTTCACAAGCCTTGTAAAGGTTCCACTCAATGCGATGCACGGCGTTGCGTTTGCGCGCCTCCTGGGCGACCATCGGCTCTTTGTCGTGGCCGACGATTTCCAGCGCTGCGCCGCTTTGCATCAGCGCCAGCCCCAGGCTGGCTCCGGTCAATCCTAATCCGATGATGGTGATGCGTGGATTTGCCATGTCTCCTGCTCTTGAACTCTTCCCGTCCTCTTGTGCACCGCCCAATTACGCTCCAATGCACCCTCGCAGCCGGCGCGCCGAAGCGAGTCGCTCAATTCTCGCCGTCCGCGCGCTGAAGCCTGTTCAACAGCGCCATTCTCTCTGGGTCGCCGTTCGCCGAGGCGTCCTGATGGTGCGCGATCAACCAGCAGGTTAGTTCGCTGCATCCCGCCTCCTGCGCCCAGGCTGCGCCGATCGCCGGATGGTGCAGCTGCACATACACCGCATAGCGAATGCTGGGCGAGGGCCGCGGAACGGCGAGTCGGTTCAACACCCCCGGCGCAAACGCTTCGAGCACCACCAAGGGCCCGCGCAGCCAGAGGCCCAGATAGGCGCCCGCCTCGGTCGCCGCCGCTTTGCCGACGTCATGCAACAGTGCAGCCACAGCCAGATCGCGCGACGTCGGCCCTTGCCGCTGGAGTGTGCGCAGCACGTCCAGGCTATGACGTCGAGCGTCGAGAGGCATGCGTCGAAAGAGCGCCAGCTGGGCGGGAGCGAGCACTGTTTCCGCCAGGCTCTCGTCCGGCGTTTGCAAGCTTGCTCGCAGCCCCTTGATGAATTGTTCGACGCGATAGCGGACGCGTTGACCTAAGTCGAAACGATTTCGAGTCGCCATCGACGGCTCAGACATCGAGAATTCAGACACTGGGAATTCAGACACAGGGAATGAAGCCATCGGTCTCACCTGTCAGCCGCCGACCAGCGCCAGCAGCGAGCGCAGAATGGCATTGGTGGGCGTCCGAATCAACGCCGGCGCAAAGAGGATCACGGCAAACAGGATCAACATACCGTACTGCATCAGGAAGATCTGCACCTGTCGAGCGTCGTCCGGCAACAGGGCGAAGAGCACGTGCGAGCCGTCCAGCGGCGGGATGGGCAGTAAATTGAACACGAAGAGCAGCACGTTGATCTGTGCAAAAAAGAGCAACAGGCTGGCGAGAAATCCACTTGCACCGAGCCAACGCCATAACAACAGACTTGCGACGGCCAACGCCAGGTTGCTCAGCGGCCCGGCGAGCGATACGAGAATCGAGCCCAACCTGGGATCGACGTCGATGTTGCGGGGATTCCATTGCACCGGTTTGGCCCAGCCAAACCCCACCAACAGGATCAGCAGCGCGCCGATCGGGTCAATATGGCGCAACGGGTTGAGCGTATAGCGCCCCTGTCGACGCGGGGTGGGGTCACCCAGCTGCACCGCCATGAACGCATGGGCGAACTCATGCACCGGCAACGCCAGCAGCAGGATGGCGGCCACAGCCAGCAGCCGCGCCGGGTTGAGCAACGGGCTGCCCTGGCCCAGGGTGACAAGCAGCCCCATGACAACCAGCGCCGCCAATACGCCGACAAAAATCTTCTGCCCCTGACTCAGGGTGCTCCAGCGATACCGCAAAGACTGAAACAAATTCTCCCTTTCCTCCACCGATGCACGGCGTCTTGCCTCATCGCCCGAAAAACAGCCCCTACACTGGGCGATCTGCGTAGCAATATAGCTTCGTAGCAGTATAGCATGAAGTAGAATCGCTGCAGAAACCGTCCGCTCAAATTTAGCGAGATGGCCGCCTCCTACGCACGACAGGCGAACGCTCGACGTTGCGAAACGGCCTCCCTTTTCTTTTTTAGCTTTTGACGCAGCGCGTTGAAGTGTGTTATGATTTTTTATGCTCGCAAGCGTAACAAAATCGATTCTTCGGTGAGTCTCGATGCCCGTCATCAAGCGATATCCCAATCGCAAGCTGTACGATACAGAAGCGAAACGCTATGTCACCCTGGATCAGATCGCCGAGATGATCCAGGCGCGCAAGGACGTGCTCGTCATCGACCATGAGACCGGCGAGGATTTGACCAACCTCACGCTTTCGCAAATCATCTTTGAGCAGGAAAAGAAGGGGGCGGGGTTCCTGCAACGGTCGCTGCTGGCCAACTTGATTCGCGCCGGCGGCGACACACTCGATCAGATGCGACGCGCCTTGACCGCTCCGCTTCACCTGGATAGCGGTGAAAAAAGAGACAGCGGCGAAAAAAAAGAAGGCGCCAACCAGGGAGCGCTCGACGCCCTGCTGTTCCACCGCATCGATGAGTTGATGCAAGACATCCTGACGACGCTCAATGTGCCTACGGCGCGCGACCTGCGCAAGTTGCAGGCGCAGCTGGATGAACTCAACGAAAAAATCAGCGCACTGCTCGCCGCTGAAGAAGGAAACAAGCCGGGCGACGAGTCAACGTCCGTAGCCGAGGCGTCGGAACAGATTTCATCGGATGCAGAGCATGAAACGCAGTAAAGTTGCCCTGGTCCTGGCGGGCGGCGGCATCACCGGAGCCGTCTACGAAGTTGGCGCGCTGCGAGCAATCAACAACATCCTCCGCGACCTGACGGTCAACGACTTTGACACCTATGTTGGCACGAGCGCCGGCGCTCTCATCTGCGCCCTGATCGCCAACGGTTTTTCTCCGGAAGAGATCATTCAAACGCTGGACAATCGCCATCCCGAGATCGGAGGCGTCAACGTCAGAGACATCTTCCGGGCCGACGTTGCAGAATATCTGCGCAGCCTCCTCAACATTCCGCGAGCGCTCTGGCGTTTGGGCGCAGCTTCACTCAAACATCCCCTGAACATTGCGTTGTCCGACATTGTTTGGGAGCTGGCGCGTGTGCTTCCCGCCGGCCTCTACGACAGCGAGGCGCTGGAGCGCTACGTGCGGCGCATCCTGGAGATGCCGGGGCGCTGCAATCGGTTTGATTTTCTACACAAAGAGCTCTTTATTGTGGCGACCGAGCTGGACACGGGCGCGCGCGCCGTCTTTGGCCAGGGCGGCAAGGGCATCGTCCCGATCAGTCGCGCCGTCGCCGCCAGCAGCGCCATCCCTGTGATCTATCGACCGGTGCGCATCTTCGGCAAAGATTACGTCGATGGAGGCCTGCACGGCACGGCCAGCCTGGACCTCGCCATCGAGGCCGGCGCCAAGCTCGTCATCTGCATCAACTCCATGGTGCCGCTCAACGCGGAGCGCGTCTTCCCCAACCAGCACTACATGCGCTCTCACGGCATCCAGGCCATTGTGAATCAAACCGTGCGCACGTTGCTTCACTCTACGCTTCGGTATCACATCAAAAACCTGAAAGCCAAGTATCCAGACGTGGACATCATTCTCATTCAACCGGAATGGGACGACGAGCGCATGTTTTCGCACTATCCGATGCATTTCGGCTCGCGGCTGGCCTTGGCGGAGCATGGCTTTTCCACGGTGACGAACGGTCTGATGCAGCGCCTCGACTACTATCAGCAAATTCTGGATCGTCACGGCATTGCGCTGAAACCGTCGATTGTGGAGCGCAAATTCGGCGCTCGTCAACTTGCCGGGCAGGACCGGGAGCAGCGGACAATTGAACAGCGACTCCTCTTGGTCAACAGCGCTGTGTCTCAGCAGAGCGGCAATGGCGAAATTTCTTTCGATCTGCAGAGTTCCCTCACTCGGCTCGAACAGAATCTCAGCCGTCTCGAACGGTTGCTCGAAAAGAGCCACTGAGGTCTCTCGCACCGGTTCCGCCCTCGTGATGCATCCTCTCTTGTGACGCTCTCATGTTCAAGCAACAGCCACTGTATGTCCAGCGTTTCATCTACGCCGTGGCGGGCGGCGCGCTTGTGCTGCTGATTGCCCTCTTGGCCGCGCTAGGGAACCCGCCCGAATGGACGCCCGCCGTCAACCCCGGCGACGATACGCTGATCCCGGTGAACGACCCATCACCGCCGCATTACACGCCAGGCACGTTGACGCTCCGGTCGCTTGAATCGCTTCCCCCTGCGCCGCCTGCGCCGCCCTATTCACTGCGCTGGCGCGCCGGCGTCGGCGTGCCGGACGGCAACCTTGCCTATTACGATTGGCCCGCTGAACGCCCGGGCTGGTATCTCAATTGGACCGCCAACT
This sequence comes from uncultured Caldilinea sp., assembly GCF_937128415.1. GTDB lineage: Bacteria > Chloroflexota > Anaerolineae > Caldilineales > Caldilineaceae > Caldilinea. The sequence continues at coordinate 50,899 of NZ_CAKZMJ010000054.1, forward strand.
TTCGCATCGAGCCGGGATTTCTGGGCATCGGCGACCGCGCTGTCATGGATTTGCCGGCGCCTGCATTCGATATGGAATTCACGCCGATGGTGCGCATGAAAAACGGCCGTCTCTATCCAGGCCCGCGAGAGCTGAGCGAGCTGGCGCGACGCCACCCCGGACTGACCTGGCTGATCGGCAACGAGCCAGACGTTCGCTGGCAGGACAATACGCCGCCTGAGATTTACGCCATCGCCTACCACCGCGCCTATCACGCCATCAAATCCGCTGACCCGACCGCCCGGGTCGCCATCGGCGGCGTCAGCCAGGTCACGCCTTTGCGGCTGGAGTATCTGGATCGGGTCTGGGAGTTCTATCGATCGCTGTATGGGGTGGAGATGCCGGTCGATGTCTGGAACATGCACGCCTTTGTGCTGCGAGAGGAGCGCAGCGGATGGGGCGTCAATATTCCACCGGGTTTCATGATCGAGCAACGCGGCGAGCTGTGGGAGATCGACGACCACGATGATCTGACGCTGGTTGAGCGGCAGGTGCGCGCCATGCGCGCCTGGATGGCGGCGCGCGGCCAGCGCAACAAACCGCTTTGGATCACAGAATACGGCATTCTGATGCCGGCCGAGTATGGATTTGACGTGCAGAGGGTGATTGCATTTCTGGAAGGTAGTTTCACCCTCTTTGAATCGTTGCGCGACCCGGCAACCGGCTACCCAGAGGACGACAATCGGCTGGTGCAGCGATGGAACTGGTACTCGGCGCGCGACAGTCGCTATCCAACCGGCAACCTTTTTGACAATTACGGCCGTTTAACCCCCATCGGCGAAGCCTACCAACAGCTGTTGCGCCCGTCCCGGTGAGATGGTTGCGCAACGACGGAATTTGCGGTATCTATAATGCAGTGCTGTGATTCCCCCGCAACCTATCGGATTTGCGTCATTTCATTGCGGTTCCCCGTTCACCAGGTTTGCGGTTTCCCCGTGCCCACCCGCATGTGGAGTCAAACTTTGCTGGGCGGTGCGTTTCATCAGCCGCGACGCTGTGACAGTCGCAGAAAACAGTCGCAAAAAGGAGGGCGAACATGGCGACAGACTTTCTAACAGCCGAAAATACACGCATCGTGGTGGATACAAGCAGCAATATTCCAGATGAACTCTTGCAGCGCTATCGAATGATCGAGGTGCCGGCGTTGGTGATCTTCGGCGAAGAGTCGTTTCGTAACAAGGTTGACCTTTCTGAACAAGAATTCTACGTAAAATTGGAGTCAAGCCCCGTTTTGCCGACCACCAGCCAGCCGCCGCCTTCCTATTTCGCCGAAGCCTACCAGCAGGCCTTTCATGAAGGCGCTGAGAAAATTTTGCTGGTGACGGTCACCAGCAAGCTCTCCGGCACCTTCCGCTCGGCGCAGATCGCGGCCCAGGAGTTTGACCTGGAACGCTTTATCCTGTGGGATTCAGACGGCATCAGCATGACCAGCGGGTGGCAGGCGATCATGGCGGCGCGCATGCTGGAACGCGGGATCGAGCAGGCCGCCCTGATCGCAAAATTAGAACAACTGCGCAGGGAAGTCATTGGCTATGCTGCACTGGAAACGTTAAAATACGTAGCGCGCAGTGGCCGCGTGAGCAATCTGCAGGCTGGCGTCGGCGATCTGCTTCAGATCAAGCCGATTCTGGAACTTAAAAACGGCGCGGCCACGGCGGTGGCGCGCGTGCGAGGACGCAAAAAGTCCATGCAGGAGGTCGTCGATCGCATGCGCAAAGTCTATGGCGAGCGTCCACTCGCCGTCGGCGTCCTGCACTCGAACGCATTGTCTGACGCAGAGACGCTGCTTGAGATGGCGCGCAGCGCACTCAAAATCGACGAGGCGGTTTTCAGCGACATCGGCCCGGCCGTGGCTGCCCTGGCTGGGCCTGGCGCAGTCGCCCTGGCCGGCTGTCCGAACGACCTGGGCGTCTGAACGCAGCGTCGTTCACCGGGCGGAATCAGAAACCTTGGCCGGAGGACGCCGCCCCAATCGCCGAAGTGCGGCAGAATCTGTTTTCAACATCTGACATCTACATTTGACAACTCTGACATCGGAAAACTCTGACATCGGAAAACTCTGACATCGGAAGTGGAAGCGATGGTATGAATATTGCGCTGGATGCAATGGGAGGCGATCACGCGCCGGAGGCGATTGTCGCCGGCGCCGTCGAGGCGGCGCGCATTTACGGCGTGACGGTCTCGCTGGTGGGAAAGCCGGACGTCATTGAAGCGGAGCTCAAAAAATACAAGACGAAAGGGCTGAATTTGCCGATCGTGCCTGCGTCTCAGGTCATTGAAATGGACGAGAAGCCTGCGGCGGCGGTGCGCGCAAAACCCGACAGCTCGATGGTCGTCGGCTGCAAAATGGTGAAGCGAAATGAGGCGCAGGCGTTCGTCTCGGCCGGCAACACCGGCGGTGCGTTGGCGGCGGGCATTCTGCACGTTGGCCGCATCAAAGGCATTCTGCGCCCGGCGCTGATCGGCCCTTTTCCCACGCTCAAAGGAGTCTGCCTGATTCTGGACATCGGCGCCAATGCCGATGTTCGACCCGAGCACATTCAACAATTCGCCATCATGGGGTCGATCTACGCGCGGGAGGTGATCGGCGTGCCGGAGCCGCGCGTGCGCATCCTGAGCAACGGCGAAGAAGCAGGCAAGGGCAATCAACTGGTCATCGAGAGCTATAAGCTGCTGGAGCAGACGCCGAGCATCCTCTTCGAGGGCAACATCGAAAGCAAGGAGATCCCCACAGGCCTGGCCGATGTGGTCGTCACCGACGGCTTCACCGGCAACATCTTTGTCAAGACGGCGGAAACCACCGCTCGTCTGATGACGCAGGTCATCACCGAAGAAATCAAGAAAAGCCCGCTGGCGATGCTGGGAGCGCTGCTCGCCCGCAAATCGTTGCAACGCGTGCGCGAACGCATGGACGACAGTCACTACGGCGGCGCCGTGTTGCTGGGACTTTCCAGCCTTGTGATCGTGGCGCATGGCCGCAGCAACGCGCTCGCCATCCGGCACGCCATTCGCGTGGCCAAACAGGCCATCGAACAGGATATTCTGACCAAGATTCAACGCGGCATCGCCGCCCTCGAACCGGAGAAGGCGGCGGCGCCGGACGGCTCTCTGTCTATCCAGTAAAACAAACATCCACTCCAATCATCTGATGAAACGACAAAACCATGAAAGTTTATCGAAATCTGACGCAGATCAAAAAGAAGGAATCGCTGGGACGTCGCTTTAGCCTGGCAGGGCTGGCGGTTTTGCTGCTCGGGTTCTTGGCCAGCCTGGTGCCAACCTGGTATCCCCCCGATCAACCGATTCAACCGGGCCTGGTTGGATTTCTACAGCTCTATTGGGCGTGGATCAGCTTCACGGCGCTCGCCGTTGGCTTTATGCTGGCCAGCGTCGGAAGCTATTACATCAATCGCTATGCACGCCGACGTTGGCCCGGCAGCCGCTTTTTTGAACGTCCGGATGAGGTGTTGGAACGCAACATGAAGGGGTTCGACGACCGCTACAGCTTTTTCGCTATGAGCCTGCCGGCCAATTATGTGCTAACAGGCCCCCATGGCGTCACGGTCTTTGCGGTTCGCTCCGACAAGGGGCGGGTCATTGTGGAGGGCGACCGCTGGCGAGAGCCCTTCAGCTTCTGGCGCATCTTCACCGTCTTCTCCAGAGAGGGCGTCGGCAATCCTTCCCAGGACCTGGAGGAGCAGAAACAGAAAATTCGGCAGTTGCTGGAGCAGGCCCCCAACGGCGATGGCAATAATTCGCTGGCGGCGACCCCTGTGGATGGCGCCGCCGTCTTTCTCAATCAAGCGATCGTGCTGGAGTTGAACAACCCGACCGTGCCCGTGTTGCGCGGGGATGAAATTAAAGAGCACATCCGCGCTCGCGCCAAAGAAGTGAAGTTGTCCAACGCCACCATCCGCGCATTGAATGACTTCCTGGTGAAACACGCCGTCTATCAGCCTGCGCCGGAGGCGTAGACGCATGGTTGCAGGTCATGTCGACGCCATACATGCCGAACGACGTGACCTGCAACTTAACGAAATCCTAACCCGCGCTCCTTCAGGCTGACATAGCGGTTGCGTCCGATGACGAGATGATCCAGCACTTCGATGTCGAGCAGCCGACCCGCCTCCACCAGCTGCTCGGTGACGCGCACGTCTTCGGGGCTAGGCGTCGGATCGCCGCTCGGATGGTTGTGAACGACGATGATGGCCGCACAGTTGGAGCGAATGGCCTCGCGGAAAATCTCCCCTACGCGCACGACCGCCGTGTTCAGGCTGCCAGCGTACACGTTGACGATGCGCTGCACATAGTTTTTGGTGTCCAACAGCACGACGCGCAGATGCTCCTGTTCGAGCAGCCCCATCTCCAGCATCACCAGATTGGCGACGTCTGCAGGGCCGCGCACCTGCGGGCGCTCGTAGGGAGCCGTTGCGAGGAGTCTGCGCCCTAATTCCAGGGCGGCTTTGATCTGCGTCGCTTTTGCTTCTCCCACGCCATGCACTGCGCAAAGTTCGTCATGGCTCGCCTGCGCCAGCCCGGCCAGGCCGCCAAACTGCGCCAGCAGTCGCTCCGCCATCCGAATGACGCTTTCTCCGCGTCCGCCCATGCGCAGAATGATGGCGAGCAGCTCCACGGTGCTGAGGGCGCCGGCTCCTGCGTAGATCAATCGCTCGCGCGGGCGCAGGTCCATCGGCAGGTCGCGAATGAGCGGCGAATACTCAATCGGAAGAGAAGAATTCATCGTTCGCCTCCTTCGTGCGTCTGGAGCTCCTAGGTGTGCCTGGAGATGGTGTGAAAGAATTTACAATTGATCGGCGGCGCGGCGATAGGCCTCGGCGACGGAATAGAGAAAGCGCTGTGCATCCCGGCTGGTTGAGCCAGGAAGCGGGGCCTCTAATCGGGTTGCAATGGCCTGCGCCAGCCGCAGCATCAGCGCCGGATCGGCCTGGCCGCGCATCTGACGCTCAAGGACCGTGCAGATGAGCTGATACTCATCGCCGGTCAGGCGGCGCAGATTGGGAATTTCCGATGTAATGTTCCCTGCAAGAGGGGGCGACTCACCCTGGCGGGACTCCCTTGCGCTCGGGCGCATGAAGAGGTCGGGCTGCGAGGTCATCCCCTCATACACGACCAACGTGCCGGCGGCGTAATCTCCCAGCCGCCGCGACTGACGACTCAAAAACATCACGACAAAGCCTAATGCGTAGGCGAAAGGGAGAAAGTCCACGATGCGCACCAGGTTGCGGATGGCAACCTCCAGAAATCCCGGGACGCCGCCGTCTAGCCTGACGACGCGGATTCCGGCCAGCCGTTTTCCCGGCGTCTGTCCCTGCCAGCCCAGCTCGAAGACCAAATAGTAGCCCCAGAAAATGGCGAAGTTGAGCAACGCATAGACCGCCAACACGAGGCCGACGGCCCACCCTGGATCGTCTTCTGCGGCGGTGAGCGCGATGGAGGCGTCCACGACCCAGCCCATGAAGACGGTCAGCAGGAAATTCAAGAGCAACAGAAGGCCGGCGATCAGCGCTGCGTCGATCAGTGCTGCGATGAAGCGACTGCCAAGCCCTGCGACCGCATAGCCAAACGTTACGTTTTCCGGCGTGGAGATGATATACTCGCTTTGATCGACCAATGAAGGCGCATCACTCAGATTCTTCACAATGCGTTTCCGAAGATGAATCTTGAATACTTTCTGAAAAAACGGCGATCCAGCTGGCAACGCATGGAAACGCTGCTCCGCCAGGCCCGCAACCATCCACGCAATCTCTCCGCGTCTGAGTTGGAGGAGCTAGGACGGCTGTATCGAAGCATTGCCTCGGACCTCGCCCTGGCGCAGCGCGATTTTCCCGATCAACAGGTCACACGCTATCTCAACCAGTTCGTTGGCCGCGCCCATGTTTTGATCTATCAGGGGGAGCCGCTGCGCTGGAGGCGGCTTGTTCACTTTTATCGTTGCACATTTCCGCAATTATACCGCGCCCTCTTGCCCTATACGATCACGGCTTTTGTCCTGTTTTGTGCGCCGGCGCTTGCAGCATTCTGGGCGGTGAGCGCAGACCAGGAGTGGATTTACGTCATTCAGGGGCCGGGCGTCGCACCGCTGGTTGCGCAGGTGGAGCGCGGAGAGCTCTGGACGGAGATCGCGCCGGGCGTGCGTTCGGCGGCCGCCAGTCTCATCATGACCAACAATATCCAGGTGATGTTTCTCACCTTTGCCGGCGGCCTGACCGCCGGCATCCTGACGCTCTGGGTGTTGATTCACAACGGCCTGACTTTGGGCGCCATCTTCGGGTTATTGTCCATCCATCAGCTGGTCGGGGGGCTGGCGGAATTCGTCCTGGCCCACGGCCCGGTCGAGCTGAGCGTCATCTTTCTGGCCGGCGGGTGCGGCCTGTATATCGGCGACGGCTTTCTGCGCCCGGGCTTGCTCGGTCGGGGCGTCGCCTTGCGACGGCGCGCCCGGCTCGGGGTTCAGTTGATTCTGGGGTCAGTCCCTTTTTTGGTTATTGCCGGGTTGATCGAAGGCTTCGTCAGTCCTTCTGCGCTCCCGTGGCCTGTGAAGGGGCTGGTGGGTCTGACCACCGGCGCGCTGCTGCATCTGTATTGGCTGGGCGCCTGCCGCCATGCAACGGAAAGGTCCGCTGATGAAAACGCGTTTTTATGAACGCACCGCCTATCAGCTTTCCGATCAACCTGTGCCAGGCTGTTTCGTCTGGTTGGACGAACAATTCGATCAGCGCTTCGCCACCTATGAAGAGGCGTTCAGCCATCCGTGCGCTGTGATGGCGGAAAGTCTGTGCGCACGGATGGCCGACGTCGAAATGTACGCTTTTTTGATCGAAGACGCGCGCAAGCGCCACACCGTCGACCCGAAAGCCGAAGAGAAGGCGGCGCTGTTGACGCGTTCATTTTGGGTGGGCTATCTCGGCGCCGGCCGGGCGCTGCTGGACGTCGGCGCAGCTATCCTGGCGGGCCTGTATGATCTGGCGCTGCCCGTCGCCGCCATCTCCTTTGGCCACGGCGACTTCTGGCGTCAACTCGTAACTGCGGCGCCGAACGTGCATCGTCGCTATCACCCGCTGCGGCTCTTTCTGACCGAGTTTTTGCGTTGGTGCAACGAGAGCGCGCACCGCATCCCGCCCATCCTGGTTGTGGAAGCGCAGTTCGGCAGGTACGCCCCCCGCGACGACCGCCTGCGTTTTTTCGATGAACCTAACTTCACGCTCGCCGAGATGCATCGCGCCACCGTGCATGCACGCTGGGTCGATCCGCTTGCGCTGCACATTCGGTGGAAGCCGCAGTTTCTGTCGCTCTGCGAAAAACTGACCGTCGATCTCAGCAAGGCTCTTGAGCGTCCCGCCTAGCCTGACGCCGTCTCAGGGGTTCGCCTGCTGCTCATTTTTCGGCGTCCGCAGGGCAAGCTTTTCGGGCGGCTCGGCGTAAATGGTCACCTCGATCGGCCCGCGCATCCCCCAACGTTTGGCCGTCTCGTAGTCGACGTCCACAACCCAGTTGCGCCGCAACAGATCGGGGATGTGATGGCGCGCGGCGACGTCGAGCACCTGGAACGGTCCTTCTATCTTTCCCTTGCCCACCTGAATCCACACCAGTCGCCCCAGGTCGCCGGCGCGCAGCAACGCAACGCGACCGATGCACTCCTCGCAGGCTTCGATTTTGTTCACCCGCTCACGATACCTCTCCACTCTATCCATCACCTGAGGAGCGTAATACATAGCCAGTCCGGTGACCGGCAGCGGCGTCGGTTCGCTGTACGGCGGGGAGAGCTGCAGCCAGTGCGTCGCTGGTTGAGAAGCAACGGACGCCTGGCCGTTTATGGCCTGCGCTTGAGCGCCGGCGAGGTTGGGCGTTGTCACCAAGGATTCCGGCGAATTGGGCTCTTCTGAGTCACCGGCATCTAGGGCCTCGTTTCCGGAGTCGATCGAAGCAGTCGGAGATGGCGCTGCGCTCTCGGTTTCGCTCATGGGGACGGTCGGCTCGACCGTCACGACTTCGGTCACGACCACGGTCTCGGTGACGGGAACAATCTGCTCAATCGTCACCACCTCGGTCACCAGCACGGTTTGGGTGACAGGAACAATCTGCTCAATTGGCACCACTTCGGTCACGAACACGGTCTCGGTGACGGGAACGATCTGTTCAAGCGTCACGACTTCGGTCACGAGCACAGTTTGGGTGACGGGAACAATCTGCTCAATCGTCTCGGTCACAAATACGGTCTCAGTGACGAATACGGTCTCGGTGACGGGGACGATCTGCTCGATCGTCACCACCTCGGTAAGCAGGACTGTCTGTGTAAGGGTGACGACTTCGGTCAAGATATGTGTTTCTGAGAGGGCCTGCGCATTACACGCAGGGCTTATTTCCTGAGATCGGAGGGTTTGCCCCGCCGTTTCCACGGCGGGGTAAGTACAGGCAGGTTCGTCTTCTGTCTCCGCCGCCCCTTGTTGCACTGCGGATGTGGTCGAACTATCGGCGGCGAAAACTGACAGCGGCGCTATCGCCAGCGTAACAATGATGAGCATTCGACAAATTTGAGTAAACATAACGCTTCTCCTTTTGAATTTTATTTTGAATCGGCTGCGTTTTCATCGTTGGGAGGCTGTCTTTGGGCAAAAAGAATGCGTTTTCACGGACAGAAATCCATCCGCAAAAACGCCGACTCTGCTTGCCGTATGAAGCTTACCGGAAGACTCGGCTCAAACCTCGAGCGCAGCCTTCATCCCAACGACAAAACGCGGCGTGACCTGATCGAAATTGCGAGGGCGCGCGCCGCCATCAAGTGGCGGCGCCTCGCTCTGCGCGCTAAAAGAATTCGATCTTGCGGTGACGCATGGCCACGCTTTCCGCCAATCCAATTGCAAACATCATCGATATCAAAGAGCTGCCCCCGTAACTGATAAACGGCAGCGTCAGTCCGGTCACGGGCATGATTTTGAGATTCATGCCCACGTTGACAACGATTTGAAAGAATATCAACGCCGCCACCCCTGTCGCCAGCAGCTTTCCGAATTGATCGGGCGCCCGCTCTGCAATGCGCAGGACGCGCCACACGACAAAGAGCAGCAACAGCAAGATCAACGACGCGCCGATCATTCCGAGTTCCTCAGCAATGACGCTGAAGATAAAATCGGTGTGTCGCACGCGCAGGAAAAGGAGCTGATTTTGCGTTCCCTGCGTCCAACCGAGGCCGGTCAGCCCACCGTTGCCGATGGCGATCAACGCCTGATCGACGTTATAGGAAGCGGCGGTGTTCGCCTCGGGCTGGATGCATTCGGTGGGCAACGTATCGAAAGCCGCGCGCAACAGATTGAGAATGGGGGGAAGGATGTGTCCTTCTTCGTCGGTCGGCAAAAAGATGCAAAGGCGCGCCAACATGTATCCCTGGAGAGTGGCGGCGAACAGAGGAAGCGCCAGCAACGCGCCGCCGCCGAGCAATGCCAGATGACGGTAGCGCACGCCCGCCGCCAGGATCAACACGCCGCCCATAAATGCGTAGGTGATTGTCATCCCAAAGTCGGGTTGCACATAAACCAACGCCAACGGCGCCAACAGAAACAACAGCGCCATAAGTAGATAGGGAAGTCGGTGCAAGCTGTCGCGGAACCAGCTCAGATACCAGGAAAGAAAAATGATGAGCAGGAATTTCCCCGCTTCGGTGGGCTGCACCAGGGTGCCGCCGAGATTGATCCAACTGCGAGACCCACCCTGCGCCTCTCCAAAAAAATAGACGGCCACCAACGAGGCAACGAAGATGAGAAACGCCGGAATCGCCAGCAGCGACAACTGGCGATAGTCGACCATCGCGACGAAAAAGAGCACAACCAGCCCGATGAGGATGAAATTAACCTGGCGTTGCCAGTAGTCGACAAGGTCCGGCGAGTTGCGCGTGGCGCTGTAGATGAGCGCCACGCCGATGCTCGAGAGAAGCAAAACGACCAAAAATAATGGCCAATCAAAATAACGCCAGTTGATTCGTGCAAACATTTATCTTCCAAACAATCTGGCCAGCCAGCCCCAAAAGCCCGGACGATAGTAATCCGTCAAAGGCACATTGGCGCCCATGATGCGCCGGGCGATATTTTCATAGGCGCGCCGCACATACATGCGACGGTCGAAGGCGGCGGGCGTCCCCCGATCTGTGGAGAGCATCAACCGTTCGTCTTCCGGCACAACGCCGAGCAGATCGATGGCGAGGATGTCGAGCACGTCGTCGATGCCGCGCATTTCACCGCTGTTGACCAGCCTGGGATTGTAACGGTTGATCACCAGGCCCGGCTGTCGGCGCCAGTCCCGTTCAAGCAAATAGATCACCTTGTCGGCGTCTCGCAGCGCGCTCACGTCGGAGGTGGTGACGATCAACACGCGATCGGCCGGCGCCACCGCCGTGTGAAATCCGTGTTCGATGCCGGCGGGCGAATCGATCAACACATAGTCGGCCATTGTGACAAGTTGGCGACAAATTGCGCACATCTGCTCGATGGCGACGTCCCGCTTGTCACGCGTTTGAGCGGCCGGCAATAGATAGAGAAATTCGGCGCGCGGATCGCGCACCAACGCCTGCTGCAAGGTGCAGCGTCCTTCGGCGACATCCACCAAATCGAAGACAATGCGGTTTTCCAGCCCCATGACCAGGTCGAGATTGCGCAGTCCCATGTCGGCGTCCACGGCGATCACGCGCTGACCGAGCTGCGTCAACGCTGCGCTGAGATTCGCCGTCGTCGTCGTCTTGCCAACTCCTCCTTTGCCGGAGGTGATCGTGATGACCGTGCCTGTCATATGTAGATCAACCGTCCCCTCGCCGCAAGGTGACCAGGCCCCCGGGTCGGGCTATGTCCCATTCCTCTATCATAATTTCATCTTGCACCACGCGGGCGATTTCCGGCCGTTTGTGTTGAGAGCGCCGCCAGAAAAAACGACCGGGCTGCCCCGGTTTGGGATCCGGCGCGATTTTGATCACATCGGCGATGCGCAGCTGCGTCGGCTCCAGGTCAAGCGCAGCCACCAATGCGCGGCGATTTCCGCCGGCGCCGGCATGGACTACGCCGCGCAGCCTGCCCCAAACCAGCACGTCGCCGTCGCTGATCACCTCTGCGCCCGGGTTGATGTCGCCGATCACCAGGACATGTTCTCGACGATGAAGGCGATGACCAGAGCGCAGATATCCTCTGTAGACGAAGTAGCCCTCTGCGTCCGCCCCTCGTTCCTGGCTGTTGAAGGTCGCCGACATGGCGGTTGCGCTCTGGGCGCCTTCAGCCGCTTCCAACATGACGGCCAGGCCAACCGCCAGCGCCGCCTGAAACGTGCGTTCAGAGCGGGTGCGCACGACGCCCACCGTCATTTCTTGCGCAGCGAGCACCTGCGCAAGCTCCTGCAGTTCTCCTTCCGTGACAGGTCGCGCGCCCAGGTCGAGCGCCACGCTGCTCTTGCGGAAGAACCCGGCGGCGCTCTCCAGCCGCTCCGCCAGCGCCGCCATCACTTGACTCCACGCGCCCACGCCGATCTCAATAGCAACGCCGTCGCTTCGTCCACGAATGTAGACGATCTGCGCGCCCGTAGGGGCGGGCGGCACCTCTTTCGCTTCGGGGGTTTCCATGGCTGGCGGTGCAGACGTCGCCGCCGGAGCCGCAGCCATGGCCGGCCGAGTGTTCTCCGGCGCAAGGGCGCCTGAAGGTTCGGCCTCTCTGGCTGCGCTTGCTTGCGCCAAGAAAGGAGGCAGGCTGTCCACCGCATCGTACGCAGGGCGTGCATGGCTCTTGACCAGCGGCTCTCCTGGCAAGGCGCCCGGTTCCGCCGTTCTCTCCTGTGGCGCCTTAGGCTCACCGGCCCCTCTTTTTGATGCGCCTTGCACCGTTACGTCGTCCAACAGATCGGCGATGCGCAGCTCCAAAGCAAAGACGCCGTTCGGCGATGATGGGCTGCTTGAATCTTCGGGTCTGGCAACGTCGCTCATACGGCTTCCTCAAGGTTGTGCAATGGCGCCCTGGGTGCGTGGCGAAATCTCGGTGAAGTACGCCTCTAAAATTTTCTGGGTGACGGGCGCAGCCACAGCCGACCCTTCACCGCCATCGTAGACGAAGGTGACGATGGCGATCTCCGGATTGTCGTATGGTGCGAACGCACTGAACCAGGCATGGAAAGGCAGGAAGCCCTTCTCGTCGCGGCGACAGTCCCGCTTCTCTGGAATGTATTCGCAGAACTCGGCGGTGCCTGTTTTGCCGGCCACCTCGACGCCCGGCACGCGCGCCACGCGGCCGGTGCCGTAGTCCGTGTTCACCACTTCCCACATGCCGCGACGAACGACTTCCATATCCTCCGCCGAGATCGGCAATGTGCGCTTGATCTCCGGCTCGAAATCTTTCTGAACGCCGCCTTCAGCGTCGGTCATGTGATGCACGATTTTGGGGACGTAGATGGTTCCGCCGTTGGCGATCGCCGCCGTTTCGACCAACACCTGCATCGGTGTAGACAGAACATACCCTTGACCGATCGCCATGTTGTAGCTGTCGCCCGTCGTCCAGGGTTCGGCGAACAACCGCCGTTTCCATTGATCGGTCGGCACAATCGACGTGACCTCGCCGGGAAGGTCTACGCCGGTGATTTCGCCAAAGCCGAAAAGCTCCGTCCATTTGCTGAGCAATTGCGGCCCCAATCCCTGGAATTGGTTGGGGAAGCCGCCGCCCAAAATATAAAAGTAAATGTCATTGGAGAGCGCCAGCGCTCTCACTACGTTCATCGGCCCATGGACGATGCCGTACTTGTGATTCCAGCTCACAAACTCCTGGGCCTGCGACATGTCGTCGGGGAAATAGCGATTGGGCAGGTAGATAGGGCCGGAGTCAACGATGGTCGTGTTCGGCGTAATAATGCCTTCGGCCAGCCCCGCCGCTGCCGTCACCATCTTGAAGACGGAGCCGGGTGGATATAGCCCTCCAATTGCATAGTTGATCAAGGGGCGCCGTTCATCTTGCTCTAACTTGAGGTAATCTTCGCCGATGCGTTCAGCAAAGATATTGTTGTCATATGAAGGTAGGCTGACCATGCCCAATACTGCGCCATTTTGCGGGTTCATCGCCACGGTGACGCCCCAGGGAGCGTCCACTTCGTCCATCATTTCCTGGAGCGCATCGCGCATGACCTGCTGCAGGCGCAAGTCAATGTTCAGGTGGAGATTCCAGCCGGGCACCGGTTCGACCACCGGCCCGATCGTGCGTACGTCGACGCCAAGGATGTTGCGTTCGGAATAGCGAACGCCCGGGGAGCCGCGCAGCTCAGTTTGATAGGTGTATTCGAGGCCGTTCAACCCCACTTTTTCGTTGAGATTGGTGTATCCCGCCTCGCGGTACGTGTCTGCGGCGAGGGCGGGGATCGGTCCCATGAACCCCAACACGTGGCTGAGGAGATCGCCGTAGATATATTCGCGCACCGGCACCTGAATGACCCGCACAGCCGGGATGCGGAAGCTGTCCTCCGAAATCTCAAATGCGCGAATGCGATCGACGCCGTCCAGGATCGGCACCGGGTCGGAGGCGCTGCCCATGCTCTGGATGGCGACAACGCGTTTCACCAGCGCGACCAACCCTTCCAGCGGGAGCGGTTGGTCAAGGTCAGGCAGATAGACCTTGCGCGGCTCCACCATGGCAAGCCGGCCATCTTCGGTCACGGGTGTGACGAACGCCGGCTCACTCAAGAAAGAAATAGGCACGTTGGCGCGCTGCACGGTGCGAATGAAGTCGTCGTAGCCGAGCTTATTGAAGAGAATGGCCGCCATGCGCAGCGCCACTTCCGGATCGCTATCGGCGCGCAGAATGCGCAACACTTTCTCGATCTCGACCGCCTCCTCGTCGACGTCGGGCGTATCAAGGTCGTCGAAGGGAAGGTCTTCGGGCACCAGCGCCACCTCAAAGCTCGGACGATTGCGCACCAAAATGGTCCCGTTGCTGTCGTAAATGATCCCACGCGGGGCGGGCGTCTCGATGCGCAGCAGCCGGTTACGGTTCGCCAGCGCCTGATACCGTTCATTTTCTACGACCTGCAATTGAAACATCCTGACGACCATGATCAGAAACACAATCACGATCCCCGCTCGAAAGAGGGTCATCGTCAGGTTTGCAGTGTCACGGACGGTGCGTTCCTCGAACATGTCTCCCTATAGACGCTCGCCCTGAATATGGACAAGCAAAAACCAGACCTACAGGTCCTGACTTTCCGGCAGCCGGTTCAAGAGCGGCAGCAGCAGCAACATAATTGCGGTGTTGTACAACGTGACCGGCAGCACAATGTCGCGAATTGCGTCGTCGATCGGCACCCGCAGCGTAGGCGCCCCGGCCACTTCCAGCACGGTGAGGATGGTGAGATAGACGCCGGCGTAGGCCAGCGTGCCGAGCGCCGTCGCCGCAAGAGGAACGAATATGTTGAAGCGAGAGAAGGGGCGGTGACCCAATCCTGCCACCAAAGCGCTGGCCATGAGCGCCAGGCTCGACGCTCCGAAGGGGCCGCCGCTGAAAATATCCATGCCGACGCCTGCCACAAACGCCCATACAACGCCGGGTCTTGCTCCGTACACCAGCGCTCCGATGACCACCATCAACAACACCAGCTCCGGTTTGACGCCTGCAATTTTCATGCGCGCCGCCGCAGTCGATTGCAGCAAACAGAGCAGCAGCAGCAACGGAACCATCAGATAATACAGGGCGCCGCGGTTCATGGCGTCGCCTCCGGCGTAGTCTCCTCGGCTTCAGATGCGGGGGTTTCTTCCGCCGGCTGAAGCAGGAATTCCGGCAGCGCCTCGCTGGGTTCAAAGTTTGTGATGACCATCACCAGCTCCAGGCTGCCGAAGTCCACGGCGGGGCGAATGAGGGCGGTCTGAAACACGGCATTGGGCTGGGATTCAATCGACTCAATCACGCCGATGGTCAACCCTTTCGGGAATCTGCCGCCCAGACCGGAGCTGAGCACCGTTTCGCCAAGGTTGAAGGTCGGCCCTTGAGGGATGAAATCCATGATCAGCTTGCCGCCGGTGCCGCCGCGCACAATGCCGTTCAATCGGCTTTCCGCCATCAGCGCGCTGGCGGAGCTGCTCGGGTCGGTCAGCAGCAGCACTTTGGCGTTATTTTCCGTGACTTCGCTGATGCGCCCCACCAGCCCTTGATCGGTCACGACAGGCATGCCCGTACGGATGCCGTGCACAGCGCCCAGATCGATCAAGATTGTGTCGCTGAAGTTTGTGCTCTCTTCGCCGACGACGCGGGCAACAATTTGCGCGCCGCGCAGCTCGAGCCGCGGCCTCGTTTGGGCGAATTTAAGCAAGGAGCGAAGCTGCTCGTTTTCCTTTTCCACCTCGCGCAGCGTCTCAATCTCAGCTTCCAGCTGTTTGGCGCGCGCCTCCAGAGCAAAATACTCCTGCTCCAGGGTGCGGACTCGCCCCAGAAATGCAAAGAAACGATTGACGGTGGAGGTGACGCCTGTGGCGCTCAGTTGGGCGGGCGCGGTGAGCTGAGTGATCAAATTCTGGGCGGGGCGCAGGTTGCCGGAAATTTGCAGCGTGATCAACAGGATTGCAGCCAGCGTCAACAGTGCAATCCGCACACCCAAATCGCTGAAGTTTCGAGCTCGTCGTTCGGTGCTACGCATAGGGAGCGAATCGGTCCGTCAACGAAGAACCACGGGTAGACCTATCGAATCGTCGCCTTGCGCTGCATGCTCGTCAATGTCTCGCGATAGAATTCTGGTTTCTCCAAAATCATCCCGGCGCCCATTGCCACCGCCGTCAACGGATTGTCGGCGACGTAGACATGCATACGCGTCTCGTCTTGCAGGCGCTGCGCCAGCCCTTGCAGCAAAGCGCCGCCGCCGGCCAACACAATTCCATACTCCATCAGATCGGCTACCAGCTCTGGAGGCGTCTCATCCAGCGTCGCCTTGACCGCATCCACGATCACCTGCACCGAACCGGAGAGCGCCTCGCGGATCTCCACCGAGCTGACCTCCACCGCTTCCGGCAGGCCGGTGATCAGGTTGCGCCCACGCAAAATCATCGTGCGCTCGCGCTCCAGAGGATAGGCGGAGCCGATCTCGATTTTGGCGCGTTCGGCCATGCGTTCACCGATCAACAGATTATACTTCTGGCGGGCGTAGTTGATGATGTCTTCGTTCATCTCGTCGCCCGCCACCCGAATGGAGCGCGAGACGACAATGCCGCCCAACGAGATCACGGCGACTTCGGTGGTGCCGCCGCCGATATCGACGATCATGGAGCCAACCGACTCCGTCACCGGCAGGCCGGCGCCGATGGCGGCCGCCATCGGCTCTTCCACCAGACCGGCCTCGCGCGCGCCGGCGCTGATCGCAGCGTCGCGCACCGCGCGTTTCTCCACTTCGGTCACGCCGGAGGGAATGCCGATCACAACGCGAGGACGCGCCGCGCCGAAGCGTCCACCGTGCACCTTGCCGATGAAGTGGTGGATCATCTGCTCCGTCACATCGAAGTCGGAAATCACGCCGTCTTGCAAAGGGCGGACGGCGACGATGTGGGCCGGCGTCCGCCCAACCATTTCCTTGGCCTCGCTGCCAACCGCCTTGACGCGGTTGCGTCGCCGTGAAGAGATGTCGATGGCGACCACCGAAGGCTCGTTGATCACGATGCCCCGGTTTTTCACATGGACGAGCGTGTTCGCCGTGCCCAGATCGATCCCAATATCGAGTGAAAAAAGTCCTAACAGCCAGTCGATCGGGTTATTCACACGCGATCTTTCTCCTGAAACTCACACGACGCGTCCAGGTTCATGATATAACGATCTGCTTCAATCCTTGCAGACCTGCACAGTCCGCGCCTTTCTGTGCACCCTAGGTTCACGCGTTCAATCCTATCACGTCGAATGCATCTGCGCACGCATTTCACAAAACCTGCTCGCATGCACCCTGCTTCGCTCTCATCCCCTTGCAACCGCGACTCGGCGCTGCACAAACCGCGCCTTTCAGGATGAGAAAATTACACTTAAGTATATCACAGGCGAAGACTCGCCAAAAAGCACTGCATGTTGACGTTTGCATTCTTTTGCGAAAATCCTCCATCGCCCGCCCATTCCGCCTTTCGTCATGGCAGAGTATAATAATCGTTGTGGAAATGAAGGTTGAAAACGAACTGTCTTTCAACGATCCTTTGCTCAGCCTGATGGCGCAGACTGAGCGTCGCTACACCCTCTTCCCTCCACCGGCGGACTCCGATCAGCCGGTGATCGTCGGCGTGAGCGGCGGGGTCGACAGCGTCGTTCTCTTGCATGCGCTGGCGCAACTGTCTCCTCTATGGCGCCTCCAATTGCACGTCGTCCACGTCGATCACGCACTGCGAGCTTCCTCTGCGGAAGACGCCGCCTTCGTTCGCGAGCTGGCCCGGCGCATGGGAACGCCGTTTCACACCATTCGCCTCGATGCAGCTGCATTGCGCAATGACGCAAGCGGCCTCGAGGCGGCAGCGAGACGGGCGCGCTACCGTTTCCTGTGCGCCATCGCCCATGACGTCACACCGGACGATATGGTTCCCATCGTTGCAGTGGCGCACCATGCGAACGACCAGGCGGAGACGGTGCTGCTCCGGCTCATCCAGGGGAGTGGAGTCGAGGGATTGGCAGGCATGCGCCCTGTGACGATCCTCGATGACCCAACCCTGACGATGAGGCCGGTTCGCCTGGTGCGTCCGTTGCTGCAGGCTTCTCGCACCCAGATCGTCGAGTACGCCCAACGCCATCTGCTCTCCTGGCGCGAAGATGAAAGCAATCTCGATCTGCGGCGAACGCGCAACTTGATTCGCCATCATGTCCTGCCGGTGCTGGCGCGCCTCAACCCACGCGCGGTCGACGCCATTGCACGCGCAGCGGACCGTGTCGCCGAGGCCTGCGAGCGGTTGCGAGCATACGACGAACAGACCCTGGAGGAGCTTACGCTCGAGCAATGCGCACAGCGCATTGTGCTACGCCTGGACGCCCTGCAAAAGATGGACGCCGCCAGCGTGCGCAGCCTTTTACACCGGTCCATGGCGCGGATGCGCGTCGATCTGCGAACAATCGGGGCGGCGAAACTCGAACGGCTCGCCGACGCCATCCTGCACGCGACGCGTCGTTCTGGCCCCCACCCCCTGGGAAGCGGCCTGGCCTGGAGCGTGGTTGCGCTTGAAAGCGGCGTTCTGGCGCTTTCCCTGCATCGCAGCGACGCGCTGCCTTGTGCGCCCCCAGGCCCCTGGCTGGACGCAGATCGGCGTCGGCGGGGTGAAATTCCTCTTCCGCTGGAAGGGGAGCTCGCACTGGACGGTTGGCGCCTGCAATGCACGCTGCTCGCACCCCAAGACGTCGCAGCGGAGTGGCGCTGCAATCAGGATCGCTGGCGCGCTTTTTTCGACGCCGAAAGCGTTCAGACGCCCGTTCTCACGACGCCGCAAGCGGGGCTGAAAATCGAACCGTTGGGAATGGCAGGAAAGCATCGCGCCCTGGGCGATCTTTTCACCGACGCCAAAATTGCGCCGGCGCTGCGCGCCGGTTGGCCGTTGCTGGTGGATCGCAGCGGCGATCGCGTGCTTTGGGTCTGTGGATTGATGCAAGCGCACGCCGCTCGCGTTACAGACGCAACGCGTCGAGTTTGGATGGTGCGATGGGTGAAAGATTCCGTAGTTGTCTGATCGAAATTGATTGGAGTTCTTCATGGAGTTCGTTTTGCGCACACCGGATGATCTGCAGCGATTTCTCGTCGAACGTGAGATTCGCGCCGAGCTGCTTCGCGATATCGGTCACACGCCGACGGTGCCTGCGGCCGCGCGCACCCTCGGCGTCGAGCCAGAGCAGATCATCAAGACCTTGCTCTTTCTGGTGGAGCGCCCGGGGCAGATGGAGCCGGCGCCTGTGGTGGTGATCAGCCATGGCGAGCGACGCGTCGACAAGGCGAAGCTGGCGGAGCGCTTCGGCGTCGGCAAGAAACGCGTGACGCTGGCGCCCGCCGAAACGGTGGCGATGCTCCTCGGCTATCCGGCCGGCGGCGTGCCGCCCTTCGGCCATGCCAACGCCCTGCCGGTGATCGTGGACGCCAGCATACAAGAGGCGGTGGAGCGCCACGGCGGCGTGATCTTCGGCGGCGGCGGCGATGACCGCACGATGATGCGCTTGACCTTGGCGGAGCTACTACGGGTGACGAACGCTGAAGTGCTTGCGGTGAGTTGAACGTAACAAGCAATAGAGGGGGATTTCTATCCCCGCCCTCTCACGAGTCGATGGGCGGCGTGCGCGCAGGACGATACGGATCGTCTTCAACGTCGTCCTGGAAGGGTGCAGCGGAAGGAGGCGCAGCGCTGCGCCGGAATGGATTGCGCAAAGACGAAGCTACAGAAGCGAGCGGGGTCGGAGACGCTGCGGGTTGCAACTGAGGGGTCGGCTGAACGCCTTGCAGCTGCGGCCTGAGCGCAGCGCGCGGTTGCGGCGCGCCGCAATAGACGCAAATCTCCCACTCGTTTCGCACCAGTTTGCCACAGCCAGGACAGGAATGTTGCAGTTGGCTGTGGCAGTTGGGACAATAGACCCAGCCTTCTTTCACAGGGACGCCGCAGTGGTGGCAGGTCATCGTCTCCTCAAGCTCGCGCAGCAACGCCTCTTCCTCCAGCGCGCGGTCATAAATCTCCGCCAACGTGGCCTTGGGGCGAATCATCAGATAGAGGATGAAGCCGATCAATGGGAAAATCAACACGAGCGCCACGGCCAGCGTAATCACGAGCCAGTCGTGCGTGCGCGAACGAATGTCGTTGAACGTCCAGATGCCCATGGCGATCCAGAAAGCGAACAGAAAGGCGCCCAACGCTGCAACCAGCACACCGACAATGGTGCCGATCGTATTAATCAATTCTGGTGACATTGTTCAGTTCACTCCAAGCCTACGGCTTGCGCCGTGTAAAGTTTTGAAGGATTATAACGCACAGGTTCACGAACCCCAAACGAGGCCGCCCCTTCCGAAGTTCCAGCGCCGGCGACGCATCTTGCAGGCGGCGCAGGCTTGCACCACCCAAATGATTTGACAGAAGATCGGTCGCATGCTATATTCGTCGCACCCGAAGACCGTCCAGAGAAGACAATCATCCGTAGCAAGCGAATGTTTGAACGCCTGCTCGCCGATTCTGCCTAGTTTTCAGCGGACTCAGCGTCGTTTTGCGGACCCTAACCAGATTTCTCTGCTTTCTCTGCCAGATTCATCTTGAATGTTTCAACCACACAAGCAAACAAAAGGAGAACGCCATGAACAAACGACTGACTCTGTTAGGTGTCTCGCTGTTGATCATCGCCGTCATCTATTCGGCGTGCGCGGCGCCGGCGCCGGCGCCCGCCGCAGCGCCCGCCCCGGCGGAGGTTGCAGCGACTGAACCGGCGGCGCAGGCTGGCAGCCTTCTCGATATCGTCAAAGGTCGGGGCCGACTGATCTGCGGCGTCAACAATCAAGTGCCCGGCTTCGGCAACGTCGATGCAAACGGCAACTACAGCGGCTTCGACGTCGACTTCTGCAAGGCTGTGGCTGCAGCAGTCCTGGGCGACGCCAATGCCGTCGAGTATCGCTACGCCAGCGGCACCGATCGCTTCACGCTGGTGAAGTCCGGAGAGGTGGACGTCCTTTTCCGCAACACCACCTGGACGTTGACGCGCGATAGCGCCGAGGTCGGCATGGAGTTCATGCCGGTGAACTTCTATGATGGCCAGGGCATGATGGTGCGCAAGAACAGCGGCATCACCAGCCTGGAAGACATGGACGGCGCCACCGTCTGTGTGCAGAGCGGAACGACCACCGAGCTGAACTTGGCCGACGTTTTCCGGGCCAAAGGGTTGGATTTCACCCCCGTCGTCTTTGAGGACAACGACAAGACGGCCGGCGCCTACGACGAAGGGCGCTGCGACGGCTTCACCACCGATAAATCCGGCCTGGTGGCCACGCTGACCAAGCTCACCAACCCTGATGAACACATGATCCTGGAAGAGACGATGTCCAAAGAGCCGCTGGCAGGCGCAGTCTTCCAGGGCGACCCGGTGTGGGCGGACGCCGTGCGTTGGGTGGTCTTTGGGCTGATCCAGGCGGAGGAGAGCGGCGTCACCAGCCAGAACGTCGACCAAATGATGAGCAGCGACGACCCGACGATCAAGCGCCTCCTTGGCGTCGAGGGCGAGATGGGCGCCAAGCTCGGCCTGCCCAACGATTTCATGGTGCAGGTGATCAAACAGGTCGGCAACTACGGTGAAATCTACGACCGCAATCTCGGTCCGAATACGCCGTTCAATCTGCCGCGCGGCCTCAATGCGCTGTGGACGGAGGGCGGCCTCCTGTACGCCCCGCCGTTCCGGTAAATCGAACGATTGTCGTGGAAACCTTCCAGGGGCGCCCCTGGAAGGTTTCTTCGTAAAAGGACGTACGCCTTCGAGCTATCAGAATCTCAAGCGCTTATGGCAAGCTCGACTTTTCCAACTTCGCGGCCTCCATTCTTTCGAGACACGCGCGTCATCGCCGTTGTCCTTCAGTTGATTTTTCTGATTGCTCTGGCTTTGACCGGCTGGTTTCTCTATAGCAACATGGTGGCGCGTCTCGCCGCCAGCAACACCGCCGCCGGCGGTGCGCTCTCCTGGGCGTTCTTAAATCAGACGGCGGGGTTCGGCATCTCCGAGGGGCCGGCTTTTCGTCCCGACGAGAGCTATGGTCGCGCCTTTCTGGTCGGCGTCGCCAACACTTTGCGCGTCGGCGTCGTGGGCATCGTCCTGGCCACGCTGCTGGGGCTGTTCGCAGGCATTGCGCGCGTCTCCACGAACTGGCTGCTGAGCCGTCTGGCCGCCGTCTACGTCGAGATTTTTCGGAGCACGCCGCTTCTCGTTCAGTTGTTGTTCTGGTACGTCGGCGTGATCGCGGCCCTGCCCGGCATTCAAGAGGCCACCGAGCTGGGGAATTTGGGCTATCTCACCAACCGAGGCATCCACCTGACCTGGATTTTTGTCACAGAAACCGGGCGCATATGGCTGGCCTGGCTTCTGGCGGGTTTTGTCCTCGGCATTGCGGCGAGTTGGTTGCGTCGCAGACATCTGGAGCGGAATGGCCTGACAGGAAGCGCCGCCCTGCCGGGCATTCTCGTCTTTCTCGCATTGGCTGTCATCGGATACTTCGCCGCAGACATGACTGCATCCATGCCTGAGGCCACCGCGTATGAGCTGCGACGCGGAGACCGCGGCACGCTGTTTGAGGACGTGAATCGCAACGGCGTCTATGAGCCGGGCGTCGACCGCACGCTGGCCTACGTTCCGATCAAACTCTTCGATCGCGAAGGTCGCGTCGTCGCCACCGGCCTCACAGAGGGGGATGGAACGTTTCGCTTCATCAACCTGCCGGCCGAGGCGGTGCGCCTCGAGTGGGAGACGCCTGCCCCGCTGGCGGTCAGCGAGCCGCAGCTTCAGGGCTTCAACTTTCGCGGCGGGCTGAGCCTGACGCCGGAGTTCGCTGCGCTGTTGATTGCGCTGGTCGTCTACACCGGCGCCTTTATCGCCGAAATTGTGCGCGCAGGCATCAGCGCCGTCAACAAGGGACAATGGGAGGCGAGTCGGGCGCTCGGGCTCAACACCGGCCAGACGCTGCGCCTGATCGTGTTGCCGCAGGCCCTGCGCGTGATCATCCCGCCTCTCACCAGCCAGTATCTGAATCTGGTCAAAAACTCCAGCCTGGCAATCGCCGTGGGATACCCCGACCTCTTCAACGTCTCGCGCACCATCGTCAACCAGACCGGCGCCGAGGTGCAGGTGATTCTGATGGTGATGGGGACCTACCTTTCTTTCAGCCTGATCACCTCACTCTTTATGAACTGGTACAACAAGCGCATTGCACTGGTGGAGCGGTAGCGGGTCAAAAAGGCAAGGGCAAGGCGGAGGAATGCACCGATGACGACGGAAATTCGCTCAACCACTTGGGTCAACACCAATCACCCTGCGCCGGCGCAAAAGCCGCCCGTCACCGAGGTCGGCCCAATCGGCTGGCTGCGCGCCAATCTGTTCAGCAGCGTCGGCAACACGATTCTGACGCTGGTCACGGCGGTGGCGCTCTATTTTATCGTCACCGGCCTGGTGCGCTGGGTGTCCGGCGCGTTTTGGCAGCCGGTGTGGGAAAATCGCAAGCTCTTCGCCGTCGGCCTCTATCCGGTTGCACAGATGTGGCAGCCGGCGGCGGTGCTGCTGATGGTCAGTGCGCTCTTCGGCTTGAGCGCCGGCCGGTGGGGCAGCATCATGCGCAATTTGGGCGTCGGTCTCGCAGCGTTGCTCCTGCTGTTCGCCATCATTCCGATCGGCGCGCAGGCGCAACTGGTGATGGCGGCCGGCCTCGGGCTGCTGTTGATCGGCTACGGCGTCGGCGCACGCGTCCCCATTCCCAGCCGATGGCTGGCGCTGGGATGGGTCGTCAGCTTGCCGCTCACTTTCATTTTGTTAGGCGGAGGCGTCAACCTGCCGGCGCTGGGCGTTCGCTGGCAGTTTGCGCCGTTCGTCGAAGTCAACCTGTGGGGCGGCCTGATGTTGACGATGTTGCTGGCGGTCGTCGGCATCGCCCTGAGCTTTCCGATCGGCGTGTTGCTTGCGCTGGGAAGGCGCAGCAAATTGCCGGTCATCAAATGGTTCTGCATCGGTTACATCGAGCTGATCCGCGGCGTGCCGCTGATCACGCTGCTGTTCATGGGCATGACCATGCTGCCGCTCTTTTTGCCAAGCGGCTGGGGCAATCCTTCCCTGCTCGTGCGGGCGATGACGGCCATCACGCTCTTCAGCGCCGCCTATCTGGCGGAAAATGTGCGCGGCGGCTTGCAGGCCATTCCCAAAGGCCAGTACGAGGCCGCGGATGCACTCGGCTTGAGCGCGTTCGACAGTCTGCGTTTTATAATCTTGCCACAGGCGTTGACCAAGGTGATTCCGGCCATCGTCGGTCAGTTCATCGGCCTTTTCAAAGACACCTCCCTGGCCTCGCTGGTCGGCTTGCTGGAGCTGGTCGCGGTCGGCAAAGCGGTCATCCAACAGCCGGAATGGTTGGGCACGCCCGGCGGGATCGCAAGAGAAGTGTACGTGTTCATTGCGGTGGTTTTCTTCGTCTTCAGCTATGGCATGAGCTTCGCCAGCCGCAAGCTGGAGAGCAAGCTCGGCTTTGGAAAACGGCAGTAAAAAAGAAAATTTCGAGATGCGTCTCGAGAGCCGCATCTTCTGAACGTAAATTTATTTTAGACTGGGAAACGACGCATATGGCAGGTCATGCAGAAGACACCGATATCATTATCGTCCGAAATGTCAACAAATGGTACGGCGACTTTCATGCGCTGAAGAACGTCAGCCTGACGGTGAAGCGCAAAGAGGTGGTGGTGATCATCGGGCCGTCCGGCTCAGGCAAATCGACCTTTATCCGCACCATCAACCGCCTGGAGGAGCATCAGAGCGGCGAGATCATCGTCGACGGCATCCCGCTGACGCACGACGTGCGCAACATTGAGGCCATCCGCATGGAGACCGGCATGGTCTTTCAACAGTTCAACCTCTTCCCCCACCTGACGGTGTTGCAGAACATCACGCTGGCGCCGATCCATGTGCGCAAGATGAAAAAAAAGGACGCCGAAGAGCGCGCCATGCAACTGTTGGAGCGCGTCGGCATCCCAGAGCAGGCGCATAAATATCCAGGGCAACTCTCCGGCGGCCAGCAGCAGCGCGTGGCGATCGCACGCGCGCTGGCGATGCAGCCCAAGATCATGCTCTTCGACGAGCCGACTTCAGCGCTGGACCCGGAAATGATCCGCGAGGTGCTCGAGGTGATGGAGGAGCTGGCCGAATCGGGCATGACGATGGTCGTGGTGACGCATGAGATGGGTTTCGCCAAGGGCGTCGCCGACCGCATCGTCTTTATGGACGGCGGCGAGATCGTGGAGATCGGAACGCCCGAGCACTTCTTCACCAATCCTCAACACGACCGGACGAAACTCTTCCTCCAGCAAATTCTGAAGTGATGTGGCGTGGTGCGTGTTGCGTCGTGCGCCGCGCATCGCGCACCACGCCACATCACACTCTCCGGGCCGCCTGCCATAGACGGTCATGGGCGCCCTTCCAGCCGGGGCGTTCTTCTGGATGCGCGACCAGTCGCAGCAGGGTGTCGGTCAGCAACGCGTTGACGGGGGTGAACGCGCCCACTTGCCTGCCTTTCTCCACGACGGCGCCGTTGAGCCAGCGCACCTCACTTTTGCCCTTGTTGGCGTGCAGGTCGATGTGTAAACTGGGCATCTTGCCCCCGCGCGCGCGGCCAATCTGTTTGCGCAAGATCGGACGGAGCAGCGCCTTCGGCGCGTAGCGAATCAACGGCGCCAGCTTGCCGAAGGGATAGCCGTCCAGGTCCACCGGCGCGATGTGGGAGGCCGCCATCACCGCCAGCGCCTCTCGCCACGCCGCGATCTCGATGTCCACCATGCGGTTGTCGGCGAAAACGACTTCAGGCGGTTCGTCGAGAATGGCGCAGGTGGCGTTGCCCATCATGTTCATCAGCAGCTTGGTCCATTTCATGGAGGCCGCGCTGCCGTACCGCTGCACGGCGAAGCCGGCCAGCTCCATCAGCGCGCAGACGTCGCCCAAGGCGGCTTCCGCTCCCCGCCATGACGCCAGCCCCAGCCCATAGCGCGGTTTGTCGACGTGGATGGCGCCCGGCCCCACGACGCTCACCGGCGTCGTGATGCTGCCCGCCACCACCGCCGCCCTGTCCGCAATCTGGGCGATGCTCTCTTCATTGCCGACGCCGTTCTGCACGCTCAAAAAGATCGGCGGCGGCGCGCCTGTTTCACTCAACGCCTGCCGATATTCCGCTGCTGCGGCAGCCGTGTCATAGCTCTTGACGGTGAAGATCGCCAGGTCAAAGGCGCTTTCCGAGCGGTCGTAGGCCTCCTGAATGCTGGCGACCGGACGCATGTTGCGCACTGTGTGCGCGCCCTGCTCGTCGGTCAACTTCAGCCCTTGCGCCCGCACCTGCTCCACAAAGGCGCGCCGGCCCACCAGCGTCACGTGCTGGCTCGCCATAGCCAGCTTTCCACCCACCAGACAGCCGATCGCCCCGGCGCCGATGATCAAAACGTTCCAGGCCATGTCAGCGTCTATCTCTTTCCTGCGACGACATCGCGACGCTCCAGATCGTACAGGCCATAGGCGGCGGCGAGAATCTCGATCGGATGTCGGCTCGGCAGCGCGGTTCCATGTTCGAGCTGCCAGCGACAGGTCTCCGAGTCGCACGCAGTGTAGCGCACGTCCTGGCCCTGCGCCTTCACAAACTCAAACAGCTCGGCGCCGACGTCCATTGCGATCTGATACTTCTCGACCTTGTAGCCGTAGGTGCCGGCGATGCCGCAGCAACGGGCGTGCGATTCGGCCAGATCCAGTTCCGGGATCAGCGCCATCAACTCCAACGCCGGTTTGCCGATGCGATGGGCGCGCTGCTGACAGGGCGCATGATAGGGCAACTTGAGCGGAAGCGGCTGAAAGTCGGTGCGCAGCTCGCCCGCTTCGTACAATTCGCGCAGCCACTCGAAGATGTCGTAGGTTCCCAGTTTGAGCGTAGTCGCCGGCTCGTCGTGATAGTCAAGCAGCTCAGGCGCCTCCTCCTTGAGCGTGAGCGTGCAGCTTGTGCTCGTGCCGACGATCGGCAGCCCGGTGCGCGCGTAGCCGGCCAGCCTGCTTACGTTGTTGTGGTGATAGGTGCGCGCAGCGTTGAACTCGCCGTTGGAGAGCAGCGGCAGCCCACAGCAATTTTGTTCGGGCACGATCACCTCATAGCCGTTGTGCTCCAGCACGACGACCGCCGCCTTGCCGATGAACGGCTCGTAGTACATGGTGGCGCAGCCGTGAAAATAGACGACCTTTTTGTCAGATTTCAGCCGCCGGTCGCGCGTGCGCTTCAGCCAGTCGCGAAAGGTGCCGGAGGTGCTCCACGTGGGCAGGGGCGCCTCGCGCGCGATGCCCATCACCTTTTCCGCCATGAAGCGGCTGAATGCGTTGTGAAGGGCGAAGTTGGCCAGCGCCGGCGCAAAGCTGCCCAGCTTGCCGAGCAGCTCATTGCGTCCCAGCAGTCGATTGCGTAGAGGCAGTCCTTTTTCGGCCACGATCTGCGCGCGGGCGCGCGCGTTCAACTCGGCGATTCTGACCCCGGTCGGACAGACTTCGTTGCAAACGCGACAGCCCGAACAGTAATCGACCGAATGGTCGGGCGAGCGGGATTGACCGCCTTCGCGAAAGCGCTGGGCCTGGGGGCCGACGTATTTGGGGCCGGGAAAGAGATCGGTCACCGCCGAAACCGGACAATGGCTGGTGCAGATGTTGCACTTAATGCACTCGTCGAGCGTCAGATCGACCGAGTGCCATGAAACAGGCGCCATACAAATTCTCCGATTTATGGAAACTACGCATGTGCGAAACTGCCAAGTTTGATTGCCTCCACCGCCGCCACGGCGCTGGCGATGGCGACGCCCTCCAGGCTGCGCTCTGCGATCGGGTCGGCGTGCGCCAGCAGGCCGCCGGCAGCCCAGAGGTTAGCATACACGACGTTGCCCGCGGCATCGATGGGCTGGAAGGCGTCGTTGACGGCCACGCCCCCGCGCAGCGCAGGATGCCCTTGCGGGTCAAGAAAGAGGGGGCGGAACCATCGCCGACGATCCTGCGGCGTGGTGAGCGGCAGGTCGAAGACCGTCTCCCAGAAGCGGCCATCGGGGTTGCTGTCGAAGCCGCCGCCGAGCACGCCTCCCGTGGCCAGCAGAAAAGCCTTGGCCCGGTGCTTGAGCGGGCGTGCGCTGGTCGCCGTCTCCACGAATTCAATCACGCCATCCTGGGCGTGGAAATCGATCGCTTCCATTCCGATCTCGACGCGCACGCCTCGCCCCTCCAGGCTGCGACGCAGCGCCGTCGCCAGCCGAATGCCGGGGACGCTGGGCGGCAGCGTGGCGATCTCGAAGACGGCGGCGTTGAGCTCCTGCGTGAGCGCAGTCAACACCCGGGCATGCGCCTCTCGCCCCAAAATGGCGGGCAGCCCGATGCGCTCCCCCGGCTTGACGACCAGCCTGAGCGCGTCGATCAGGCGCTGTTGCGTCGTCGGCTCGTCGAGCGCCTCCGCCAGCTGCACGCTGTTGCGGTCGCGACGCTCGCTGAGCACGCTCCACGGCAAGACGGCTGCCCGCGCAGCCTGCCCTTGCGCCTCGAGGTTGCGGGCGATCAGGTGAGGGTAGAAGTCGCGCATGCCTTGAAAGCCAACGATGACCATCGGTCGACCGTCCTCTGCGTCGCCGGCGCGTTGGCCGGCCGGCAACAGATAGCTGGGGCGCCATGCGCCTACGGGAGAGGGCGTAAGCGCATTGTCGCCGCCCTTGCGTCCGCCGTAGTCGAGTCCAAGTTCGGCGGTGCGAATGCGAAACCACTCGATCGCCTCCTGGGCGCGTTTGACGCCGACGATTCGATAGGGATGGCGCTCCGGCAGCTCGTCGATGCGCTCCCAGGGGCGCTGCACAGCGCGTTCCTCCGCGCCGAGGTAACCCAGGACGTCGATGGTCCCCGGCGTCCAGTAGAGCGCGCCCATGCCCTTGGCGATGACCTTGACGCGCAGACCGGCCTCCGCCGCGCGCAGCGCAGCCGTCAAGCCCGTCAATCCTGCGCCGATCACAAGCAGGTCCAGCATCATTGTCCATCCTCCTTGGCGCCGGCGGCGTCGAACCGCCAGAACTCTGTCAGAGGGCTGGCCTCGCCATCCTCCGGCAGATGGTCGACGTTCATGATGGTGAGATAGATCAATTCGTCCAGCCGCTCCTGTTTGAGCTGTCGCCCCCAAAGCACCGGCGTCAGGCCGCGCCAGCGCTCCTGGAGAAAGTCGCGCAGCAGCAGGTTGGGGTTGTCCAGCGGCGAAACTTTTGGGTTAAACGCTGCGGGCTTTGTCTGCACACTGTGGCGCGGGGACTGCAGATAGGCGACGTTCCAGGGCGGCCCGCCGTTGACGTCGGTTTGCGCCTGAGTCTCCTGCGCATGCAACCGAAGCTCATGGAGGATGCCGGCGGCGCGGAAGGTGCAAAAGCCGCCTTGACAGGGTCCCATGCCCAACCGCACATCGCGGCGCAGGTCGTCCAGCGTCACCGTGGGGTTATTGGCGACCGCCTGCTCGATCATGGCGCGCGTCACCAGCTCGCATTCGCAGATCAGGTCGCCTTGCAGTCGCGCCTCCTCCACCTCGTGCAGACGATGGCCGAGCCAGTAGTGCCCCTGCTCCGCGCCGGGCACGGGCGTGGTCGCCGTCAGGCAGGGGCGCTCGACGCCAAGCTGCTCGCAGACCTTATCCACGGTCTTTTCAGCCATCAGGCGAAAAGTCGTCCACTTGCCGCCGGTGATGGTGAGGAAGCCGGCGACGCCGTCCCGTCGCCGATGGTCGAGCAGCGCCAACGCGCGCGTGGCGTCGCGGCTTTCGCCCGTGTAGCCTTCCTGATAGAGCGGCCGCACGCCCGCCCAGGCGCGCAGAATGCGCGAGCGGCTCAGGCCGGGGACGAGCTTGTCGCCCTCCTGCAACATCAGGTCGACTTCCCACGGCTCGATCGTGAGCATCTCCGGGTCAGAGACGCGCTCATCGGTGGTGCCGATGATGGCGACCGTGTGCACGGGCACCAGGATGTCGCCGTCGGCGGGCATTTTGCAGCGATTGATAACGGTGTTGACCAGGCGGTGGTTTACAGCCACCATCACGCCCTTGCCCGGGATGACGTTGACGGGAACGCCGGCCATCGCGGCGATTTTGCCTGCCCAGGCGCCGCCGGCGTTGACGGTGATGGCGGCGTCGATGCGCACCTCTTCCCCGCGCACGACGTCGCACACCCGCGCGCCGACGACGCGACGGTCGCCGTCGCCGCCTTCGGTGAGCAGATCGATCACTTCGTGGTAAATCAGAATCTGCGCGCCCGCCTGCCGCGCCGCTTGCGCCGTGACGTGGGTCGCCAGAAAGCTGTCCGCCGACCCATCCGGCACCTCGAAAACGCGGCTGATGCGTGGGTTGAGCAGCGGCTCGCGACGGAACGCCTCTCGGAGCGGAATCTCCTCACAAGGAATGCCGACCTTCGCGCACGCCGCCTTGAAGCGATCCGGGTAATCGCCTTCATCCTCCGGCGTGACCACGAAAAAGCCGCCTGTGTCTTCGATGCAGTGCGCATGGGTGCGGCGCAGGATGCGATTTTCCTCGATGCACTCGATGGCGCTCTGCGGGTCTTTGACTGCGTAGCGGCCGCCGCTGTGCAACAGCCCATGATAGCGACCGGTCGTGCCGTGCGTGAGGTCGCGCTTCTCGACCAGGATCACGCGCAGCCCGCGCAAGGCCGCGTCCCACGCCACGCCGACGCCGGTTGAGCCGCCGCCGATCACCAAAACATCCGTTGACATTCGTTTCATACTACGTCGATCCCTTCCATGGTTTTGCGCACGAGGTTGCGCACGCTGTCTCCATCGTTCATTTGCAGCGCCTTTTGCGCCAGCCGCCGCGCCGTCGGCATGGTCAGCCGACCGATGATCTGCTTGGCGACGGGAATGCTTGCAGGGGCCATGCTGAACTCATCCAGCCCCAACCCCAGCAAGAGGGGGATCGCCAGCGGATCGGCGGCCATCTCGCCGCAGAGCCCCACCCATCGCTTCTGGAGGTGGGCGGCGCGCAGCACACGGTCGATCTGACGCAGCACCGCCGGATGAAGCGGGTCATACAGGTTGGCCACGCGCTCATTGGTGCGATCGGCGGCGAAGGTGTATTGCACCAGATCGTTGGTGCCGATGCTGAAAAAATCAACCAGAGCCGCCAGGCGGTCGGCCATTTCAACAGCCGCCGGCGTTTCGATCATGACGCCGACCGGGACGTCGGCCCGAAACGATGCGCCGGCGGCTTGCAATTCGTTGGCGGCGGCGGCCAGCAGCGCCTGCACATGCAGCACCTCATTCATCGTACTGACCATCGGCAGCAGAATATGGATGTTTCCTTCCACGGCGGCGCGCATCAGTGCGCGCAATTGCGCCTTGAAAAATTCCGGCATGGTCAGTGAAATGCGAATGGCGCGCCAGCCAAGAAAAGGGTTGGCCTCGGCCGGCAGGGAAAGATAGGGCGCGGGCTTGTCGCCGCCGATGTCGAACGTGCGCACCACGGTGCGGCGCTCCCCCATCGTGCGCGCCAGCCTGGCGTAAATTTCCGCCTGCTCCATCTCGTCCGGCGGCGTCCGACGATCTTGAAAAAGAAATTCGGTGCGCAACAGGCCAACCGCCTCGGCGCCGGCCTCCAGCGCGCGCTCCACATCATCGACGGTCCCCAGATTGGCCGCCACCTCCACGTGGATTCCATCGGCGGTGCGCGTGAAGCGCTGCGCCTGCGCCCAGGCGACGGCGCGCGCTGCGTTCGCCTCCAGCTGCGCCGCCGCATACATCGCCTGCGTAGGTTCGTCCGGCTCGACGACGATCAGCCCGCGCGCGCCGTCGATTGCCAGCCGCACGCCTGACTTGACAGATTCCAGAAGCAAGGGCCCAACGTTGACGATGGCGGGGATGCCCATGCTTCTCGCCAGAATGATAGCGTGCGCCATGGCTCCGCCGCCGGCGGTGCAAATTCCGCTCACGCGCCGTTGGTCAAGCATGGCGGCCTGCGAAGGGAGAAGCGTTTCGGCCACGACGATCGCTCTCTCCGGCAGCTCAACGGCTTGCGGCTCATAGACTCCCAACGCTTGCAGCAAACGGCTTCCTACGTCTTCGATGTCCACGCTGCGTTGCTGGAAGATGGCGCCGCTCATCTGCCGAAAGCGTTGCGCCCATTGCGAAACCACAAGCCGCGTCGCCTCTTCTGCGCTGGCGCCGCCGCGAATCGCCGTGCGCATCTCATCCAGGAAATCTGGGTCTTCGAGCAACAACAGATGCGCGTGAAAAATGAGCGCCTGCTCTTCGCCCAGCGTCGTGCGCACTTTGGCAATCAATGTTTCGAGTTGGGAGCGAGCGCTGTGCACCGCCGCCTCGAGACGCTCCCACTCCCGTTGCAGATCGAAGGGGGCTGCGCTGCGTCGTTCCAAGGGAGCCGCCAGCAGAGGATGAGGATCCGCCAGAACAACGGCGTCTCCAACGGCCATGCCGGGCGAGGCGGGTTGCCCCCACAGCAAAGCGACGCCGTTTTCTTCTGCATCAACGGCTGCAGGCGAAGTAAGGGCGGGGGTCTCTGCATATCCATAACGGGCGACGTCATGCGCCACCTGTCGGGCTAGCAGGTCAACAGCCGCTTCGGCGTCTTGTCCGGTCGCCTCGATGCGGATCAGATGGCCCTTTTCGATCCCGAGGGCAAGCAAACGATTGAGGCGACTCGCCAACGCCGGACCTGCGCCCGTGCTCAGATTGGTGACGCAAATCTCGGCCTGAAACTGCGCCGCAAGTTGGACAAAGCGCGCGGCCGGGCCAAAATGCAATCCCGCCGGATTGACCACCAGCACGTCGGCGCTGGCTCTGTCCGTCGTTGCAACCTCTCCGACGCCGGCGACATCGGGTGGAAGTGACGGCGAGGGCGTCGGTTCTTCTGCGGGGCGCAACACGGCGATTTTGGCCTGCATGGCTTCCTCCGCCTCCCGCGCCACCGCCTCCAGATCCATGCCGATGGAAGCCTGAACCGCAGCCGCCATGGCGCCTTCCACGAACGGCCCGCTGCAGATGCGCACGCGGGCGCGCAGCTCCGGCGGCAACAGCTCAAGCGCCACCTGTCCGCCGATCACAGCGCTGCCGAGGTCCATCAGCACGAGCACGCCGTCGTCGTTGTAGACGGCTTCAATGGCCTCGGCGATTGCGACGGGGTCGGTGCCGAAAGGCTGGTAGGGGTTTTCGCTGCCGCCCACGGCCGCGATCACGGCCCGCCCCTGCACCTGTTGCTCCGCCAGCGCCTTGACGGCCATGGACAGCTCTAGGCTGTGAGAGACCAAAACGATGCTGACCAATGGTTCATCCTTCGACCCAGTCGAACGTGCGCGTGACCGCCTTTTTCCACTGTGCATAGAGTTTTGTGCGCGCCGTATCGTCCTCTGCGGGTTTCCAGATTTTGTCGACGCCCCAGTTGGCGCGCATCTCGTCGGTGTTTTTCCAGAAGCCGACGGCAAGGCCGGCGGCGTAGGCTGCGCCGAGGGCGGTCGTCTCGCTGACGCGAGGCCGAATCACCGGCACGCCTAACACATCGGCCTGGAACTGCATCAGCAGCTCGTTCCGCACCATGCCGCCATCCGCTTTGAGCGCCTGCAACTCGACGCCGGAATCCTGGTGCATGGCGTCGAGCACCTCGCGCGTCTGGAATGCAGTCGCCTCCAGGGCGGCGCGCGCAAAGTGTCCGCGGTGAATGAAGCGCGTCAACCCCACGATCACCCCGCGCGCGTCGCTGCGCCAGTAAGGGGCGTAGAGGCCGGAGAAGGCCGGCACGAAGTAGATGCCGCCGTTGTCTTCGACCGTGCGCGCCAGGTTTTCAATTTCCGAGGCCGCGTTGATCATTCGCAGGTTGTCGCGCAACCATTGGACGAGTGCGCCGGCGATGGCGATCGAGCCTTCCAGGGCGTAGACGGCCGGCTCGTCGCCGAATTGGTAGCAGACGGTGGTGAGCAGCCCGTGTTTGGAAGGCACGATCTCGGTTCCTGTGTTCAGCAGCATGAAACAGCCTGTGCCATAGGTGTTCTTGGCCTCGCCCACGTCGAAGCAGGTCTGCCCGACGGTGGCCGCCTGCTGGTCGCCCAGGTCGCCGCAGATCGGGATGCGCGCGCCGAACGGGCCGTCGTGGAGCGTGTATCCGTAGATGTCCGGATCGCTCGAGGGCCGGATCGTCGGCAACATGGCGCGCGGGATTTCCATCGCCGCCAAAATGTCGTCGTCCCATTCCAGGCGATCGAGCGCCATCAGCATCGTGCGCGAGGCGTTGGTCACGTCGGTGACGTGCGCGCCGCCGGTGACGCCGCCGGTGAGGTTCCAGATCAGCCATGTATCGATGGTGCCGAAAAGAGCATCCCCGCGACGCGCCGCCTCGCGCAGCCCTGGGACATTGTCGAGCAGCCAGCGAATCTTAGGGCCGGAAAAGTAGGTGGAAAGCGGCAACCCGACTTTGGCGCGAAAACGGTCTGGCCCTTCTGCGCCTGCAAGCTCCGCGCAAAGGCGGTCGGTGCGCGTGTCCTGCCAGACGATGGCGTTGTAATAAGGCTGGCCGGTGCGGCGATTCCACACCACCGTCGTCTCGCGCTGGTTGGTGACGCCGACGGCGGCGATGTCGCCCGGGGCTGCGCCGAGCTTCTCCAGCGCGCCGCTCACCGCGCGCTGCGTCTGGTTCCAGATTTCGATAGGGTCATGCTCGACCCATCCCGGCTGCGGATATATCTGTCGATGCTCGAGCTGATGGACGCTGACCGGCTCGCCACGATGGTTGAAGATCATGCAGCGCGTGCTGGTCGTTCCAGAATCGATAGCGGCGACAAATCTACTCATCGGAGCGCTCCCTTGCTGTGATGGGTTGGTTGAGATTCAGCGGCGATTTGCCGTTGTCATCCGCCGCTGCTGGCTTCGGCAATTGCATCCGGCTGCGCAGCCTGACAAATGGCTTCGGCGGCGCTCAAAATCAACAAATAGGCCGATGTGGCGCCGGGGTCCTGGTGGCCGATGCTGCGCGGCCCTAGATAGCTGGCGCGGCCTTTGCTGGCCTGCATTGGGATCGTGGCTTTCATGCCCTCTTCCGCCGCCTGCATCGCCGCCTGCATCGCCTCGCACAAAGAGGCGTGCTCCTCCAATGCCCGCTGAAGCGCCACCATAGCCGGCAGCAGCGCGTCCACCATCGTCTTATCCCCGATGCGGGCGCTGCCGCGCTGACGCACGCCGTCGACGCCGGCTGCGAACGCAGCGGCGAACTCTCCGTTCGTCAATTCGCTTTTTCCAGAGGAGGCCACGCCCATGCGCAGAAACAGCGTGCCGTAGAGTGGACCGCTGGCGCCTCCAACTTTGGAAAGCAGGGTCATGCCGATCGTTTTAAAGAGGGCGCCGAGGTCTTCATCGGCGTATGCAGCCAGTCGCCTCCGCACTTCTTCCATGCCGCGCGCCATGTTGATGCCATGGTCGGCGTCGCCGATGGCGGCGTCGAGCGCCGTCAGCATCTCCTTGTTCTCCAGGATTTTGTCGGCGAAACGGAGCATCCAATCAACCAGAACTGCGCTTTCCACCCTGACGTTCGAGATCATGATATTTTTCATTTTGAACGGACGTCTTCAGAACAAGAACGCAAATCGAAACGATTCACCAGCGCAACGCCGGCGTGCGCACGGGCGCATCCCACCAACGTAGAAGGGCGTCGTCCACCTCCATCATCGTGATCGAGCAGCCCGCCATCTCCAGCGACGTGATGTAGTTGCCGACCAGATTGCGGCGGATGGCGATGCCCCGCGCGTCGCAAAGCTCGGCAAGATGGCGGAAGACGATGTAAAGCTCCATCAAAGGCGTGCCGCCCATGCCGTTGACCATGACAATCGCCTCGCTGCCGCGCCGAAAGGGCAGATCGTCGAAAATGGTGGTGGCCAGAATGTCGGTGATCTCGTCGGCGCGCAAAAGCCTGCTGCGTTGACGTCCAGGCTCGCCGTGGATGCCGACGCCGATCTCCATTTCGTCCTCCCGGAGGGTGAAGGTCGGTTGGCCGACGGCCGGCACAATGCAAGGGGTCAACGCCATGCCCATGCTGCGCCCGCGCTCGCTCACCTCCCGCCCAATCGCCGCCACTTCGGCAAGCGAAAGGCCGGCCTCCGCCGCTGCGCCGCAAATTTTTTCGGCGAAGATGGTGAGGCCGACGCCTCGTCGACCGGCGGTGTAGAGGCTATCCTCCACCGCGACATCATCGTGGATCAGCACGCTTTCGACCTCGATGCCTTCATTGCGACATAGCTCTGCGGCGATGTCGAAGTTCAAAATGTCGCCGGTGTAATTCTTGACGATGAACAGGACGCCTGCGCCGCCGTTGACGGCGTGCGCTGCGGCGACAATCTGATCCGGCGTGGGTGAGGTGAAGATCGGGCCAGGGCAGGCGGCGTCGAGCATCCCATAGCCGACGAAGCCGCTGTGCATCGGCTCATGTCCGCTTCCCCCGCCGGAGATGACGCCCACCTTGCCGGCGCGCGGAGCGTCGATGCGCACGACGTAGTTCGGATCGAAATGGACGCGCAGCAGATCGGCGTGGGCGCGCGCCAGCCCTTTCATGCTTTCTTCGACGACGTTCGATGGATCGTTGATGAGTTTCTTCATGGTTGTGCGTTATCGCCGAGCACTTGCTCCACGATTTTACGCGCCTGCGCCGCTGCAAGCGCCCGATGACTGACCCGATTTTTAACCTCGATAGGAAGCTCCGCCAGCGTGGCGTTGAGGGAGGGCGCCCAAAAGATCGGATCGTATCCAAAACCGCCGTTCCCGCGCGGGGCGGTCAAAATGACGCCTTCAATCACCCCCTCGGCGGTCCAGGCTTCGCCGTTGGGGCGGGCGATGGCGACGACGCAGCGAAAGCGAGCGGTGCGCCTCTCCATGGGCGTCCCCTCCAGCTCGCGCAGCAACAACAGGTAGCGTTCCCGGTCGCTCAGACCTTCTCCGCCATAGTGCGCCGAGTGAACGCCGGGCCGGCCGCCTAGAGCGTCGACTTCCAGGCCGCTGTCATCCGCCCAAGTCAGCAGATTCGTGCGCGCGGCGTAGAACCGCGCCTTCAGCAGCGCGTTCTCGGCAAATGTGGCGCCCGTCTCCGGGGCGACCTCCTTCACGCCGACCTGATCGAGCCGGACGACCTCCACCGGCAGGTCGCTGAGGAGATGGGCGTACTCACGCGCTTTTCCTGGATTATGGGTGGCGACCAACAACGTGAGTTTGTGCATTCATTCACCAACCGGCTTTTTAAAATTGTTCACCCTCTGAATGCTATCATATAATTGCAGTTGGTGGTAGCTACGCATGGACACGTTTCCCAGGCGCATAGCTGCACGATGAGGGTGTTGGGCTAGAAAACCATCATAGTTAAGAGGCGTTTCATGGTCGAGTCTTACCACCCCCTGCGCATCTTCACCGGCTCCGCCCATCCGGCATTGGCGCGCGAGATTGCCGATATTCTGCACGTCAACCTGGGCCGTGCAACGACGACGCGCATGCCCGACAGCGAAATCCATGTCATGATCGACGAAGTCGTGCGCGACCAGGACATCTTTTTCATCCAACCGTGCTGCGAGCCGGTCAACGATCATCTGATCGAGTTGATCCTCTATCTGGACGCCTTCCGCCGCGCCAGCGCCCATAGCGTCAGCGTCGTCATGCCGTACTTTCCTTATGCGCGCCAGGAGCGGATGGCCAGAGGGCGCGAGGCGATCAGTGCGCGCGTGGTGGCCAATATGCTGGAGATGGCGGGCGCCCGTCGCGTCATCTACGTAGATATCCACAATCGGGCGATTCAGGGCTTCTTCAACATCCCGGTTGATCCGCTCAGCGCCGTCAGCATCCTGGCGGACTATTTCCGCAAACCCGAATTCTGCGACGCCGCCATCGTCAGCCCCGACGTCGGCCGCGCCAGCATGGCAGGAAAATATGCGGAGCTGCTCAATCTGCCGTTGGTCGTCATGCACAAGCGCCGACTCAATTTTTCCACCACGGAAACGACGCACGTCGTCGGCGACATCGAAGGTCGGCGTCCGATCATCATCGACGATGTGATGGCCGGCGGAAGCGTGCTGCGCCAGATCGACGCCTTGTATGAGGCGGGAGCGAAGGGCCGCGCCTGCTTCGCCGTCACGCATCCGGTGCTTTTGCCCAGCGCCCTCAAACGCTTGGACGAGGACGACCGCATCGAGCGCCTGGTGGTGATGAACACCATCCCCGTGCCCGAATCGAAGCGCCACCCGAAGTTAGTTGTGCTTTCTGTCGCCAATCTGCTGGCCGAGATCATCAACCGCATCTATCATGGAGAAAGCATCTCGTCGAAGCTGATCCTGTCTTGAGTGCATAAGGAGGCGACCATCTTGTTCACGCGCAATGTGCGACCCGAGCCTGACGCCATTGAAGTGATCATCGGCCCACGCGCTCGTTTCAGCGGGCAACTGCAGTGCGAAGCCAGCATCCGCATCGATGGCGTCGTCGACCAGGGGCGCATCGAGACTCCTTCCAACGTCATTATCACCGAAACAGCGACCGTGCAGTGTGACATCAACGCCCGCGTGGTCAGCATCCGCGGCAAGTTCAAGGGCGTCATCCAGGCCGAACGCGTGGAGTTGCTCGACGGCAGTCAGGTGGCGGGCGTGCTCAACGTGAACAGTTTTTACATGGACGAGACGGTGGTGATGCGCGCGGCGGTGAATATTCGCGCCGACGTCGCCGCCGAAATCAAACCGCCGTCGCCGCCCGCCAACCCCACCGTTCCGGTGATCCAGGCGGCAGAATCCTCAAAAACTCCCACCGAACCATCGTAAAAGACCAAGACATCGCAAGAAGGATGCCAGATGAGCGAACGAACCGTTGCATTTCGCGACAAAGCCCTGAGCGTCATCGGCCCCGAGTTAAAGCCAGGCGATCGGGCGCCGGAAGTGGAATTATCAACCGGCTTTCTGGCCAAATCAAAGCTGCTCGCCGACACCGCCGGCAAAATCCGCCTGGTCAGCGTCGTGCCAAGCATCGACACCAGCGTCTGCGACGCACAGACGCGGCGCATGAACGAAGAGGCCGCCCGGCTGGGCGAGGATGTAGTCGTGATCACCGTGAGCGCCGACCTGCCGATGGCGCAGAAGCGATGGTGCGGCGCCGCTGGCGTCGATCGCGTGGTGATGCTCTCCGACTACATGGGGCTGGAGTTCGGCAAGACATATGGCGTCGCCGTGCCGGAGCTTGGCGTCGATCAGCGCGCCATCTTTGTGATCGACGCCAACGACGTCATCCGCTACGTGGAATACGTGCCGGCCATCGGCCAACATCCCAACTATGAGGCGGCGCTGGAGGCGGTGCGCTCCTTGTTGAATTCCCGGTGAGAAATGCTGGGACAGAGTTTGGTGGGGCGTGGCAGCCTTCCATGTTGACGCCGCGTTCAAAAGAACGACGCGACCGGGCGCCTTCCAGGAAGCTTGATGGTTTTTAACAGGATCATCAGACCATCTTCGTCGCTGTGGCTCGCAGCCGCAGGTCCTGGCACCCCGTTACGTCACGCCGGAGGCGACGACCTACGTGAACACACAACTGCTGCTCGCAGCTGCGCATTGTATCATTCGATCCAGCGCTCCTCTTCGCCGACCAGCTTGAAGCGCCGTTGTGTGGGCGTTTGGGGCCAGGGGGAGACTGCGTAGCCCCGCGAGTCGAGAGATCCTCCCCCTGCCGGCGCAGGCGAATGCCCCGTCAACACGATCACCGGCGGCTGATAGACAGGCTGCACCGGCTCCGTCCTGACGCGCTCAATGTGTTCATCCTCGTCGTCACGGCGACGTCCGCTCGCCACCAGGATCAATGAGACCGGAATGCTGGCGAGCACGCCCAGCACGATCCCGATCGCCATCCCCAGCGCATCGGCGCTGAGCCGCTCGCCCAGCCGCCACACCGCCATGCTCGCAACAAGCAACAGCAACAACAGGAAAACTCGCCGCATCGTTTTGACCCTCCTTGTCAGCGTGCGTCCTCAGTCCCTTGACGTCTGATGACCTTTTACGTTTGACGCCGGCCTGCGCCGCCCTTCTCTCCTCGCCGACGGGGCGCATTCAAGGCTCGACATTCGGATTCGCCGATCCAGGCCGCCTGAAAACGCGTCGTCTCCCCCTTCGCCACCAACAGAAAGTCGCCTCGCCCACCCAGCTTTTCGGCGCCGCTGTCCGGGACGCCGCTGGCATAACGCGCTTCGTCGCGAGTCGCCACTGCGCCCACCAACCGCACCGGAAAATTCGCCTTCATAGCGCCGCCGATCAGTTGCGCGGTGGGCTTCTGTGTGCACGCCACGAGGTGAATGCCCGCCTCCCTTCCCCGCTGCGCCAGTCGCGTGATCGTCGCCTCCGCCGTTTTGCCGCCTGTCTGCAACAGATCGGCCAGCTCGTCGATCGCCACCAACAACAGCGGCGCAGAGACTCCTTCTTCGTCGCGACGCTCCATCTCGCGCACCACGACGCGCAGTCGATTGACCGCCGCCTGAGCGTCGGCGATGACCCCGCCCTCGACATGAGGCAGGTGGTCCAACGGCGCAAAACCTCGCCCTTTGGGGTCGATCAACACGATCCGTAGACTCTCCGGCGCATTGCACAACGCCAGCGAGGCGAGAATTGTGCGGGCCAAGGCGCTCTTGCCGCTGCCGGTCATGCCTGCAATCAAGAGATGAACCACATCCGGCGCGGGCAGGCGCAGAAGCAGCGGCCGGCCTGTCTCTTCTACGCCGAGCACAGCCGTGTGCGGCGGAATCTCGCGGCCCAGCGTTTCCACCAGCCGTAGAAGGCGCACAGGCGCCTCAAGCGACCTGGGCATTTCGATATGCACGACGCCGCCGCTGCGCGCAATGCGCACCGATGCGCAGCCCAGCGCCAGCGCGATCTCTTCGGCCAGGGCGATGATCCGCTGGATGCGCACCGAAGGATGAGGCCGCACATGGAACTGAACGAAACGCGGGGCCACCACGCCCCCCAGCACGACGCCATCCGCTTTGTGTCTTGAGAGCACCGCCTCGATCTGGTCGGCGCTGCGTTCCAGCCAGTCGCGTTCCACCGTCATGGTTCACCTCATGTGTAGTCGATTGTATAGAACATATGTTCTAATGTCAAGAACATAGCGCATGCTTTTTTGCCTGTTGGCCGTTTGACAAAGCCGCCTTCCCCTGAGGACAATACAGCGAATTGGCGACAGACTCATTGAAATCTGAGGCGAGGATGCGCATTGTACGTTTCTTTGGCTACGTTGCGCTGGTGATTGTGGCCTTGCTGGCCGGGGCGTATACAGGCATTTATTTAGGGTCGCTGGCCATGCCGGAGATCAAGCCGGTCGCGCTGCATTCGTCGCCCAATCCGGCGCGCAACTATGAGGAGGCGATAGCGCGCTTTGAGGCGTTGCAAGCTGAGGAGATGGCGCGCGGGGACATCGATGAGATTTGTCTTCCATTTGTGTTGACGCACGGGAGGAAAACGGAGCGCGCCATCGTGCTCTTTCACGGATTGACCGCCTGTCCCTTCCAGTACCATGCGCTGGCGCAGCTTTTCTATGAAAAAGGTTACAACGTGTTTGTCCCGCGGCTGCCTCGCCACGGGCTGAAAGATCGCACCTCGAATGCCCTGGCCGAACTCACCGCCGAAGAGTTGGCCGCCGTGATGGACCCGACGGCGGATCTGGCCGCCGGCCTGGGTGAGGAAGTGACCATGGCCGGGCTGTCGCTGGGCGGCAACGTTGCAGCGTTGGGAGGGCAACTGCGCAGCGACCTGCGTCTGGCGGCGCCGATGTCGCCGGCGTTTGGCTTTCGCTTTGTTCCGAATCTCCTGACGCCTGCGCTCACGCGCTTGCTGCTCGGCCTTTCGCCCGACATTTACATCTGGTGGGATCCGATCAACCGTGAAAACTTTCAGGCGGAGAGCGGCTATCCCGGCTTCTCGTTGCGGGCGCTCGCCGAAATTTACCGGCTCGGGCTGGCGATCCAGGCGCTGGCCGAAGGGAACGCGCCCGCCTCCCAGGCGCAGATGGTGATCGGCAACTGGGGCGATCCTGCGGTCAACATGGGCGCCATCAACGCGCTGGCGGAGGCGTGGCGCAGCCGCAGCCGCGAAGTTTCCGTCTACTTCTTCCCACCGCTTCCCTGGCTTCCGCACGACATCATCTCGACCGACGCCGTCGGCGCCAACACCGAACTCACCTACCCCCGGCTGCTCGAGCTGCTCACGACCTATCCGTAGGCGATTCCCTATGAAGCCTGGCCCTCATACGCCGTCAAAAAACGGCCGGCCAGAGGCTGAACCTGCGCCGCCTCCACAGGTCATTCCCTCCGGCGCAACAGGACACCGTAGCCCCGTATAAAAAGAGGGGACTGCCCCATTGGGTTGAGGCAGTCCAGAAGGGGAAAATATAGAGGGGCGTGGATGATCCAATGGGTCAGGGCTCGATCATCAACACGCCTAAGAGGCTTCGCGGACGAGCATTCGACAAACAGCTCTTGTTGAAGATGGGAAATATCCCGGTTTCTTTACAGTGCCAGCGATAGAGGCCTGTCTCGCCCGGCGCCAGCATCTGTTGTCCGCCCCCTTGCTGAATGTCATAGTCATCATCGAGCAGGGCGATCTCCAACGGCTGTGACGTGTGATTGGTGATGTGAAGCTCAATCCACTCTCCACGCACGGCGCGCACCACAAAAGGGCGCAACCAACTGTGCGGTTGACGCACATCGGCCGGCAACATGCGTCGCACCTGGCTGAGTGAAAGACCGTAGCGTTGCGAAAGACGGGCGGCGTCTTCGTCCAACTGAGCTGGCGACCGCATGGAGCGCGTTGGGTCCTTCATGCGTTGGGCAATGTAGTCGATCAGCGGTTGGTAGCGTTGCAACGTCAGCACCGGTCGATCCTCGAGGGCGTCGCCTGCCGGCATCATAACTGCCGCAAGGCGGTAGATGCGCACTGGGCGATCGGCGATGGGATGTTTGACCACCGGTTGCACCGGATTGCGATGTTGCCATGCATTGCTCATAGAGGGATGCATGCGAGTTGCTGTCATAGGGCCGCCTTTCCTTCCATTGCCCGCCTTTACTCTAAAAGCGGTTGAACTACGCCTGACATTGAATACGCCTGACATTGAAAATGGACCGCTTGTCTTCGTTGATCGGCAGTATAGAGGCCAGCGCGTTGATCCGGCGTTGATCAGGAGGCAACGGCGGCTTAGACAAAAGTCGGGCGGCTGCGTGAAAAATCGAACGTGAAGGACGCTCTGTCGTTGGACAGAGCGCTGCATTGACCGTATACTGATGTTGCCAAGCGACGCCTCATCGAACCAGGCGCATCCATGCATTTCGGAGCAAACGTTTGATGCTGGATTTCAAATTGTTGGGCGCGCCGCACATCCTGCTCGATGGTCAACCCCTGACCCTGCGCCGCAACAGCGTGAAAGCGCGCGCCTTGCTCTTTTATCTTGCCGCCACCGGCGCCATGGAGCCGCGCGACCGGTTGGCCGGCCTCCTCTGGTCGGACTGGCCGGAGACCAAAGCGCGCGCCTATCTGCGCGGGGAACTTCACCTTCTAAGCGATCTAAAAAACCGGTATTTGCTTGAGGCGGAAGGACGCATCGGGCTGGCTGCAGAGCGAGTCCACGTCGATCTGCAAGCGCTGCGCCGCGTGATCGCCTCTCCGTCGCCCACGCTCGAGGAACTCTACGCCGCCAGCCGACTCTACACCGGCCCTTTTCTCGATGGCCTCGACGCGCAGCTCGAGGAAAGCTCTCCGCTCTTCGTCGAATGGATGCAAGTTGAACGCGAACAGATCGAACGCCAGTGGCTCCAGTTGCTCTATCGCTTCGCCGCCGCGTGCGCCGGCGAGGGACGCATGTTGACCGCGGGCATCGACGCCTGCACCCATCTACTGGAGCTTGAACCAGAGCGCGAAGAGGTGCATCGGCTCAAGATGCGTCTGCTGGCGATGGACGGTCAGCGCGCAGCTGCGCTCAAACAATATGACCTGTGCGCCTCCGCACTGATGGATGAGCTTGGCGTGCCGGTCTCCGCAGAAACAGACGCTTTATACGACCGCATCCTGGCCGGCGAATTCGATCGCTTCGAACGCGCGCCCATCGAAACAGCCGGCCCAACAGGGCGGCGCTCGCCATTTCAAGCCATCGCCGCTCCTGCGCAATTCTCCGGCCGCGATCAGGAATTAGACCAGCTCATCGCCTGGCTGACGCGCCCCGGACGTCCCCCGGTCGTCGCCATCGTGGGCATGGGCGGCGTCGGCAAGACCGCCCTGGCCGCCGCCGTGGCGGAGCGGCTGCGCCCCCACTTCGCCGACGGCGTGCTGTGGGGCAGGGTCGCCACCGATGCGCCTCTGGACATCTTGCAGAGCTGGGCGCTGGCCTACGACCGCGACCTCAGCAAGATCACCGGTCTCGAAGCGCGCGCGGCGGCCATGCGCGCCATTCTGGCCGACAAACAGGCGCTGATCGTGCTCGACGACGTGATCGCCGGCAAGCCGATCGACGCCCTGCTGCCCGGGGCCGCTCCCTGCGCCGTGTTGCTCACCTCGCGCGATCGCGCCGAAATAGCGCCGCACGCCGCCGAAATCCTGGAGCTGCGCGAGCTTTCACCGGAGAGCAGCCTTGAAATGCTCACCCATCTGCTCGGCGAGGCGACCATCACCGCCGAACGCGCCAGCGCGGAGGAGCTTTGCCGCCTGCTGGAGGGGCTGCCGCTGGCCGTCGAAATCGCCGCGCAGCGGATCGTCTCTTCCCCTCGACGCGACCTGGCGCGCATGGTGCGCAACCTGCGTTCGGCTTCGGCGCGACTGGCGCACGGCATCAGCAACCGCTCGGTGCGCACCAGCTTCGAGGTGAGCTGGGCCAGCCTGGGAGCGCCGCTTCGCCGCACTTTCACGCTGCTGGGGCTTTTCGATGGTCGCCCCTTCACGGCGGAGGCTGTCGCCGC
Source organism: uncultured Caldilinea sp. (assembly GCF_937128415.1). GTDB lineage: Bacteria > Chloroflexota > Anaerolineae > Caldilineales > Caldilineaceae > Caldilinea. The sequence goes on from NZ_CAKZMJ010000054.1 coordinate 95,626, forward strand.
CGTCGGCGAGCTCTCCCTCGACGACGCCATCGAACAGCTCGACCATCTGACGGCGCTTTCCATGCTCAAATTCGCCGGAGAAGAGCGCTACGTCCAGCATCGCCTGCTCGCCGATTTTGCGGCGGAGAAGCTGGCCGAGCTTCCCGACCGCGCCCTGTTGCATCAGCGCTTTGTCGCATACTACCGACGGCTTGTCCAGGCCGCCGCAGGCCACTTTGACCGTCTGCACCACGAATGGCACCATCTGCTGAATGCCATCGAAACCGCACAGCAGTTGCAGGAGTGGAATGAATTATTGGCGCTAGTCGATGCAGCGGCGGCGCCATGGTTTGCGCGTGGACGCTTCCACGACGCCCGCAAGGGCTTTATGGCCGGCCTCGAAGCCGCTCGAGCGCTGAACGACGCCCAACATAGCACCCGTTTCGCCTTCTTTCTCGGCAGGGTGGCGCTGCGTCAGGATGACTATCCCGCCGCTTGCGCGCTGCTCCAAAGCGCCATCGCCGGCTACGAGGAGAGCGGCAACACCTTGCGCATGGCCGACGCCCTGATCGACCTCGCCGACGTTGAAATCGAGTTGGGCGATCACGCAGCGGCTCAAGAACACCTCCGCCGCGCCGAGGCGAGCTACGCTGCGCATGCGCAGTCGGTTGGCCTCGCGGCAGTGCGTTGCCGCCAGGCCTCGATCGCCTACGACCAGGAAGCGTTCGATCGTGCGGCCGCGCTGTGCGAGGACGGTCTGCGCCTTTTGCCACCCGAGGGCGGCGAGCTGGTGCGCTCGCGCATCCTGCGCCTGCTCGCCGACATCGCCGTGCGCAAGCAAGCGTTGGAGCTTGCGCAACACTACACGCGACAGGCGCAAGAGGTCAGCGCCGTTCTCAACGACCAGACGGAAAATGCGGCTATCCTCTTTGCGCAGGCCAAGCTAGCGCACTATTTCGGCAACGAAATAGAGGCGTTGGAAAGTGCACAACAGAGTCTCGCGCTCTACACGGCGATGGGGGATCGCAAGGCCGCCGCCGTCATCCATCTGCTGCTCTGCCGCATCTATCGGGCATTGGGAGACGAGATGAGGCTGGGCGAAGCTGTTGCACGCGGCAAAGCGCTGGCGCTCGAAGTGCAGGACGCCTATATCGCCGCGCTTTTTGAATCGTTTACACTCAGCGCGCCGCTGGCGCCCTCCTCCTGAGGGCGCCCAATGTCAGAGTTTGAAGCCATGGACGACCTCACACGTTGCACCGCCGGCGAACTTGCCCGTCGCATTCGTGCGCGCGAAGTCAGCGCCGAGGCTGTCGTCGAAGCCTTCCTGGAACGCATCGCCGCCGTCAATCCCGCCATCAACGCCGTTGTGCAGCTTGCGCCGGATGCGCTCGACCGGGCGCGTCAGGCCGACCACGATCTGGCGCGAGGGATCATTCACGGACCGCTGCATGGAGCGCCTTTCACAGTCAAAGACGTCTTCGACGTGGCCGGCCTGCCCACCGCCGTCGGCCTGGAGGCGCGGCGATGGGAACGCGCCAAGGAGGACGCCGTGGCCGTGCAACGCTGGCGACAGGCCGGCGCCATTTTGCTCGGCAAGACCAACTGCCCGCCCGGCGGCTCCGGCGGCGACGCAGAAAACCTGCTCTACGGCCGCACGCTCAACCCGCATGACCCGACGCGCACGCCCGGCGGCAGCAGCGGCGGCGAGGCGGCCATCCTCGCCGCGCACGGCTCGCCGCTGGGCCTGGGCAGCGACAGCAGCGGCGGGCTGCGCGTGCCTGCGCACTTCTGCGGCGTGGCGGCGCTCAAGCCGACCGTCGGTCGCGTGCCCAACACCGGCGCGTACAACCATCGCGGAGGATTGACCGACGTGCGCACGCAGATCGGCCCACTGGCGCGCTCGGTGGCGGATCTGGCGTTGACCTGGCCGCTCTTATGCGGCCCGGATTTCATCGACTCCGGCGTGGTTCCCATGCCGATCGGCGATCCGGCGAGCGTCTGTCTCGGCGAGCTGTGCGTGGCCTACTTCACCGGCGACCCGGCGTCGCCCGCCTCCGCCGAGACCGTCGACGTCGTGGGGGCGGCGGCGCAGGCTTTGGCGCGCGCTGGCGTACACGTGGAGCCGGCGCGCCCGCACGACTTCGTGCGCAACGGACGCGCCATCAGCGACGCCTATTCGGACGTCGCCAGCCTGCGCGGGCAGGACGTCGTCGAACTGTACGACGCCTGGGACGGCTACCGCAGCTTCTGCCTGCAGTTCATGCGCGCCTACGACGCCATCCTCTGTCCGGTTTCGCACCAGCCGGCGCCCCCCTTCCGCGAGATGGATCGCAGGCGCTTCGACTACACGCTGCCCTTCAGCTTGCTAGGCTGGCCGGTGGTCGTCGTCCCCGCCGGACGCAGCAAAGAGGGGCTGCCCATCGGCGTGCAAATTGCGGCCCGCCCCTGGCGCGAGGAGGTTGCGCTGGCGCTGGGTGCGGCGATCGAGCGAGAACTGGGCGACTTTCATCAGCGCAGCGCAACGGCGTAAGCAATCCAATGATGCAGCCGAAAATCGCACGTTCTCGGCAACCCGCAACATTTTGGACGACTCGAGAAAACGCAGGTTATAAGCAGCGTCTACGGGTTCCCAACGCCATTTTCAGAGGGCAACCATTCGCCAAGCCAGCGGACATCGATCTCGCTGCCTGTCAATTTGCGCAACAACGCTTGATCTGCAGTGATCAAAGGCGCCGATATGCGACGCGCCAACGCAGCATATGCGGCGTCATAGGTGGTAATGTCATAGTCGACCGCCAAAGCAAATGCATCCGCCATCAAGAGAGCGGTGGGCGTGCTGCGCAGCAATAATTTGCCCAGTTGATCGACAGCGATCTCGGCGTCGGCGCGACTTAACCCGAAACGGCGATGATGCTTCCAGAGCACGTTGGTGCACTCGATGTAAAAAAGATCGGGCACAAATATGAAGGCCGAATCGCCGGTGAGCAGGGTGAGGAACAGCGCATGGGCTGCATCCGACAAGGTCTCGTCAAGAAAAAGCTTGACGCCGACGCTTGCATCCACGACGCAGGCTTCTATTGCAGTCGAGGTCGATGCAGCCGCGAGGGCAGTCATCGTTCGCGATCCTCGCGCAGCAACAGGGTGCTATCCGGCGCACCTGCCGGCGGTGTAAACCGCCGCCGCCGAATCGCATCGAGCAGATTGACCTGCGCCTGTTGCTGGGTCTCTTCTGCCAACGCACGCTCTAAAAGCGCAATCACCTGCGCGCTCAGCGACCGCTGCCGCGCGCGCGCCAACGCGCGCAACCGGTCAACCATCTCGTCCGGCACGCTACGAATATGAAGCGTAGCCATTGTCAACCTCCTGAACCCCAAATAGGCTTTCCTGCGCCTAAGTGTAGCACACCTGGTTGCATAATGCAACCCAAAGCACGTAGCTCCTCCTCAGAGTTGCGGGAAAAAGGCAGCGCACTGACTTTATGTTATATTGATGTTGATTTACATGCGGAGACGCCGATGAGTCATCTTCAGCCTGGCGCGTGCGCCGCACAATGCATTCAACGCCGCTAATTCGTTACTGCAGCTCCACAGAGGCGAACTATGATGTCCACCTTCCGCACCATCGACCTCGCCCTGATCGGGCTAGGCGCCGTCCATCGCAATGTTCTGCGCATCCTGGAAGAGAGGGCGCCCGTCCTGGCGCAACGCCATGGGCTGGCTTTCCGCGTCGTCTGCGCGGCGGACAGCAGCGGCGTGGCCATCAACCCTTCCGGCTTCGAGCCGGCGGCGCTGCGGCGTTTCAAGGAAGAGGGCGGCCGCATCTGTGAACTAGAGGGCTTCCTTCCCTCCACAACGCCGGCGGCCGCCCTCTCCACGTTGGCGTGCGACCTCGTGCTGGAAGCGTCGCCGGTGAACCTGGCCACCGGCGAGCCGGGGTTAAGCGTGGTGCGCGCAGCCCTGCGGCGCGGCGTCTCCGTCGTGCTGGCGAACAAAGGGCCGCTTGCGCTCGCCTATCGCGAGCTGCATGCGCTCGCCGCCGCCTCCGGCGCAAAACTGGCCTTCAGCGCCACGGTCTGCGGCGCGCTGCCGGTGATCAACATTGGCCGCCGCGATTTGATCGCGGCGGAAATCTTTTCGCTGCGCGGGGTGTTCAACGCCACCACCAACTTCATCCTCGCCGAGGTGGCGAGCGGCCGCAGCTACGCCGACGCGCTGGCGGAGGCGCAGCGTCGCGGGATCGCCGAACGCGATCCCAGGCTCGACGTGGAAGGATGGGATACGGCCTGCAAACTGGTGATTCTCGCCAACAGCGTGCTGCGCATCGACGCTGCGCTGGCGGACGTCTCGGTGCAGGGCATCGTCGACGTCACGCCCAAGGCGCTGGCGCAGGCGGCGCAGCGCGGAGAGACGATCAAGCTGCTGGCGAGCGCCGAGCGCACACAGAATGGCTACGCGCTCTCGGTGCGGCCTACGGCCATCGACGCTCACAGCTTTTTGGGGCAATGCAGCGGCTGGGAGATGGGGGTCGAGATTGAAAGCGACCTCTACGGCCGCATGCACTACAAAATCTGGGAGCGAGAGCCGCTGCCCACTGCGGCTGCGATGGTGCGCGATGCGGTGAATTTGATGGAAAAGGATGAGTAATGCGTGTTGCGTGTTCCGTAACGCAACACGTTTCACCGCGGTTCTTCGACGAGCGTCACCTGCACTTCAAACTGGCGTCCGTCGCGAAGGATCGTGAGCGTGATAACGTCATCAACGCGATAGTTGTTCTCCAGCAGGTTGTCCAGGTCGGAGACGGAGACGACCGGCTCCCCGTCCACGGCGGTCAGAATATCGCCGCCGGTGAAGACGCGCTGGCCGCCGATAATCTGCTGGCGCTGCGCCCCGCGCACGCCCGCCAGGGCAAGGGGCGACCCTTCGTACAGTTGCACCAACAACAGCCCCTGCTGCGTCGGCAGGCGCAACGCCTCGGCGAGGGCCGGCGTGATGTTGTAGGCGTAGCGAACGCCGAGCCAGGGACGGCGATAGTAGCCAAACGCGAGCAGGTCGGGCAGGATGCGTTTGAGCGTATCGACGGGCACGGCGAAGCCAACGCCGGCGCTTGTCCCCGTGGGGCTGAAGATGGCGGAGGTGATGCCGATCACGCGGCCGCTGCTGTCGAGCAAGGGGCCGCCGGAGTTGCCTTTGTTGATGGCGGCGTCGGTCTGGATGACGCCGGTGATGGTGCGGTTGTCCGGCCCTTCGATCGTGCGATCCAGCGCGCTGATGACGCCTGTCGTCAGGGTGCGGCCAAACTGTCCGAAGGGGTTGCCGATGGCGATCGCCCACTGTCCCACGCGCAGGTCGTGCGAAGAGCCGAGGGTGACCGGATGCAGTAGCTCCGGATCGACGTTCACTTTAAGCACGGCGACGTCGTTGCGCGGGTCGGCGCCGACCACGACCGCCGGAGCGACGACCTGCTCACCGAAGTTCACCTCGATGAATTCCACGCCCTGGATCACATGGTAATTGGTCAGGATATGACCTTCGCGGTCGATCACGAAGCCGGAGCCGGCGCCTTCCTGAGGAATGACGTTGAAGAAAAAGTCGCGGCGCAGGGTGCGCGTGGTGATGCTGACCACCGCCGGCGCAACTTCCTCATAGACGCGCACGATGCGGCGCTCAAAGAAATCGAGGCCGGCGGCGTCGATCAAGGGCGTTTCCGCCAGGTCTCTCGACGCAGATTGGGGAGAGCGCGTTGGTTCGGCCGACGCCGCTGCCGTGTTTGGCGCGGCGCGCAACGCTTCGGTGGCCAGACGGAACGGCGTCTGCTCGGTGCAGCCGGCGACAAACCCTGCTGCAATCAGTCCAAACGTCAATGCAAGCAGGCGCACAGCGAACGCCTTGCCACTGAAGGCGCGCAAGTCTTCTCTCCACAACGAACGAATGAACCTCAAGCCATTCAGCGTCACAATGTTTTCGCCGCCTCGTCGAGGGTCGTCAACCCTTCCTTCAACGCGTAGAGCGCCGCCTGTGTGCGGTTGGCGAGGTGCAGCTTGCTCAGAATATTGCTGACGTGCGTGCGCACCGTTCGTTCGCTGATGACAAGCGCATCGGCGATCTCCTGGTTGGAGTAGCCGCGCGCCACGAAGACCAGCACTTCCACCTCGCGTTCGGTCAGCGGCTCATCCGTCTGGGGCATATTGGTGGCCGGACGATTCAACTCGCGGATCAGCTTGCGTGCGATCGCCGGGTGTAGGGAAGATTCGCCGGCGTACACATCGCGGATGGCCTGGATCAGCTCATAGGGCGAGGAGTCTTTGAGCAGATAGCCCAACGCCCCGGCTTTGATGGCGGCGAAGACTTTCTCATCGTCCGAGAAACTGGTGAGCACCAGGATGCGCGCTTCGGGATGTTCGCGCTTGATCTCCTGAATGGCTTCGATGCCGCTCTGCCGCGGCATCACCAGGTCCAACAAAATTACATCGGGATTGAGCGAACGTGTCTTCAGCACGGCTTCAACGCCATCCGCCGCTTCTCCCACCACATGGATGTCCGGCTCTGTCTCCAGCAATGCGCGCAGCCCTCCACGCACCACATGATGATCGTCTGCAATTAAGACCCGGATCGGTTTTTTGTCGCTCAATGTGCACCTCCGCAAATCACTAGGCGTAATGGTGGACTTCTATGATGGATTCACTTCATCCGTCAACGGCAGCACAATGCGCACGCAGGCGCCTTGTTGGGGAGCAGATTCAACGATAAGACTGGCGTTGAGCTGCTGTGCGCGCTCTCGCATGGTTGTCAGCCCTTCTCCATAGACGAATTTGGGGTCGTTCACTGCAAATCCGACGCCGTTGTCGCGAATTTCAAGCTGGAGTTCCTTTGCTTTAACGCTCAGTCGCACGGTCACTTCGGATGCGGACGAGTGTTTGAGCGCATTGTTGAGCGCCTCCTGACAAATTCGATAGAGGCCATCTTCAATGTGGGTGGGGAAGGTTGCGCTTCCCTCCACTTCGAGGCGAGTCGTGATGCCGTTGCGCCGCTCCACTGCATCGAGACGCTGGCGCAGGGCTTCCACCAACCCCACTTGCTCGAGCACAGCCGGCTGCAACTCATAAAGCAGAAGGCGAAGCTCCTTCAACGCTTGTTTGGCGGTTTCGCTCAGCTGTTGCAGATACTCTTGCACCCGATCAATTTGGCCCGAAGAGGCGAAGCGTTTGCCGGCCTCTGCAAAAAGCGAAAGGCTGTAGATGGATTGCATCACGGCGTCGTGCATTTCGCGCGCCAGACGCTCCCGCTCTTGCAGTGCAGCGGCCTTTTGAGCTTTTTGTTGCAGGCGATCGGCTCCTTGCGCCACGATGACCTGGTCCGCCAGCCATTCGGCAACCTGATGGGCATTGGGAGAGAGATGCGGCGCCTTCAAATCCAGCACGAGGGCGCCCCGGATTTGATTCTCGATAAGGAGGGGAACCGCCAGCCGAACGCTGACCTCCTCACCATCTCGCAGCGGCATCGGGAAGAAGATCAGCTTATGCTCTGCATTCAGGAGGGATGTCAGCGGCGACTGAAGCAGCGCTGCGGCGTCGGTGATGCTGCCGGTGGCGTAGAGAACTTCCACATTTTCAGGCGCCCCCCACGCCTGCGCATGCTCCGACAACCAGAGCACCATCATTCCAACAGCGTTCAAAAGGCGCTGCGCCTGCTCGTACACATAGTCCAACATCTCGGCCAGCGTGTAATTGGAGATGCTCATGAACAGCAAGTTGCGCAGCCCGTTTGCAGCCTCTCGACTGCGATCCATCTCTTGCTGACCTTCAAGCAGGCTGCGCTCCAATGTGGCCGCATAGGTTCGCAACTGTTCTGGGGGAAGCGTGGGTGCAAGAGGCGTCGCCACGAGAATGTATCCTCCTCCCCGCGAGGAGCCATGTCCTCGCGAAGAAGAGAGCACGAGCCGCGGTCCTTGCTCTGGGCCTACGATAAAGCTCACGACAGGGGCGGCGACGTCCAGGGCAGACAGCGGCGGCAGTTGTCCCAGCGCACGACCAAACCAGGTGTCGGTGAATCCACCCAACGGTTGCCCCAACACATGATGCTGCATCCGGTTGAGCAAGATGCAAAACGCATCATTCGCCATGACAATAATGGAGCGCGCATCAACAACAGCAACGGCTGGGTCGCCGCCGGGTGAGGATTGCTGTTCGAAGAGCGTTCCGCCGGTCGTTTGCTCAAACATTCTGGTGTGTCGAACCAGCTCCTAAAAAGCTATTAAACTCAATTTTACACCAATTCGTTGTGGAAGGAATACGCTTTCATGCAGAGATTCCTGCGTCGAATGGTGCGAGATCGTTGATGCAAATTTGCGGATAAGCTGTGGACAACAAATCTATTGTTTTTCAAAGTTCTCCACAGTTGCGGAAAACTTTTTCGATTCTTTTCCACACATTCGTCGTCGCCAACAAGACAACCACAATATATGCTCACAACGCCTCTATGAAATTTTTTGGAGATCAACGCACGGAGATAACTTTTCGCAGCGTACGAACAATTATGCACACATTATACACAGGGAAGATGCAACCAAAAATCCCCTTTTTAGGGTTGTTTTCAATTCTCCATCCCACATTTAGGGGAGCTTTATTTCCTGATGAGGAATAACCAAGTGAGTTATCCCTGGCGCTACCAATACCTTTATACCTTTATTGAAATTCATAGAAAATGCTTCTTTTAATTTCAGAAGGCTTTGATAGCGCCGGAAAGAGTGAAGGCGATGCTTGCTTGTTTCAATGGACAATTTGCTTTAAGGACGTCTGGCGCCCGGTTTTTCAATCGTCATCGGAGCAAAACTTCCCTCTGGAAAGTTCGCTTGATTGTCCTCTGCCTCGGGCAGGAGCGTCAATTCGGTGACATAAAGATAAGGAGTGGGATCACTGAAACCACCCCATCCGTCGAAACGATGATAGGGAAAGATGCGAATGGCGAAGTGGAGATGGATGACGCCTTTTTGAGGCGGCAAAGACGCCGCAGCGATTCGCTCCCCGCGCTCGACGCTCTTGCCGCTTTCCACCAAAACCTGTCCAAGCTGGGCGTAAAGGGATTCGCCCCAGCGATGTTCAATTTTGACATAGAGACCAAGACCAAATGCGTCGCGGCCGATCTCGCTCACGCGACCTTGATCGACTGCAAGAATGGGGGCGCCTGGCGGAGCGGCGAGGTCTAGCCCGGGATGCCCCTTGAGCGGCACACCGTTGTAGGTGAACTTGCCATAATAGGCTGGATGGGCGCCCCATCCTTGCAGCACGATTGCCTCATCTGTTTCCACAGGATAAATCAGAAAAACGCCTTCTGGCTCGTGTTGACTTACAAAGTGAAGATGACGAAGCGGTCGAGTGGACATAGCATTCAATCTTTCGCGTCCCGGTCAGATTAGACAGGCGATCGGCAGTTGCATATACTCACGTTTAAGTCGAAAAATGGCGACATCCATTCGCAGTATACGCTCTTGAGAATGAATGAATCAAATGCCTGAGAAGACGAAGGATTTGTGCACGGTTCGGTTGCACAGAAGAGGAGGTGCATATGCCGATCTATGAATTCGTCTGTCATGATTGCGGTTATGAATTCGAAATAATCCAATCGTTTTCCGACAGCAGCACGCCCGCATGCCCCAACTGTCAGGGGGTGCACGTCCGACGGCGCATCGGCCAGCCGGCTATCCACTTTAAGGGCAGCGGCTGGTATATTACGGATAGCAAAAATTCTTCCAGAGCGTCGGCCAATGGGAAAAAAGGAGAAGGCGCTTCTTCTGCAGAAGCCGGTTCTACGGAGAAAGAGAGCGCCAAGGCCACTACAGAATAAAGCTGCATAAAAAGTTGTAAACCGGTTGTCGAACACAGACGCGCTCACCTCACTTTTCGAGGTGGGCGTTTTTTTCATGCTGGCGCTCCCTTTCGTCTGCTATTGGCTTCACAGCATGGCTTGTTTTCGTGTACAATGTGCTGGCTTGAGATTGCGCAATTCGCTTTGCGCCGGTCTGAATGCACGGTCTCGGAACAACGGTTTGATGCCAAACGCATGGAGGAAACGCAATGACTGTTCCCAAACGATTTGATGTGCTGCGTTTTTTGGGCGGCTTGCTGAAGGTGTTGGCTTGGATCAGCCTGATCCTCTCAATTCTGTCTGCTATCGGCGTCGTGTTGTTGCCACAACTGATGAACCTCGATGCGTTGATAGGGGACAACCCGCAGTTCGCTGCGGCGACGGGGGCTGGCGCAATTTTCACCGGACTTTTTATCTTGATTGGAGGGCTTCTGAATTTCATCACCCTGTACGCCCTAGGTGAATTTATTCTGCTGCAACTGGCGATTGAGGAAAATACGCGGCTGACCGCAGCGCTACTGCTCAAAATGCATCAGGACACTCTGCCTGAGTCGCAGCCAACTGCGTATCCAGGTGGATTTGCCAGCGAGCCTGCACCTTACCGGTGAGCTGGGTGAGCGGACACATGCCCGAAGCCGTCGATATTCTGTTGCTTCATGCGCATACGTTCACGATGGAGGGCGAAGGCGTCGGCTACCTCGCCGACGGCGCTGTGGCCATCCGCAAGGATCGCATCGTCGACGTCGGGCCTACGGCTACGCTGCAAGAGCGCTACGTCGCCGGTGAGACAATCGACGCTTCGCATCACGCGCTGCTGCCCGGCCTGATCGATGCGCACATGCACACGCCGTTGGCCGTTCTGCGCGGCGTGGCGCAGGACATTGCGCACTGGATGCAGAAGGGGTTGGCGCCCTACACGCGCCATCTGCATCGAGAAGCTGCCCTGGCCGGCGTCTGGTTAAACGTGCTGGAGGCGCTCAAGGCGGGCTCCACTACGATGGGCGACTACGCCGCTCCCATCGAGGGATGGGCGGAGATATTTGCTGCGGTCGGCGTGCGCGCAGTGTTGACGCCCACCATCAACGCCCTGCCATCTCGAGGAATGGCAAGTTGGCGCATCGGCGACCTCTATCCCCTCGATGAGGCGATCGGCGAGCAGAACATCCGCGCCGCCATGGAATTCGCCAACCAGTGGCATGGCGCCGAAAACGGTCGCATTACGGTGATGTACGGCCCTCAGGCCGCCGATATGCTCACGCGGGATCAGCTGCTGCACATCAAGCGGCTGGCCGCCGCCGACGGCTTGATGATCCACATGCATGTGGCGCAGGGCGAGCGCGAGATCGATCAAATGCTCAAGCGCTACGGCAAACGCACGCCGGCGTTTCTGGAACAGATCGGCTATCTTGACGACCAGTTGTTGGCCGTTCACCTGACCGAAGCCACCGACGAAGAGGCGATCCAGATCGCTGCCAGCGGCGCGCGCATGGTGCTCTGTTCGGGCAGCATCGGCCTCATCGATGGGATCGTGCCGCCGGCGGTGGTCTTTCGTTCGGCGGGCGGGCCGGTGGCGCTAGGCTCCGACCAGGCGGCGGGCAACAACTGCAACAACATCTTCAACGAGATGAAGTTGACGGCCCTCTTCAACAAGATCAAATATCGCGACCCGACCGTGATGCCTGCATGGGAGGCGCTGCGCATGGCCACCATCGAGGGCGCGCAGGCGCTCGGCATGGCGGATGAGATCGGGTCGCTCCGTCCAGGCAAAAAGGCTGATTTGATCCTGGTCGACCTCAACGCGCTGAACCTGACGCCTGTGCTTACGGAGCCGATCCGCAACATCGTCCCCAATCTGGTTTACGCCGCCAGCGGCCGTGAGGTGGACCTGGTGATGGTCGATGGACGCATCCTGGTGCGAAACGGCAGGGTGCTCGGCGTGGATGAAGAGGCTGTGCGCGAAGAGGCGCAACTTCGCGCACAGGAAGTGGCGGAGGCCGTCGAGCGCGATCCGGTTCATCTGGATATGGCGCTGTTGCAGGCGATGGAGGAAGGCAAGCTGTAATCACTCTTCTCCCAGAATTGCGCTCAGCGCGGTGGCGATGACGCCCATAATGATGCTCGCCAGCAACGCCCACCAGAAAGTGTCGATGCGCAAGGATTCGGGGAAAATCCAGGCCGTGATGTAGAGCATCAGCGTGTTGATGACGAAGATAAACAGTCCAAAGGTCAGGATCACAAAGGGGCAGGTCAACAACACCAGGATGGGGCGCAGAACCGCCATCAACAGGCCCAACACCGCCGACACCAGAAAGAGCGTCATCCAATCGCCCTCAAAATGAATGCCTGGCACCAACCACGTCGTCACGCCAAAAGCGATCGCCAGCACAATCCAACGAATTAAGATCGATCTCATCCTGAAAAACTCCTTTCTGAAATATCCAAAAGTTAATCTTCAGCCGAATGACCGCGCTGAGAATTGCGCCAGAGCCATAGATTGCCCAGGCCATCGACGAGCGCAGACCACGCAGGCGTGACCAGGGTGGTGGCGTCGTATTGCAGCACGACGGCCGGACCGTGAAAACGATGACCGGGCCGGAGTTGTTCCCTGCGATAGAAAGGGGTCGGCGTCGGACCGGAGGCGTTGAACCAGACCGGTTTGATCCATGCCACCGCTTCATCCGCCTCGCTCCATCGTTCAATCGGCTTCACCACAGGCGCAGGTTTGGCACTGCCGAGAGTGGCGTGCAATCGAACGGTCACGACTTCGATGCGTTCTTCCGGCATGGCATAGCCGTAGCGCTGCGCGTGCGCCCCGTGAAACGCCTCGAGCGTTGTGGAGAGGGCGTCGGCGCTCAGAGGCAGGGAAAGCGCCGTCGTCAGCTCATAGCTTTGCCCTTTGTACCGCATATCGAGCGCTGCGGTGAACCGCGGCTCAGCGCTCCGTTGTTGCGGCAAGAGCGCTGCCAGGCGTTCTTCCATTGCAGCGAGCGCATGCTGCAACGGCGTCAGGTCGGCGGCCAGCGCATCTGCATCGAGCAACAGCGCCTGCGAGGTTTCGCTGACGATGTCCGCCATCAACATGCCGTAGGCGCTCAGCACGCCGGGATGAGGAGGACAGAGGATGGTGGAGACGCCCAGGCTCTCCGCCAGCTCGCAGGCGTGCAGCGGGCCGGCGCCCCCGAAGGGCAGGAGAATGAAGTCGCGCGGATCGTAGCCGCGCTCCACAGAAACGCGGCGCAGGGCGCGTTCCATCGTGGCGTTGGCGACGCGCACGACGCCCAGCGCCGTCTCCTCGACGCTGAACCGGAGCGTCTCGGCCAGGCGCTGCAACACGCGGCGCGCTGCGGCCACATCCAGCTTCACGTCGCCCGCTCCCCCCAGAAACCCCTCTGCGTCGAGGCGACCCAGCACAAGGTTGGCGTCGGTGACCGTGGGCAGATCGCCGCCGCGGCCATAACAGGCAGGCCCGGGCATGGCGCCGGCGCTGCGCGGCCCGACATGCAGCGCGCCGCCGACGTCGATGAACGCAATGCTGCCGCCGCCGGCGCCGACCGTGTGAATGTCGATGACGGGGAGGCGCAGTGGCAGATCGGTGATCGTGCTCTCGGCGGTTGTGAGGATGCGGCCCGGACAGAGCGAGACGTCGGTGCTGGTGCCTCCCATGTCGAAGGTGATCAGGTTGATCGCCTTCTTTCCTCCTGGAGGCGAAAAGGGGAGCTCATCCGGCAACGCGCGGATGGCCTGTTCGGCGACGGCGAAAGCGCCGACGACGCCGCCCGCAGGCCCGCTCAGCACGACGCGGGCCGCCTGCTGCGCCGCCTGTTCCAGCGCAATCACGCCGCCGTTCGACTGCATGATGTGGATTGAAGGCGCTGCGCCGTTCGTATGCGCCTCAAGGCGCTGCGCCAATTTTTTGAGATAGCGGGCGACCAGCGGTTGAACATAGGCGTTGATCACCGTGGTGGCGGTGCGCTCGAATTCGCGATATTCAGGCAAAATCTCGCTGCTCAGCGAGATCGGGAGGTCGGGCCATTGCGCTCGGATGAGCTGCGCCGCCCGCCGTTCGTGGCTTGGGTTGCGAAATGAAAAGAGGAAGACAATGGCCAGGCTTTCGATCTGCTCCTCCTGTAAAAAGCGCACGATAGAAGGGATCGCTGTTTCGTCGAGCGGAGTCAGAACGGCGCCGGTGTGATCCAATCGTTCGGCGATCTCGAGGCGGTGGCGCTCTTGCACGAGCGCGGGAGCGCGCTGCTGGTGCAATCGATACAGATGAGGCCGATTCTGTCTGCCGATCACGAGTGCATCGGCGAATCCGGCCGTCGTCAGCAGAGCTGTGCGCGCCCCGCGACGCTCCAGCAGCGCATTGGTCGCCACCGTCATGCCGTGCACGATGGCGAGCGAATTCGACGCGACGACGGAGCCGTGCAGCAACCCTAGCTCTTGCAATCCTCGCACGATGGCGAGACTTTGATCCTCAGGCGTGGTGGGCGTTTTATGAACGATCAGGGACTGATTGTCCAATACGACAAAGTCGGTGAACGTGCCGCCTACATCGACCCCGATGAACGTCAGGGTGCTCATTTGCGCTCTCTATCATTTCGTGATGGTTTGCTCAAATTCAACCTTCCGTTATAATAACAGGAACGCAGCTTTGCGTCATCTACACTCCAACGGCAGAGATGCGCGCCCAAGGGATGCCTATTTCTGAGCTTCCACGCATCAACCACTCATTCAGATGAGTGCAGATTGACATCGTCTGTTCCACTATCAAACCTTTGTGAATCTGTTGGGAGGAAATACGATCATGTCTAATAAGAGAGTCACCGTATTGCTGTCGATGGCGCTCGTGCTCGCGCTCTTGCTTTCCGCCTGTACAGTGGCGGCTCCCGCAGGCGCTCCCGCTGCGCAAACGCAACCGCCTGCTGCTGAAGCGGCCCGATCCATCAAAATCGGTTTGGTGACCGACGTCGGTCGCGTCAACGACCGCAGCTTCAACCAGTCGGCCTGGGAAGGCGTCGTGCAGGCGGCGCAGCAGTTGGGGTTGAGGGAAGGCGAAGATTACAAGTACATTGAGACGCAGGACTCGAAGGATTACGCCGACAACATTCAGCAGTTCATCGACGCCGGTTTCAATGTGATCGTCACCGTCGGCTTCGCTCTGGGCGAGGCGACGATCGCAGCCGCCAAGGAGAATCCGGACATCTACTTCATCGGCGTCGATCAGTTCCAGGTGGAGGAGCTGCCCAACCTCACCGGGCTGGTCTTCCATGAAGATCAGTCGGGCTTCCTGGCGGGCGCTCTGGCGGCGCAGCTGAGCAAGACGGGCGTCATCGCCGCCGTGTTGGGCACAGACCTGGTGCCGCCGGTGGTCGCCTTCAAGGAGGGCTACGAAGCGGGCGCTCGCTACATCAACCCGGACATCCGCATCATCTCCACCTATCATCCCGGCGAGATCGCCCAGGCCTTCACCGATCCGGAATGGGGCGCGGCGACGGCCAAGCAGGCGCTCGATCAGGGCGCAGATGTGATCTTCGGCGCGGGCGGCATCACGGGCAACGGCGCGCTGCAAGAGGTGGCCTCGGCGCCCGGCGCCGGCACGGACGTCTTCTGCATCGGCGTCGATACGGACCAATGGGAGACGCTGCCGGCGGCGCGGCCTTGCCTGGTCTCCAGCGCTATGAAGATGATCACGCCTTCCGTGACGGAACTGATTCTGAAATACGCCAATGAGGGCGTCATGACCGCCGGCAACTACTTCGGCGGCGCCGCCCTGGCCCCCTTCCACGACTTCGAGGATAAGATTCCGCAGGAAGTGAAGGACAAGCTTGCCGAGATTGCGGCTGCACTGGAGGACGGCAGCCTGAGCACCGGCTATGGGCAGTGAGTGAAGTCGATGCAACTGTTGCGACCGCTTGCGCCACAGGCTGAAGGCTCATTCGCTCAAGAAGAAGTCGTGCGCGATGGGAGCTGAACAGTTGCATGGAAAGGAACAAGAGGCAAGGCCATTCCTTGCCTCTTGTTTTTACCTGTAGCATTGCGTAATTCGTCTTGGAGCGGCTATGCGTCTCTCTATCCTTCGCCGGATTGGATACATGGTTTTAATTCCAATCCTGGCGGTTTTCTCCGCCCTGCTGCTGGGCGCCATCGTCATGTGGATTTTCGGCGACGATCCTCTGGCGGCGTACCGCGGCCTGTGGACAGGCGCTTTCGGCAGCCCGCGCGCCTGGTCCACCACCATTCGCAAAATGACGCCGCTGATCCTCACCGGTCTGTCGGTGGCCGTCGCCTTCAAGGCGGGGCTGTTCAACATCGGCGCCTCCGGTCAGTTTCTGATCGGCTCCGTCTGTTCGGTGGCGGTGGGCGTCAACTTTGAAGGGTTGCCCGCCTTCGTTCATCTGCCGCTGGCGCTGCTGGCCGGCGTCGCCGGCGGCGTGTTGTGGGGCTTCATTCCGGGCGCGCTCAAAGTCTTCACCGGCGCACACGAGGTGATCGTGACGATCATGCTGAACTACGTGGCCAGCCTCTTCGCCGCCTGGACCGTCTACGCTGGCGGCACGCAGGGACAGACGCCCGGCCCCCTCTGGGACCGAACTGCGGGCGCCATTTCGCGCACGCCGGAGGTGTTCATGAGCGCGCGCCTCCCCTGGATCGTTCCCGAACCGTATCGCATTCACTGGGGCGTCGCAATTGCGTTGCTCGTGGCGTTGATCATGTGGTGGATTCTCTTTAAGACCACGCTGGGCTTTTCGACGCGCACGGTCGGCGCCAACAGCAAGGCGGCGCGTTACGCCGGCATCAACGTGCGCTGGATCACGATCCTCACCATGATGATCGCTGGCGGCCTGGCAGGGTTGGCCGGCGCCATCGAGACGTTAGGGCTCAACCACCGCTTTGCCCCTGAATTCACCGGCGGCGTCGGTTTTCAGGGCATCACCGTCGCCCTGCTCGGTCAGACCAACCCGATCGGCGTCGTGCTCGCCGCCTTCTTGCTCGGCGCGCTCGAGGCGGGCGCCGCCCGCATGCAGTTTGACTCCGGCGTGGCCGCCGACATCATTCAGGTGATTCAGGCGCTGGTGCTGGCGTTTGTCGCCGCGCCGTTGATCATCCGCCAGATTTACCGCATCCGCAAGCCGAGCGATCAGGTCGAGACGACGGTCTTCAGCACCGGATGGGGGAGGTGACAATCGATGCAGCGGACGTTGCGTGTGACATCGTACATCGCCATTGCGCTTGTGATCTTTTTTGTCGTGATGGCGTTTTTGGTCAACCTCACACCCCTGGGGGAAAACACCTGGCTGCGCGTCTTTTTCAGCGTCAGCGCTCTGAATTTCACGCTGCGCGCCAGCGTTCCCCTGATCCTGGGCGCCCTGTGCGGCATCCTCTGTGAACGCACGGGGATCATCAATATCGGCATCGAAGGGATGATGCTGGCGGGCGCGTTCGCCGCGTTTGTCGCCAAGACCAGCACAAACCACTGGCCATTGATGCCCAGCCTCCTCTTCGGCGTGGCGATTGCGCTGCTGGTGGGCGGCCTGATGGGGCTTTTGCACGCCATCTTTTCGATCCGGTATCGCATGGACCAGATCATTTCCGGCACGGTGCTCATCATTCTCGCCGGCGGCGTCAGCGCCTATCTCTTCGACCGCAACGCCGTTGCGCAGGGGAAATTCGGCGCCATCGCGATTCCGGGCTTGTCGCAAATTCCGGTGTTGGGCGAGGTGCTCTTCACCAACCCGCCGCTCACGTACACGGCGTTGATTTTGGTGGTCGTCATTCATATCGGTCTGTTTTACACGCGCTGGGGATTGCGTTCGCGCGCCTGCGGCGAACATCCGCGCGCGGCGGACACGGTGGGCGTCAACGTCAACCGCTTCCGTTACATGAACACCGTGCTCGGCGGCATGCTGGCGGGGCTGGCCGGCGGCTTCCTTGTGCTGGAGGCGGTCGGGCAATTTCAGGAAGGCATGACCGCCGGTCGCGGCTTCATTTCCCTGGCCGCCATGATCTTTGGCAACTGGATGCCTTTCGGCGCCATGGGGGCGGCGCTGCTCTTCGGCTATACGCAGGCGTTGCAAAATGAGCTGCTGTTGGCGGGCGTTACCACCGTCCCCCGCCAGTTCGTCAGCATGATTCCCTACGTCGTCACCATCGTCGCCGTCTCCGGCTTCGTCGGCCGCGTGCGTCCGCCGGCGGCGGAAGGCAAGGTGTACGAGACGGAGGGCGAGTCGGAATGAACGGGCGAATCAGCCCATGGGTTTCGATGCAGGAGCGATCACTTGAGCACATTAACCACGCCGCCGGTGCTTGAGGCGCGCAACATCACCAAGATCTTTCCCGGCGTCATCGCCAACGAGGACGTCAACCTCGTGCTGCACAAGGGCGAGATTCTGGCCTTGCTCGGCGAAAACGGCGCCGGCAAATCGACCCTGATGAACATCATCTTCGGCCTCTACCATCCCACCCACGGCGAAATTTTCGTCAACGGCAGGCCCGTCGTGATGAAATCTCCGCGCGACGCCATTGCGCTCGGCATCGGCATGGTGCATCAGCATTTTCAGCTCGTGCCGGTGATGACCGTGACCGACAACATCATGCTGGGCGATGAAAGCGTGAAAAATGGGCTGCTCGACCGGCGAGCCGTGGCGGAGCGCATTCGAGCGCTTTCCCGAAAATATGGTCTGGAGGTGGACCCTGACGCCATCGTCGAGGATTTGCCCGTCGGCGTGCGTCAGCGCGTCGAGATCTTGAAGGCGCTCTATCGCAACGCCAAAATTTTGATCCTCGACGAGCCGACCGCCGTCCTTACGCCCCAGGAGATCGAGGGGTTGTTCGAGGTGATGGAGACGTTGCGCCGCCAGGGGGAGTCGATCATCTTCATCACGCACAAACTCAAGGAAGTGCTGCGCATCGCCGACCGCATTATGGTCTTGCGCAACGGCCGCGTCGTCGGCGTGGCGGATCCCAGGACCGCCACGCAACAGCAGCTCGCTTCGATGATGGTGGGCCGGGAAGTGATTCTGACCGTGGACAAGGGGCCGGCGCATCCCGGCGAGACGGTGTTGGAGGTGGAAGGGTTGTGCGCCACCAGCGACCTCGGCGAACCGGCGCTGCGCAACGTCTCGTTCCAGGTGCGCGCCGGCGAAATTCTCGGCGTGGCCGGCGTGCAGGGCAATGGCCAGACCGAGCTGGTCGAGGTGATCACCGGTCTGCGCCGGGCGGACGCCGGCCATGTGCGCATCAAAGGCGTAGACATGACCAACGCCAGCCCGCGGCGCATCACCCACGAGGGACGCAGCAGCCATGTGCCCGAAGATCGCCACGCCTACGGCATGGTCGATTCCTACACCGTCGCCGACAATCTGGTGCTGAATCAGTACTACCTGCCCCCCTTCGCCAAGGGCGTCACCATCCAGGAAGCCGCCATCGCTGCGCACGCAAGGGAGCTGGTCAAAAAGTTCGACGTGCGCACGCCCAGCATCTATACGCCGGGCGGCAGCCTTTCCGGCGGCAATCAACAGAAAATGGTGGTGGCGCGCGAGTTCAGCCGACCGATCCAGCTGTTGATCGCCGCCCAGCCGACGCGCGGGATCGACGTCGGCTCGATCGAATTCATCCACAACCAGATCGTCGCCAAACGCGATGAAGGCGTCGCCGTGTTGCTGGTCAGCGCCGAGCTGGATGAAATCATGGCGCTTTCCGACCGCATCGCCGTGATGTACAAGGGTGAGATCATCGACGTCGTCGACCGCGCGGACGCCACGCGCGAAGGGTTGGGCCTCCTGATGGCCGGCGTGAAGCACGAAGCTGTGCGATGAGCATCTCTCCTGTTCTCGACCAGCCGCAAAGCATCGATTACCTTGACCTGGCCGGCGGCCCGATCAACCGGCTCGCCAACCACGAGCTGATCTGCTGGTTGGACGCCGACTGCAACCCGCAGGAAGTCTACTGGCCCTGGGCGAACCGCCGGTACGTTCGCTCTATTGTCATGCGCGTGCTCGACTGGCAGGAGGGTGAGCTGGTGCCGCTGGTGACGCGCTTTTTCCCCGGTCATCAGGAGACGATCGCCGGCTCAGAAGGCGTCATTGTCACCAAACGCTTGTGCATCCCCTATCAGACCAACGACGACCGCTCGCTCTTCTGGCTGTTGGAGTGCCAGGCGGAAGGCGACCGCCTGCTGCGCCTGGAGATCGACATCGACTGGGGCGAGCCGCTGACGCAACGCATCGTGGATGGCCTGCTGGTGGCGCAGCGCAATCCAGGGCCTGCGCAGGGACTCTATCGCCAGAGCAACGCCGAGAGCACGCGCGTCTTCGGCAACCCCCACGGGCGCCCCGACGCCGTCGATCTCGATGATCCTGCGCACGCCCGCTTGATTTATCACGTGTTGGTCAACGGCATCGTCGAGGTGCCCTTTGTCTTCACCGTCAGCGACGTCGGCGAGCAGCTGGCGTGGAGCAGTTTTCTGACGCTGCGCGAGGTCGAGGAAATCTTCGACGTCAGCACGCGCAACTGGACGCGTCGTCTGCACATGGGGCGGCTGTGGACGCCGGACCCGGCCTTCAATCAGGCGGTGGAGCAGGCGCGGCTGGAAGCGGTGCGCCATCTGCAACGTCACCGCACCGGCATGGCGCCTTCGGATCGCTGCACGGTTCATGTCCCGCCCCTCGTCGACGTCTGGGACGCGCTCGATCCGGTGCAGAGCCGCAATTTGCTGGCGCATCTGCGTCGCGTGGCGGAGGCGACGGAGGGACGCCTGCCCGCAGTGCTGCCCGCCTTTCCCGGCGAGCCTGCAAACGTTTCTCCTGAAGCGCTCCTGGATGCCAACGGCGCGTATCTGCGCGCTCTGGCTGCGCATCACCGACGTCACCGATTGACGGCGCAATTGTTGCAAGAACACAAGCCGGCGGTTCAGCTTTGCACCGATGCGCTGATCCTGCTGCGTGCGCAGCGTCCCGATCTGGTAGGGAGCGCCGCGCAGATGGCGACGCTGGCGCAAATCCTGGCGGACGCCGTGGAGCTGGCGGTGCAGGCGGGCGACGACGTGAACGCCGCGCGCTGGGAAAGCGAGCTGCACTATCTGCTCCGACGAACGGGGAGCGAGGCGCCGAGGACGACGCGCTTCGACCTGGAGCAATGGCGCAGCGCAGCCGGTTGGCGCCGGTGCAGCGATCGCCCCGACCATTTCGCCGACCCCTGGCGAGGCATGCAGCTCGCCGCCGCCGCCATCTGGGAAGGAGCGGGGCTCGCCGACCGGGGGGACGCCATCGTGGTCGAGCCGGGCTGGCTGCAGCGCTGGCCCTGGTGGGCGCTGCTCGGCTTCACCCTGACGGAAGACCGGCGTTTGAGTTTGCTGTGGGATGGCGCTGTGCTTCACGCCACGCGTCCGGTGCAGAGTTCGCTGCCGGTGCAGGTGCACAGGCAAATTCGTCTCCTACATGTCGATGAATTTGACTTCGACCCGGTTTTTGAGATGATTGGAGGCGAAGCAGAGCGTTCCGCACAAACAGTGCGCTTTAAGCCCGGCTTTCAACAGGAAGCTTGACCTGCACATTTTGCATTTGGCGCGCACGTTTCCCTCGCCGATCGATGTCGTCGAAGGGAGGGGGAACTGCTTCAACGTTCAAAGGAAAAGCTGGTTGAGAAACGCCAAAGGCGGCGGTGAGGCTCCCCACCATGAAGCGAACAGCGATCGTCTATGATGCATTTAACCTGCGCCATACGTTGGAGGGTCATCCAGAAAATTTTCGTCGGCTCAAAACGACGATGGAGCTGCTGGCGGAAGAAGGCCTGCTCGACAGGCTGGTGACGGTTCCAAGCACGCCGGCCCCCCTGGAAGCGATCCTCGCCGTTCACACGCCGCAATACGTCGAACGATTGCAGAGGATCACCCGCAACGGCGGCGGTTATCTGGACCCCGACACCTACGTCAACTCAGATAGCTATGAGGCTGCGCTGCGAGCGGCCGGCGGCGTGCTCAATCTGGTCGACGCCGTTCTCTGGCGCCAGGCGGACAACGGCTTTGCGTTGGTGCGCCCGCCCGGTCACCACGCGCTGTCGCATCAGGGCATGGGCTTCTGTCTCTTCGCCAATGCCGCTATCGCCGCTCGCTGGGCGCAGCGCCATCACGGCGTCGAACGCGTTCTCATCATCGATTTCGATGTTCATCACGGCAACGGCACGCAGGACATTTTCTTCAAAGACCCCAGCGTCCTCTTTTTCAGCGCGCATCAATATCCGTATTACCCCGGCACGGGCGGCGCCACCGAAATCGGCGTCGACAAGGCGTATGGCGCAACGGTGAATGCGCCCTTGCCGCCCCATGTCGGAGACAAGGGCTATCTGGACATCTTTCAGCGCGTCCTTGCCCCGGTGGCGCGACGCTTTCGCCCCCAGCTGATCATCCTCTCGGCCGGCTTCGACGCTCACTGGCTGGACCCTCTCGCCAGCATGGGGCTGAGCATCACAGGCTATGCGGCGCTGGTGAATGAAGTGATGGCGCTGGCGGACGAGCTATGCGATGGGCGGTTCGTCTGCGTGCTGGAAGGCGGCTATCACCTGCAGGTGTTGGCGCATTCCGTTCTCACCACCTTCCGCATCTTGCGAGGCGAGCCTTCTCCGGTGAGCGACCCCTTCGGCCCCGCGCCCGGCGATGAGCGACCGATTCATCAGCTTGTCGGACAGTTGAGGGCGCTTCACAACATCCGAGACGGCGCTTATTATTCGTTTTCATCCCGCTGGATAGAATGGGGCAATGATTTCGGCGTCTGAAGGGGCGCTTGGGCGCAGTGAAGCCGGCGAAACGGTCGTCGATCTGGCGATGGTGAGCAAGGCGATGCAGGCGCGCCTGGAAGCCGGCGCGCCGGAAGCCGCCGCTGCGCTGGCGCAAATCGTCCTGCTGCGCCACCCTCGTCATCTTGCCACCTATGAGCGGTTGATTCAGGCGGCCTGGATGCTCAAACGCTGGCAAGAAGGCGAAGATTGGGCGCGACGGCTCTTGCAGGCCGACCCGGGGAACGCCGTCGCCTGGCGGTCGCTGGCCTTTGCCGTGGAACAAAAAGGAATGCTGCCCACGGCTCGCTCGATCTGGCGTCGAGCCTTTCAGTGCCATCCCTACGATCCCGACATCCGCAGCGGCCTGGCGCGCACCAGACCGAACCCAGGCGAACCGTTGCGCCTGGACGACGCAGCGCTGGCCAGCCTTTATCTGCGCGCCGGTCGCTGGAGCCACGCCGCCAACGCCTATCGCAAACTGGTCAAAGCAGAGCCAAAGCGTCTGGACTTTCAGGTCAACTGGATGGTCGCCGCCTGGCAGCAGGGCGAGCGTAGGGAGGCGTATCAGCTCGCCCGTCGGCTGACGCAACAGAGCCGATACACGCTGATGGCCTGGGTGGTGCTCGCTGCGACCGGTGACGTCGATGACCGGGCGCTGGCGCGCAACCCAATTCAGAGCATGGACCCAGACGGCGAGTTTGTCCAGATGTGGCTGCGCATTCCCTGGGAGCGACCACGGACGCCGCTGCGCATCACCTTGCAGGAAGCCGCGCTATTGGTTGAACCTGGACCCTCCGAAGATTCGTCCTTTTTCTGACTTTGCAGTACACTTACCCGTTGTTTTGCGCATCAAAACAAACCAACCAAAAACTAAACCGATAAAAATCGTCAAAGGAGCGGATAAACGTGGAACGCACATTTGTGATGATCAAGCCGGATGGCGTGCAACGCGGATTGATCGGTGAAATTATCAGTCGTCTGGAGCGGCGAGGGCTTAAGTTCGTCGCCATGAAAATGGTGCAAGTCGATGAAAGCCTGGCGAGGCGGCATTACGCTGTGCATGAGGGCAAACCCTTTTTTGAGGGATTGATTCGATACATCACCAGCGCGCCGGTGGTGGCGATGGTGGTCGAAGGCGCCAACGCCATCGCCGCCGTGCGGCAGACGGTCGGCGCCACCAAGCCCTTCGAGGCGGCGCCGGGCAGCATTCGCGCCGATTTTGCGCTGGAGATCGGGCGCAACCTTGTCCATGCCAGCGACGCGCCGGAAACCGCCGCAGCGGAAATTGCGCTGTGGTTCGGCGATGCGTTGATCGAGTGGCAGCGTTCCGTGGACGCCTGGATTTTTGAATAACAGAGGGCTGCATTGCCGGGTTCAGGACATGGCCCGTCCAGCGGAACGCGCTGATGGCGCCCGGCGAAAGAAAGGGCGGCGACAGGCCGCCCTAGACATTCGGTTTTAACTCACCGACGATTTTTCACATAGCGGTCGAAGAAGGCGAGCGACCGCGCCATGGCCTCGTTGAAGCCCTGCGAAATGTTATGGTCATCGCGCGCGTAGGTGTAGAACTCATAAGTCTGTCCGGCGGCTTTGAGTTGTTCCGCCAGCGTCGCCGAAAATTCATAGGGCACCGAGGCGTCCGCTGTGCCGTGGTGCAACTGCAAGGGGCCAGAGAGGTCGGCGAGATAGCTGTTCGCCGAGATCGACGCGTAAAATGCAGGGTTCTCCTCCGGCGTCCCATATTTTTCCTGGAGCAGGACGCGCCAGCGACGCGCCTGTGACAGCGCAGGCGCAGGGAGGTTGTTTGGCCGGCGCCATTTGGTCAACAGGTCCGGATAATCGGCCACCACGCCCGCCCAGATGACGCCGGCGCGAATGTCCGGATCGACGACCATGGCGCGCAGCGTGATGTATCCACCCATCGAATGGCCCCACATCCCGATGCGATTGGGGTCGGCGTCGGGATAGTTCTTCATCGCCGCCACGGCGTTGAGCACGTCGATCGTGTAGTCGGGATAGCCATAGGCGCCGCGCGCTTCGCCCTCCGAGTCGGCGTGGCCTCGATAGTCGGGTCGGAAGACGATGTAGCCGTTGCGCGCAAAGGCGTCGACGTAAGCGACGTAGCGCTCCGTCGGTCGATAGACCGCCGGCGGGATGTAGCCATGATTGAAAATGATCACCGGCCAGCCCGTTGCAGGTTTGGCTCCTTGCGGTACGGTCAGCAGCCCATCGATGCGCAACCCCTCTGAAATGTAGGAGGCGATATAACGATTGTAGTTGGAGCCGGGCGTCAAGGTCTCTTTGATCACCAGCGACTGCGCAGGATAATTCTGACGGCGCAAATACTCGATCGTCAGCGCCTCGCCGTCGAAGGACTCGACCTCCCCGACGCCGCCTTCATCTTCCGGCGTCGGCGTCGCCAGAGGGGGAGGCTGAACCCTTGTGGGCGCAGCCGTGGGGGTGGACGTGGGCTGAGACGAATTGGAAGGAATGCATAGCTTCCATCCGATGCCCACGCGATTCGGGTTTTGGATTGTGGAGAAGCTCGGATCGACTCTTGCTGCCGCGTTGGTGGCGTCCACGATGCGATTGTAAAAGGCGGCGTCGCCCAGCGTGCGCTGAGCAATGGCGGTGAGCGTGTCGCCTTCCTGCACCGTCACCGTGCGGGCGCACGCAGGCGTTTGCGCCAGCGCAGGGACCGCCACCGTCAGGGCGACGATCAGCCCGACGATCAGCCCGATCCAGCGCTTGATATTCATATCGGCCTTTATTTTCGCGCGTTTCATCATGTCTCTCGGCAAGGTCTGAACGTTCGCAAGATTCCCCGGCGACTCATATAGGCACAATTGGCTGCGCTTAACAATCTGGCAGTTTACGTAGGTGCGGCTCCCAGCCGCACGTCCTCGCAGATCGCAAGATTTTGGATGATCCGATGAAGCAGCCTTGCAACTTACATATCACAATGCCTGACATCAGGCTATGTCGTCTGTAATGAAAACGCAATCTTTAGGGCATTTGTTCGCGCCGAGGCGCACACAGAGGAAAACAAAAAGGGGGCGAGCATTCATGCTCGCCCCCTTTTGCATGCAAAAGACTACGGTCACCGCATCGCCACGAGGTTGAGCGCGCCGCTCTGCACCAGATTCGTCCACAGCGAGGGCAAGACGCCCAGCGCCACGGTGAAGACGGCGGAGACGCCCAGCGCGAACGCCAGCGGAATGCTCGCCTGCTGCGGCTCGATGCGCGTCTCTTCCGTCGGCTCGGCGAAGTACATGTTGACGACGATGCGCAGGTAGTAGTAAGCGCCGATGGCGCTGTTGAGCATGGCGACCGCCGCCAGCCACGAGTAGCCGCCCGACACCGCCGCCGCAAAGACGAAGAACTTGCCGAAGAAGCCTGCAAAGGGCGGCACGCCCGCCAGGCTGAACATGAAGATGCTCATCAACATCGCCACCTGCGGATGGCGCCGTGCAAGGCCATTCAACCGGTTGCCCAGGGCGTCCATCTCTCCCTGGCGTTCGAGCAGGATGATGACCGCAAACGCGCCCATGTTCATGAAAGCGTAGCTGATCAAATAGAAGAGCGCACCGTCGATGCCCGCCGAAGTGGCCGTCGCCAGGCCCACCAAAATGTAACCGGCGTGTGCAATGCTCGAGTAGGCGAGCAGTCGCTTGAGGCTGCTTTGTCGCAGCGCGGCCAGGTTGCCGAGCGTCATGGTCAGGATGGCGAGCGCGCCCAACACCGGACCCCACGTGGCCTGCTCACTCGGCAGCGCAAAGGCGAAGAGCCGATAGAAGGCGGCGAAAGCTGCAGCCTTGGTGCCGACGCTCATAAACGCCGTCACCGGCGTCGGCGAACCCTGGTAGACGTCAGGCGTCCACATGTGGAAGGGAACGAGGCTGACTTTGAAGCCAAAACCGGCGATCAGCAGCGTCACGCCGATGGCGAGCAACGACGGGTCGGCCTGGCCGTCGAAGAGCGCATTGGCGATGAGGTCGAAGCGCGTGCTGCCCGTTGCACCGTAGACGTAGGCGGCGCCGTAGACGAAGAACGCGCTGGCGAACGCGCCGAGCAGGAAGTAC
The DNA here is from genome assembly GCF_937128415.1 of uncultured Caldilinea sp. Classification (GTDB taxonomy): domain Bacteria; phylum Chloroflexota; class Anaerolineae; order Caldilineales; family Caldilineaceae; genus Caldilinea. The sequence goes on from NZ_CAKZMJ010000054.1 coordinate 122,318, forward strand.
TTCATCGCCGCCTCGTTGCTGCGGCGATCGGTGCGGTTCAGGCCGGCCAGAATGTACAACCCGAGCGAGAAGGTTTCCAGCGCCAGGAACAGCGCCATCAAGTCGGTGGCGGAGCCCATCGCCATCATCCCGGTGCTGACCAGCAGAATGAGGGCGTAATATTCGCCGGTCTGTCGATTGACGTTCGGGATATAGCGGATGCTCAGCAGGACGGTCAGCGCGGCGCCGGCGAGCACCACCAGGTTGAGCGCCTGCGCGCGCGCGTCGTTGATCGCCATCCCCTGGAACGAGGAGACCGGCTGGCCGATCAGCCAGATGGAAGCCGCCGCCGTGACCAGGACGCCGACCAGCGCAACCCAGGGCAGCAGCGCCCTTGTCGGCGCCTTGCCTTTGCGATTGAACATATCCAGGATCATCACCACCGCCGCCGTCGCCACCATCAGCAGCTCCGGCAGCACGGGATGGAGGTTGAGTTGCAAATCTGCGCTGTTCATTGGGCCTCCGTCGCCATGATTTCGGCAAGCTCAAAAGCTGGCGTCTGTTCGGCCGTCGCCTGTTGCAGAATGGCGGCGCGCGTCTCCAGCATCGCTTCGACCGATGGGTTGATCTTGTCGAAGAAGAGGTTCGGGAAGAGTCCGATCACGAAGAACAGGATGACCAGCGGGATGACCATCGCCAGCTCTTTCCCGTTGAGGTCTTTCAGGTGCGCTCGATCGTTGGCCGGGTTGGTGATCTCACCCTGCGCCATCTTGCGGAAGGCGGTGAGCAGATACCATGCGGCCAGAATTACGCCCGCAGCGGCCAGCACGGCGAAGATCGGCATATAGTTGTACGCGCCGAGCATAATCGTGAACTCGCCGACGAAGCCGTTGAGGCCGGGCAGTCCGGCGCTGCTCATCGCCACAACCAGGAAGAGGCCGGTGTAGACCGGCACGCTCGCCCACAACCCGCCGAACTCATCCAGCATGCGCGTGTGGCGTCGTTCGTAGAGCAGGCCAACCATGAGGAAGAGGGCGCCTGTGCTCAGGCCGTGGTTCACCATCTGGAGGATGGAGCCGCTGACGCCCTGCGCGTTCATCGCCACGATGCCCAGCATGACGTAGCCTAAATGCGCCACCGAGCTGTAGGCGACGAGCGACTTGATGTCCTTCTGCATGAGCGCCACCAGCGCGCCGTAGAGAATGCCGATCACGGCCAGCGTCGCCAGCAGCGGACCGAACTGCTCCGCCGCCTGCGGGAAGACCGGCATGGCCAGGCGCAGGAAGCCGTAGGTGCCCATCTTCAGCAGCACGCCGGCCAGGATGATCGAGCCAGCGGTCGGCGCTTGCACGTGGGCGTCGGGCAACCAGGTGTGGAAGGGGAAGAGCGGCGTCTTGACCGCAAAGGCCAGGCTGAAGGCCAGGAAAGCCCACGTCTGCACCGCCAGCGGCATCTGCGCCTTTTGCAAGGCCAGGATGTCGAAGGTGCCGGTCGAGAAGTAGACGATCAGGATGGCGACGACCATCAACGCCGAGCCTGCAAAGGTGTAGAGGAAGAACTTCACGGCTGCGTAGACTCGGTTTTTGCCGCCCCATTCGCCGATCAGGAAGTACATCGGGATCAGGCTCGCCTCGAAGAAGACGAAGAAGAGCACGAGGTCGAGCGCCACGAAGACGCCGATCATGGCCGTCTCCAGCAGCAACATCAGCGCCATGTAGGCGCCGACGCGATGTTCGACGTAGAGCACGCTGTAGAAGACGGCGATGGGCATCAGGAAGGTCGTCAACAACACCAGAAAGAGACTGACGCCGTCCACGCCGAGCGCATAGCGGATGCCCAACGGCGCGAACCAGACGACGTCCTCGACGAACTGCATGCCGGCGTAGCCATCCTGCCAGTTCGTCCAGAGGAGCAGGCTGACGAGAAAGGTGACCAGCGTCGTCGCCAGCGCCAGCCACTTCTTTGCGCCGTCGCCTGGGACGAGCGTCACGATCGCCGCCCCTGCTAAGGGCAGGAAGGTGATAATGGTGAGCAGATATGGAATCGACAAGGCCATAAGGCGAATTCCTTAAAATTCAATCTTTATCCCACGAAGAATAAGAAATAGAAGAGCACGGCGACGACGCCGACCAGAATGCTCAAGGCGTAGGCCGGGATGGCGCCGTTCTGCAGCTTGCGCACCGCCTCGCCGGCGTCGTTGAGCGCAGCGCCTACGCCGTTCACTGCGCCGTCGATCACTTTGGGATCGAAGAAGGCGGCGAACCAGTCTGCGAGGCCTTTGAGCGGCCTCACAATGAGCACGTCGTAGATTTCATCGACCCACCATTTGTTCTCAGCCGGTCGTCGCAGAATGGCGAAACTCTGCGCCAGTTGCTTCGCCCAGCCCTCTTGCGTCAGGTAGAGCGCCCGCGCCGTCAACACGCCGAGCACCGCAACCACGATGCTGATCGTGATGCCGAGCAGCTCCAGCACCAGCGGAATCTTCTCGTGCTCGCCGATCACCGGCTCCAGCCAGTGCTCCAACGTCAGCACGAACGGCAGGTTGATGACGCCGCCGACGATGCTGAGCGCAGCCAGAATCCAGAGCGGAACGGTCATGATCGGCCCGCTCTCATGCACATGGTCGTAGAGATGTGGGTCGCGTGGCTGGCCGTGGAAGGTCACAAACACGGCGCGGAAGCTGTAAATGGCCGTGAGCAGCGCAGTGACAATGCCGACCAGGTAGAGCGCAAGGTTCTTCTGCAGCTCAACGACAAGGATGGCGTCCTTCGAGAAAAAGCCGGACAGAAGCGGAATGCCCGCCAGCGCTGCAGCGCCGACCAGGAAGGTGCGATAGGTCGTAGGCATCTTTTCGCGCAGGCCGCCCAGTCGGTTGATGTCGAGCACGCCATGGGTGGCGTGCATCACGCTGCCGGCGGCCAGGAAGAGCAGCGCTTTGAAGAAAGCGTGCGTCACCAGATGGAAGAGTGCTGCGCCGTAAGCCGCCAGCCCCGCCGCTGCGATCATGAAGCCGAGCTGCGAAACCGTTGAATAGGCCAGAATCTTCTTGAGGTCGGTCTGCACGATGGCGATCGACGCCGCCAGCAGTGCGGTCAACATGCCGATCCAGGCCGTGACCAACCCTGCGTCCACGGTCAGATGCCAGAGCGCGTTGGTGCGAATGATCATGTAAACGCCGGCGGTGACCATCGTAGCGGCGTGGATGAGGGCCGAGACGGGCGTAGGGCCAGCCATGGCGTCGGGCAACCAGACGTAGAGCGGAATTTGCGCGCTTTTCCCTGTTGCGCCAAGCAACAGCAACAGGCAGATCAGCGTCGCCGTGGCCGGCGCCAGATGGTGCGCCGCCTCGTTCAGCTCGGTGAAGACCACCGTGCCCAACGTCGACCAGACGATGATCATCGCCAGGATCATGCCGAAGTCGCCGACGCGGTTGACGATGAACGCTTTCTTGCCGCAGTCGGCGTACCAGCCGTACAGGTCGTCGCGTTTGTCGAACCAAAAGCCGATGAGCAAGAACGAAGCGAGGCCGACGCCTTCCCAGCCGACGAACATGCCGAGGAAGTTGTTGCTCATCACCAGCGTGAGCATCGCCAGGATGAAGAAGTTCAGGTAGAAAAAGTAGCGTTGGTAGCGCGGCTCGTGATCCATGTAGCCGATGGAGTAAATATGGATCAACGCGCCGACGCCTGTCACCACCATCGCCATGACGACGCTCAGCGGGTCGATCAGCACGGCGGCGGGCGCGTGAAAGTCGGCGATTGTGATCCAGTCCCACCAGTGCACGGTGACGCTGCGCTCCTCGGCGGGCAGCGCCAGCAAGCCCAGCCACAACAGCACCGAGATCACAAATGAGCCGACCACCGCCAGCGAGGCAATCCATCCGACGACCTTCTGGGACATCCAGCGCCCGGCGAACAGAATGATCAGCGCGCCCAGCGCCGGAAATGCAAATAACAACCAGACCGAGTCAAACATAGCTGTTCACCATTTCATCAGATTCACGTCGTCGATGTTGGTCGATTTAGAGAGGTGGAAGTGAGCGATCAAAATCGCCAGCCCGACGGCGACTTCGGCGGCGGCTACGGCCATCACCATGAAGACGAAAATTTGACCGACGAGATTGTTCCATTGTCCTGCGAAGGCGATGAGCGTGAGGTTGACGCTGTTGAGCATCATTTCCACGCACATGATGATGATCAGCGCGTTGCGTCGGCTCAGCACCCCAATTGCACCGATGGTGAAGATGATGGCGCTCAGGATGAGATAGTAGTTGATGGGAACCACGCGTTCTTCCTCCAGAATGCTTGGTCTTCAATCTCAAGAGCGGAGATTGGAGGTTGGAGATTCTTCGGGTTTCGGTCGTCTTGCCAGCAGCAGCGCGCCGATCAGGGCGACCAACAACAGGATGGCCGCCAGCTGCACGAGCAAAATGTTCTGTGAGTAAAGCGTCAGGCCGATCACGATCGGCACGCCGCCTTGGTTGGCCTCCGGGTCAATCGGCGTCGCTGGCGCCTGCAGCAGGGTCAAGGAGACGCCGGCCAGCATCAATATGCCCAATGCCAGGCCGGCGTAGGGAACCCACGAGCGGTAGGCGGCGCGCGTCTCCATCGGTCCCGAGCCGATCAACATGATCACGAAGAGAATCAGGATCACGATGCCGCCGGCGTAAATGATCACCTGCGCCGCCGCCAGAAACTGTGCGTTCAGCGTGACGTAAAGGATCGCCAGCGTGGCGAAGTGCACGAGCAGGAAGAGCGCACTGTGCACTGCGATTTTGCTGGTGACGACGCCCACTGCGGCGCCGACGCTCAACGCGCCGACGAGGATGAAGAAGATCATTGCGAAGTCCATAGGCCACTCACTTCATGAATTCAACGCGGATGACGCGAATGTGACGGACGATTGCGGACTCAATCGATGAAAATGCGCTGCATCCGCAGGATCCGCATTCCACTGAATTTTTATTCTGGGCGAATCACGACATACGGATCGCCTGGATTGAGCAACTGTTCTTTGGTCAGAATGAAATCGCGGCGGTCGTAGCTTGCCATGGCGAAATCGTGGCCGAGCACGATCGCCTCGGTCGGGCATGCCTCTTCACAGTCGCCGCAGAAGATGCAGCGCAACAGGTTGATCTCGTAAACTTTGGCGTAGCGTTCGCCGGGAGAGATCGGATGCTCTGGATCGTTTTCCGCCGCCTCGACGTAAATGGCGCCGGTTGGGCAGGCCGCCTCGCACAACATGCAGCCGATGCAGCGCTCCAGGCCGTTCTCGTACCGGCGCAGCTCATGCTTGCCGCGGAAGCGAGGATAGAGCGGCACGGGATCGCGTGGGTACTCCACCGTCACCGGTTTTTCCATGAGCGCCTTGAGCGTCACGCCCATCGCCTTGCCGATCTCGGCTGCGCCTTTCAGTAAATCTCGCAGTGCCATGCCGTTTCCTTCCTTACTTGAAAAAGACCACCAACAACGCCGTAACGATCATGTAGCCCAGGCTGATCGGCAGCAACGTCTTCCAGGAGAAGCGCATCAACTGATCGTAGCGCGGGCGCCCCAGGCTGGCGCGCACCCAAATGAAGAGGAAGAGCAGCACGACGACCTTGCCGGCCAGGATGAAGGGCCCTAGCCAGGGCATGATCTCGCCGCCGATGCCGAAGGGCAGGCGATAGCCGCCGAAGAAGAGCGTAGCCATGATCGCGCTCGTCGTGATCATGTTGATGTATTCGGCCATGAAGAAGAGAGCGAACTTGATGCCGCCGTATTCGGTCTGGAAGCCGGCGACCAGCTCATTTTCGGTCTCCGGCAGGTCGAAGGGGCTGCGGTTGGTCTCCGCCAGGATGCAGATGAAGAAGAGCGGGAACATGATCCACAGCCAGATCCATTCCCACCAGGCGCGCGGGGCTTCGACCAGGTTGACCAGGCTGAAGTCGCCCGCCAACAACAGGATGCTGATCAGGAACAGCCCCAGCGGCAGTTCGTAGGAGATCATCTGCGCCGACGAGCGCAACGCACCGAGCAGCGAATAGTTGTTGTTGCTGCTCCAGCCCGCCAGGATCACGCCGTAGCTCTCGATGCCCGCTACGGCCAAAATCCAGAGAAAGCCGATCGGCACATCGGCCACCGCCGGGAAGCCTTTGCCGATCGGGATGACCGCCCAGATGATCAGGGCCGGAATCAGCGCCAGCGCCGGCGCCAGCACATAGACCGCCTTATCGACGTGGTTGGGAATGACCTCTTCCTTGAAGACGGCTTTCACGGCGTCGGCCACGGGTTGCAGCAGGCCAAAGGGGCCGGCGCGGTTGGGGCCGTAGCGCACATGAAAGCGCGCCAGCAACTTGCGTTCGTACCAGGTCAGGTACGCAAAGCCGGTTAACAGCACGACGATCAGCACCAGCGACCGAATGGTGGGGATGACGATTAGTTCAAACCAGTCCATAAATGCACCTGGAGTTTTGACAGCAATGAGAGATCAGGGGGATGAATAACGGGATTGAGAGGGTGGTTGACTTCGTGCGCTTCAAGGGCTGTTTGATGCACAAAGCCTGAATCACCCACTTGACTCAATTCCCGTTCATCCTGTCGCCTGATCTCAAATCTCTATTTTTCGATGAGCACGTTGACAATTGCGCTGCCGTTCAACAAAGCCCCGACCGGCGCCCCGGGCAGGCTCTCCGGAATCCACGCCACGCCCAGCTTGACGGTGGCGTCGAATTTAACCGTCAGCTCGAGCGCGCCGTAAGTATTGCGCACGGTCACGCTCTCGCCCTCCGTTACACCGAGCTTCTCGCCATCCGCCGGGTTCAGCCGCACTTCGGCGCCGAAGGCCATGTTTTTCATCTGTTTGGTCAAGCGGAAGAGGTCGCCGCCATCGTAAAGCACTGTTCCGGTGACCAGCCTCAAGCCGCTTTCCGATTCGGACAGCTCGGGTTGGACGGCGGGCGCATAGCGCATGTCGGGTCGCACGTAGCTGTGCTCTGCTGGATTCCATTGCAGGCCCTGGTCGCCGAGCGCCTCCCAGGTCAACCCGTTGTAGATCGGCGCGGCCTGTGTGATCTCCGCCGTCACCGCCTGAGCGTTGGCGTGCCCCCATTGTGCGTCGAAATAGGTGGCCAGGTGATCGAGGATCATCCAATCCGGCGCAGCCTTGCTGTGCGGATTGCCCAACGCCTTGGGCGCGCGCTGCACGCGGCGCTCCAGGTTGGTGAAGGTGCCGTCCTGCTCCGCCCAGCTCACCCCCGGTAACACCACGTCGGCCTTGGCCGCCGTCTCGGTCAGGAAGAGCTCCTGCACGACCAGGAACTCCAGTTTGTCCAGCTGTTCGGCCCATGTCGGCCGTTCGCTGGCCGGGTTGGCGCCCATGATGTAAAGCGCCTTGATGTCGCCTCCCGCCGCATCGAGCATCTGTTTGTAGGTTTTACCGGCGCGGGTGGGCAGCGTGCAGCCCCACAGCCTGCTCAGTAACTCGTTCGCCGTCGGGTCGTCGAGCGCGGCATGGCCGGGAAGCCGGTCAGGCAACAGGCCGACGTCGCGGCAACCCTGGCTGTTCGCCTCCAGCCCCACGTAGGCCAGATTTTCCGGCTTACCCAAATAGAGCGCCAGGTTGATCAACGCCTGACGCACTTGCACGCCCGCTTCTCCGCGCGCCACCATCGGCCCGTAGAGAATGAGCGGATTTTGCGCCCCGGCCAATGTTGCGGCCGCCTTATTGATTTCTTCCGCCGCCACGCCGCAGACTTTCTCCGCTTCCTGCAGCTTGATGTTTGCGACCAGTTGGTGCGCGTCGGAGCTTGTGTCTTCCTTCGCCTCGGTGAGGGCGCGCAGCAGGCCATTCAGCAGGGCGACCTCCGTCCCCGGGTTCGCTTGCAAGAAGGGGCCGTTGTAGCGCGTCAGCTCGATGCGGCGCGGATGCACGATGACGAGCGTCGCCTTGCCGCGTCGCACCGCCCGCTTCAGATGCAGGTCGAGCACCGGCATTTCCTCGCTGGGATCGATGCCGACGAGCAGGATCACATCGTGTTTCGGATCCGGCCCGTATTGCGGCTTCATCACGTCGGCCAGGGCGGGCACGCCGGTGGGCAGCGCCGCCACGTCACCGCCGTCGCGATGGTCGATGTTGTTCGTGCCGATGAGCTGGCGCATGAAGCGCTGCAACAGATAGTTGCTTTCGTTGGAGAGCTTGGCGCTGCCGATGGCGCCGATGGCGTCGGCGCCGTGGCGCTGCTTGATGGCTTGCAGGCGATCCGCCACCAGGCCGAGCGCTTCACTCCAGGAAGCGGGCTGCAGCTCGCCGTTCTTGCGCACGAGCGGCGTGGTCAGTCGCTCTTCGTGGTTGACCCAGGCATTGGCGAAGCGCCCCTTGTCGCAGATCCACTGGTCGTTGACCTGCATGTTTTCGCGGCCGATGACGCGGCGCAGCTTGTGGGTGCGCGTGTCGATGCGGAGGTTGCAGCCCATCGAGCACTGGGTGCAGATGCTCGGCGTGCGCTCGATCTCCCAGGGACGGAAGGCGAAGCGCGCCACGCGATTGGTCAGGGCGCCGACCGGGCAGATGTCGATGATGTTGCCGCTGGTTTTGGCGTCGACCGGCTTGCCGTCCTGAATATCGATGAGCGTTTCCCCACCCCGTTGGAAAAGCGCAAGCTGCGGTTTGTCTTCCCATTCCTCCAGATAGCGGATGCAGCGCCAACAGAGGATGCAGCGCTCTTGATCGAGCACAATCGTGTCAGAGATCAGGTAGTTTTTATTCTTTGTCCGCTTTGGCTCCACCAATTGGCTCAAGCCGGGGCCAAAGCGCATCGTCTGATCTTGCAGCGGACATTCGCCGCCTTTGTCGCAGATCGGACAATCCAACGGGTGATTGAGCAGGATGAAGGCGAGGTTGGCCTCCTGCACTTCCTTCACCTGAGGTGTATTTGTGCGCACCACCATGTCCTGCGCCACCGGCACCGAACAGGCGGTCTGCAACGTCATGCCGCGCGGCCCGGAGATTTCGACCAGACACATGCGACAGCAGGCCACCGGGTCGAGCTTGGGATGGCTGCAGAAGATCGGTATCTCGATGCCGACCTTGGCGGCGGCGTCCACGACCAGCGTTCCCTTGGGCACCGTGACCTGACGGTCGTCGATCGTGAGCGTTACAAGTTCAGTCATGGGTCAGTCCGCTTTCCCTTCAGGAAAAAGTTCACTCAACGAATTACACGTTTCCTCGCTGCAATCCATCATGTCAATGTGGCGCTTGAATTATTCAGTCGCCGGTCACGAGGATCGGCGTGTCTCGGTTCAAGGGGGATTCGCCCTCGATCTCCAGCGCGCTGTCATGCGCGACGCTCGGAGCGCCCACATCGGGACGATAGATCGGTCGAATCGGGATGACGGGCGGCTCCTCTTCCGGATTGGTCATGGCGATGTACTGCTCGAACTCGGCGCGATATTTGGCAAGGTTGCTCTGCAAGCCCCACACCGCCGCATCGCCGAAGGGGCAGAAGCTCTTGCCGGTGATGAACTTCGGGATGCGCTCGAGCAAGTCGAGGTCCTTCATGCGGCCGCCGCCGTTTTCGATGCGCAGCAAAATGTCTTCCAGCCAACCGGTGCCTTCGCGACAGGGCGTGCACTTGCCGCAACTTTCCTCGCGGTAGAAGCTGAGCGTGCGCCGCGCCACCTTGACCATCGACTGGCTGTCGTCGATGGCGATGACGCCGGCCGAGCCGAGCATCGAGCCGGCCGCCTGCACCGATTCGTAGTCGAGCGGCGTATCGAGCTGGTCGGCGCTGAGGATCTTCATCGAAAGGCCGCCGGGCACCACCGCTTTGAAGGGATGTTCGTCAAACTGAGGTCCGCCGCCGTATTTGTAGAGCAGCTCGCGGAGCGGGACGGCGTGCGGCAGCTCATACAGCCCCGGATATTTCACGTTGCCGCTCAGGCAGAAGATGCGCATGCCGGGCGATTTTTCGGTGCCAAAGCTGCGATACCACTCGACGCCGTGGCGCATGACGTGGGTGACGTTGGCGATCGACTCCACGTTGTTGACGATGGTCGGTTTGCCGTAAAGCCCCTCGACGGCCGGGAAGGGCGGCTTCATGCGCGGATGGCCGCGGTAGCCTTCCAGGCTGGTGAGCAGCGCTGTCTCTTCGCCGCATTCGTAAGCGCCTGCTCCTCGATGCACGACGATGCGCAGGTTGACATCCGTGCCGAAGATCTTTTCGCCCAGGAAGCCCTTCTTTTGCGCCTCTTTGATTGCATCGACCAGGCGCGTGTAAGCGAAGTAATATTCGCCGCGGATGTAGATGAAGGCCAGCTCCGCCTTGATGGCGTAGGCGCTGAGGATAATGCCTTCGATCAGCTGATGCGGGTCGTACTCCATGATGATGCGATCTTTGAAGGTGCCGGGCTCCGACTCGTCGGCGTTGACGACGAGGTAATGCGGCATGGCCGGCGCCAGAAAGCTCCACTTCATGCCGGTGGGGAAGCCAGCGCCTCCGCGACCGCGAATGCCGCTGGCTTTGACCTGCTCGACGACCTCTTCAGGCTTCATTGTGGTGAGGACGCGCCTGGCCGTTTCATAGCCGCCGTCGGCGATGTAAGTCTCGATCTTGTGGCTGTCCTTCTTGCCTACGCGCGCAGTCAGGAAGCGCGGCTCCATCCCGCCGACGCGATAGGGCCCGGCCGCCTTGCCGGTGAGCTTGGGATCGCCTTCGGGCGTCCAGCGCTCGAGCGTGGTGAAGGCCTTGCCGCTGTTGACCAGATCGATCACCTTCTGCACATCTTCGGCGGAGTCCAGCTCTTCAAAGTAGCGAATTCGGCCGGTCTTGCGTTCGGTGATGGAGACCATCGGCGCGGTGCCGCAGGAGCCAAGGCATTCCATGTGATCGAGGCTGAAGCGGTCGTCGGGCGTGGTCTCGCCGTGGTGGATGCCCAGCTTTTCTTCAAAGTGTCGCATGCACTGACCGGCCCCGCGCAGCATGCAAGGGACGTTGGTGCAGACCTCGACGTGATATTCTCCCTTCGGCTCCGTGTGGAGCATGTGATAGAAGTCGACGACGGCGCCCACCTCTGCGGGTTCAAGCTCCAGCATTTCCGCCAGCTCATTCTGCGCCTCCACCGGGCAGTAGCCGAACTCGCGCTGAATCACATAGAGGGCCGGCAGGATCGCCGAGCGCTGCCTTCCGGCGGGATAAAGGTCCATCCACTTCTTGATTTCGTTGCGAACAGATTCGGATAGCATCATGGCGTTCAACCTTGAGAAATAAGGAGGGGCCTAGCGGTCCACCTCTCCCAACACGATATCGATCGAGCCGATATTGGTAATCACATCCGAGAGCATGTGGCCTTTGCTCATCTTGCTGATGGCGTACAGGTTGTTAAAGCTCGGCCCGCGCACGTGTAGACGGTAGGGTCTGGCGGTGCCGTCGCTGTAGATGAAAAAGCCCAGCTCGCCCTTGCTCGATTCAATGCCCTGGTAAGCCATGCCAGGCGGAACGTGGAAGCCTTCGGTCATCAGCTTGAAGTGATGGATGAGCGCCTCCATGCTGATGTCGAGCTCGGCGCGAGGCGGCGGCGTAATTTTGCGATCTTCGGCGCGGTAGGGACCGTCGGGCAGATTGTCGACCGCCTGACGGATGATGCGCAGGCTTTGCCGCATCTCTTCCATGCGCACGAGATAGCGCGCATAGCAATCGCCCTCGTTGGCCACCGGCACCTTGAAGTCATAGTTCTCATAGCCGCTGTAAGGCGCATCGCGACGAAGGTCCCAGTCCACGCCGCTGCCGCGCAACATAGGGCCGGTGAGACCCATGTCGAGCGCTTCCTCGCGCGTGATTTTGCCGATGCCGATCAAACGTTCCGACCAGAGCGGGCCGTGCGTGAGCATCCGTTCGTAGTCGTCGATCTGCTCCGGCATGATCTTCAAGAACTCTTCCAAATGAGGAAGGAAGGCGGGCGGGATGTCGCGCGAGACGCCGCCGATGCGCATGTAACCGACGGTCAGGCGGGCGCCGCACACCATCTCGAAGAGATCGAGGATGCGCTCGCGCTCGCGCGTGGCGTACATCAGCAGCGACATGCCGGTGCCGGAGACGTCCAGCACGTGGGTCGAAAGCCAGAACAGGTGGGACGCAATGCGCTGCAGCTCCGCCATGATCACGCGCAGCGCCTGCGCGCGCGGCGGGATTTCAACGCCGAGCAGCTTTTCCACGGCGAGACAATAGCCCAGGTTATTGCTCATCGCCGTGAGATAGTCCATGCGGTCGGTGTAATAGACGAAATCTTTATAGCGTTTGTTTTCACCTGTCTTCTCAAAACCGCTGTGCAGATAGCCCAGATCGGCGTCCACATTGACGACGGTCTCGCCGTCTAGCTCCACCACCAGACGGAGCACGCCGTGGGTGCTGGGGTGATGGGGACCCAGGTTGATGACCATGTGCTCGAGGCTCATGCCGGGTGGCAGCTTCGGCGGGGCGCTTTTGGCCTCCAGGATTTGCTTGCCCAACGACTCGAACTCCGGGTCTTCCCACGTGAGGGTGAAGGGCACTTCTTCGCCGCCGAGCGGAACCTGCTTTTGCAGGGGATGGTTGGGCCAGTTCTCCGGCATAAGGATGCGGCGAGGATCGGGGTGACCGGCGAAACGAATGCCCATCAGGTCCCACACCTCGCGCTCCGGCCAGGTGGCGCCGCTGTAGACGCCGGTTAGACTGGGCGCCGTCGGCTCGTCGCCGTCGTCGAGCGGACAGACGATCATCAGATGCTGTTTGCGCGAGTAGGAGCGCAACTGATAGACCGTATGAAAACGGTGGTCACTCACAGGAAGCTCAGAGCGGTCGACGGCGGAAACGTCGATCAGCGTCTCATAGCGAAGGTGCGGATCGGTTTTGGCGAATTCCGCCAGTGCAACCAGTTGCTCTGGCTTGATGTAGACGACTTGTTGACCATGGTGAAGGCCGGCGGCGAGAACGGCGTCGCCGAAGCGTTCGGCGATGCGTCGGGTGTCTTCACTCTCGCCGGTGGGCAACGGCGCAACCGCCGGAATTCCCGGCGGTTGGAGGCTGGGCAATATCTCATATTGGCGCACGCGTGGAGCGACGTCGAGCATAGTGTTCTCCTCGAATCAGGCTGGCTGCAGTTGGCGCAGCGCCTCCAGGGATTCAATCTCACCTCGTTGCGTGGACGATGGCGTTGCTTGCCGGGCGGCGTAGGTGCGGAAGGTGTCCTTCGCCTGTTTGGCGCGCAGCTTGTCGAGCGCATAGAGCAGCGCCTCCGGTCGCGGCGGACAGCCCGGCACGTACACATCGACCGGAATGATCTTGTCCACCCCCTGGATAATGGCGTAATTGTTGAAGGGGCCGCCGGCGCTGGCGCAGATGCCCATGGCGATCACCCACTTGGGGTCGGACATCTGATCGTAGAGACGTTTGATGACCGGCGCCATCTTGTTGCTGACGCGACCGGAGACGATCATCAAGTCCGCCTGCCGCGGGCTGGCTCGGAATAGCTCGGAGCCGTAGCGAGAGATGTCATGCCGGGCAGTGCCGGTGGCAATCATCTCGATGGCGCAGCAGGCCAGACCAAAGAGCAACGGCCATGTGCTGTTTTCACGGCTCCAGTTGACCAGCGCTTCTAGCTGCGTGGTGATAATGCCTTCGGGCAGTTTTTCTTCAAGACCCATAGTAGCTCCTTATTCCCAATCCAACGCGCCCTTAGACCATTCATAAACCAGGCCGAGGATCAAAATCAGTAAGAAAAAGCCGATCGGCGCCAGGGCCACGAACAATCCGTAAGTATCTCGCAACGGGATAAGGGCGCCTGCCCAGGGAAAAAGAAAGATGACTTCGATGTCGAACAGGATGAACAGCATCGCCACCAGGTAATATTTCACCGGAAAAGGGCGTCTGGCGTCATGGAAGGGGATGATGCCGGATTCATAGGGTTCGAGCTTTTGCTCGTTTTTGCGCTTTGGGCCCAGGAGGCTGGGAAGACCGATGGCGATGAAGGCGAAAATTGTCGCAATGACTACAAAAATCAGCAAAGGGAGATACTCTTGCGCCATTGGATGAAATCCTTAATCGATGCAGTGATCTGGCTTGACGAACAACTTGCTGAATGTGCGCTGTCGCGCTATGCAGATTTTGCACAATGCAGACAGCGCCTCATGCAACAATCCTGATTTGCAGCACATGCGTCGAACGTCTGGGTGCGCCTGATTAGAATTGCATCCGACGCAGAGATGCAGGCAGGTCATGAACATACTGAAGTTAAACAACGCGTTGAAGCCAAACGATACATTGAAGTTAAACACGGTAAATCGTAAATGCGTGAAAAGTCTAACATGGCGCATTGGTTGGTGTCAACTATACACGTATCTTCTTGTGAAACGTTGCACGAACGATGTTGTGGGAGAGAAAGGTGGACGCAACTTGCCGGCGAAATTCGACGTCAAGCGGCGTCTTGTTGATGCAGAGAGGGTTATGTTACAATCAGAGCGTTCACCTCATACATCCGTTCGCCACATCCATAGGGGTTGGAACGCAGCGTCTGAATCGCCTGACGAACAAGACGAGCAATCAATAAAGTGTGCTCAAAATACGCATTCAACGCGCTGAAATTTTCCTGATCGTTTCAGGTCTGTGCTAACATTCGTGCGATTTGTTATTTTCTACACAATCCTGTCGTAAACACGCAGTAGGGCAACACGCAGGAGGAGCGTCTTCATGCTCAGTCAATGGGGATTCGTCCTGATTCTCAGCGCAATCGCCGTGGTCATTCCAGTGGCCGCCATTGTGCTGGGGCATTTTCTGGGGCCTCGACGCCCGGATCCGATCAAGACGGATGTGTACGAGTCTGGCGTTGAGACGATCGGGGACACCTGGGTTCAGTTTCGGGCGCAATACTACCTCATCGGTTTGATCTTCTTGATCTTCGATGTGGAGGTGATTTTCCTGTTCCCGATCGCGGTGGCGTACGCCGACCTTTCTTTCTTTTCGGTCATTGCGGCGGTCACCTTTGTGATCATTTTGTTGTTGGGCCTTTTTCTGGAGTGGCGCAAAGGCGCGCTGGAATGGACGTAATCGCCTGAGCCGACGCTCGACGTGGAGGATCTCGTATGAATTGGAGCGATGCGCTGATTCAGCTTCAGTATGATTTGGGTGCGCCCCAAGAGTTAAGCTGGCTGGTTGAAGGCGTCACCTACTTTATTGGTGCGTTCATTCTGGCGAACGCAGCCCTGATTCTCGCCTTGTTGCTGATCTGGATTACCCGCAAGGTGATCAGCCGCATTCAAGATCGCATCGGGCCGAATCGCATCGGCCCCTATGGACTGTTCCAGACGGTTGCGGATGCGCTTAAGTTGCTCTCCAAAGAAGACATTACGCCGGCCTCCGCAGATAAGATTTCTTATTTGCTGGCGCCGGTGTTGTCCGTGGTGGGTGTGTTGATGGCGCTGGCGGTGATTCCGTTCGGCCCCGCCTTGATCGGCGCCGATTTGAATGTGGCGGTGCTCTATCTTGTGGCCCTGGGTTCGCTCGGCATCATGGCGGCGCTGATGGCGGGATGGGGCAGCAACAACAAGTATGCGTTGTTGGCCGGTTTTCGCGTGGTGGCGCAGCTGCTCAGCTACGAGATTCCGATGGTGCTCGCCATGTTGGCGCCCGTGTTGTTGGTGGGTTCGATGAGCATGCAGCGCATTTCCGAGGCGCAGTCTTTGTATTTAGGGCCGATCAATTTGGGGATTGGATGGTTTATCTTCCTGTTGCCCGGCGCTTTTCTGATCTATTTGATCGCTGCGTTGGCCGAAGCCGAGCAGACGCCGTTTGACCTGCTCGAGGCGGAGTCTGAACTGATCGCCGGTTTCCATATTGAGTACTCGGGCATGAAATTCGCCATGTTCTTCCTGGCGCAGTTCCTGAACAGCTTCTTCCTCGGCGCAATCGCCGTTGTGCTCTTCCTGGGAGGTTGGCAAGGGCCCTTCGCAGCGCAGATTCCTCTGTTGGGGCCAATTTACTTTTTGGCGAAGACGTTCCTGGTCTACATTGTGATTCAATGGATCAAGGGGACATTCCCTCGCGTGCGTATTGACCAAATGATGCAGTTCGCCTGGAAGGTGTTGGTGCCTTTGGCGCTGGCGCTGATCACTGCGCAGATGATCATTATGAAGTTGCCTTTGCCGATCTGGATCAACTACGCGCTTCTGCTGGCGGCCAATATTGCCGTCGTGGTGGCCGTGCTCAATATCCTTGGCTCCTACTTCGAACGCGAGCAGGTGCGCTCGAAGCGGGCGTTTGCGCCCAGGTCTCTGATCGGCACGATGCAGCCTGTTCAATCGTCATCGGGTGACTAAGGGGAGAGATCTGAAGATGCCGGAATTGCCTTTTCCATTGCCGACTGTGCAACAGGTGATCTTTTCCATGATCGCCGTCCTCACCGTTTTGGGCGCGCTGGTCGTCGTGCTTGCCCCCAACCTTTTCCACAGCGCGCTCGGGTTGGTGGCGGCCTTTTTCGGAGCGGCCGGCGTGTACATCATCGCCGAGGCTGAATTTATCGGCGTCAGCCAGGTGCTGATCTACGTCGGCGCCATCTCGACCTTGATCACGTTCGCCATCATGTTGACGCGCGGCATGATGTTCGGCGCAACCTCGCCGCGCAATCGCCAGTGGGGCACGGCGGCGATCATCACCAGCCTCACCTTCTTGGTGTTGGTGGGCATCGTCTCCAGCGTTCCGTGGCCTGCGGTGGGGGAGCCTATTTCGCAAGGTCACGAAATTATTGCGGGGTTGGGCCGCGCCTTTGTCAACGAGTACGTCGTCCCATTCCTGTTGCTGGCGATGCTGTTGTTGGTGGCTTTGGCCGGCGCCATTGTGCTCGCCCGCGATTACAAGTAAGCGACGCAGAGAAACGATCATTGCATTGAGGCGAAACTCCTACATTTGCGAGCAATCGACAAGAGGCGGCGAACATGGTTCCTCTAACCTGGTATCTGATTCTGGCGGCGTTTGTGTTCAGCTGTGGTTTGTTTGCGGCGTTGGGGCGGCGCAACGCCATCGCGGTGTTGATGGGCATTGAGCTGATGTTGAATGCCGCCAACATCAATTTGATCGCCTTCTGGCGCTATGGCGCAGCTCCCGCCCAGAATCTGGACGGGCAAATTTTTGCATTGTTTGTCATCGCCGTGGCGGCCGCCGAGGTCGCCGTGGGGCTGGCCCTGGTGATTTCGGTCTATCGAAATCGCCGCACGGTCAATCTGGATGATTTGGATCTGCTGAAAGGGTGAAGCTGGCGACGCCGCCCTGCGCAGGAGGGGAAAGAGCTTCCTGAAAGCG
>NZ_CAKZMJ010000055.1 GCF_937128415.1 uncultured Caldilinea sp.
GCGCCGTTCACCAGCACGCGCACGATGTCGCCGGGCGTCCCCCTGCCGCGCAGCAGCGTCGGCCCGCCCCGCTCGATGGCCGGCGCCTCCACCTGCGGCGGCGCTGGCGTCGCCGTGGGACTGGGCGTGTTCGTTGGCGTCGGCGTGGCGGTTGAAGTTGGAGTCTCAGAAGGCGTCGCCGTCGGCGGCGCGGCAACCACCGCCTGTGCAGGGGGGGCGATAGTTAGAACAGCAGGCGTGGCTGTAGCGATGACGGCGCCCGAGGGATCGAGTGCTTCCAGTCCGATCCTGTAGACGCCGGGTGCACTCACCTGCACCGTCGCCGACCAGACGCCGGCCTCATCTACAGGGACCTCGGTTACGACGTCGCCGTCGACGAGGATCGCCACTCTCGTCCCAGGTTCTCCGCTGCCTCGCAGCTCTACTGTCCCAGCAGTGAGGGCAGCGTCGAAGATCGCCGGGTCAAGGGAAAGGGTGTGCGCAGCCACAGAAGGGACGACGACGCTCAACGTGACCGGTTCGGCGGTGGCAAGCGGCGTTCCTGCCGCGTCGACCAGCTCGACGATCAACGTGACTTCGCCAGGTTCATCGATCTGCACAGACGTCGCCCAACGTCCGTCTGCATCCACAGGGGCGGCGGCAAGCAGGTCGCCGGCGGGGTTGCGGATGCGGATGCTGTAGCTGCGCGGCGCCTCTCCGCGCACCTCCACCGTTCCCGCTGTCACCGTTGAGCCGGTCACAGGCGAAATGACGACCGGTTGCGTCAGCGTCGCTTCAGCGGTGAGCACAGGGACGAGCGTCGCCTCTGGCGTCGGCGTGACGGCCAGCGGCTGTGGTTGACAGGAGCGCACCGCCAGCAGGATGATGACGATCACGGCGATCGCCAGCAAGACGATGTACTTCCCTCTATCCAAAAGGCGCTGAGAATTCGGAGAACGCCCTTGCGCCATAGACCCCGCCTCCTTTAGTTGTAGATTTTCTCTCGAGAAGAGGGAGCCGGCTGTTTTTGCGTTTTCTGCGTATTCGCTTTGACCTGTTCAAGCTGTCGACGAAGCTGTTCGTTTTCCTGACGGAGAGCGGTCACAAGGGGACGCCAGTATCGCCAGTCGATCAACCATTCGATGATCCAACCCAACATCAGGCCGATGAAAAAAGCAATCCAGATGTCCTGCATGTGCATCCCTATCTCCCGGCAAGACCGGCGTTTGCGCTGTGATCCGTTGCCTTTTCTTTTTACCATAGAACCAGGGTATTTACACAATCGAGTTTCAGGCTGCGGCGCAACCGCCCTGGGTTCCATATGCTGTAGGTTTACACCAAAGGTAGTTGCAGTTTTGGGCGGGGGTTAGGCATAATGCACCTATGTCGAAGTGGAGCGTCTATCTGGAATTCGCCGTTGACCTGGCTGCTGAGTGCAGCCTGTACGCTGTTTCCCACCATCGGCTGCACGTTGCACAGCGCAAGCGCGATGGCACGTTGGTGACGGAGACCGACATCGCCATCGATCATATTATCTCCCGGCGATTGGCTGGGGTCTTTCCGGAGCATCGCGTGCTCAGCGAGGAGCAGGTCACCGCCTATGACGCCGACGCCGAGTTCACCTGGATCGTCGATCCGATCGATGGGACGACGAACTTTGCGCGCGGACTGCCGATTTGGGGTGTGAGCGTGGCGCTGCTGCATTATGGTCAGCCGGTCGTCGGCGTAGTGGATTTCCCGTTGCTCCACGAGCGATTCACGGCAACGGCAGGTGGCGGCGCGCGATGCAACGAAGAGCCGATCCGGACCTTCGAGGGCGACGCGACGGACGACCAGCAACTCCTCATGAAATGCACGCGCACGGATAAGCGCCTCCACCTGCGCACGAAGTTGAAAAGCCGCATCTGCGGCAGCGCGGCCTACCACCTCTGCAAGGTCGCCGACGGCGCTGCGCTGGTCGCCGTCGAAGCCACGCCTAAGGTGTGGGATCTGGCGGCGGCTTGGCTGATCGTCGTGGAGGCGGGCGGCGTGGTCACCACCTGGCGTCAGGAGCCGGTCTTTCCGTTGGCTGCGGTCAGCCGAGAGTACGTTGGCGCCGAAACGCCGATCTTTGCAGCGGCCAACCCTGCCATCCTGCGAGAGTTTCTGGAGGGCGTCGTCTTTCTGAACGAGTCATGACGAACCAAACCTCTGAACGCACGCTGATCTATAAGCGCACCGAGAGCGGCGAGGAGTATGCGCTCGGCTTCATTGACGCCGAAGGGCGCATCTGCCGCTTGCGCTGGGGCGAAGGCATCCCTGTCGGACGCGTCACGGCGGACGGTCGCGTCCTGCGCAAGACGGCTTACGACGAGCGCGAGCTGGGAACCTTTACGCCGACCGGCGTCGTGCGCAGCCACGGCCTCTTTCAGGGCGGCGAGCTGGGCTGGGTCGATCCGGATGGCGTCGTCAACCGCGGCGGTCTGATCCTGGGCGAAGAAGAAGTGGGCCGCGTCGAAGGGCCGATGCAGGCCGCCGCAGCCGCTGCGCTGCTGTTGCTCTTCCTGCCGGAGGAGGCCGAGCAGAATCGAAGGATGGAATAGAACGCAGAGCACGCAGAGGCAACGGATGGCCGTCGATCATTTTTTATGCGTCGCAGTGCGAATCCGTGATGCAAATCCGTCGCATCCGTGCACCAGTGACATCGAGAACCGGAAAGTGCATGCAGGTGAACCGACCCAGCGCTGAATTCTATGTGGAGACTCCGAGGCTGCGCTTTTTCTGCCGCAGCAGCGGGGAAGAAGACGGCATCCCATTGCTGCTGCTGCACGGCAACTTTGGCACAAGTCGCTGGTGGACGCCCCTCTTTGACGCGCTGCCCGAAGAAGTCTACGCAGTGGCGCCCGACTTGCGCGGTTGCGGCGGCAGCGACAAACCGGACGTCGGCTATTCGATCGAGGAGCAAGCCAGCGACCTGGCCGCGCTGATCGAGGCGCTGCGCTGGGAAGATTTTCACTTGATGGCGCACTCCACCGCCGGCGCCATCGCCGTTGAATACCTGCTCACCTTTCCTCACGACGTCGAGAGCCTGACGCTCGTCGATCCGGCGCCGATCGAGGGCGTCTTCACGCCGCTGGATGGCTACCTGCTGCTCGAACAGATGAAGGAGGACCGCAGTCTGCTCCGCGAGGCGCTGCGCATGCTCATGCCCGCTGCACCCATCGACGGCGCCCATCCGGAGATGGTGCGCTTTTTCGAGCAGCTTGTTGAGGACGCCAGCCAGATGGCGCCCGCCGCCTTCACCGAAATCACGCGCAGCCTGGCGCAGTGGAATCGTTTCGCCGACGCACGGCTGCTCACCCTGCCGACGCTCCTGATCTGGGGAGAGCGCGATGCGCTCGTCGATCGCAGCACGATCACGCGCACGCTCATTGCCATCCCCGGCGCCAACAATCTCGAGGTTCTGCGCAACGTCGGCCACAGCCCGATGATCGAAGCGCCGGTTGCACTCGCCAACCGCTGGCTTGACTTTCTGCTGACGGACTACGAAGCCTACGAAGATGTGCGACGCTCGGCGTACAACGATAATCAGACGGTGGATGCAGACCACGGATGAGACGGATGCAACGGATGTCCACGGATGAGAAATTTCTGGGACGATCCGGCGAACCTGCAATCAGGCGGTGGATGCAGACCACGGATGAGACGGATGCAACGAATGTCCACGGATGAGAAACTTCTGGGACGATCCGGCGAATCCACATCCTCCGCGTTCTATTCTGTAAGGGGATATAGCGAATGCGAGACTTGACCGATCGGATCATTGTCGTCACCGGCGGGACGCAGGGACTGGGCGAGGACATCGCCCGACGCGCGGCGCAACATCACGCCGCCGGCCTGGTCATCTGTGGTCGCAATGAACAGAG
>NZ_CAKZMJ010000056.1 GCF_937128415.1 uncultured Caldilinea sp.
GTCTCAATCCCCTGACGAGGATTCACTGTCTTCCGACCCCTCAAATGCCCCAAAACTGTAATTTGTGGCGCTGTCGCCTCCCGCTTTCTCTGGGAGAGAGGCCAATTGTCATATCTGCACAATCGCATTTGCTTGCGCCCCAAATCTGTTTCCGACATCCAATTGATTCCACAGCCAGCAATAAACCCAATATATCCAACCACCTCCCTCTTGTCAAAGCTTCCGAAGACCCCTTCCCCACAACCTTTCCACTTCCGAAAACATTGAAACACTCCACTGCACTTAGATGATCAGCAGACCCGGTTCATCGATCGGCGCAGCGACGCCCATGCGCTCTACAGTGGTCAAGCATTCGTCACATAGACGATAGAAACGCACGCTGTCCTCTTGCTCGTCAATGAGGCGTTGCAGCCGTTGACGCAGTTTCTCTTGATTGGCCGGCGTAATGTAGCACTCGAAGACCGAACGTTGCACGCGCTGCGCGCCGAAATCCAGCAGAGTTTTGGCGACCTTGAGCCGCCGACGGTCGTCTACGATGTCATAGCTGATGACGAGAAAGCGCTTTCCTCTCATCGGGCAAGAAATGGTCGATACGCTGGCGCCGCGCCGGTGGGATCCAACGAGCGCGCCAGCGCATACGCCTGCAAGTGAAAGAGCCGACGATAGGTGACCTGCTCGCCGCTCTCCGGATGTTTGAAGCTTTGCGTAAGGCGCGCCTCCAGCTCGCGGACGAAGAGCCGCACCCCCTCCGGCGCCAGCAAGATCGGGCGCTCTTCACTCTCGCCAGGCCGAAAATGCTCTTCTTTGATCACGCCATCATTCAGGCAGTGCAACACAACAGAATCCACAATCAGTGGGCGAAATTCCTCCATCAGATCGAGCGCCAGGCTCGGACGGTTGTACTCCAGCCGATGCAAAAAGCCAACATACGGGTCCAGCCCAACGGTCAATACAGCGCCCAGCACATTCTGCAACAGCACGGTGTAGCCATAGCTCAGCAGGACGTTCACCGGGTCGGTCGGAGGACGCCGCACGCGCCCCTCGAAACGCCACGGCGGCTGCAGCAGCGCCTTCCATACGCCAAAGTAAATCGCCGTCCCCTGCCCTTCCACGCCCATGAGGCTGTTGTGCGTCGTCGTGCGCAGCGTGCGCCGAAGCTGGTGTTCGACCCCGGCGGCGGCCAGATGGACGGTCTCCGAGTTCAACCGCTGCGCCTGGCGCTCCAAAAACATTTTGATGTTGTGCAACTTGCCATAGACCATCTGTTGAGCGGTGCGCAGCGCAAAGTTGGCGTCCTGGCTGCACAACACCTGATTCACGCGCAGCGCCCCATGTCCGCTCTCTGCGCCGACCAAGCGGCCGTAGAAACGCCCATCCTCGCTGAGAAGGACAACCTCGACGCCTTCGTCCAACAGCAGGCGCAGGGCCTGCGTCGTCACCTGAACGTTGCCGAAGAGCACAACCTGGCTGATCTGCAGCGTCGCCACCTGCGCCAGCGTCTCGCCATCCTTGCTGACGATGATGCGGCGCCCTTCACGGTTGAGTTTCGCCCCCTGTTCGATGACATAAAGTGGGTTGCGCATCGAGACACCCCGCCAAAGAACGTCATATCCTCTCCCGGCGCCGCACCTGTCCCATGCCTGTCGCCGTCTGAGCGCCGACGCCGCTGTAGAGGGCGAAATCCGCCAGCATGTTCATGATGCTCAACCAGTAACGATCGCCCGCCAGCGCCCGATAGGTGACGCGCCCAACGCCGCCGATGCGTTGCGCTCCATCCTTAGATACAACCGGAAAACTTTCCAGCCGATAGCGGCTGATCGCCATCACCTCCTCGCCGTAACGACGCATCTCCGGGCTGAGCGTCACCGGGCTGAAGGCGTTCCAGCGCTCGACCAGACTGCCGAAAACCAGCCCCGGCAACGGCACAGGCATGGTCATCTCCTTTGACTTGAAAGCGGTTGGCGAGGCGAACTCCAGCGTCACCTGGCGGTCGAGCGCTTCCAACCGCGTCAACTGCGTCGCCGCCAGCAATTCATAGCTCGTGCGCCCACTCCACGGATGGCGGTCGGAGTCGCAGATGGTCTCCTGCACGGTGAAACGGTGGCTTTCCAGCTCCCATATCTCCGGCCGCTCCTCAAGCAGAGCGTGCGCCAGAGCTTCGCTCACTTCAGGAACCAGGCCGGTGACGCGCACCTGCACAGGCTTCTCCGGCGTCACGGTGACGCTTTTTGCGCCGCTGTATGCGCCGAGCAAACCGGAGCAGGTCACCGGCTTTGGGCCCTCGTCGTCGTGGATGCGCCGCACCAGCGCAGGGTCAATCTCGCCCAGCCGGGCAAGCGTCGCAGCGTAGTTGGCGCGACCGAGAAAGCCCGGCAGCGTCTTCACCGTGGGCGAGACCAACGTCAGAACAATTGAAATCAACATAAAACACCTCGAACAGAAAGTTCTACAAAACGAAACCAACGTGCACGACGCCTGTTCACCCTACCGAAACCTTCACTCTCAACAGACGCCACGCATCACGCAACACGCACCCCTTCTCACCGCTTGCGTCTGGCGGCGTCGCGGATCGCCTGTAAGTCGAGAATCTCCGCCACTTCGTAGCGTCGCGGCAGGCTTTCCGCCACCGGCCGGATGCGCACGATGGGGGGGAAATTGCCCATGCGGCCGTGCAGCTCCGCCAGCAATGCGGCGGCGATGAAGTTGAGAGAAGGCAAGACGACCAGAATCGGCGTCGTCTGCCACTGCTCCGAGGTGAGACCTGCTGCATCGAGCAGGCGCTCGACCTGGGGCGCGAAAGGCGCCTGCTCGTCAAACTGCGTGGGAATCTCCCGCACCTCTGTGATGCGCGCCCCCGTCAGTGCCTCAATCTGGCTGCGCTGCGCTTCATTCAACGGGTGAGAAAAATTGAGCACAATCATTGGAGTTGCTTCTTTCCATAAGCGATGTATACTGAATCATCAGACACGAATTGCTGAGGAGAAAACATGCCATCGCCTTTCCCAGGAATGGACCCTTATCTGGATCGAAGACACTGCGCCCGAAACAAAGCTCGGCATCCTGTATCCTGACGTTGAAGTTGTGCATTCGCGCACGGTGAGGGAGCGTTCTCCCTCCTACGCAGCCGGCGCTTCACCGTTTACGCCATCCATCCTTGCGCCGGCGCCGGCCCCGATCCCGGTGCGCGTGCCCGAAATCGAGATTCGCGACGCCAACGCCAACCGCCTGGTCACCACCATTGAAATTTTGTCGCCCGTCAACAAGCGTGAGCCTGGGTTGTCCCTCTATCGACGAAAACGCCGTCGGTTGCAACGGGCAGGCGTCCATTTGATCGAGATCGACCTGATCCGCCGCGGTCAACACCCCTATTCCTATCCCACGTCGCCTCCGTCTCTCTATCTGGTGACGCTCTTGCGCAGCCAGGCGACGCAGGTCGAAGCCTGGCCGATTGGTTTGGACAAGCCCCTGCCCACCATCCCGGTTCCTCTGCTGCCGCCCGATCCCGACGCAGTGCTCGATTTACAGGCGGCGCTGACGGCTGTCTACGACGAGGCCGGGGATGACCTGTCGATCGACTGCAGCCAGCCGCCGCCTCCGCCGCCGTTGTGAAGTTGTGAAATCGACGACGCCTCGCCGTCGCTAGTTGTCCTGGGAGGGCATCTCGGCGAAATTGCCTAGGTCGACGCGCTTGCCGACGTCGGTCTGCAAATAGACGCGGCCCGTGGCGTCCGGCAGATCGACGGCGAACGCAATGCGCACAGAATTGCCCGGATTCACATCGGTGTAGACGCTGTCCAACCCCCCGAGTTGCCACTGAGCATAGCCGCTTCCCTTGCCGCTGGCGCTGTATCGTTGCCCCCTTTCATCGACGACCCAGGGATCGATGTTCCGGTCGAAGTAGTCGGTGCCGGCCTGCAAGTTGGTCGCATCGATGACCACGATCAAGAAGTGCCCCATGGCGATGTACGAATTGCTGTAGAAGTAGACCGCCTTGCGCTTGCGCACCTCGGAGACTTTGAAACGCCAGCCGCCGGCCTCGATCTCCTCACCGATGGCGGCGACGTTGCCAACGGGCGCAGCGCTGCTTCCGGCGGACGAGGTCGAACCGCCTCCCCCTGTAGAGGACGCCGGCGGCGCGGGGACGTCGGTCGCCACCGGTAGGTCGCCGGGCGCGTTGTCGACCAGGAAGGCGGCGATCCACTTGCCATCGCGCAGCTGCAGCCAATCGCCGGCCTCGTTGCGCGCTGCAATGTCCAAAGCGTCGCCCGCTTTCACGCCCCCCACCACCGGATAGTGGGTGCCCGGCCCCCCGCGCAGATTGGCGTTGTTATTGGCGACAGGCGCTCCCGCCGGCGCCGAAGGCCGGGGGTTGGCGACCTCGCCCAACTGAATGTCGAGCGCCTTGATCTTGGGGATCGTCACCTGGTTGCCGAGCACGGCGGTGTACTTTTGCAGCCCTTCCACCACACCCCAGACGGTGACGATGTCGTCCTCCAGGAAGCGCTGCGTTCCGGGATAGTCAACCCAAATCGGGTCGTCCCAGATGCCGTAGCTTCCCCGGGTCACGGCCACGCGCAGAATGTAGCCTTGATCGTTCTCGTCGCAGAAGATCAGGCACTCTTTCTCCTGCACCTGCAGCACCTTGCCGACGTAGCGCACCGTCTTGCCGACATGGCGTTCATTGTAGCGGAAGAGGTCATCGTAGGGAATTGCAACGGCCTGCGCCTTGCGGCTCTCCAGGTCCTGTTGGGCGGCGACCTCCCCCGGCTTGGGGAGCTTGGTCACGGCGCCGAGCACGACCGAAGGGTCGCTCACGCGCACGCTGACGCCGGTTGCGCCGACGGAGACGGTCAGCGTAAAAGTCTTGCCGCCCACGGTGATAGGCACCAGATAATCATCGTTGGCGTGGGCTGCCCCGCTCGTCCAAAAGAAGAGAAAACAAGCCAGAATAAGTGCAAAAGGTAGGCGAGTCATACGGAAACCCTTTCGTTGATTGAAATGAAGACAAAAATCCAGACGAACGTGCTGCGTGTTGCGAGGTGCGTGCGCCGCCTCCTGACGCAACACGGAACACGCAACACACAACACTCAACACAATAACGCCTCCAGCCGGCGATGCAACGCCTTCGCCCGCTTCTCAACCTCATCGGACGGAAGCGCCTGTTCGCGTTTCCCGGCGTGCATGAGGTCGTTGCGCAGGTCGCCTAAGTCCCCGTACAGCTGGACGACCTCGTCCAAGGAGGGCAGGCCGCCGAGGTCGAGCAGGGCTTCCTTTGCAGGCGCAGCTGAGGATTTCGCTTTGCGCTTTTGCAGCTCCAGCCCCAGGGCGCGCTCAACCGCCTCGCGGGCGCCCTTTTTCAGCAAGTCGTCCTGCATTCCAAGCCGCGTCATCACCCAGGAGACCAGCCATTCGCGCGCCAGCGCCACGGCCTGAAAGATTTGGTTGCGCTCCAGATACCAGCCGATGAGGGCGCGTTCGGTCGTCAGCGCGCGCAGCGGATCGGCTTTTTGCGCCTCTGCGCTGAGGGCAATCGGCGCAAAGCTTGCGAGCACATGGTCGCCCAACAGCGCGAACGGCTGCGCCAGCGCTGCGCTGGTTTCCAACGCAGCAGGCAGCTGTCTGCAAATGCGCTCGCTGGCGTCCATCGCCTCGGCGGGGCGCACCACGCGCAGCGCTCGCGACGCGCGCGTCAGGCTGCCGGCCGTCTTCTTCACCGGCGAGTCGTTCCACGTGGAAAGCGCAGCCTTGCCGGCGGTGCTCGGATCAGGCTTGATGCTCTGATGGCGGGCGTGGAGCAGCCGGGCGAGGTCGCGCGCGTCGCCGAAGCGCACGAAGCGGTCGGCGCCCACCATCCAGTCGAAAAGTTCGACGAAGCGCGTCAGGTCGATCACGGGGGCGCGATGCGGCGTCACCGATTGGTCGCGAGCCTCAAAATTGCCGTAGAGCACCGCCTCTAGCTGGATTTTCTTGACCACGCGCAGATAGGCGGCCGCCAGGAAGGATAGGAAGGGCAGGGAACGAAAGCCGTGGGTGATGTCGAAGACCACCGCCTCCTCCGGCTCCACGGCGTCGACGACCGCCTGGAAAATCCTCCACAACTCTGCGTCATTGCCCCCATTGGGAATGTCGACCGGCTGCACATCGACGACAGAGTCCTCAACCAGGCTCAGGAAGCGCTCCAAATGCATTTCCTTGGCCCTTTCCGTTACAAAAACGCGCATCGTCAGGTCAGGAAGAAAGCGCGCCAACGCAACGCCGAAGTAGGGCGCCGTATGCTCGCGCCCGTCGGCAAGCACGTAGGTGGTTTCATGGGCGACGTTGGCGCCGAGGAAAGTGATGGCTTTCATGGCTGTTTTTGGAAACCTCACGGGTTGTCGTTGACTCGATCATGGGCGCCGAAATGGCGCAGGCGCAGCCTCTCGCCCTCGGCGACGCAGCTGACGCGGCGACCTTGCGTCAGGCGAAAATGACCGATGGGGCGACCGTCGACGGACCTGCGATTCTGATAATCTTCGTACTGAAGGCCACCATCCTGTTTAAGCCTCACAACGCCGCCTTCATTGAGCAGCACGCTCACCCTGGCCAGCGTCCTTTGCAGATCGACGCGTTCCTCCGGCGCCGCCCTGTCGAAATCGCGCCGAAACGACTCCTCATACACAAGGTTCGGGAAAGGGAGCAATTCTTTTTGAAGCAGCTCATGCCGCACGCGGTTCCAAATCAGGCGTCCCCACTCGGAAAGGGTGACATCGCCATGTTGATCGATGTCGAGCAGCCCCTCCGGCAGGTTGGCGACTTCGCCGTGTGGAAGAATCGCCCCGGCGTCCAGCAGCGCCAACTGGGTGCAATAGGTTTGCAGCGGCGCGATGTCGACCTGGATCGGCAGGCGGGGGATGCGCAACAGTTGTTTGCTGCTCTCGAAGATATAGACGATCTCATCCGCATAGAACATGCCGGCGATATTGAGATAGCTTTGCAGGCTCTTGAAGGCGCCGGTGAGATTGAAGACGATGCGATAGCCATCGGCTCGATATTCGGGAATGGTCTCCTCGCACCAACGCAGCAACTCTTTGATTCCATGGGAGAAGCGCCGGTTATCGCCGCTGCTCAACTGTTCAGGGACCCACATCTGCACATTGGTAATCCCCTGGCTGCGCAAGAAGGCTTCCAGCGTCTGCGCGGCCCTGCATCCGAGCACCGTATCCGTGGCGACAAGCACATGCACATCGTTGCGGGCGCGCTGAAGTTGGTCTTCATACAGGCCGTAGAGTCCGTTCAATTCGGCGCTTACCAGGCGCTTCGCCGCAACCGTCCCTTCGGTCAGGGTTTGCTCCGCACGCGCGACCAGTTCGGCAAGAAAAGCCTCCAGGTCAGGCGGCAACTCCGTTGCGTTTGCATGACGATTCAGCCTTTTCTCTCCCCCTTCTTCCCGTTCTTCAGGTGACAGGGATTTCAGAAACAGGCTGATGCCCACCGTCGTCAGCACCAATTGTCGTTGTCTTGTCATGGCTCATTGCTCCTTCCTTGCCTCAAGACGCCTGCACCATCCCTCGTAGACGTCGCTCGCAACGGCGTAGTCGGTGGACTCCCAACCACGCCCAATGCATTCTCCGACCTGGATCATCGGCTGCATCTACGTGCGTCTGTTCATCTCCACCAGACACCACCCCGGCGCCGCCTGGGGCGTTTCCACGCGCCGCCCCTGCGCATCCTGCCCCGCACCGACAAAGACGCGGCGGCTGGTCGGAAAGAGGATATCCCTTACAGCGTTGCTCTTGCCGGCGTTGTCTTGCGCCGGCGCCCGGCTCAGCCGATAGTCGCGCAGGATGCGCTGCATGAAGTCCCGGCTGGCGAGCAGCCGCGTGCCGAAGGTCTTGTTTTCCCAACCTGTGCCCCAGCCTAACGCGATCAGGAAGCGCCGCTCGCCGGTTTTCGTCTGCGCAAGCTGCTGATAGAATTGAGCGATGCGCGTTCCGCCTTGCGCTTTGCTGAACCAGGCCGCCTCGCGTGCACAATGGTGGCGCGCGTGCTCGCCCACGATCAGCGGCAGCCGCTCCAGCAGCTCGCCGCCCTGGAGCTGCAGCCGATGCGCCTGCGCCCAGCGCGAGAAGAGGCGATGGTCGACTTTGAGCGTGAGGCGGAAGGCGCTTTCAGGACGAATGACCTCCATCTCGATCGGCGCCTTCAGCTCCCCGCGGCGGTTGATGACGCGGGCGTTGGCGACCATCAGCCGGTCGACGCCGAGCGCTTCGCTGTCGCTCACCTGCAAGGCGCGCAGCAGGTCGTGGTTGGGGTCGGAGCCGAAGAGCATTTGCTCATACTGCTGCGCAGCGAAGCGGCGGTCGCGGTTGAGCAGCCTGCTTTCCGGCTGCAGCTTGCGTTGGCCCCATGCGTACCAGCCCAGGGCGGTGCGCAGCGCGCCTTTGAGCGTGGAGCCGGGCAGGTAGGGGCGGTCGAAGGCGTCCTTGATCTGCTCGCGCAGCTGCGCGCCCTCTCCCTCACTGCGCGGCGCGCCGAGCAAGACATAGCGAAAGAAGGGGCTGCCTTCGCGAAAATCGCCGCTTTTCAGCAGCTCGGCCGGGCGGCTGCGCGCCAGCTGCTCGGCCAGCCTCGCATCCTCGACATTTTGCGCATCGAGCAGGGCGTCCTCGTTGATGCGCCAGGTGCGCCCATTGCGGATGACGTAATCGTATGCGTGCAGCAGCGCGCGTCCGCTGCCGATGTGCACCGGCGTGATCGTCGTCACCGTCACATCGTAGAGTGCGTAATCAGCCATGCGCCGCCTCCTGGGTGAATCCCGCCGCCACCCCCAAGCCGCTGCGATAGACCGGGTGGGGCAACATGTTTTGTGAAGCTTCATAGACCGGCCGCACATCGACCAGGCCGCCCAACACCGCGTCGCCTGCGATCCAGCTTCCTTCCGCCAGCAGGTGGATGCGCCGCCGTCGCTGCGCCGGGCCGTCGGGCGAACGCAGCCAGCCCGCCACGTCCACCAGTCGGTAGGCCGCTCGTTCCGCCTGCAACGCCGCAATCTCCGCCTGCGTACGCGGGCGCCAGCGGCTCAACAGCCACGCCAACCGGCCAGGCTGCGGATCGGGCAAGGTCGCCTCCTCCGGCCCCGCCAGCGTAAACGCGCCGTAGCCCACGCTGCGGTCGCCGCCCAGCCCTTCGCCTTGCAGAAAATCCAGGATGGCGGTCACACTCTCTGCGTAAGTCGTCGAGGCCCCCTCGATGCCCTGCTTCGGTCGTCGCCAGTGCACGCCGAACCACAGCCCGCACGCCTCGGCGAAACGCACCTGGCCGATGTGGAAGATCGTCGACGCCGAGGAGATGCGGTCGACGGTGACGCGCGGGGTGCGCCCTTCCTTCCAGACCTCCAACAGCGGATAGGCGGCGCGCGGTCGCGGACGTTTGCTCTGGCGGTCGACGCGCATCCATTCCGGCAGCTTCGCCAGCTCGCCTTCGCCGTCCAGCCAGAGCCTGCCCTCCTGCAAAAACAGGCCGGCCTCCCGTTGCGGGCTCCCGCCGTTTCGGCTCGCTCCTTCCTCCGGCGGCAGCCAGGCGTCGAGTTTCTCGCCGTTCAGCGCGCGGCGCAGCAGCCCTTCCGAGAGATAGGCGATGCGTTTGACGCGCTTGCCCGCCTCCGCCTGCGCAAAAAGACGCCGCAGATCGACGGGCATGGGATAGAAGCGCACGCCGCCCACGAACGGGAAGGCGGAGGTCAGCGCGAAAGGCGGATCAGGCGGGTCGCCGAGGAAGGGCGCCAGCCACGCAGCGGGGTCGCCGCCGAGCCGCCGCCAGCCGTCGATCAGCGCGGCGAAGAGCGTGTCCGACGGCAGCGCCACGCTGCTTTCCTCCAGGCTCACCCCGCGCGCGCCGAGATGCAATCCGCTGCGAAAGGCAAGCCGATAGACCGATAAGGTCGGCATAGGCGCCTCCTTCACGCCTGCGCCAGGCGGCTGCGGATCTGCTCCTGCACCTGGGGCAAGGCGGCGACCAAGCGATCGAGCGAGTCAAACCTGCCCAACGACTGCGCCGGTTTGAGCATTCCGTTCTGGCTGCGCAGGCTCACTTCGATTCCTTCCAGCCGCACCTTGCCGGAGCCGCGCGAGCCAAGGCCGCCGAGATAGTCGTCCTCCAGCAACACCAACCCCTCGACGACCTTGGCGAGCTGCACCACGTCGCGCTGCGGGTCGCAGCCTTCGCCGTCGTAGATCGAATAGACCATCTCCGCGAGGCCGAAGACCGCGCCGGCCGGCACGCGCTCCATCTGTCGCGGGTTCGCCGCCGAGGTGACGCGGTCGATCGAGACCTCGGTCTTGATCTCGGTGTAGGGAAGGTCGGTGCGGCCGCTCGTCTCCAGTTTGACGGCGCTCTCCTCGGTCATCTGCACGTCGCGCACGACCAGCCGCGTGGGGGTGCCGAAATCGCGCTCGCCCGGCACGCCGAAGACCTGGCAGACCGCACACCCGGCGTAGGCCTCCGGCTTGTCACACGAATGGATGTATCCCTGGCCGATGCGCTGATTTTGCGGCAGGCCGTCGTACTTTTCCAGCAGGCTGCGCACCTTGCCCTTGAGCGAGGAGCCGGGGATGTAGGGTCGGTTGGTGAGTGGGTCGCGGATCACAGTTTTGTCCACGCCGCCGATCTCCACGCCCACGTCCGAGCCGCCGATGTGCAGGCCGGAGACGGCGCGGATGTTGAAGTTCAAAAAGACGCGACCTTTGAGTTGAATCTGTTTGCTCATGGCTCGATCTCCCTTTCAATGCGGATCAATTGCCGCCGTAGGCTTTGTGGTAGGCCAGGATCGCCTCGAAGAAATCGACGAAGCGCTGGAAGTTGTCCTTGCATCTGGCCGGGTCTTTTTCTTTCACGACAAAATCAATGGCCGGGTCCAAGACGTTCACCAGCTCCTGCACCGCCCTGCCGCGCTCGCGCTTGGCGCGGTAGGCCATCTTAGGCTTGAGCAGGATGAAGCGGCGCAGCGCCTTCTGCTGCTGTTCGGGCTTCTCCATGCTCCACTGCGCCTGAATCTGGCGCACTTCGCCGAAGAGGGCGCGGATCTGGCTGGTCGTCAGGTTGATCTCCTTCAGCGTCTTGCCGATCTGGTCGGCGCGTTCGACGAGCAGTTGCGCCGCATCCGGATCGGTGATGATGCGCTGAAGGTCGTTTGATGAGAGATTGGGCATGGTGTGACTCCTTTTCAAAAGAAATAATGTTTTTGTATGCATTGCTCGCAGCGGCGCTTCCTCAGCTCACCCACGACCTTGCGGGCCGGCGAGGACGTGCGGCTGCGAGCCGCACCTACCGGAAAACGCTTCCCCGGCTCACCCACGACCTTGCGGGCCGGCGAGGACGTGCGGCTGCGGGTCGCTTCCACAAAGGGCTGCGTCTACCTCTCCTCCCGCCGCGTGATCAGCTCCGCCCAGCGCGCGGCCACGCCTAAGCGCTCGAAGAGGCGATAGTCGTCCTGTTGCAGCGCAGTGCGCAGTCGCTCCAGCCTTGTCTCCAGCGACCTGTTGCGTTCCGCCATACGTTTCATGGTGTAGACGCTGCGCCACATCCAGCGCCCCCACACCGTCTGCGCATCGTGCACCCACGCGCTCCGCCCCTGTGTAAGCTGCCACCGCCGCTGCGCATCGATGTATTCGCCGTAGAAATCCACCAGCCGGCGCAGCAGCGCTTTGGGCGCGCCCGCCTCGACCAGCCCGGTCAGCTCGTGCATCAATCCATGCACCGTGCGCAGATTGGGCGTCTGCGCCTCTTCCTCCATGCCGAAGAGCGACCAGGGCAACGCCGCGCCGAGGAAGCCGATGGCGTCCTTGCGATGTTCAACGCCGTTCGCTCGCCAGCGCAGCGCCTTGGCCTGCTCTTCGGCGCGTTTGGCGTCGTCCGCAGCCTGGGAAAGCGGATACTTGCCGCCCACCAGCGCAACGCCTCCGCTGGCGTGAATGCCCGGATGTTCGGCTGCGTAGCGCGTCAGATCGCGGCGCACGGCGATCGCCAGCTCCACCACCGCGTCCCAACTGCCCACGAAGAACAGGTCATCGCCGCCGGCGTAGATGGCGTAGAGCCGTCCTCCCTGCTCCGGCGGGCGACGCGTGGCCCGGTTCACCTCCTCGGCCAGCTTCGCCACCCAGCCTTCGAAGTAGAGGCTGACGGCGAAACTCAGCATCGCCACGCGCGAGAGCGTCGCCTGCTCGCCCAGGCCGCTTTGAAAGAGCTTGCCGAGATTGTCCACGTCCATGCGCAGCACCCCCAGCCGCCGAATGCCGCGCGACTGATGCTCCAGCACGCTGAAGGGCTTCACCCGGTCGGACGGCGGAAGCTGACGCCGCTCGTCCTCCGGGAAGCTGCGGTCCGCCTGCAGCGCCTGGCGTTCGTCGAAGGTGAGGATCGGCGTCGTGTTGACGAGCAGCCGTCGCCCTATTGCCGTCTGCGCTGCAGGTTTAAGCGTCGCCAGCGCATCGTCGTCGAGCGCCAACAGCACGCTGCGCGCCGGCGTTGGTTTGGTGTTGGGAGCCTCGTCGAAGAGCGACGCCGTCCACCCCAGCGCCGCCAACGCCTCGCGCCAGACTCCGGGCGGCGTGGTCAGATCGAGTGTCAGCGTCGGAGCCGTCGCCTTGCCTTCGCGCCACTGCAGCCAGCGCGCCCGCCGCAGCGCATCGCCCAAGTCCTCGAACGCACGGCAGGCGGGGCACTTGCGCACCGGCTCGGCGTCTGCACCTGCGCGCTCTGCTCTAACGTCGGGATGCTCCAGCCCGCAGACCTGGCACTGTTGCTCCTCGTTGCCGCCATGGTCCAGGGGAGCAAAAAGCTGCGCCATCTCCGCCGGCTCCAGCTCGCCAAAGCGGCGCAGCTTGGCCTGCTGAAGGCGCTCATGCAGCCGTCCCCACGCTGCGCTGATCCTGCCCTCGAAGAAATCCATGCCCCGCAACGGCAGCCCCGCCACCGCTACATAGAGCGCGCCACGATGATACTGGAGCAGCACGCGGCTGATCTCGCCTTGGATCGCCGTTAGGGCGGCGAGGTCGCCCGGTCGCGCCAGCAAGTAAAAGTTGCCGCCGCCGACGTAGATCAGGTTGGTGATGGGCAGGTCGAGCCGGCGCAACACGTAGCGGGCGACGGCCTCGGTGAGCAATTGCAGATAGAAGGAGCGCCCGCGCAGGGAGGGCGTCGCCCCGCGTGCGGTGATGGTGTAGATGAAATCCTGCACGCCGCTGACGTCGCCGCCGACGAGCAGGGCGATTTCCTGCGCGCTCGTCTCCGGTCGCTGCTTCACCGCTTCCAGCCAGGCGTCGTCGACGTCGGGCCGGTCGAGCGCGGCGGCCAACGCGGCGGTCATGCGGCTGTGGTCGTAGAGGCTGATGTCGGGCAGGCTCCCGTAATACGCTGAGGGAACGCACCACGCATAGCGCTGCAGCAGAAGCAACATGCTTTCGAGATAGGTGGGCAGGTCGCCTCCCTCTGCGTGGGCGTCGCGCAGCGCCTCCGCCTCCTGGCGAAAGTCTCTCCACAGAGCCTCGTAGCTGCGCCAGACTTCCTGCGGCGGCAGCTCATCGCCCGAGAAGAGCGCCTCTTCTTCCAGCCGCAGCGGCCGTAGGGGCAGATAGCGGCGCCGGTCTGCAGGCAGCCTCTGCCCGTCGGCTTCGAGCTGGCAGAAGATCGAAAGCAGCTGTCGGGGATGCTCGACGCGCGGCTGTTCATCCTGCAGGCCGTCGTTGCGCTCGGCGGCGGAGAGATGGTCGGCCAGCTGCACGATGCGGTCGCGGCGGCTCTGCGGCCTGTGGTGATAGCCGACCGGCCCCAGCACCTCCTTACGCCACGGTGCAGGCAGCAGCTCCTCGACAAACGTGGCGCTGAGCATGGCGTGCTTATAGCCAAAGTCGCCCTGCGCCGTGCGCTCCCAGGAGTAACGGCCGGCGACCGAGGCGCGCAGCATCAGCTTGCCGATGTCGTGCAACAGACCGGCCAGTGCGATCGTCTCATGACTCATCGATTGTTCCCTCCATCAAAGCTTGCCTGCACCGATCCCTCGGGGGAGCGAGGCAGGGGGATGTCGGATGGTTAAGATGCAGTGAACTTGTTTATAGCCTCCATGGCTCTACGCGGAGGCCAGGAACGCAAGGCCGTTTGCTCTCCAGGTAGACGCAGTCCCAGCCGCGCTGCATGGCCAGGGCGAAGGCGACCAGCATCATCATCTTGGCGCCGCCGGTGAGGTTGACGACCGTGGGCCGGTCCGCAGGGGCCAGGCTGTTGAGCCGCGCCAGGATGGCCGGCAGGTCGTAGGCGTCGGTCTCTTCGACGATTGCGTGGGGCATCAGGCGTCGCAGGCGCTCCGCCACCGGCCGCGTGCGCGCGGAACAGACCAACAGCGACCGCTCCGGCCGCAGGAACCGGTCCGGCAACAGCACGGGCATGGGCTGCTCGCCGATGAGGTGGAGGAGGGTGGACATGGTCACTTCTTCTCAACTTTCTGCAGCAGCGGCAGTCCTTGTTCCATGCTTGGCAGCTCCAGGGGCAAATTAGGACCCGCCTTTTCTGTGTTAGTAGACTTCGCCTTGTTGGCGACAAACCACTCGAAGTTCTTTCCCTCTGGATCCGGCCGTAAGTCAGTGCGCGGATAGTGGATGTGACGCGGTTGATGGGGTTTCGGTTCGGTCAGCAATGTGATCAAGTCAGCAATATTCGGCAGATTGCGCAGCGGTTTGCCGTAGCAGCGCTGCATTGCCTTCTCAAAACGCGCCAGCCAGTCACCTCGTTCGGCCGGGGTGGTACTGCGCCAACTGTTCGCAGTGAGGTTGCTATACCGAACGCCAGGATTTAACAGCTCGATCTGCTCGACAGAGAGCCTGACGCTTCCGAAACCGAGTGGTTTAGCGTATCCGAGACGGAAGAAGCATCCCTCATCAGTGCTGAGGTTGAGCGTCCACAGCAGAGATCCTAATTCCACAGGCGCCAAGTTGTGGAAATCTATCGTAAACTCGAACACGTTACCCGGGGCACGAACCCCGCGCACGCTGCGGTTTTGGTGGTCTCGACGAGGGCCGGCCCGCTCGTACTCCAGCCGGTTGAGTGCCTCGCCGTGGTGGCGGTAGAACTTGCGCCCGCGCAGCAAGTTGGGGCCGTCGTAGCCGATCGTGGTGGCAGCGCCTGGTAGCTTGCGTTCCTCCTCGCTCCATTCCCCTTCCTTCTTGCGCAGATAGAACAGCGTGGTCGTCGGCTTCGGCGCGCCGAGGATGGCCAGCGGCATCTCGTCGGCGTAGATGCCCTTGTCCTCAATCAACACGGCATGGCTGAAACGCACCCGCCCGGCATAGGCCACGCGTGCTTTGCGATCCTCGGTGGGCGTCGCCTTCACCCAGCCGAACACACGGGATGCGATGTCGAGCTTCTCGTACTGCTCACTCGGTTTCAAATGATCGGGCAACAGGTCGCCGATGGCGTGCCGATAGCGGAGCCGCGCCACCTTGACCAGGGCGATGTTGCGTACCGTTTTCCCGTCTGTCTCCAGCTCAACGTAGACCAGGTTTCCCGGCGCAAGGCGCTCGCTTTGGACTTGAGTATGGAAGTCCTCTTTGCGATCGTGCAGTTGTGCATGAAGCACGGCGTTGAAGTCCGCTTCCCGGTCGGCGTCGAAGTATACCTTCTTTGCCTTGGCCGAGTCCTCCTTGTAGTAGAAAAAGCTCTCGTTGCGCTTCGTGTCAATGGTGCGGCCGGTCACCTTCACCCAACCGTGGCGAACCGGACGGCCATCGGAGGCTAGCGCCTGGTGGTTGCGGGAGATTAACTCCACTTTTGGTACATTGTTCTTGGTCTTACCGACGATCGCATAAGTTTCGTTGCCGCACCGCCACGAGTCGTCCAAGATGTTGGCAGTCGGATCGTCATAATAGGCGGCGACCTTGGCCTCTTCACATAGGGCAATAACGCCCGGCTGGTCACCGGTGGGCAGACTTTGCACAATGCCGGGTCTGAAGCGCCGCGCCTCCGCCGGGTCAATGCGATACTCCAGCCGTTCGTCGCCGTTGAAGACGCTGAAGGGGGAGTTGGTCACCGCCTCGAAGAGGGAACGGATCATCCCGCGCAGGCTGGTGGCCGGGATGGCGTCCTTGCCCGCGTACTGGAAGAAGCGATAGCTCTTGTGCTCAACCTCGCGACTATCGGACAACCGCACTTTGGTGACCTTGATGTCGTGGCTGTCCGAGATGAAAAGCGGTGTGACCGCCTCCAGAGCGCAGGTGATGCGCCCGGTCAAGCCGATGTAGCGATCATGGGGCGGCGGCGCGCACCGGCTCAACAACTGTGCATCAGGATCGTCGAGTGGTATGACCGGCTCAGGCAGGTAGCGCACGAAGTTGTAGGGGTTGAGAAAGCGATAGCTCTCCCTGCTCTCAGTGGGTTGCCTTGGCGCTGGCCAGGGCAGCTTCGGCGTCTCCTGCGGCTTGACTGCCTGAGCCTCGGCAAGCGCCTGGCGCCGCTCGCGCTCGGCCGCGCGCTTGGCTTTCTTGGCTTCCTTCTGCTGTTGGCGAGAGATCGAGGGACCAGTGGATTTACCTTTGTGCTTGGCCATGGTGTCTCACCCGTTCACGATGTTGCCATCTCTGTCAATCAACGGCAGCCCAGCCCGATCCTCCTCCGCCAGCGGCAAAGCTAACCGAGGTCCAGGCGTCTGCCCTCCGCGCTTGTTGCCAACAAACCACTCGTACTGCTTTCCTTCGACCTGCGGCTGACGCGTCGGCCGCGGATAATGCACGGGCAACGGCGGCGTGTCCGCCAGGAGCGCCCTCAAGTCTCGAATATTCTCCAGGCGCTCGAAAGGTTTACCGTAGCGCGTCGCCATCGCATCCTTGAAGACGTCCACCCATTCCTGCCAGGCCAAGGTATAGTCGCTCCAGCCATCGTTCTCGCCGGCCAACGAGGCGTATCGGACTTTGGGGTCTACCAAAGAGACCTTTAGAACTTCGATGCGTGCAGAGCCGAAGCCCAGCGGTTTAGCGTAGCCGATGCGGTGATGCCAGCCCTCCAGCTGCAGGCTCCACAGCAGCGCGCCCAGCTCCACCGGCGCCAGGTTCTCGAAGTACACGGTGAACTCGAAGACGCTTCCCGTCTTTTGGACGCCGCGCACCGTACGGTTCTGGTCGCTTTTGACGCAGTTGACGCTTTGATATTCCTGCGGGTTCAGCCTGTCGCCGTGATGGCGATAGACCTTGCGCCCGCGCAGGATCTGGCCTGCGTTGTCGTAGTCCACCTGCTGATCGCTCAGGCCATCCTGGGGCTTGCCGTTGCGAGGCCGCAGGTAGAAGCGATACGTCGTCGGCTTGGGCGCCGAGAGGATGGCCAGGGTGGCGTCGAAGACGCCGGCATCCTGGGTCAACACGGCATGGCTGAAGCGCACCCGCCCGGCGTAGGCGGTAGGTTTATCCAGTTCGGGCCTCGGCTGATCAGGGTCGTCGTCGCCCCACACCCAGCCGAAGGTGCGACAGGCTGGACAGAGCCTCTCGTACTCGGTGCACTTCGCCAGCTCCGGCGGATAGAGCAGCTCGCCGATCTTGCGCTCAAACCCAACGCGCGGCACCGAGACCGGCACGATGAACTTCACCGTGTACGTTCCGCGCGACCTTTCCTCCAACATGGCATAGACGAGGTCACCATCGCGCAGTTTGGGCTCATCGCGGCGAGTACGCTCAAGGATAAAACGGCTAAAGGCAGGCTCCTTACCTTCGGGACGGTCTCGGACCGTGCGCTTGTTCACCTCATCTTGGTGTCGCTCTTGATAGTCGGCGATCAGTTCCTCGTACTTCTCTCGCACCTCTTTGGGTAACTCGACTGTCTTCAGGTTTTGGGTGGTAAAGAACAGACGCTCGTCATGCTTGTTCTCGATGTTCTGGTTGGTGATGCAAAGGTAGCCGTTGACCAGACGCTGGTTGCCGACAGGTTTTGGCATGGGCTGCCCTGGTTTCGCCAGGTGCACCACATTCCAGAAGTCGAAGTTGCGCCGGGGGTGCTTCATGGGCTCAATGATGGCTTGACACTGCTCGCCGTGCTGATAGCCCGCCAGCGAAAGCTTTTTCCGCTGAGCATATGGAGTGTTGGGCGCCTGGGTGACGGTCTTGCTCTTCTGGATAGGGTCATACACGTGCACCCAGGCGGCGTACTGGTGACCAGAAGGGCGCTGACTAGGCGTGATCGGGGTCGTGCCGGGCAGCAGCTCGAGCTCCCAGCGATCTTCCGTTTTGCGGACCCGCGCCGGCACCAATCGCAGGGCTAGCTCCGGCAACAGGTGATAGCTCAACCGCTTCTTCCCCGCAAAGTGAGCGAAGCAGGAGTTGGTGGCTGCCTCGAAGATGGAGCGCACAGCTCCGCGCAGGCTCGTTCCAGGGATGGCGACCTTTCCTTCCGGATCGCGGAAAAAGCGGTACGAGCGATGTTTTCTGCCGTTAACCGACTCTTCGACGATCTCCTCGCTATCGGAGACAAAGATCGGCGTGGTGGCGGTCAATCGGCAGATGACCCGGCCCGTCAGCCCCACATACCGGTCATGCGGCGGCGGCGCGCAGCGGCTGAGCAATGGCGCAGCCTTCGGATTGCGCACCTCTAGCGTGCGTACGAAGTTGTAGGGGTTGAGGAAGCGGTACGGTGTAGAGCCAGCCTGCTCGATCGCAGGCTTTGCCACAGACGTTGGTTGTGGCACGGCAGGTTGCTGGGGCTGCGGGGCAGGCGCTGAGGCGGGCGCTGTCTTCGCAAGGGACACGATTTCGCCAAGCAAAACCACGTTGCGCGCCCGCTCGTCCTCCGGCTCGAAGCGCACGCGACGGCCGGGCGTCGCATCCTCGATGCTGCCCTGGACGATGGCCTTGCGATTGAAGTCGTAGGTCTTGCCGTCGTCGTCCTGAATTTTGCCGCTGTTGTGTTGGAAGCGGATGATCACGCCTTCGGTCATGGCTTGTCCTCCTCGCGCGGCGGCTGATCGCTCAACTGCCGATACCAGACAAACGCCGTCTGTCCGTTCTCGGTGTAGCGCCAAAAGTGCAGGTAGACACGGCCGTTTGTACTGAGGGGGTAAGCCAGGTTTGCCGCCGCAACCCGGTCCTCATGCCAGAGGTCCTGGTTATCTTTGCGCTCTCCCCACAGGATGACCGACTCAGCGTAACGCCGAAGCTGGCAGATGGGGTTTGCCTTCCAAAAGTCTGTTGCACCAAAGCCGTTCAATGGCAAATCAACTGCCTCTCCTACATAGTGCCATAGCCAACGATTACCATCGCGACGCAAAGAAAGATGCCCGCCCTCGCCGAAGATCTCGGCGCGCTGGAGAAATTCCGGCTGCTTTGGCTCGTCGGCAAATTCGATGAAGCTGATGTGCTCCCAAATGCGATAGGGCATAGCGCTCCACCGGGCCCGCCACACGCTCAAGAAGTCGTTCAGGCGATCGGCAGGAAACTCGCCGCCCAGGATTGCCGGACGCTCTTCCTGAGCGAGCTTCGCCTGCTCCATTTTCTGGTACAACTGCTTGAAATCAATGTTCTTGTCGCTCATGGCACCCTCGCAGGATAAAGCTCAGACAGCCAGTAGCCGTCAACCTGGTCAAAGTAGCTATCCTTGTTCAGACCGAAGGCGTGTTGATGGTTTAACACCTTTTGGTTGAACACTCTGACCCAACCTTCGGCCAGGGTCATCCAGTCATCAAGCGTCGCCTGGTCATACGCCAGCGTCTGGAACACCCCGCTTGCGCCCCGCTGACCTTGCAATAGTCGTTGTCCTGCGCCGATTGCCTGTTGCACCGTTGGATCTTGACTGTTATCCGCAGGTTGAGGGAAGTCCTCATCGGTGAGAAAACCGAAGGTCAGCTTCTCGTCCTCAATTCGGCACTGGCCGAAGCCCTTGGCGGCGCCGAAGCCAACGGTGATCAGCCCATCGTTCAGATCGCGCAACACCAACGCCAGCCAGCCCAGTTCCCACGGCTGCGGGTTTTCCAGGAACAGCCGTACCCGGAATTTCGGCTGCCACAACACCACGGCGTCGAACTTGGCCGCATCGCGGCCGCCGCCGGTGAAGCGGTCAATGGCCAGAAAGTCCAGCACCTTGGTCTCGACCTTTTCGCCGACAAAGGGGGCGTCCTCGACCCGCAGCCGGCTGCCGTTCCAGGTGCTGCCGAAGAGTCGGCAGGCAAGACAAAGCTTCTCCTCAGCGCCTTTCTGCTCGATCTCAAGTTCGTCGCGCTTCTTCTTCCCCATAGCCTTGATAAGACTGTTGCAACTCGCCACAGGATCATCGCTCTTTGTCGTTAAGGGATTACAGGCCGGGCAGTTGGTCAGAAACATCTTCTTCCGACTTTCCGCATCTTGCGCACCGTCCCATACAGCAAGAGTAGCCAGGGTGCGGGCAATGCGCTCGGCCTGGCTGCGCAACACCCCGCGCAGGCTGGAGCCGGGCAGCACGGGTTTGGTGCCCTTCTCATAGGCGGCCAGCACCGGCGCATGGTCGAAACCGCTGCGCCCTGCCTGGGCCAGGTCATGGGTGAGGAAGGGACCGGTCGCCGCCAACGTGAACTCGGCCAGCGCCCACGAGCAGGCAACCGGAAGGTCGCCGGTATACGACGTGATGATCAGGCGGCGCACCTTGCTGGCAAGCCAATCCCGATCCCCGTCGCTTGCATCCCACGGCGGTCCGGTGCGCAGGAACTCGATGAGCACATCGGTCTGCGTAAGATCGCGCTCGATCCATTGCACATCGGTCAGGTCGAACGCGCCTAACCCTCGCCCCACGCGCCCGCCGACAGCGCCGCGTCCCTGTTCCCATTCGGCCAGAGCAGCGGCGAGCAAGGGAAGCGTCTTCTCTTCGTTCGCCAGGCGACTATCAATCTCCAGCCGAAGTTTGAAGGTCGTCCCAGCGGGCAGTACTTCATAGTCGAACTTGATGCGCTCCCGCCGCGCAGCGGCGCCGGTGACGCGGTCAATGCCGACGCCATCGCGGATCAGCACCGCCGGCGATGTGTCCAACACGGCGTCATACACCAACACGCGAGCGGCGGTGGCGACATTGGTGTCCTCGCGCGGGTTCACGTCGCCGAAGAGCTGACACACGAGGCATTGACAGGCCTCGTTCGACTGTTCACCGGTTAACGCCTGACATGGCTTTGCGCCATCAAATCTTGGCGCCAGCCGGGTGGCGATGCTGCGCAGCGCGCCGGCGATGGCTGTGCCGGGGATGAGCAACCGGCCGCGCGCGTCGCGGCGCAGCAGGTCGTCGGCGGTCTCCGTGTCCTCGCCCGTGCCTACGTGGAGGGCGGTGCGCAGCGTGAGTTTGGCAGTAATCGCTCGAAAGGTCATGGTTACCTCCGTTCCTGGGCCTTCTGGCGAGCGGGTCCGGCGATCCGGGCAGCCAACAGCTGCAGGCCGATGCGCCAGGCTTCTGGGCTTCTGTCCAGTTGATTGTTATGCAGCTCTTCAGCCAACATGTCGAGCATCCGCTGGACCGCTTCCATGCCCTGTTTACCATCCGTTTCGAAGAAGTTCGGTTTGTCTCGACCGGACAGAGGCATAGCAAGCAAATTTTCCGGCCTGCCCATGCGCTGCAATTCCTGCTTGATCGCTTCGACCGATGTCTGGCGAGAGGTGTGCAGCAGACGAGCCACAGCCTCAAATCGTTCGTCGTTGAAGTGGCTTAACGGTTGTTCATCCAGCTTTTTCAGCCAGTCCAGTGCAAACTGAAGAATGGCCACGGATGGGTGCGAATTGCTCGCTCTTCCCAGCTCCAATGGCGATAGGTCAAGCATGCGGCTTTCTACGCCCTGAAGCTGCTGATAGACCGGATGATTGAAGGCCACCCGGCCGAAGCCTTCATCGCGACGCAGGCCAATCCCCTGGGCCTCCGCCTCCTCCAGCGCCTTCAACAGGTCGCTTAAGTCGATCCCGGTGAAGGTCAGGCGCACACTGGAACCGGCCACGATCGCAATATCGCGCGTGCGCGGGAGGCCTAGCTTGGCGTTGAAGGCATCCACCGTGCGGGCCGCAGAAAACGCCAACACCTCCTTGTCCTCGTTCCTGTCAATGGAGACCTCGGCTTCCGGTGGCAGTCGCAGTTCCCGTTTCAACCAGGCCGGATCGAAGCCACGCCAAAAGCGCCCCCATGGATCGGGCACGATGGCGTCGCTTAGCAGCAGCATGGTCACGCTCTGGGTGGAGGTGAGGCGTTGGCTCAGGTCCTGCAAATGCCACAGCGATTTCTCGCGTGGCCGGAACACGGCGCTGACCTTGCCATAGCCGCGCTGGGTAGCTTTGCCCAGCTTGAGCTCGTTGACTTCTTCCGGCTGCAGCCCGGCCATCGTCTGCAGCGCTTTCCAGACACTCTGATTGGTGCAAGTGATCTCGCCGACGAAGTACTGTCCCGGCTCCAAAGCCACGTAGCCGTACAGGTCGCCGGTGTTCACCCGGCCACTCTTGCGGTCAATGCGGATATGCATCTCGACCGTCTGTTTGGGCTTGTGCTTAGAGCGAGGCGCATTCCTGACCAACGAGATGAAGCCGCCCAACGCTTCCAACTTCATCGACGCCGCCTTTCGACCGCTGGCTGTGTCTTCGGTGGCGCAGACTGGACACTCCTGCCGGTTCTCCCGCAAAAGACTCCATATGCCGTGGCCCTCATCACTGCTCGGTTTGCGGTAACCATGATGCAACT
The DNA here is from genome assembly GCF_937128415.1 of uncultured Caldilinea sp. Taxonomy (GTDB): domain Bacteria; phylum Chloroflexota; class Anaerolineae; order Caldilineales; family Caldilineaceae; genus Caldilinea. The sequence continues at coordinate 22,676 of NZ_CAKZMJ010000056.1, forward strand.
CACAGGTGAACAGGTCGCGCGGCGCAACGACAGTGAGATAGCCTGTGCTAAGGTTTTTCTTGCGCACCTCTACAGGCGTCAGCGATGAAAACCGCACGAGGTCGCCAAAAAACAAGTTGGCAAAGTTCCGAAAAGTGCCCCCTTGGCATTCGAGATCCGCTGCAAACCGTTGGGCTATGCGCCACGCCAGTGCGCCGCGCAACACGCCGCCCGGAATAGCATCCAGGGTCTCGAATTGATTGCCCGCCTCCGAACGACGAGCGATCAGCAGCGGCTCGTCAAGGCGCAGCAGCACTTCGAGCCGGTAAGCATATTGGCTTGGGTCAGCAGGTAAATTGAGGGGCGCCAGGGCTGCCTGTGAGGTCTTGTGCTCAGGGTCCTCCGCCAGTTCGCCCTTTAGCTGACTGGCAAACCGTGCTAGCAGTTCTGCTTCTTTGCCCCGATCGACCAGGTGGACGTCACACTCGCCGTAGCCGCGGCGTTTGCCCGCGCCCAGGTTGCGCAGCAGCCGCGCCGCCGCAACCAACCATTCCGCTTCGCGCTGGGCTGCTGCGTCGTCACTGTCGCATTCGGCCACGAAGCGGAAACGCAGGCTGCCGTCGCCCTCCTCGCGCGTGAAAAGCTTGTTCTCCTCGGCGCGGCGCGTGCGCGGGTTGACCCGCACGCGCGTGGTCGTCTGTGCGGCCGTCTCGCCTGGGCGCCAATCGTGGGAGGGCGCCAGTGGCGCCGTCAGCCCTTCCGGCCTGGCCGACGAGATGCGCCAACGTTTCTTTTGGCTGGGTGTACCGAAGATGCTCGCGAGGATGTCTTATTGTTGCTTCCCAGCGAGCTGGCACAAATTTTCCATGCTCTCTCGCAGCAGACCGGCGAGCACCGTGCCGCGGATAACCGGCACCTTGTCCGGGTCGCGCAGCAGCGCCGAGTCCACCTGCAGGCCCAGGCCATGCCCGGCGCCGACGTGGTAGTCGCTCTTGAAAACAATCTCGAACTCCAAGCGGATGCTCATGCCTCTTCCTCCTGCGGTTCGTACTTGTCGGGGCTATGGCCGAGGTCCTGCGCAAAGTCCCAGGCTTCCAGCAGGTCCAACATGCCATGCGCGAGCAAAGTGCCATCGCGCCCTGGAATTTCGCGCCAGTGATGGCGTCCAGTGCCTTCGTCCTTGCGCTTGCCCAAGGCATGAAGGGCAGCTTCAACATGCGCTCGAAAAGAGCTGCCCAATCGCTGCAAAATCCTGGACAGCTTACGGGTTGTCCAGCTCTCTAACTCTTCATGGCGATTATGGATGGTTATGTCAGCGGGCAAGTCCTCAAAACACCGGCGTAGTTCAGCCAGACGCTTGTTCGGAAAGTTCTTGAGCGCCAGTCGCTGATCTAGCAACTGCTTCAGTTCGATACCTCGCTCTTGGGCGCTCGCCGGCAAACCGTTGTTCGTTACCCAATACGGACGCAACGTTGGTCTGACCCCGCCAGCTTGCTCATCTTCCTCTTCCAGACCCGCCAAACGGTTGCCCAGGATGACCTCGAAGTTGACGGCGGAGAGGTGTTCGCCTTTCTCTGCCGCCAGCAGCTTACACCGGCGCTTGGCCTCCTTGAGCAGCTCCTCCGCTCGACGGTGCGCCAGCGCATAGGGGTACTTGCTCTTGCAGATGACAACGGCAGCCGCTACGGTGGGACGAGGAACGTCGGTCAGGCCTATACCTTTCACTAGCTCGTCCATCTGCGCTTCCCATGTAAGGCAGAAGCGTCGGGCGAAGTCGAGCGCATACGGCGCCGGGATCAGGGCAAAGAGATCGTCGCCGCCGAGGATGAGGGGCAGCACCGGGATCATGTCCCCCTGGCCGGGCACAGTTCGCTTGAAGTCTGCAGCGGCGCGTGCCAGGCTAGAATGTAGGACTGGGGTTAGCCTCTTGGAGAGGGTTGTCATTTGACCTTGGTCGCAGCTGCCAAAAATCTTTCCCATGCCGTTGCCGTCGGCTACCAGATAGGCCACGTAATTCCGTTGCCGCAGGTCGAATTCAGCAATGTCATCGGCATCTTCGGCCCAGTCAGGCTCCTCTCGTTGTTTGATTTCGAGCATCTCACGATATGCCTCGTAAAACTCATCGAGGAGCGCCCGAGGCTTGCGATCTCGCTCTGCGGTCTTGGTCTGGCATGTCTCGCACAGGTATTGAGACCGCTGAGCTGTGCGGCGTCCTTTCAGACGGCCGCGCGTATTCGCTAAACCAACCCCACAAGAGGCGCAAAAAGCCACATACGGCATGTGCGGCTCGGCCATTACCCCTTGGCGACGGCTCTTTGCCCAGCGCAATTTATGGCCAGCCTCATCGTTCGCCTTGCGGAAGTTGCCGTTCAGTTCTACCGGCTCGGCCACCGTCAGGCTGCCACCCAAGGCCAGCCGATAGAGCTCGGCCAGGTCGGCACCGAAAGCCACAGCCTGTTCTCCGGTGTCGAAGATGACGCGAAAACTGCCGCCGTCGTTGACCACCACTTGGGCGTTGTAACGTTTCGCCAGCGTGTCCTCCACGCTCTGACAGAAGCGCGTGAGCAACTGACTGGCGCCCACCACCTCGCGCAAGCGCGAGGAGCGGAAGATGAATTCCTGGATTTTATCGGCCTCAGCGGCCAGTAGGTAGGGCATGATTGAACCTCCTTCACAAGGTCATTGACGCAATCGAGGCGGCAGGAAAGTCAGTTCGCAAACCTTGCAAAGCTGAGCCCAAGACGGCGCTTCAACTAGCTTGTCTGCCATACTGCCCAGAGTGCCTGGATGGAAATGTTCCAACCAATTGGCTTCGAACTCAGTCACGGCAGCGCATACTAAATCTAGCGCTGCTTCGGCGATAGAGCGGGGGATACATAGATGAGTGTGAATGGCTTCGCCGCGAAGTCTGACGAAGAGGGGGGCACTATTGCCAGCAGCATCGGTGTATACGGCTGCTGCCAAGTCAAGTGGCAGTCCATTAGAATAGGGAGTAAGCGAGGGCGCTGTAACAGACCGTCGGATGTTTCCGCCCTTTACATTCGTCTCAGAAGGTGGGGAGACTTGCAGAGTTCTACGAAGTTTCCATTCGCTTGACTCGTCCATAAGGGAAGCAAACGCTTCGTTCTCTGCCGCTCCGAATGCGGTGACAATTGGTTGCCAAGCTGATGTGCCCGTGGGCTTTGCTTCTAAAACATTGTTAAGCCAACAAAGAGCCAGTCGCGCTTTAAGCAGGAACTCGTGTAGCCCGGCAGCGCGCAGATATGCCGAGCGATAGTCTTCGTTTTTTGCAATCAGGCGCTCAATCTTGGCCATCTCGTCGCGAACATAAGCGAGCAATCGCATAGGTTGAGCAAACAGCGAGTCCGACGGCTTCGATGCTCCCTGTTTGAGCGCTAGGTGCGCCCTAAGCAGCGTGTCCGCTGCCGTTCTGGCATCCGAGGCGCCGGTCGTTGCAGGCCAAACATCACCCAGCTCTTCCACGCTCCAGGGTATAACTTCTGAGGGCAACGGTGGATTGAAGCTCTCTCTTAACCGTTTTGCCGCAGCATAATCACCGTTTTCCCAGGCCTCGTACATCTCCAACAGCGATGCCAGACGCATCACCCTTTCGATGTCATTCTGATCGAATAGAGGTTCACCGCCATCGCCGCCGAGTGTCCGTGACATTGCACCAAGGATCCCTGTCCCTGAGTTCCCGCCACCGGCTGGTTCGCCCAACAACGCACGCGCGTTGCGGAAGCTGTAGCTCTCATACAACCGCCGCACCTGCTCCCAGTCGCGCAGGTGGAAAGCCTCGTAGGGGTTGGCAATTTCACCGATCCGGCAGGTGTAGCCGTAGGGCTTGCCCGATTGGGTGTCGTACTCATCGAAATCCACATAGGTGATGGGCAGCCCTGAATGAGCCGCATAGAGAAACGCGCCCACCACCATGCTCTTCTTGGCGCCGGTGATGTCCACGGCGTTGGTGGAGCCTTCCGGTGGCTGCGCTTCTGGCTTCTGCATCGCCTGACGTAGCGCTCGGAAAACTTGGGTAGGGGTGTCCTTCGTGAGTTCCACCAAGTCGAAATTTCCACTATGCAATTCCGGGCGCATTCCTTTAGGCAGATCGGAAACCTGAGACAACTTAAGCATGAGCTGTTTGAGATCTACGCCGCGGTCGCTTCCTGGTGTATCGCCATAGAACGCGTTGAGAATGAGCACCACCCGCTTTGGCCGCAACACGCAGACGACCTGCAACAGCGGCTCGAACGACTCGCCCACGGTGAGCGCCAGGGTGTGCACCGGTTTGCCGACGCCGCGCAGGCGGGTAGGATCCTTGCTGGCTTCCTGAAGCTCCCGGCCCAGCAGCTCGTTAATGTAACAGTCGTAGCCAGGTTTCTTTTCCCAGTATTTCTGGGTACGCTTTCTTGGGGCGCTCTCTGTCAATTGACCTCCCATAGCGTGTGCTCCCTTTTTATTTTCCCTCCCCCTCCCCACCGGCGTCGCGGGAGGCGCCGGTGGAAGGGGAAGGCGCCTCTACGATAGCACGTTGGAGGGGGCTTCGACATCCTCACTCCTGTTGATTCAAATCAGCAGCTCCTCTGATCTCGCCGCGCCGAGGGGCGGTTTATACTTGCTGCACAAAGCGGGCGAAGCGCTCGCGCAAGAAACGGTAGTCGAGCGGTTCGTCCTCAGGCAGGCCCCAGGCCACGCGACACTCGTTCAGGATGGCGGTCTTGTGCGTGTTGACGGTGCTCAGCGAGATAGAGAGCGCAGCCGCCACTTCGTCGGGTCGTTTGCCCTCCGCAAAGGCGCGCAGGACGTCGCGCCGGCGAGGGGTGAGCTGCTCCCAGACGCGACGGCAGGCCGGGTCCTCGAGGGCGGTGAAGAGGCGCAGCTGCTCCTGCGCCGCCAGCATGGAGGTCTGCGCCAGGGTGCGCAAGGCCGGGAAGTAGGCCCCCCACGGCGCCAGCGGCGTCGGGATCAGCTGCACGCCGTCGGCGGGCGTCACATGCATGACGGCGCCGTCCTTGACGCGACGCAGCGTCTCCTCCGGCGTGTGCATGTGCCAGATGCGATCCTGATGGTCGCACAGCAGCGCCGCCGCCGACATCGCCAGCAACGCCATCATGCGGCGCCCACCGCTCAGGCACAGGTGCAGACGTCGGCCTTCATTCTTCAGCTCGGCGATGAGATTGCGGATGCTCTGCCAGGTGGCCTCGGCGTCGGCGGCGGTGCGAATGTCGGTCAAAGCCTGGCCGTTGGCCTGAATCGGCGCGCGGCGCAGCCGACAGCGCCGACCGGCGTAGTGGTCGTCGAGGAATTCCTGCTGCAGGCGGTGGAGCGCCTGACGGGTGCGCGGGTTTTCCAATGATAGATGCACGAGATAGACTTCCGTAATCTGTTCGCCCCGGGCAAGCAGGGCGTCGAGGGCAAAGGTGACCACCTGTGGCTGACCGCCCAGCGTGGCGATCAAGGTGGCGGCGCTAGAACCACTATAGCTATTTTCATTCATGGGGACATCCATCAATTGATGCAACCATTTGTATAATCGTAAACGGCATGGAGATTCCTTCTATGAATTCTTTCCCTGCGGTCGTCATCGGCGGCCCGCCGCACAGCGGCAAGTCGGTGCTCACCTATCTGCTCACCCGGCGACTGCGCGCCTGGCAAGTCGAGCACTATGTGTTGCGCGCTTGCCCCGACGGCGAGGGAGACTGGAGCCAGGAAGCGCCGCCGGAGACGGTGCGCCTGTTGCGCCAAAAAGGACACTTCAGCGCCGATTTCGTCGACCTCGTCTGCCGCGATCTGAAGCAACGCCATCTTCCCCTGCTGGTCGACGTCGGCGGCAAGCCGACGCCCGAGCAGGAGCGCATTTTCGACCAATGCACCCACGCCGTGCTGATCGCCGCCGCCCCAGAAGCGCTGGCGCCTTGGCGTGCGCTCGCCGAGCGCCACGGCCTGGTCGTCATCGCCGAGCTGCATTCCGTGCTCGACGGCGATGATTTCATCGAAGCGGAGACGCCGGTCTTGCGCGGACGGATCGGCGGGCTGGAGCGACGCACCGGCGTCGGCGGGCCGATGTTGCAGGCGCTGGCGAGACGCTTGCAACAAATTTTCTCTTATAGCGAGCAGGAACTAAAATCTCTGCACTTTCCTCACGCGCCGACCGAGCTGATCGTGGACATCGCCCAGCTGGGCGACTGCGTCGGCCTGCCCGCAGAAGAGCGGCGCTGGCGCCCGGAGCATCTTCCCGCCGCCCTGACCTGCACGCCCCAAGATGCCATTTCGATCTACGGCCGTGGCCCTAACTGGCTGTACGCGGCGCTGGCGCTGCATGCGGCGCCGCACCCCATCTATCTCTTCGATCCGCGCCTGGGCTGGACGGCGCCGGCCGCACTCGCCTGCTCCGCAGCGGCTGCCCCCGATGTCCTGGGGTGGAAACTCACCGTTCAGGCCGATTACACCTGGCTCGAAATTCTGCCTGGAACGCCCTATCTCGATTACGAGGAGGTGAGCGGCGCAACGCTGCCGCTGCTGGAGGCCGGGCGCGGGGTCGTGTTGAGCGGGAAGGTTCCGCACTGGCTGCTGCTCGGCGCAGCGCTCGCCTATCGCCACCACCCCTGGCTGGCCGTCGTGCAGGCGCAGCAGGAGCGCCGTGGGGTCGTCGTCAAGGGAAGCGAGCCGTTGCATTGTCCAGGAGTGTGGGTGGAAATCGCCGCCGGCTAGAAACCGGCGGCCGGCATAAAAAATCGTTTTGACGGAATTGAACAAATGATTTTGGTCGTCCGTAGGCGTTGCTCGCAGCTGCGCCTACGGATTTTGCGAAATCTTGTGGCCGGAGCCTGCGGCTGCGAGCCGCAGCTACGGTTTGCACCGGAGGATCGTCTCCGGCGTGGCACGGTTGTGCATGCAGGTCATCGCCCCCGGCGTGGCATGACGATCCGCCTGGGGCATCCGCCGGTCGCCCTTCCAGGAAGCTCCCTGCTTCCTGGAAGGGGCATCCATTCTCGAAGACGTCACGCCGGCGTCGGAACTTGCTTCGGAGCCTCCGCGTAAAGTCGCTGCTCCAGCTCCAGAACGTCCGCCGTCGTGCGCAGGATGGCGTCCGGAATCAGGCTCATGGAGTCGATGCCCTGCTCGACCAGGAACGCTGCGAACTCGGGATAGTCGGAGGGCGCCTGGCCGCAGATGCCGACCTTGCGGCCGTATTTGTGCGCCGTCTGGATGAGCTGGGCGCAGGAGCGCAACACCGCATCGTTGCGCTCGTCGAAGAGCGACGCAATCTGCGCAGAGTCGCGGTCGACGCCGAGCGTCAACTGCGTCAGGTCGTTGGAGCCGATCGAAAAGCCGTCGAAAAGCTCGCTGAACTGGTCGGCCAGGATGATGTTGGAGGGAATCTCCGCCATCACGTAGACCTGCAAACCGTTCTCTCCGCGCTTCAATCCCTCCTCCGCCATCACCTCTAACACCTGGCGGCCTTCGGCGGGCGTGCGGCAGAAGGGCACCATCACCAGCAGGTTGGTCAGCCCAAAGACCTCGCGCACGCGCTTGATCGCCTTGACCTCGAGCACAAAGCCCTCGCGGTAGTCGGGATGATAGTAGCGGCTGGCCCCGCGCCAACCGATCATCGGGTTTTCCTCTTTCGGCTCGAAGAGATGGCCGCCGATCAGGTGCGCATATTCGTTGGTCTTGAAGTCGGAGAGGCGCAGGATGACCGGTTTGGGATAGAAGGCTGCGGCCAGGATGCCGATGCCTTGCGCCAGCTTGTCGACGAAGAACTCCGTCTTGTCGCTGTAGCCCACGGTCAGCTCATCAACTTTGGCGCGCACGTCCGCAGGCAGGCTGTCGTAGCGGGTGAGCGCCAGCGGATGCACCTGCACCCAGTTGGCGAAGATGAACTCCATGCGCGCCAGCCCGACGCCGTCGTTGGGGATGGCCGACTGCTTGAAGGCCTGTTCAGGGCTGCCGATGTTCATCATGATCTGTGTGCGCGGCCGCGGCAGCTGGCTGACGTCCACCGTGTGCACCTCGAAGGGCAGCTCGCCGGCGTAGACGCGACCGATCTCGCCCTCGGCGCAGCACGCCGTCACCGGCTGACCGGTCTGCAGCACGCGCGTGGCGTCGCCGCAGCCGACGATGGCGGGGATGCCCAGCTCACGCGAGACGATGGCGGCGTGGCTGGTGCGGCCTCCACGGTTGGTGATGATCGCCGCCGCCGTCTTCATGATCGGCTCCCAGTCCGGGTCGGTGACGTCGGTCACCAGGATTTCGCCGGGGCGGAACTCGCGAATCTGGCTGACGCTGGGGATGACGTGCACCTTGCCGACGGCGATCTTATCGCCCACGGCCAACCCCTTCACCAGCACTTCGCCCTTCTCCTTGAGCCGATAGGTCTCGATCTGGGTGACCACGCGCTGGCTGTGGACGGTCTCCGGTCGCGCCTGCACGATGAACAGCTCGCCCGTGCGTCCGTCCTTCGCCCATTCGATGTCCATGGGCATGTCGACCCCGCGTTTGGTCGTGTAGTGCTCCTCGATCGCCATCGCCCACTCGGCCAGCTTGAGCACTTCATCGTCGCTGAGCGAGAAGCGCGCGCGGTCTTCGGGCGAAACCAACACATTCTTGACCAGTTTGTTGCCCGCCTCGTCATAGATCATGCGCTGCTCTTTGGCGCCCAGCCGCTTCCAGATCAAGGGGCGATACCCCTGGCGCAGCGTCGGTTTGAAGACGTAGAACTCGTCGGGCGAGACGCGGCCCTGCACGACGTTTTCGCCGAGGCCATAGGCGGAGGTCACGAAGACCACGTCGCGGAAGCCGCTCTCCGTGTCGAGCGTAAAGATGACGCCGCTGGAGGCCAGGTCAGAGCGCACCATTTTCTGCACGCCGACCGACAGCCCGACCTGGGTGTGGTCGAAGCCCATGTCCTGGCGATAGCTGGTGGCGCGCGGGGTGAAGAGGCTGGCGAAACACTTGGTGACCGACTCCAACAGCATCGCCTCGCCGTGCACGTTGAGGTAAGTCTCCTGCTGGCCGGCGAAGCTGGCGGTGGGCAGGTCTTCGGCGGTGGCGGAGGAGCGCACGGCTACGTCGGCGCTGCGCATGCCGTAGCGCCGGCTGAGCTCCTGATAGGCCTCGATGATCTCTTTCTCCATATCAGGAGGGAACTCGCCGCGCAGGATCATGCGACGAATCTGACCGGTGCGCCGCATCAGGTCGCCGACGTCTTTGGCGTCCAGATCGCGCAAGATTTCGCGGATGCGCCCGTCCAGCTCGTTGTAATGAAGAAAGGCTCGATACGCTTCGGCTGTGATGGCGAAACCATCCGGCACCTGGATGCCGCGCGGAGAGAGCTCACGGATCATCTCGCCCAGGCTGGCGTTCTTGCCGCCGACGCTGGGCACGTCGTCGATCGTCAACTCGGAAAACCATTTGATCCAGGACATCTTTCCACCTCCTTGTAGAAATGAAGCTGGAGCGACTTCTGCGTCATTTTTCACTATAGCACATCTGGCGGATCGCTTCATCCGCAAGGTGGCCCATTTGGGGGGCTGGTCAGATGGCGGGGAATTCACACGATCGGTCGCTCTGGAATGTCGCAAGCTCGCTCGATGTCGTGATAAAATGGGGAAAATTCCCATATTTCGTTTCAGTCCGCTGGTCCGCATACCAATAGATTCCGCTCAACCATCGAAGGAGTAGCGACCAATGAGCAAAAATACTTTTACGATCATTGATAATCGCACCGGGAAATCCTATGAAATTCCCGTCGAGTATTCCACCATTCGGGCGAGAGACCTGCGCCAGATCAAGGTGCATCCCGATGAGTTCGGCACGATGAGCTACGATCCAGGTTTCGACAACACCGCGTCGTGCAAGAGCCGCATCACCTATATCGATGGCGAAAAGGGCATTTTGCGCTACCGGGGCTATCCCATCGAACAGTTGGCGGAGAAGAGCACCTTTTTAGAGGTCGCCTATCTGCTCATCTTCGGCGAGCTGCCGACCAAACAACAGCTGGCCGAGTGGGAATACAAGATCATGCATCACACCTTCCTGCATGAGAACATGACGGAGCTCTTCCACGCCTTCCGTTACGACGCCCACCCGATGGGCATGATGATCAGCGCCCTGGCCTTCATGTCGACGTTGCACAAGGAAGCCAGCCGCATCGAGGACCCAGAGGTGCGGTTGAAGCAGATCTATCGCATTCTCGGCAAGCTCCCCACCGTGGCCGCCTTCTGTTACCGTCATCGCATCGGCCGGCCTTTCAACTATCCGAACGCCGACATGGGCTACACCGAGAATTTTCTCTACATGCTCGATTACATGCATCAGACCAAATACGAGGTCAATCCGGTGCTGGCCAAGGCGCTCGATGTGCTCTTCATCCTACACGCCGACCATGAACAGAACGCCTCGACCTCGGTGATGCGCTCGATCGGCTCCGCCTACGCCGACCCGTATAGCGCCATGGCGGGCGCAGCGGCGGCGCTCTTCGGGCCGCGGCACGGCGGCGCCAATGAGGCGGTCGTCAAGATGTTGACCGAAATCGGCGACGTGAAAAATGTGCCGGCGTATATCGAGCGCGTGAAAAAAGGAGAATTCCGCCTGATGGGCTTCGGCCATCGCGTGTACAAAAACTATGACCCGCGCGCCAAGATCATCAAGCGCATCGCCTACGAGGTCTTCGAAGTCACGGGCATGAATCCGCTGATCGACATTGCGGTGGAGCTGGAGCGGGTGGCGCTGGAAGATGAATACTTCATCTCGCGCAAGCTCTATCCCAACGTCGACTTCTACAGCGGCATTATCTATCAGGCGATGCGCTTCCCGCCGGACATGTTCACGGTGCTCTTCACGCTGGGCCGCGCGCCGGGCTGGCTGGCGCAATGGGTGGAGTTGGTCACCGATCCGGAGCAGAAGATCGCGCGCCCGCGCCAGATTTATCTGGGATATGACTATCGCGACTACGTGCCGATCGAGCAGCGCGGGTGAAAATCACACTCAACCCGCCAACGTTTTTGCTTACAGCTGAACGAGCGAGCAGAGAAAACCCTCCACTCTTGCGAGCGTCACCGGCGGCAGAGTCGTCTTAAAGCGACGACTCTGCCGCCGAGCGACTAGCGTCCGTAAGCGCCCGCAAGTTTCTCCCCAGAGACTTTATCTTCCATCGGATCGTCTACAGGCTCCGCCGTCAAGATCGTCACCTGATAGGGCGGCAGCTCCAGAACGCCGGATTCCAGCGCCTCTCCGTTGAGCAAATTCCGCATCCGGCCTTTCAGATTCACCGGCTGCCTCTCCCGTGTATGATTGAGCACGAAGTGAATCGGGCGGTCGCCGCGCCAGCGCGTGCTCCATTCCACGCCCGGAGGCGTGCTGATTTCACTCCGGAGGTTCGCCAGGTCGAGCAGCCAATCGACCAGGGCGGCGTACAGCTGGCCGTCGCCGAACGTTCCGACGTACACCGCCCGGCCTGCGCCATAGCGATTCTCCGTGATTGCGGGCTTGCCCGCGTAATAATCCTGCGTGTAAAGGGCGACGGGCTGGGCGCTGCTCGGGCGCAGCACATCGCACCAGATGCGGGCGTGGGGCGGCGGCCCGTTATGAAAATCGCTTTGCACAAAAGCCAGCGGTTGACTGACGCCCTCCGGCAACGAATCGTATTCTTCCACCTCGACCCCACACACACCCGCCAGCAGACCCGGCGGCGGCATGTTGACGACCGTGTTGGTTGCGTCCTTGACGCCGGTGCGGGGAGTCGTCATCAGGACGCCGCCGTTCTGGACAAACGCCTCGATGCGGCGGGCCGTCTCCTCCGTCAGCACATAGAGCGCAGGCGCAATCAGCAGCTTGTAGCGGCTGAAGTCGTCGCGGCCCGAGACGACATCGACCGCCAGATTGCGTCTGTGAAAAGCCTGATAGATGTCATGGAGATGGTTCGTGTACTGAAAAGCCGGGTTGTTGGCCTGAATCTGAAACGCAAAGCGGCTGTCGTAATCGAGCAAGATGGCGATGTTCGCACGCACTTCACTGCCTGCGATCTCGGCGCCGACGCGTGCGATCTCGGCGCCCATCTGTTTGATCTCGGCGTAGCGCCGGCCGGCGCGCCCATCATGTTCAAGCAGGCCATGCCAGTACTGCTCCGTGCCGAAGCGAGCGGTGCGCCAGCGGAAAAAGATGATGGCGTCGGCTCCGTGCGCGATCGATTGATAGGCCCACAGGCGCAGCTCGCCCGGCCGCGGCGCCACACTGACGATCTGCCAGCCGCCGGCGCCCGCCTGCTGCTCCATCACCCAGAAATTTTTGTGTTTCAACCCACGCATGGCTGCATGGGAAAGCGCAGCCTCGCTCGGGATCACTTCAGGTCGAAACGTCCATTGCATGCGTCGATAGTTGTCCCAACTGACAAAGTCCAGATCGGCGGCAAGGTCGAAGTAGTTGAGGCGGTCATAGCCTGCCCCCATCATGTTATGGGTGATGAAGTGACCGGGGCACCGGCGGCGCAAGATGGCGACCTGCTCGCGCTGAAAAGCCACATATTGATCGGACAGAAAGCGATAATAGTCGAGCGCCAGCCCTGGGTTGTGCGAGCCGTCGCCGAACGGCGCCGCCGTTTCCAGCGGGACAGGAATTTGAGACCACTCAGTGTACACCTGGCTCCAGAACACTGTCCCCCACGCCTCATTGAGCGCATCCAGGCTCTGATATTTGTGCTGAAGCCAGACATGGAACGCCGCCCGACAATGCTCGCAGTAGCAGCGATCGCCGAACTCGTTGTCGATCTGCCAGCCGATCACCGCCGGGTGATGGGCGTAGTGCTCCGCCATCGCCTGCGTAATGATCCGACCTCGTTCGCGATAGCCGGCGTGGGTGGGGCAATAGTTGCGACGGTTGCCATAGGCGACGCGCAAGCCCGACGGCAGCACGCGATGCGCGTCCGGGTGCATCGCCATCACCCAGGGGGGAGGCGACGCCGTGGGCGTGCCCAAAACAACCTGGAGGCCGCGCTCCTGCAAGATGGCAATGGCACGATCGAGCCAATCGAAGTCAAAGCGCCCAGGGGCCGGCTCCAGGCGGCTCCAGGCGAATTCGGCCAGGCGCACCGTATTGAAGCCCGCCTCCTGCATCAGGCGGGCGTCGAGCGCCCACCGCTCCTCCGGCCAGTGCTCCGGATAGTAATCCACACCGAATCGAAACATCTTGATCCTCCCCAACATTTTTGCATGAATTCGCAGGCGCGGCGAACAAAGGCTACGGAAACTTCATTCAGTCGCCGGCCAATTTTACAGAATCGCTCTTAACCTTTCAGGGCGCCTAGCGTCAACCCCGCCATGAAGCGCCGCGTCGCGATGAGGAAAACAATCAGCATGGGCAATGTCGCCATGGCCGTGCCCAACATCAACACGCCGGCGTCGAAGCCGCGACGCGGGTCCTGACGCAACAAGGAGAGCGCCACCGGCAGCGTGTACATCGACTTATCCTGCATGACCAGCAGCGGGCCCAGGAAGGCGTTCCAGTTGTTGATAAAGATCATGATGCCGAGCGCGGCGAAGGCGGGCGCCAACAGAGGCGCCACGATGCGAAAGAAGATGGTGAATTCATGGCAGCCATCGATGCGGGCGGCGTCGAGCAATTCCGACGGCACCGACTCCTGAATATACTGGCGCATCCAGAAAATGCCGAATGCACTGGCTGCGCCGGGGATGATCAACGCCTCGAAGCGATTGATCCACTGCAGCCACTTGCTGATCAGGATAAACCAGGGCACGATGCCGGCGATCCATGGAATCATCATCGTCGCCAGCAGCACGGCGAAGAGCCAATCTCGCCCCGGGAAGCGATACATGGCGAAGGCGTAGCCGCCCATCGAGCAGAAGAGCAGCGCCAACGCTGTATGGGTGACGCCCACGAAGACGCTGTTGGCGAAATTGCGCCAAAAAGGGATGATCGTCAACATGTTCTGGTAGTTGGCGACCAGATTGTCCCCCGGCGTAAACTGAGGCGGCCAACTGAAAATCTGATTTGTGCTCTGTGTGGCCAGGATGAACATCCAGTAGAAAGGAAAGGCGGAGAGGAACGCGCCCACCATGAGGATGCCGTTGAAAACGATCTCGCGCGCAAGCTGCCGCCAGCGCTTTGTGCGCGGCTTCCTCCTCGCATCCCTGCGGGCGGTCTCGATCAATCGCGTGGTTTCGGAAGGAGTCATCGCTCGCTCAAACCTCCGTACGGCTACGCCCAAAGAACCGAATATTCAACACAGAGACAAAGACAATCACCGCCGACACCACGTAGGCCATGGCCGAAGCATAGCCGAGATGGGCGAAGCGGAAGCCGCGATCGTAGAGATACATGGTGATCGTGAGGCCGGCGTTGTTGGTGCCGCCTGTCGTCCCGACCAGCAAATAGGGTTCGTCGAAGATCGTCATGGCGCCCACCGTCGAGAGCACGAGCGTGAACAGGATGATGGGCTGCATCAACGGCAGGGTGATCTTGAAGAAGATCTGGCGCAGATTGGCGCCATCGATGGCCGCCACCTCATACAGCTCGGGATTGATGCCCTGTAAGCCCGCCAGATAGATGATCATGTTCCAACCCAGCCAGCGCCAGATGAAGAGAATGATGATCGCCGGCTTGATCCACTCGCCGTTGCCACCCCACCAATCGATGGGAGGCAACCCCAGCGTCACCAGCACCCAGTTGATCAGCCCGAAGCGCACGCCGTACAACGTGCTGAAAATGAGCGACACGGCGACGGGAGAGGTCACAACCGGCAAGAAATAGGCGCTCCGGTAGAAATGCTTGAAGCGCACGGCGGCGGAATTGATGATGAAGGCCAGCACCATGGCGCCGCCTAAAATCGGTATATGCGCAATCACCCCGATGAAGATCGTGTTCCACATCGCCAGCCAGAAGAGCCGATCCTGGAACAGGCGAACGTAATTGTCCAATCCAACCCATTGAGGGGGGGTGATGGCGTTCCACTGGTGGAAACTCAGAACGAACGAGAAGAAGATCGGAAACGCGCCGAAGATCGCAAACAAAATAAAGAAGGGGGAGATGTACACATAGGCCACCCAGTTGCGACGTATCTCGCGCCACAGCGTCGTTCGGCGCGAGGCGGAGAGCGGCATGGCGCTGGCGGTGGTTTGACCCATCGGGAAGCTCCTGAAGCAAAGCTGGGCGTGGCCGCAATCGACGACGCAGCCACGCCCCCTCAACCCTCTTTACTGGCGCAATTTTAGCGCCTCTTCTTTATCCGGCGCAGTCTGCCGTTCGATTTCGATGCAGGCCTCATTCAGCGTCGTCTGAGGGTCCAGCCCCTGATCGAGCGCCATCGTCACATAGGACATAAAAATCTGCTCCGCCTGGGCGTCCATCGGCGTAGTGATGAACGGCTTGATCTTGTTGACGGCGATGTCCACCCAGATCGCGCGCGTCTTCTGACCGCCGAAGAAAGGATCGGGCTCCTGATACATCGGATCGTCGAAGGCAGGAATGTAGGCCGGGAAATAATCCACTGCGGCGAACATCTTGTTCTGAGAATCTGCGCGGGCCAGGGCGAATTCGATAAACTTCCAGGCCGCCTCCTTTTTCGTGCTTTGCTCGGGTATCGCCAGGAAGGAGCCGCCCCAGTTCTGGCCGGGGTCTTCCGGCACCTCGAAAATGCCCCATTTGCCTTCCCACTCGACTCCCTCCGGCTTGAGCCAGCCCTTCAAGAAGCCGCCAAACCATGCGCCGCCATATTGCATGGCGATCGAGCCGTTGCCCAGCATGGTCTGCCACTCCGGCGACCAATTCGCCACCTTCGCATCCACGCCTGCGTTGCGCGCTTCCTGCGCATAGGTCAGAAGGCGCACGGCGAGCTCATTGTTGACGGCGCAGTTCCAGTCGGCGTCGAAAAGGTTGCGGTGGGCGAAATTGGTGTAGACAATGTCGCTGGCGTTGCCGATCGCCCAGCGCTGCTTCGCCGGGTCGGTCAGCTTCTTGGCGACCTCGATGAAACCGGGCCACGTCGCCGTGAGCTCGGCGATGCTCTCCGGGTCAGAGGGCAGGCCGGCCTCCTCGAACAGATCCCTGCGGTAGAAAAAGGTGGCAGGCGCAATATCCCATGGGAACGCAACGAGACGACCATCCGGCGAAGTCGCCTGCGCCCACTTGTAGGCCACCATGTCATCTTTATATTGGCCTGCGTTGAACGGCTCCTCCAACAGATTGACCAGACCGCCCTTGGCGACGAAGCGATCGATGTGGTTGATCTCGATCATCGTCACATCGGGAGCGCCCGCTCCAGCCGCCAGAGAAGCGAGCAACTTGTCGTGAACGTCGTTGAAGGACATCATCTGAATGTCCAGCTTGATGTCCGGATACGCCGCCTCGAAGTCAGGAAGAATCGCCTCGAACGCCACGTCGGCCGCCGGCCATCCCCACACGGTGATGGTGGTCGCCTGCGCCTCCCCTGGCGCTGAGACGTCGCCCTCGGCGCCGGGGGCCGGCGCGCAGGCCGACAATAACACAGCGAACAAGGCGGCGAGCGCCAGCAGGTTCAACGGTCTCCGGATCAGACAGGTGTGCTGCATCATGTTTGTTCCCTCCTCAATCCTTTGTATACTGTTGTGAAGACGCGACAGAGCATTGACAAATTCGGGGAAAAACCACAGAATGGATGCATCTAAAACGTTTTATGCGAGGACAGTATATCATAAAAACGTTTTAGATGTCAATAGTTTTTCAAAATTCTCGGCGTCCTCTGACTGTCGTTGATCATCGCATTGCTGTGGAGTGCATTTCACTATGTCGAAACCGCCGACGATTCATGATGTCGCCAAACGAGCGCAAGTTTCGGTCAGCACCGTGTCGAACGTGTTGACCGGGAAACGGCCGGTCGCAGAGGCGACGCGGCGGCGCGTGCTGGAGATCGTCCAGGAAATTGGCTTTCGTCCGAATCGACTTGCGCAAGGTCTCGTCAGCCGCAGCAGTCAAACGATCGGGGTCGTGGCCTCCGGGCTGGAATATTTTGGGCCGTCGAGGGTGTTGGTCGGAATTGAGCAGGAAGCCAGCGAACGGGGTTACACGCTGATCCTCAACCTGATTCACGAGCCCGCCACCGTCGACGCGGAAGCCGTCCTCGCCCATCTGATCACGCATCAGGTGGATGGAATTATTTGGGCCTCCCCGCACATCGGAAAACATCTCGAGCAAAGGCAGGAAGCGCTCTCGCGCGTCCCCGCGCCGGTTGTGCTCATCAATCATCCGAACGCATCGGGCTTGATCGTCATCGATATCGACAATCAGCGAGGAGGATATGAAGCGACCCGGCATCTGCTCGCCAATGGGTTTCAAAATATCGGCTTGATCGCCGGACCGCCGGACTGGCATGCCTCTCAAATGCGCAGGCAAGGGTGGGAGCTTGCGCTGCGAGAGGCAGGGAAGGAGCCTGAGCAGCGACAAATCGCCTACGGCGACTGGAGCCCGCAGAGTGGGGAGCGCGCCTTTTATCAACTCAGGGCGACGTTTCCAGAGTTGGACGCCGTCTTTGCAGCGAACGATCAGATGGCGATCGGCGCCCTTTGCGCCGCCGCCGATCTCAATTTGCGCATTCCAGAGGATATCGGAATCGTGGGCTACGACGATATTCCTGAAGCCGCTTTCATCAGGCCGCGCTTGTCCACCGTCCGCCAACCCTTGCTCGAGCTTGGACGGCTCGCTGTGCAGAAACTGGATGCGTTGATCGCCGGCAATCTTCAGCCAAGTTCGGCCAACGCGTCAGGCGATCTGCTGCAACCCCTCCTGATCGTGCGCGAGAGCAGCCAATTGCGCCGGTCTCCAGAATGAGGACACTACATTTTGTGGGTCTGGAAAATGTGCAATATATCGCAAGACGCTGAACTCCGCTCCTTTATTTGAAGCGCCCCCTCTCGCAGACGCAACGGATTCCACCCTACGGATAAAATTGCTCCTGAGTTTCTCGCAACGGAGGTTCAATAATTTGACAATTGCGCCCGATCGTTCTAAACTAGGCCTTAATCCCTCCCCCCTTGGGGGAGGGTAATGCGAACACAGAGTCTACAGAGAATGATCGATCCGGAACGCAAACGAGAACTGATCAACCGCCTCCGCAGCATTGAGGGGCATGTGCGCGGCATCGAGCGCATGGTTGAAGACGACGCTTACTGCATGGACATTCTCCGACAGATCAAGGCCGTGCAGCAGGCGCTCGAGCGAGTCAGCGCACTCACGCTGGAAAATCATCTCAACACCTGCGTCACCACCGCCATCCGCAGCCAGGATGAGGCGGAGAAAGCGCGCGTGGTGGCGGAGATCATGGACGTCTTCAAGGCGACGGGCAAGTTGTGAAGTCAATCTTTTTGTATCAGCAAAGGAGTTCAACATGACCACCAAAACCTATCATGTCCCCAATATTTCATGCGGCCATTGCGTCAACACGATCGAACGCGAGCTCAAATCCGTTGAGGGGCTGAAGAGCGTCAAGGCTGAGCTGGAAACCAAATCGGTGACGGTCGAGGTCAACGCGGAGGAAGTGTTGGCGGAAGTCGAAAAACTGTTGGAGGAGATCGGCTATCCGGCGGCGTAATGCGCAGCCAGTGCGGAGAAGATAGTGAACAGGAAGAAAGATGACAACGGTCGCTGCGGCGCCCTCGAAAAGTGGACGCACCAAAGAACTGATTATCCCGATCACCGGCATGCACTGCGCCAACTGCGCCAACACCGTAGGGCGCAGCCTGAAGCGCCTGCCCGGCGTCGAGGCGGTGAACGTCTCCTACGCCAATGAGCGCGCCATTCTCACCTATGACCCCAAGCAGGTGACGCCCGAGCAGGTGATCGAAACGATCCAGAGCATCGGCTACGGCGCGGCGCTGGCCGAGGTCGACCTGCCGGTGGCGGGCATGACCTGCGCCAACTGCGCCAACACGATCACGCGCGCCCTCAAACGCCTCGACGGCGTGCTCGACGTCAACACCAGCTACGCCAGCGAGCGCACGCATGTCGTCTATCTGCCCTCGATGGTCGATCTGAGCGACATCAAGCGCGCGGTGCGCGACGCCGGCTACAAGATCATCGAGGTCGCAGGCGACGAGCAGGAGCAGGTGGACGCCGAGCAGGCGGCGCGCAACGCCGAGATCGCGGACAAACGGCGCAAGGTGATCGTCGGCACCGCGCTCAGCGCGCCGATTATGGTGCTGAGCATGGCGGAGATGGTCGGGCTGCCGCTCGACTTTCCGGGGCGGTTGTGGATCGTGGCGGCGTTGACCACGGTGGTGCAGGCCTATCTCGGCAAGGATTACTACGTCAGCGCATGGAAGGCGCTGCAAAACCGCACCGCCAACATGGACACGCTGGTGGCGATGGGGTCGAGCGTGGCCTACTTCTACAGCCTGGCGATCCTGGCGCTCGGGCTGGACCCCATGCACTACCACGTCTATTTTGAGTCGGCGGCGATGATTCTCACGTTGATCACGCTGGGCAAATATCTGGAGGTGCGCGCCAAGGGCCAGGCGGGCGAGGCCATCCGCAAGCTGCTCGGCCTGCGCGCCCGCACCGCGCGCATCGTGCGCGGCGCCGACGGCGAGGAAGCGGAGGTTCCGGTCGACGACGTGCTCGTGGGCGACATCGTGGTGGTGCGCCCCGGCGAAAAGATCCCCGTCGACGGCGTGGTGATCGCCGGCCAGAGCACGGTCGATGAGTCGATGTTGACCGGCGAGAGCCTGCCCGTCAGCAAGACGGTCGGGGACGTGGTGATCGGCGGCTCCATCAATAAGACGGGCAGCTTCCGCTTTCGCGCCACAGCGGTCGGCAAGCAGACGGCGCTGGCGCAGATCGTCAAGCTGGTGCAGGAGGCGCAGGCCAGCCGCGCGCCGATTCAAGACCTCGCCGACAAGGTGTCGTCGGTCTTTGTGCCCGCCGTGATTGCGTTGGCGCTGGCGGTGGGCGCATACTGGTATTTCTGGGGCGCCGCAGTTTACCATCACCATGAGAACCCGCTGGGCGTTGCGCTGATCTTCATGGCCACCGTGCTGCTTATTTCCTGTCCCTGCGCGTTGGGCCTGGCCACGCCTACGGCGATCATGGCGGGCGCCGGCGTCGGGGCGCAGCACGGCATCCTCATCAAGAACGCCGAGGCGCTGCAGAAGGCCGGCTCGGTGGACACCGTGATCCTTGACAAGACCGGCACCATCACGCGCGGCAAACCGGCGGTGACCGATGTGGTGGAAATTCAAGGCGAGCGATTCAAAAAAGAAGCCTCGCTCGACCGCTCAAGGGAAGCTCCCCAGGGCGGCGCCGTCGACAGCGATCTCGCCGCCGTCCAGTCTTCTGCTCTCACCCTCTCCCGCCCCCACCCGCTTCCGCCCTCCCCCTCTCCGCTCCTCCACTACGCCGCCTCCGCCGAGCGCGCCAGCGAACATCCGCTCGCCGAGGCGATCGTCGAATACGCCAGGGCGCACGGCGTTTCCCTCAGCGAGGTGGAGTCGTTCAACTCGATCACGGGGCGCGGCGTCGAAGCGAGGGTGGATGGACGCTCGGTGCTGTTGGGCAGCCCTGCGCTGATGCAGGAGCGCGGCGTCGACCTCGAGCCGGTGCAGGCCGAGATCGACCGCTTGCAGGATGAAGGCAAAACGGTGATGGCGGTGGCGGTGGACGGCGAGCTGCTCGGTTTGCTGGCGGTGGCCGACACCCTCAAGGAGACGAGCGCCGAGGCGATCCGCCAGATGCATGCGCTGCGCCTGCGCGTGGTGATGCTGACCGGGGACAACTGGCGCACGGCTCGAGCCATTGCGCGTCAGGTGGGGCTGGACCCGGCGCGCGAGGTCAAGGCGGAGGTGTTGCCCGGCGCAAAAGCCGAGGTCGTGCGGCAGGAGCAGGAAGCCGGCCACATAGTGGCGATGGTCGGCGACGGCGTCAACGACGCGCCGGCGCTGGCGCAAGCGGACGTCGGCATGGCGATCGGGACGGGAACCGACGTCGCCATCGAGGCCGCCGACGTTACGTTGATGCGCGGGGACTTGCGCAGCGTCCCGCAGGCCATCCATCTCAGCCGGCGCACGTTGCGCACCATCAAGCAAAACCTCTTCTGGGCTTTCGCCTACAACGTCGCCGCCATTCCGGTGGCGGCCGGCGTGCTCGTGCCCTTCTTCGGGCCGCACTACCAGCTGAACCCGATGATCGCCGCCGCAGCGATGGCCTTCAGCAGCGTCTTCGTCGTCAGCAACAGCCTGCGACTGCGGCGCATCCGGCTTTGATGATTTCCAGATTCATCTGAAACGTGCATCCGCGACTTCCAGGAAGCGCCCAAGCTTCCTGGAAGTCGCGCGCCTGAAGGGCAGTGTATGGCGAGAGTGAAGGAACCGAACGATTCAGTTTCGGCGTCTTATTCTCAAGTGCTGTATAATGGACGAAGAGTGCGCAGTTGCACCTGGCAATTGATGGAGCGGATTGAGCAAAGAGGCGGAGGTGATGGTGGGTGCGGCTCCCAGCCGCACGTTTTCGGTGAACCACAAGGTCTGCGGTGATGCGGGAAGCGCAGCTGCAGGCTGCGTCTACGCGCAGACGTCGATTTCCTCGTAGGTACGGCTTGCAGCCGCACGCCCTCGATGGCCCGCAAGCTCTGGAGAATACGAGGGAGCGCAGCTGCGTCTACGAGGCGCCAGAATCATCTGTGAAATTCCATCCAGCTTCCTTCCAGGAAGCATTCTACAAGAAGGTTTCACTTGACTGCGTAACATGGGCAATTCGCGTTATGCTGCTCGTTACATGAAATGAGCGCCGTTATCATCGATTTTATTTGCGCCTGGACGAGCGAAAAGAAATCCATGGAGACAGAAAGATGGCGAACCAATTTCGTCTGAGCAGAATCGGCCTGATGCTCCTTGCGCTCTGGCTGTCCATCCTGGCGGCGGGGTGTGGAGCAGTCGCGCCGCAGGCCACGCCGCTGCCTACGCGCACGCCGCTGCCCACCTTCACGCCCACTCCGGAAGGAGGCGTGATCGCCCAGCCGCCGGCGCCGGCGCAACCCTCCGGCCAGGAGCAGACGCAACCGCCGGCGCAGGAAGGGCAGCCCTCTGCACCGGAGCAACCGGCCCCGCCCACCGACACGCCGACGCCTGAGCCGACGCCCACGCCGCAGGTTGCGCAGCTCGTGCTCAACGACAACGTCAACATCCGCAGCGGCCCCGGCACCAACTACAATCTCCTGGGCACCGAACGCCCCGGCAGCACCTATCGCGTCACCGGCAGAAGCCCGGACGGCGCATGGTGGCGGATCGATTACAACGGTCGCGAAGGATGGGTCTTTGGACAGCTTGTCACCGTCACCGGCGCTGAAAGCGTAGCGGTGGCGCAGAACATCCCGCCCACGCCGGTCCCGCCGACGCCGACCAACACGCCGGTTCCTGCGCCGGCTGAACCCGCCCCTGCTGAACCTGCGCCTGCTGAACCGCAACAGCCGGCGCCGCCCTCCGGCGACAATTATCCGTTCATCCTCGGCAACACGGAGCGTTGCGATCCGAATCCGGGGCAGACCTATTTTTCCGGCTACGTCCGCGATGCAAACAACAACCCGGTCAACGGCGTCTGCGTGCACATCTGGTTCTACGAGCCGCGCACGACCAAATGCTCCGGCTGCGACGGCGTCGGCGACGGCGTCTGGGGCTTCTCGCCTTTCGGCGGCCCGGCCCCACGCGGCACCACAGTGGAAATCTTTGTCGTCCAGTGCCCCGGCCCGCTGCCGCCGGGCGGTCTCTCCTCCAACTTCGGCGATCTGACGCCGCAGTCGCCCAAATGGGTGCGCACGATCAACGAGAGCGAACAGTGCACCGGCATCACCTTCTACAGGAGATAACCGCCGGCCCAAAGCCTCGGGCATGGTGACCGCTCATGCGAACTGCGTTCAAACAACTCTCGATCCTCTGGCTCAGCCTGCTGCTCCTCGGCGGGCTGAGCTTTTTGATCGTCCAACTGGCGCCCGTGCGCGCCTGGCTCTGGCGACATACGGGCGAGGAGGAGTTGCTCGCCCAGATCAAGGGATTCACCGACCTGCTGAGCGATCGTCTGCGGCCGCCGTTGACGCTGGCGCCGGACGCCGAGATGCAACACGCCGACGTCAACCCCTTTGGCGTCAACACCTTCCTGGAGCAGGAGGTGGAGCCGGCCAAGCGCGAGCTGGCGATCCGCATGGCCGCCGAGGCCGGCTTTCATTGGCTGCGGCAGGAATTCCCCTGGGAAGACATCGAAATTCACGGCAAAGGCGACTTCGAGGATCGCCGCCATGAGCCGCATCGTTCGGCCTGGGAGAAATACGATCACATCGTCGAGACGGCGGAAGCCTACGGCATGGAGCTGATCGTCCGCCTTTCCAATCCGCCGGCGTGGACGCGCGCTCAGGGCGAAGGCGAGAACAACGTGGACACCTTCGCGCCGCCGGACGACGTGCAGGACTTCGCCGACTTTGTGTATGCAGTGGTGAGCCGTTACAAAGGGCGCATCCGCTACTACCAGCTCTGGAACGAGCCGAACATCTACCCGGAGTGGGGCAGCTATCCGATCTCGCCGGAAGCTTACGTCGAGCTGCTCAAAGCCGGCGCCGAAGCCGCGCGCGCCGCCGACCCCGACGTGGTCATCATCGCCGGCGCGCTCGCATCGACCATCAACCTGCAGCCGGACGACCCGCCGCCGGGCAACAGCCTGAACGACCTGCTCTTTCTGCAGCGCATGTACGACGCCGGCGCCGCGCCCTATTTCGACGTCATGGCAATGCAGGGCTATGGTCTCTACAGCGGACCGACCGACGACCGCATGCACCCACGTGTGATCAACATCAGCCGCCATAAGTTCATCCGCGACTTGATGGTTAAAAACGGCGACGCGCACAAGCCGATCTGGATCGCAGAAATGAACTGGAACGCTGCGCCGGAGGACGTCGAGCCGCGCTACGGGCGCGTGACGCTGGAGCAGCAGGCGCGCTATCTTCCCATCGCCTACCGCCGCGTCATCGAGGAGTGGCCCTGGATCGGCGTGGCAAATACGTGGTACCTCAAGCGCGCCACAGACCTCTGGGAGCAAAATCGTCAGCCGGAGGCCTACTTCCGCCTGCTGGCGCCCGATTTCACGCCGCAGCCGGTGTATGAAAGTATGCGCGCGTTCACGGCTTCGTTGGAGAAGTGACGGGCGGAAGACCATGCGCCGACCGGATTTTCGGGTTGAAGAGGGAAAGTTCAAGGTGGAAAGACGGCCGAAGATCGTCGACCTGCAGCTTCCCCATTTCGCTGTAGCCGCTTCGCTTCTACTCGCTGCCTTCTTGCGTTTTTATCGACTCGACGCCTCTTCCCTCTGGAACGACGAGGGGAACTCCTGGGCGATGCTCTCGCGCAGCTTCGGCGAAATTGCGGCGGCGGCGGCGGCGGACATCCACCCACCGGGCTATTACTGGCTGCTCAAGGCGTGGTCGCTGCTGGCGGGCGACAGCGCTGCGGCGATGCGCAGCCTCTCGGCGATGCTCGGCGTGACGCTTGCGGCGCTCATCGCCGCCATTGCGCTGCGCGCGGTGCGCAGGGAAGCAAGCTGGCGATGGTTTCCGGCGCTGGCGGTTTTTCTGGCGGCGGTCAATCCATTCCAAATCTACTACAGCCAGGAAGCGCGTATGTACATGCTCCTGGCGGTGGAAGCGACCGGGCTGTTCTGGGCTTTGTTGTGGATGATAGAGACGCAGGGTGGGGAATGGAAAAGCTCCGACGGCTCCAATTCCCCCTCTCTCCAATCTTCCACGCGGCCATCGTCGTTCTCTTCCGTCCTGCGCCAGCTTTCCCCGCAGGCGCTGTTCGTTTGCTTCGGCGTCGCCGGCCTGTGGACGCACTACAGTTTCCCTGTCATTCTGGCGGCGGCGGGCGCAAGCTTTGTCGTCTGGTGGGCGATGGCGCGGCGCCGTTCTCTGTTGCGCCCCTCGCCCCTCGCCCTGCTTCTCCGCTTTCTGATGCTCAATCTGCTGATTCTGCTTGCTTTTCTGCCCTGGCTGCCGACGGCGATCGAGCGCGTTTTGAACTGGCCCAAGGGCGGCGTTGCAATTAGCGCGCTGGACGGGCTGACGTTGACGTTGCGCACGCTGCTCTTTGGGCCGCTGCGCTCTACGCCGGAGCCTCTCGGGCCGTGGCTGGCGCTGGCAGGCCTCCTGCCGCTGGTGGGGCTTTTTGCGTTGCGTCGGCGCCCTTTCCTGAGCCTTGCAGCCGGGCTGTGGCTGCTGGCGCCGGTCGCCATGATGTTTGGCCTGGGCCTTTTTTCGGATGCGTTTTTGAAATTTTTGCTGGCGGCGTCGCCTGCGTGGTGCCTGCTGGCCGCCGCTGCGCCATGGATAGGTTCGCCGATGCGCGTCAGTGGCCGTCTAGGGCAGGCGCTCCTCCTGGCTGCGATCGGATTCAGCGCAGGCGCAGCGCTCGCAGCGCTGCCGCACTACTTCAGCGACCCCTTTGCGCGCGACAACTATCAGGGCATTGCACGCTATCTGCGGGCCGTGGGAGACCCACGCGCAGACCTCGTCCTGCTCAATGCGCCTGGACAGCAGGAAGTCTGGCGCTACTACGACCCCGGCCTGCCGGTGCTGGCGTTGCCGGCGCAACGGCCCGCCGATCCGGCGGACGTCCAGGCCCGACTTGAAGCTGCGACAAGGGAAAAGCGCCGCGTCTTTGCACTCTTCTGGGCGACGGACGAAGCCGACCCGACGCAGCTTGTCGAAGGGTGGTTGAACGCCAACGCCTTCAAGACGGTGGAAAGCTGGCAGGGCAATCTACGTTTTGTCGTCTATACGTTGGCCAACGACCTGGTCGCCGCCGATTTTGCGCCGGTTCGATGGGAAAACGGCATGGTTCTGCTCGGAGTCGAGCAGGGGGACTCTTCACCACAGCGCGTCTCGCCAGGGGATGCGCTGCTCGTGCGCTTGACGTGGAGCGTCGAACACTCGCTCGACCGGCGCTACAAGGTCAGCGTCCAACTGCTCGATGAACGCAGTCAAGTCATCGCACAACACGACGGCGAACCCGGCGGGGGCGCCCTGCCGACCGATCGCTGGTCGCCGGGGCAGCGCATCATCGACAACCACGGCGTCGCCATTCCTTTCGGCGCGCCGCCGGGCGTTTACGTCCTGAAGGCGGCGCTCTATGACGCAGAGACCGGCGCACGCGTGCGCCACCCTGAAGAGGAGATGCTCTCGCTCGGCTCCGTGCTCGTGGTGCGCGCAGTCCAGGCCCCGCCGACGGAGGTCATCCCTATGCAGCATCGGCTGGCTGCGACGCTCGGCAGGGTGCACCTGATCGGCTATGACGCGTATCGTCGCGGTTTTGCCCATGCGCCGAAGACGCCGGTGCGCCCGGGAGACGCCGTCACCTTTATCTTCTACTGGCAGGCGCCCTCGCCGCTGCCGGCCGACTGGCCTGCGGACCTGACGATGGCGCTGCGCCTTGGCGAGCAGGAGCTCAGCGCGCCGCTGGCCGGCGCATATGCGACCGGCGCATGGACGGCGGGCGAGCTGGTGCGCAGCGTCGTGGAAATCATCTACGGCGGCGGCGACGCTCGCCCGCGCCTGACGGTGGACGGCGTTTCCATCACGCTGGAGCCATTGCCTACGCAATAGACTTGATCCCGCCCGGAGAAACGACGGGGCCTGGCGGCCTTCTGCATTCAAATTGACATAGCACTACGTTTCATATAGCATGAATGGGAAGGCAAGGAAGCTTACTGCAACGTATAAAGAGAATGCTTATGCCACTTTCTGAAACAGGGCAGGGGGCGCTCGAACTTCCGCTCTGCCCGATCGAGCCGGCTGCGCACATCATCGGACAGAAATGGACGCTGCAAATCGTCTATTTTCTATTGAACAACCCCTCCATGCGATTTTGTGAGCTTCAGGACAGATTAGGGGGCGTCAATCCCAGTACACTGAGCAGCAGGTTGAAAATGCTCGAAGAGGAGGGCATTGTGCGACGGAAGCAGATCAGCGCCATCCCGCCGCACGTCGAGTATAGCCTCACGGCGATGGGACGCGACCTGGGTGGCGTCATTCGCGAGGTGACGCGCTGGAGCAACGCCTGGCTATGTCAGCGTTCTTGATCGAGTTGGACGCCTGACAGGCGTCGCAAGAAGATTGGACTCTTTTCATGATTGTCAAAGGGTTAACCGTCGGATTATTGCAGGAAAACTGTTATATTTTCGGGTGCAGTCGCACGCGCAGCGCGGTGATCATCGATCCAGGCGACAATGCGCGCGCCATTCTGCGTTTGGTGGAGCAGCAGGCCCTGCGCGTCGAAAAGATCATCAACACGCACGCCCATTTCGACCATGTGTTGGCCGTGCCCGCCGTGCGCGCCGCCACCGGCGCGCCCTTCCTGCTGCATCGCGCCGAACTGCCGATCCTGCACGACCTGCCCAACCGCGTGCGCCTGTGGCTCGATATGGACGTCGACCCGGTGGACGACCCGGACGACTTCTTGGAGCACGGGCAGATCATTCAGGTTGGAGACGAGGCGCTGGAAGTGCGCTTTACGCCAGGCCATTCTCCGGGCCACGTCGTTTTCGTGCACCATGCAGGTCGGCAGGTCTTCGCCGGCGACACTCTCTTTCAGGGGAGCATCGGACGCTTCGACCTGCCCGGCGCCGACGGGCCCACGCTGCTGCACAGCATCCGCGAACAGCTGTTGACGCTGCCGGATGACTATGCAGTCTACCCAGGTCATGGGCCGGCGACGACAATCGGCTATGAGCGCGTCCACAACCCGTATGTGGGGGAACGGGCATCTTTGCGATGAACGGCTGGCCGTGCGGTTTACCGGAAAACATCGAAATCAGTTTATAATTTCTAACAATGAGCGCATGGATCGACCGGCTGCCCGGCTTTTTCCGCCGGTCTGTTGAGAACAGGCCGACGGCGCATAACAAAACCGCCTCTGTCCGCGCCGCGACCACCACGGGCGGCGATTCCGTCAACGAGCTGGTGGTCGTATGGGAGGCCGCGCACCTGATGGAGGC
This sequence comes from uncultured Caldilinea sp., assembly GCF_937128415.1. GTDB lineage: Bacteria > Chloroflexota > Anaerolineae > Caldilineales > Caldilineaceae > Caldilinea. The sequence continues at coordinate 50,663 of NZ_CAKZMJ010000056.1, forward strand.
GCATGTGGTGAAGGGGCGGCTGGAAAGCGAAGGCATTCCCGCCCTCATTCGCGGAGAAGCGCTGGCCGCCATCTATGGCCTAACCACCGGTCATCTGGCCGTTTCGAAGGTGCTGGTGCCCGCTCCGCTGGCCGAGAAAGCGCTGGCGCTCTTATCGTCGCAGGAAGAGGAAGAAGCTTCGTCGGAGGCATCCGATCGCGCATCGGAGACGTAAATCTTCTTCAGGACAGTAGAAATGGTGCAAAAGACGGATCAAATTGTCATCCCCGTTGAATTAGGCGAACGAAATCGCTCTGGATTTCGATCAAAGTACATCGTCGGCGGGCTGCTCTTGTTGACCTTCGTCGGCTTTTTGATCTTCCAGGTGTATCACGCCACCACCACGACCGGCGCCTATTATCTCACCGTCGGCGAGTTGTATGAACGCGTCCCGCAAATTTACGGCGAGCGCGTGCGCGTGAGCGGCAATGTCGTCGAAGGCAGCGAGGACTGGAACCCCCAGGAAGTGACGCTGCGCTTCCAGATCACGGATGAAAGCCAGCACGTGCTTCCCATTGTCTTCTACGGCCCCCGGCCCGACAACTTCACGCGTGCGGCGTCGGCGATCATTGAGGGCGAGCTCCATCCCGACGGCACCTTTCAGGCGCAGACGCTGCTGCTGAAGTGCCCAAGCCGCTATGAGGAAGAGCCGGAAGAGGTCTTCGTTGAAGCGGTTCGGTGAAGTCTGGCTGTCTTGCGCTTTGCTTTGCGCCTTTGCTTCTCTGCGGCTTTGCATCGACGCTATCTGCACACCACGAAGCCGCCTTGCGTCCACGGAGCAGGGATGACGAGATGAACGAGAGTGGGCTGATTGTCGCCCGCAACATCGTCAAGCGCTACGGGCGCAAGCGTGTGCTCAACGGCGTTGAAATGTGTGTGCCGCAAGGTCAGGTGATGGCGCTGCTGGGTCCCAACGGCGCAGGCAAATCGACGCTGCTGCGCATCATCTCCGGCCTGGCGAAGCCCGATCGAGGGGAAATCTTGCTCGGCGGCGTCTCCACGCGCAAAGCAGGCCACGAGATCCGTCGCTATATCGGGCTTGTGGCGCACGCCCCGCTCCTCTATGATAATCTGAGTGCGTGGGACAACCTGCATTTTTTTGCGCGCCTCTATGACATCCAACAGCCCGCCGCGCGCGTCGAGGCGGTGCTGCGCGCCGTGGACCTTTGGACGCGGCGGCACGATCCGGTGCGCACCTACAGCCGAGGCATGACCCAACGACTCGCCATCGGACGCGCCATTCTGCACGATCCGCCCGTGTTGCTGCTCGACGAACCGGACACCGGCCTCGACCCGAGCAGCGCCGAAACGCTGGCGCAGCTCATCCGCATGTTAAGCTCCGGCAGGCGCGCCATCCTGTTGACGACGCACAACCTGGAGCGAGCCATCGCATGGGCGGATTCGATCAGCCTGTTGGCCGATGGTAAAATTATTTGGTCAACTGCGACCGAAGGATTGACTTCGGAGAAGCTGCGACAGGCGATGACGGAGCTTGAGGTGTAAAGTCCATCCATGGGTAAAAAGGCGCTCTCCGCCGAGCCACCGCCGTTGCATTCGGCTCCAATCGATCTCGCCGCGCATCCCATTGCAATGCGGCTGAATGGAGGCGTCCTCGCCTATTTGGGCAAGGTCGCCGCCGTCTTGCTTAAGGATGTGCGTGCGGAGCTGCGCGGCCGCGAAATTTTCAGCACCATGACTGCGTTCAGTGTGCTGGCGGTGCTGATCTTCGGCATGGCGTTCGATCTGCGCGTGCCGCGCGCGGAGATGATTGCGCCGGGCGTGCTGTGGGTGGTGGTGCTCTTCACCGGCGTGTTGGGGCTGAATCGCAGCTTTGGCGCCGAGGTGGACCGCGGCACATTGCCTTCGTTGCTGCTGGCGCCCGTCGACCGCAGCGCCATCTATTTCGGCAAAATGCTCGCCAACCTGATTTTCACGCTGGCGACCGCCCTGGTGATCCTGGCGGTGATGTTTTTCATCTTCGACCTGAACCTCTTTCAACCCTACAACCTGGCGGCGATGCTGTTGGGGGTGATCGGCTATGTGGGCGTCGGCACGCTGTTCGCCGCCCTGACGGCCAACAGCCGCGCCCGGGAGACCCTGTTGCCCATCTTGTTGTTGCCGGTCATGGTTCCGGTCTTTGTATCCGGCGTGGCGCTGACCGCCGGTGTGCTGGACGGCAAGGCGTGGGAGGATTTGAGCCAGTGGTTTGGCATCCTGGCGGCTTTCGACGCCATTTTTATCGTGGTCGCCTATCTACTGTTCGATCTGATCTGGGAAGATGCGTAACGCAGTTTGGGCGGATGAGCCTTGGCTGTCTATCTTGTCGGTTTAGAGTTAGAAAGGAACATCTATGCGTTCAACGATGCCCCAGCCTCGTCCTGTCGGATGGCGAGGGATCGATCTTCTCCAACTGATTTTGAGCGCGCTGGCCGTAGCGGCCATGACGGTCTCCATGTGGGCCGCCCTCTATTATGCGCCGCCGGCCAGCAACCTGGCGGGCGACGAGCAACTTGCGCAGCGCATTTTCTACATTCACATGGGCTGCAACATCGGCGCGCTCGCCGGCTTTCTGATGTCGGTCATCGGCAGCCTCGTCTATCTCATCAAACGCGACCTGGACTGGGATCGCGTCTCTCAGGCCGCCATCGAAGTCGGTCTGATCTGCGGCATGGGCACCATCCTCACCGGCATGTTTTGGGCCAAGCCCACCTGGAACACCTACTGGACCTGGGATCCGCGGCTGACCACCTCGGCGATCACGGTGCTCGTCTATCTGGCCTATTTGCTCTTCCGCAACGGCATCGACAACCGTCACACCCGCGCGCGCTTCGCCAGCATCTACGCGCTGGTTGCGTTTCTGAGCGTGCCGCTCACCTTCTACAGCGCCCGCATCTTTCGTTCGATCCATCCGGTCGTCTACGGCGCAGAAAATGTCGATGCACAGGGAGGCTTCAGCGTCGGGCCGACGATGACGCAGGCGCTCCACATCAACTTGATCGGCTTCTGCATCCTCTTCAGCGCGTTGCTGGTGTTGCGCTGGCGTCAGCTGCGCAACGAGGATGCGGTGGCGGAACTGAGAGAGGAAATTGCGTAAGCTATGTTTTACCTGATGATGGGTTTTGCAGCGGTCTGGCTGCTGGTGACGCTCTATCTCGTCTATCTCGGCGTGCGCCAACGCCAGCTCGATGCGGAAATGCGCGCGCTGCGCGAGGAGCTTGAAACCGCCAATCGCAAACGAACGTAATGTAACCTGGCGGTCGCGTGCGCATCAAAATGGGTGAGACGTCTTGCGACAAGGCGTCTGCGCAGACCAGGTGGAGCATCGTTGCGCTGGATAAAGCAGGGTTTATCGTTTGACTTCGCCCTGCTCGGTGAGAACGAAGGGAACTGCGTCGCTTCCGAAGACAATGAAAGTTCCGAAGGCAATGAAAGGCCGGAGCCGGGAAAGCGCAAGGTTCATACGAGAACACGCAAGGTGCAAGCAGTATGGCTAAGACGCTGGAAACCAACCCCCTAGAAAAATCTGCCGTTGCTGTTCAGGGACAACCCGCTCAGCGGAGAAGTGAGGGCGCTGCGCGTTGGGGCGTCTTCCTGCACGCGTTCTTTTTTGTGCTCGGTTTCACCCTCATTTTCACCTTGTTGGGTTCTGCAGCGGGGCTGCTCGGCCGCAGCCTCAACCCGTACATGCCCGTGATCCAGAAATTTGGCGCCATCCTGCTCCTGATCTTCGGCCTGACGACGCTCGGCGTCTTTCGCTGGCTCGTGAACGCCCTCGAGCAGCGCGTCGATGTGAGACAAAACCCTGCCGCCGAGGCGCTCGCGTCGCTGTTGAACTTTCCCAATCAGCTGCTCTACACCGAAAAACGCGTCGCCGATATGCATCAGGTCAACCGGCGCTGGGGCTACCTGAGCAGCGCGTTGATGGGGGTCACTTTCGCCGCGGGCTGGGTGCCCTGCATCGGCCCGATCCTGGCCAGCATCCTCTTCCTGGCCGGCAACAGCCAGACTGCGCTGCAAGGCGCCGGCCTTCTGCTGATCTACAGCCTAGGGCTGGGGATTCCCTTCCTGCTCACCGGCCTGATGTTCAGCAGCATGACGCGCTGGCTGCGCAGCCTTAATCGCCATCTCGGCATCGTCAGCATCGTTAGCGGCCTTTTCATGCTCTACGTGGCCTATCTGCTCTGGACGGACAGCCTGGCGCTGCTCACGACCCGCTTTATGGCGCTCAACGAGTTCGTCTTCCAGGCGGAGGAGCAGGTCTCTGCGGTTCTCGCCGGCGGCGGCGTGCTCATCGGCGCCGGCGCAACTACGGAGATCGCCCTTGCGTTTGGCGCCGGCTTGATCAGCTTCCTCAGTCCGTGCGTCCTGCCGCTCGTGCCCGCCTACATCGGCTATCTCAGCGGCGCAGCGGTCGGCGCACGGCCCCAGCGATAGGTGAACGATGCGAGTTATTTTATACAGCAAGCCAGACTGCCCGTTGTGCGATGAACTGAAGGAAGAGCTACGCACATTTCAGCAAGGCCTGCATTTTGAGTTGGTTGAGCGCAACATTTTAGAACATCCGGACGACTTTGCACGCTATCGCTATTGGATCCCGGTGCTGGAGATCGAGGGAGGCCCATTGCTCTATCCACCGCACGATCCAGGCGTTGTGTGGCAGGCGCTCTCCACTGCATCCAGGCGAACGATATGACGATTGAACCCAGGACTGACCGGAGCCTCGGCGCAGGCGAGTCAAAGCTAACCCGCTACGCCAACGATCTGATCATCGGCGTGGCGCGTCACTGGTTGGCCATCTTCAATACGGTGTGGGCCGTCTATCTCTTCACGCCCTTCCTTGCTCCGATTTTCATGCAGATCGGGTGGACAGGGGCGGCCGGCGTCATCTACGCCATCTACTCGATGCTCTGCCATCAGCTTCCCGATCACAGCTACTTTCTCTTCGGCCCGACGCTGATTCCGCAGGCGCCGGAACTCATTGCAGGCGGCATGCCGATCACCGACTCGCTGTTGATCGAACGCTCGTTTATCGGCAGCCCTGAGGTGGGCTGGAAGGTGGCGCTCTGCCAGCGCGACGTCGCCATTTATTCCGGCGTGCTCCTCGCCGGCCTGAGCTATGCCTTTTTGCGGCGAAACGCCCGCCCTCTGCCCTTCAAACTCTTCGTGTTGCTGGCGCTGCCGATTGCGATCGACGGCGGCACGCAATTGTTCGGCCTGCGCGAGAGCAACTGGCTCCTGCGCACGCTCACCGGCGCCCTCTTCGGCGCTGCAGCGGTCTATCTGGCCTATCCTTACGTGCAGGAGGCCATGCAGGAAGTGCTGGAGACGGAGCTGCTGCGCCGTGCAAGTTTCCATGCGCCCGCCGCCGCAAGCGGAGCCGGACAGCCGCCGGACACCCATCCATAGATCGTTTCAACCTGTTCAAGATTCGACAAACCCGGCTGCAGGATTTATACTATAAGCTTGTTGATTCGTGGCCTGGCTTGAGAAATCTTATCGATCGAGCGCATTCAAAAACATCCGGACCGATAAACTGACAACCTGAACGGGGTTGAGTGGAGTTTTAAGGGAGCAATTCAATGGCAAACACAAAATCAGCTGAAAAGCGCAGTCGTCAGACGCCGGTGCGCACCGCTCGCAACCGGGTGTATCGCAGCAGTGCGCGCACAGCCGTGAAGAAGGCGCGCCTGGCGATCCTGAACGGCGACCCGAATGCAGCGGAGCTGGTGCGCAACGCAGAGCGCGCGCTGGCGCGCGCCGCACAAAAGGGCGTCATTCACCGCAACAACGCCGCGCGGCGCACAAGCCGGCTTGTGATGATGCTGCACAAACATCAAGCCGCCGCCTGATTTACGCACCGACGTGCGCCTTGGTTGGCGGGCGCAGGCTTTAAAGCGCCTCTCCTGGCGGTCAAACCAAAAATAGGCACAGGCCAGATGGTTGTAAATCTGGCCTTTTTTATTTTGACGTCGTTGGGGAGGACGCCCATTCCCCAGCGCCCTGGTAGTAATCGCAGGCCGGCTGCAACGGGCACAGCTCGCAGCGGGGGGTCAGCGCCTGGCAGACGCGTCGGCCATGGCGGATCAAATTGATGTGCAGGGCATAGAATGCGGACGGCTCGATGAGCGACTCCCAGATGCGTTTGATTTTATAGGCGTCGGCGCGGCGGCTGCTGACGCCGGTGCGTTGCGAAATGCGCTGAATGTGCGTATCCACCGGGAAGGCGGCGCCATTGAAACAGAAGAGGATGACGATGCTCGCCGTCTTGTGGCCGACGCCCGGCAACGAGGTGAGGTAGGCGAGCGCTTCTTCGACCGGCTTTTGCGCCAGAGGGCGCAGGTCATAGCCGCCCCAATCCGCCTTGATGCGCTCCAACGCTGCGACGATCGCCGGCGCCTTCTGGTTGTACATGCCGGCCGGGCGAATCGCCTCCTTGATCGCATCCAGCGGCGCGGTGCGCACGGCGTCCCAATCGCCGTTGAAGCGCGCTTTCAATTGCTCGAAGGCGCGGCCGCTGTTGGCGTCGTTGGTGTTGGCGCTGAGGATCGTGGCGATCAATTCATCGACCGGGTCGTCGCAGCCCTCGAAGCGCGGCTCGCCGTAGTGCTCGAGCAGCGTCTCGTAGATAAAACGCGCTTTGCGCTGCAAGTTCTCGGTCTCGGCCCCGTTCTGCCCCATCAGCCTGCTCCTCACTCAATCCACGTAAAGCCTGGGCACGCGCGCCAGAATGCGGCTCACGATGTCGTAGTTGTTGGTCCCCACGCGGCGACCGGCCTCCGCCGCAGAAATCTCCTCACCTCCCTGGCGACCGATCAGAATGACCTCATCGCCCTGGCGCACCGGCCCGCACTCGGCCTCAATGGCGGTGACATCCACCACGCACTGATCCATGCACACGCGCCCTAGAATAGGCGCCGCTCGTCCGTGGATCAACACGCTGCCCCAGTTTTGAGGCTTGCGCGGGAAGCCGTCGGCGTAGCCGACAGGCAGGGCGGCGATGCGCATCGGACGGCTTGCGATGAACTCCCGGCCATACGAGACCGCCTCGCCAGGCTCCAGGTCGCTGACCTGCGCCACCGTCGTCTTCCAGGTCAGGGCAGGGCGAAACCCTTCGGGGAGCGGGCACTGCTCGGCATCCGGGTCTAATCCGTACAAAGCAATTCCCGGCCGCACCATGTCGAGGTGCGTATGCGGCATCGTCAACAGCGCGGCGGAGTTGGCGGCGTGCGCAAGCGGAGGGCGCAGGCCGTTGCGCTCCAGCTCTGCGAGCAGGCGCTGAAAGCGCGTAAACTGCGCTTCCGCGTGGCGCTTGTCCACCTCATCCGCCGTGGCGAAGTGTGTAAAGACGCCTTCCAACCGCAGCGCCTCGAACCCCTGCAGCGCAGCCACCATCTGGGGCGCCAGCGCAGGCTTCACCCCCAGTCGATTCATTCCGGTGTTCACCTTCAGATGCACGGCGAGCGTCTGTCCCAGGGCGCGAGCGACGGCGTCCATGGCGGCCGCCGTCTCCAGGTCGAAGAGCGTCAACGCGATCGAATGCGCCAACGCAAGCGACGTGTGCGCCGCCGGCGTGTAGCCGAGCACCAGGATCGGCCGTTCGACGCCTGCAGCGCGCAGCTCCAACGCCTCTCCCAGAGTTGCAACCGCGAAGGCGTCGGCGCCGGCGGTTTGGAGAATGCGCGCCGTCTCCGCTGCGCCGTGACCATACGCATTCGCTTTGACCACGGCCATGAGCTTTGTCGTCGCAGCCAGCCGGCTGCGCAGGCGTCGATAGTTGTTCACCAGTGCGCTGCGGCTCACTTCGATCCAGGTCGGTCGCAGCGGCGGCGGATTGCGATCTGGAGCCGCTGAGTGCGTCAGGCGGGCTGGGCTGGGGCGCTCCATAGAATTGTTCCAATCAGCGTGATGACATTTCAGCGTGATGACATTTCAGCGTGATGACATTGGCTCCGTCCATCCACAGCGGCCTGCCAACGTCTCCCATTCCTCCCAGGTCAGGCCGGCCATGCCGGGCGCGATGCCCGGTTTGACGGCGCCGTGATAGTCGCTGCCGCCGGTGATCAGCAAGTTGTGCTCCTCCGCCAGACGATGGAAATGGGCGATCAGCGCCCTCACCGTCGAGGCGTCGACGCCATAATGGCCGCGATTCAGCGCGTAGGGATAGCGCACTTCGAGGCCGTCCAACCCGGCGGCGGCCAGTCTACGGACGACTGCATCGATGTTGCGCACGCGAGGATAGGCGCCCGGATGCGCCAGCACAGCGACGCCGCCGGCCGCATGCGTCAGCTCGATGGCCTCTTCGACGCGCAGGCTAAAGGCGCGTTCCACATAGGTGGGGTTGGAGGCGTCGCTCGCCAAAAATTGCGCAAAGACATCGGCCACCGAAGTAAAACGACCTGGATTGCGTTCAAGCGCGACCTGGGCGATGTGCACGCGGCCGGGCACGCCCTGCGCCCGCGCCAACACTTCCTCCACAGGAACGTCGACGCCGTACGATTGCAGCCGCTCGACCTGTCGAATCTTCTGCTCGATGCGGCTGGCGATCACTTGCTCGAGCATCGAGGTCAAGGTCGGATCGCGGTGGCGAACGCCCAGGCCAAGAATATTGATGTCCAGATAGTCGCGCTCTGGCTCATTGCGCGTGCTAAACTCGACGCCCGGCGTCACCCGCACGCCCAGTCGGCGGCCTGCTTCGATCGCTGCATCGACGCCGAGCACGCTGTCATGGTCGGTGAGCGCAATCACGCGTAGCCCGAGATCTGCGCAAAGCGCCACCAACGTTGCAGGATCGTCGGCCCCGTCAGAGGCTGTGCTGTGCAGCTGAAGGTCCACCGGATAAATCGCCATGCTGTTCATAAGAGCGCCAACCCAAGCCTGGTCGTTGATTGCTAATGCATTATGGCTGGCAGTTTACAAAGACGCAAAGCCCGGGTCTGTATGGTTGTCACTTGCTCGAGAGATTTTTCTTATGACAACGATCGAAAAGCGCATCTGGATGTTTGGCAAAGAATTCAACGAACTGATACACTATACTACAAATGACTTATACAACAGCCGACAATCGTACTACATCGCCGACTCCGTCAACAATTTGTGCTGTTACCCGCTGCAGCAATATAGGCTAGGCGTCGACACTCCGTAGACGTATCGTTCTCCTGAACGCGAAGGATTGTCGTGAAAATAGCGATTGATCTTAAGAGAGGCGAATCTTGGAAGCAGTAGCCGAGAAAGTTGGCCGCTCTGAGATTGAGCTTCTTCAGAAGTTGCAAGCAGGCGATCAGCAAGCCTGGGTTGAATTCGTTCAGCTCATGACGCCGCGCCTGCTCAGCTATTTACGCCACAACCTTCCAACTGCAGAGGATGCAGAGGATGTCCTAAGCGAGACGATGCTGGCGGCGGTGCGCGCGCTGAAAGATTTCGATGGGAAGGCGAGCCTCTCCACCTTTGTATTTTCCCTGGCCTATCGAAAGGTTGCAGACTTTTGGCGCAAACGCCAGCCCCAAACTTTTGAATTGGGCGAACGGCAACGTTCGCCGTTGAACGTCTCCAGCAAGTCGGTGGAATTCTCTGAAATCTTGGACCGATTGCCGGAGCTCTCCAAACAAGTGTTGATCCTGCGCCATTATGTCGGGCTGAATGTCGGCGAAATAGCGCAGGTGATTGACCGCTCTTACAAAGGAACCGAGTCGTTGTTAAGCAGAGCGCGTCAACAATTGCGCGATGCACTGGATGAGGCAGGGTTCGAACATGAGTGAGATCCGCCGCCTGATGGATGATCAGGACGACGCCGACATCCAGGGCATCTTCAACGCATACTTCGACACCGAGCAGCCGTCGCCGGGCTTCGATGAACGTCTGATGCGATTGGTGCTGCAAGAGGTGCAGGCGGTGTATGGGACAGCTCCTGCAGCGCCTGTTGTTGCGCCGCGCCCTGCGCCAAGGTTCGGCGCGATTGAGCGACTGCGACGCTGGCTCAAGGCGTTGTCGCCCGGTCAATCGCTGGCGCTGGCGGGGGCAGCCGCTGTTGCGCTGTTCCTGCTCGTGCTTGTGCTTTCGCAGCTGGCCCCGCGACCGCTCACGGCGCCCGCAGTCGCCAGAGGAGGCGAGGTCACGGTTCTGCATCGACAGGACAACACCTATCGAACATACCAAGACGGCGAGCTGTTCCGCGTGGGCAAAGGCGATCAAATTCTGACCACAGGCGGCGCCGCCACCGTTTATCTGTTCCCTTCGCAGACCGCCGAGATCGCCCGCGATGCGCATGTCATTATCGACGAATTGAACGCAGTGATGGATGCGACGCAGGTCGAGCTGCTTGTGTTGCGCGGTCGCGTCGACAACGTCATCGATGAAACATTGACCGAAGGCGACCGCTATGTCGTGACCTCGTCGGTGATCACTGCGGCGGCGGTCGGCACCGAGTTCAGCTTTGAGGCGATTTCCCCCACCGAAGTGATCGTGATCACGCGACGCGGCGCCGTCGAGGTCAGGCGTGAAGAGCAGACCGTCATCGTGGAGGCAGGGCAGCAGGTGGTGGCGCTCAACAACGCGCCTCTGACGGTGCTGCCCGGCGAAGAGCGACCTGACCTGCCGGCGTTGTTGGTGATTTCGCCCGACGCGGCGGGCATTCCGGTCTACGCCGAGCCGAACGTCCAATCTCGGTTGATCGGCTATGCAACAGGCAACATGTTGCTTCGCGTGCTGACGACCGACAGCATGCGCGAATGGTATCAGGTCTGTTGCGTGGCGGGCCAGGTGGGATGGCTTCGCATCGACGCAGTGCCTGCGCCTCCGCCTCAAGAACCGGAGAGCAATGCGCCTCCGGGCAATCGCTCTGAAAGAGAAAGAAGCGGGAATGGCGTCGTCAGCGCGCCGTTCATTTGGGATGAACCGTATGTCGCAATCGCTTTCCCGCAGCCGACGCCAACCATCTTAGAAGCGCCATCACCCTCGCCCACCGCTGCGACCTCGCCGACAGCCGGAGCAACGCCCCTTGCAACGTCAACGACGGCTCCCACGCAAGACGGGACGACGTCGGTCGCGCCGGTTGCGCCAACCGCGACGAGCACAAGCACATCAACCTTCACGCCGACGCCGACAAATACGCCCACAGATACGCCCACCAATACGCTGACCAATACGGCGACAAATACGGCGACATCCGTTCCGTCGACTGTTCGTCCAACGGATCGGCCAACCGATCCGTCACCCGGGGGGCAGCAAGAACCCACGTTGGAACCGACGCCGACAGATACGCCAACGCCGACGCCGACCGATACACCGACATTCACACCGTCGCCGACGGACACGCCGACGCCGACCGATACACCGACATTCACACCGTCGCCGACGGACACACCGACGCCGACCAATACGCCGACATTCACGCCGTCGCCGACGGACACGCCGACGCCGACCAATACGCCGACATTCACGCCGTCGCCGACGGACACGCCGACGCCGACCAATACGCCGACATTTACGCCGTCGCCAACGGACACGCCGACGCCGACCAATACGCCGACATTCACGCCGTCGCCAACATTTACGCCGACGCCGACCAATACGCCGACATTCACGCCGTCGCCGACGGACACGCCGACGCCGACCGATACACCGACATTCACACCATCGCCGACGGACACGCCGACGCCGACCAATACGCCGACATTCACGCCGTCGCCAACATTTACGCCGACGCCCACGTTTACGCCGTCGCCGACCATTCCCGGGATCATTCAGCCGACCGATCCGACGCAGCCGCCGGAACCCACGCCCACCAACACGCCTGTCCCAACGCCGACGCCGACGTTTACGCCGACGCCGACGCCGACCTTCACGCCCACCAACACGCCCGTCCCGACGGCGACCTTTACGCCGACGTCGACGCCGACCTTCACGCCCACCAACACGCCTGTCCCGACGCCGACGTTTACGCCGACGCCGACCTTCACGCCCACCAACACGCCCGTCCCGACGCCGACCTCTACACCGACGCCGACCTTCACGCCCACCAACACGCCTGTCCCGACGGCGACCTTTACGCCGACGCCGACGCCGACCTTCACGCCCACCAACACGCCCGTCCCGACGGCGACCTTTACGCCGACGCCGACGCCGACCTTCACGCCCACCAACACGCCCGTCCCAACGGCGACCTTTACACCGACGCCGACGCCGACCTTCACGCCCACCAACACGCCCGTCCCGACGCCGACCTTTACACCGACGCCGACGCCGACCTTCACGCCCACCAACACGCCCGTCCCGACGCCGACCTCTACACCGACGCCGACAAGCGCGCCGCCGACGCCGACGCCTTCGCCCACCCAGAATCCGCTCACACCGGCGCCCAAGACGCCAATCACACGGCCGTCGCCGACGCCGCCGCCGCCCGCCTCCTTCAACGGCTGGGAGCGACTGCCCACGCTCACCTAACGCCTCGTTTAAAACGGGCTGCCTGAATATCCGTGAGAAGCTGTTCGCGCTATTGGGAAGAAGCGCCTGCTTTCTGGCAAAATGTACCTGAGACGGCACTTTTTCTTAGAGACGAAACGGTAAGGAATACGTATGACAAAATATATTTTTGTAACGGGCGGCGTCGTTTCCGGTTTGGGCAAGGGCGTGACCGTCGCCTCGATCGGCACCATCCTCAAGGCGCGCGGGGTGAAGGTGGCGACGATGAAACTCGACCCCTACCTTAACGTGGACCCCGGCACCATGTCGCCCTATCAACATGGGGAAGTTTTTGTCACGGAAGATGGCGCAGAGACCGACCTGGACCTGGGACATTATGAGCGCTTCGTCGACGTCAACCTCTCCAAAGTGAGCAACATCACGAGCGGTCAGATTTACACAGCGGTCCTCAGCCAGGAGCGCCGCGGCGATTACCTGGGAGGCACAATTCAGGTCATTCCGCATGTGACGAACGAGATCAAGCGCCGCATCGGTTTAGCGGCTCGCGTCGCCCAAGCGGAAGTGCTCATCGTCGAGATCGGGGGGACGGTGGGCGACATCGAGGGGCTGCCATTTCTCGAAGCGATCCGGCAGATGCGCAAGGATGTGGGCCGGGCGAACACCGTCTACGTTCACGTGACGTGGCTGCCCTACCTCGCCGCCAGCAAAGAATTGAAGACCAAGCCCACGCAACACAGCGTGCGCGAATTGCGCGGCATCGGCATCTCGCCCGACGTCATTGTGCTGCGCAGCGACTATCCGGTCGACGACGACGTCATCGCCAAGACGGCGCTCTTTTGCGACGTCGATCGGGAGGCGGTCGTGCCTCTCGTGACCGCCGATACGATTTACGCCGTCCCGCTCAGTTTGGAGGATTCAGGTTTGGGCGCCTGGCTGATGCAACGTCTCGAACTGACCGAGCGCCAACCGCCTTCTGAAGCGCTCGCCGGTTGGCGTCAATTTGTCGCAGAGCTGCGTCGCGAAAAGCCGGTGCTCACGATTGCGCTGGTCGGGAAATATGTCGAGTTGCAAGATTCGTATCTCAGCGTCAAAGAAGCGTTGATCCACGCAGGGTTGGCCGCGGGTTGGGATATCGACATCGCCTGGATCAACTCCGAAGACCTGGAGAAGGGCCGCGACATTGACCGACTGCTCCAGGCGGATGGCATTGTCGTGCCCGGAGGCTTCGGTTATCGCGGCATTGAGGGCAAGATCCTTGCGGCGCGCATCGCGCGCGAGCACAAAATCCCTTATTTGGGGCTCTGCCTGGGCATGCAGATCATGTGCATCGAATTTGCGCGCCACATCTTTCAGAGCGAAGAACCCAACAGCACAGAATTCGACATCAGCACAGAATATCCGATCATCGACTTGATGCCCGACCAACGCGACATTGCCGACATGGGCGGCACCATGCGCCTCGGCGTCTATGAGTGTCAGCTTATGCCAGGCACACGCGCGTTCGAAGCGTATGCACGCGCAGGATGCGCCCCTGTCGTGCAGGAGCGCCATCGCCATCGCTTCGAATTCAACAACGCCTACCGAACCGAGATGGAAGCGCATGGCATGATCTTCAGCGGCCTCTCGCCTGACGGACGCCTCGTGGAGATCGCAGAGCTGGCCGACCATCCGTTCATGGTGGGCAGTCAATTTCATCCGGAGTTCAAGAGCCGGCCCAACAAACCCCACCCGCTCTTCTCCGCCTTTATTCGGGCGGCGGCGCAACGACGAGAACAACGCGCGCTGGCGCTGAAACAGGAAATCGCTCTGAACTCGGACGAGCGCACAGCATGAAAGGCCGAGGCGCCCGGGTTCGCATCGGCGTTCTGAATATGGAAATCGCTTCAGTGCAGAGGCGCAAAAAGGTAAAGGCGCAGAGAAAAGCCAAAAATGCTTTGTACGCCTGGCGACATTTTTCATCGTATGCGGCGCCGTCAGATATGGCGCCTTGATGTGAAACGCCTGCCCAGTGGTTGTCGAAGCGCCTTCCTTTATGTCATACTATAAACGAACCAAAACGCGCAGCAAGATAGGGATGGCCCACGGTCCGCAACGGAGTGCGATGGGACGGACGTGAGACAAGGAGGGATGAATGTCTGGACACTCAAAGTGGTCGACCATTAAACGCAAGAAGGGCGCAGCCGACGCCGCGCGCGGCAAGCTTTTCACCCGGCTGGCCCGAGAAATCCAGGTGGCGGCGCGCAACGGCGCCGACCCGGCCGCCAACTTTACCCTGCGGCTCGCAATCGAACGCGCGCGCGCCGAAAATATGCCGAAAGAGAACATCGAGCGCGCCATTCGGCGCGGCGCCGGCCTGGACAAGGACTACACCGACAACATCGAGACGGTCGTGTATGAGGGGTACGGCCCCCATGGCGTCGCAATTCTGGTGGAATGTCTGACCGATAATCGCAACCGCACCATCTCGGAGGTGCGGCGCACCTTTACGAAAGGGAACGGTTCGCTAGGAGAACCCGGCTCGGTTGCATGGCAATTCACAGAGAAGGGTTATTTGCTTTTCAATCGAGTGGATGAGGAAGGGCGACCCACCTCGATCGACCCGGATGAACTCTTTCTGGCGGCCATCGAAAGCGGAGCGGAGGACGTGGAGATCTCGGAAGATGCTGTGGAGGTCTACACGGAACGCACCAGCTTCGCCCAAGTCAGCCAGGCGCTGGAAGAACGCGGCTACCGGGCCTCTCAGGCTGAGCTCATCATGAAACCCAACAACACCATCGAACTCGCCCCCGAAGAGGCGACGTCGGTGCTCAACCTTGTCGAAGCGCTCGAAGAGCTCGATGACGTCAACAAGGTCTATCACAACCTCGAATTGACCGAGGAGATGGTGGCCCAATTCGCCTGATCGCCTGACAACCTGCATCGGCAAGGGTGACCGAAGCATTCAACAGGGTCACCCCTTTTTTCTTGTGCACCCGGAGAGCGTCGAGCAACCTGCCGTTCCATCGCCGCGGGGAGCCAGGAAGGGCAGCTTGTCGCCTCGCCCGCGGTGCGTGTTCGCAACGCGCAGGAGGAGGCATGAGCGAGAATATTACGCGCGTCGTGCTCGGGATCGATCCCGGCACAGCGACCACCGGCTATGGCGTCGTCGGTGAGACGGAGCAGGGCGAGTTTGTCTTGTTGGCCTGCGGCGTCTTTCGCACCCCAGCCGGCGCGCCCATGCATCTGCGCCTGCTGGAGCTCTTCCGAGACACCCAGGCCTTGCTCGATGAGTTTAAGCCGGACGAGGTCGCCGTCGAGAAGCTCTTCTTCGGTCGCAACGTCACCACGGCCATCGCCGTCGGCCAGGCGCGCGGCGCCGTGTTGGTGGCGGTTGCACTGGCGGGCGTGCCCGTCGTTGAATACACGCCGGCTGAAGTCAAACAAGCCGTCACAGGCTATGGCAACGCCGATAAACAACAAGTGCAACAGATGGTGGCGCAGCTTTTGCGCCTGGAGAAGCCGCCTGCGCCGGATGATGCAGCCGATGGCGTCGCCATTGCCATCTGTCATCTTCAGACCATTGACTACCATCGGTTGCCGTGACACGCGAACCAAACGACATTCAAACAAAAGATGTATCCACAAATTGAATTTTTCAAAACAATTAGCGAAGGATTTACACCTCCTCCAACGATTATACTTTACGACAGCAAGCTGACGACGGCGCACTCAATAGCAGCGCATTCATCGGGACGGTTCAAGTGGGGAAAGCTGTGAAAATTATCGCTTTGCAGACCAAAGTCTCCAGGCATCACAGTGCGCTCACCTTTGCACAGAAGGGTGTCTGCTCGTAAGATGGATCGGAACGTTCTGTTTATTTGGAAACCGACTATGCCAATCATGATGATGACCACCCCAACCCTGCTTCAATCCACCACGACGACGAGCAACATATGCATCCTCGTCGTTGATGATGAAGAGCCTCTGCGCAATTTGCTGCAAATTTCGTTGCAAAAACAGGGTTATCAGGTTGCAGTTGCGCGCAATGGGCGGGAGGCGCTGGAGATTGCGTCGATGCGCAAGATCGACCTGGTCTTGCTCGATATTATGATGCCCGAGATGGATGGGTTTGCGACGTGCGCAGAGCTGCGTCGACGCAGCGACGTGCCCATCGTCATGCTGACTGCGCTCAACCGCCCCGACGATATTGTCCAGGGATTCAACCTGGGGGCGGATGACTACATCACCAAACCGTTCACCTTTCGCGAAGTGGAAGTGCGTCTGAAGGCGATCCTGCGCCGCGTCTACTGGAACCACGAGCGAAGCGAGCCTTCGCTGCTGGTCGCCAACGAGATCGTGCTCGACGACGCCAAGCATGAGGTCAGGGTGCGTGGCGAAACGGTGCACCTCACGCCCATCGAATATCAGCTCCTGCGCTATCTGATGACCTCGCCAGATCGACCGATCAGCAAAGACTTGCTTTTCCAGCAGGTCTGGGGATACGACCTGGCGGGCGGCACCAATCTCGTCGAAGTTGCTATGCGTCGGCTGCGCGAAAAAATTGAAAAAGATCCCTCTCAGCCTGTATACTTGGTGACGGTTCGCGGCGCCGGCTACAAATTCAACACAACGGGGATGCAACAAGCGAGCTGATTGTCCACGCAAATATCCCCCGCGCTCTACTCGCCGGCCCCGACCAGGTGAAACACAATGGTGCGCACGGTTCGCGGCGTCGTCGTCGCCAGGTTCAAAGACGCTCTGGTGGTCGACATCGGCGGCGCCACAGGTGGGATCGGTTTTAAAATTTCAGTGCCTGAACCGACGGCGGCGCGTTTTGGAGAAGGCGCCGCCGTTCGCTTGCACACTTATCTCCAGGTACGCGAAGACGCTTTGACCCTCTATGGCTTCGAGAGCGAGGAGGAACTGACGCTCTTCGAGCTGCTGCTGACCGTGAACGGCGTCGGCCCGCGGGTTGCGCTAAGCATCCTGAGCACCCTCTCTCCCGACGCGCTGCGACTGGCGCTGGCGAACAGCGAACCCGCCATCCTGGCACGCGTACCAGGCGTCGGCAAACGCACCGCAGAAAAAATCGTGCTCGAGCTGAAAGACAAGATCAAGGCGCCTGTCTCCGTCGTTGAGGCGCTGGCGCAACTCAACGCAGTGGACGCAGAGGTCATCGACGCCCTGGTTGCACTCGGGTACAGCGTCGTCGAGGCACAGCGCGCCGTTCAGTCCTTGCCCAAAGAAGCCACCACCATCGAAGAGAGGCTCCGTCTTGCGCTGAGCAGCTTCGGCGGATGAACTTTTCCTCAGACATAGATCGCCTTTTGGCTCTTCTCCATGACAACACTATAATGCTTTCGCTCTTGTCATCACATCGGTGTGACGTCGAGCGTCCTGACGAGGACGAGTTGAGTTGAACAAGGGAGCAAAAACTCGAGGGGCGGCAATGGCGGAAGTGCAGACGCTGCGGAAAGGCAGCATCTACGAAGAAGACAATCAACTTTGGCGCGTGTTGGATTACCAGCACATCAAGATGGCGCGTGGGAGCGCCACCATTCGGCTCAAGGTGCGCAACGTGCGCACCGGAGCCACCGTCGAGAAGACTTACAACAACGGGGCGCGCCTGAACGACATCGAGCTGGACAAGGCCAACGTTCAGTTTCTCTATTACGACGGTGAAAAATATCATTTCATGAACACCGAAACGTTCGAGCAGATCGAACTTGGTCCGGAGATCATGGAGGACGTCAAGGACTATCTGGTGGAAAACGCCGTCGTGAGTCTGGAAAGTTACGAGGGAGAACCCTTGGCCATCAAATTGCCGACCGCCGTCGATCTGCGCGTCGTCTGGGCGGAGGCGGCCATTCAAGGAGACACGGCCAACGCGCCGACCAAGACGATCGAGTTGGAAACAGGACTCCGCATCCAGGCGCCCCTCTTTGTGCAGGAAGGCGACGTTGTGCGGGTCGACACCCGCACCGGCGAGTACGTCACGCGCGTTAAACAATGACGCCGGAGGACGCAGCGCTTTTTCGTCCGCTCTCGAAGGACTCATATTTGCCGATTTTTTGCGTTTTGGGTATACTATGTGCTTGATCAAAATGCCGTTGTAGCTCAGCCGGTAGAGCGGCGCACTCGTAATGCGCAGGTCAAGGGTTCGAGTCCCTTCAACGGCTCTGTTCTGCCCGCGATTGTTTTGATATCGGTGGAATGAAGGAAGCGCTTAGATCACTGTATTGAAATTTTCAGGTTGTTTTCTGTTCTTGTGACTGAGTCGCAAACGAAGCGCCCGGCGGCAGAATCGCTTACGGGCGCTGATTATTTATGAGCCGGGTGTTTGAAATGGGCTCACCCAAACCACTATGTTCTACGATCGAGCCAAGATTTATGTCAAAGCAGGAAGCGGCGGCAATGGCGTCGTTTCCTTCCGCAAAGAAAAATTTGTGCCGCGCGGCGGCCCCAACGGGGGCAACGGGGGCCGCGGCGGCAACGTGATCCTGTACGTTGACCCTGGATTGAACACCCTCTATCACCTTCAGCACCAGGTGCATCACCGCGCAGAGCGGGGCGCGCACGGGGGAGGCGCCAATCGCACAGGCGCCTCCGGCGCAGATCTGCGTATTCCTGTGCCGCCCGGAACGGTGGTGCGCAACGCCGAGACCGGCGCCGTGGTGGCGGACCTGGTGCATCCGGGGCAAGAGGTCATCGTGGCGCGGGGTGGACGAGGCGGGCGTGGCAACGCTGCGTTCAAAACTGCGCGCAACACGGCCCCGCGCATCGCCGAAAAGGGTGAACCGGGCGAAGAGCTCTGGTTGGAGCTGGAGCTGAAACTCGTCGCCGACGTCGGCATCATCGGCGTCCCCAACGCCGGAAAATCGACGCTGTTGAGTCGCGTCAGCGCTGCTCGCCCCAAGATCGCCGACTATCCCTTCACAACGGTGGAGCCGATGCTGGGCGTCGCCGAGATCGATCATCGCCAGATCGTGCTGGTGGACATTCCCGGGCTGCTTGAGGGCGCCCACGAAGGAGTCGGGTTGGGTCTGGAGTTTTTGCGCCACATCGAGCGTTGCCGCGTGCTGATCCATCTGCTCAACGGGGCCAGCCCCGATCCGATCGGAGATTTCGAGGCGATCAATCAGGAGCTGACGCTTTTCAATCCTACGCTTGCGGACAAGCCTCAAATTGTAGCGCTCAACAAAATGGACCTTCCCGACGCTCGGGCGCTCTGGCCAGCGGTCGAAGAGGCTATTCGTCGTTACGGCTTGCCGGTTTTCGCCATCAGCGCAGTCACCGGCGAGGGCGTCACAGAGTTGTTGCGCCAGGTGCAGGCGACGCTCGACCAGCTTCCGCCGGAAGAGATCGCCGAACCGTTGCCGGTGCTGACGCCGGAACCGGATCCGAAGGCGTTCTGGATCGACCAGCTCGAAGAGGGCGTGTGGCGGGTCGAAGGCGCAGAGATCGAAAAGGTCGCCCGCATGACCAACTGGGACTACTACGAAGCCGTGCTCCGTTTTCAGCGGGTGCTGAATGCGCTCGGCATTCGACAGGCGCTCATCGAAGCCGGCGTCGAAGAGGGGGATGTCGTCCGCATCGGTGATGTCGAGCTGGTCTGGGGCTATGAAAACGCGTTTGGAGAGTGATGAATCAACGACGGCTCAGCCTGCGCCGTGTTGGCATTCTCGGCGGCACCTTTGACCCTATCCACATCGGACACCTGATCCTGGCGGAGGAAGCCTGGTTCCAGCTTCAACTGGATCGCGTCTATCTGGCGCCGGCCGGCGACCCGCCGCACAAGCAGGGTCGTCAACTGGCGCCGGTGCGCGATCGCCTGTGCATGGCGGAGCTTGCCACTGCGGACATCGACTACATCATCGTGAGTCGCATCGACGCCGACCGCCCCGGCCCGCACTACACCTCCGATATGGTGCGCCTGCTCCAGGCGGAGGCCGGCCCCAACACAGAGATTTACTTTCTAATGGGCATGGACAGCCTGCGCGATCTGCCCACATGGCACGAGGCCGCCTGGCTGGTCGAGCACGCCCGCTTGGTCGCCCTCAGCCGCCATGACGTCAAACTGGACTGGGAATCCCTGGAAAAGGCCCTGCCCGGCATCCGCAGCCGCGTCATCATTTTGGACATGCCGGAGCTGGAGATCGCCAGCCACGTCATTCAGCAGCGCGTGCGCAACGGCCAGCCGATCCGCCACATGGTGCCGCGCAGCGTCGAGGCGTATATTCACAAGCACAACCTGTATCGCAGCTAAAAGCACGGGCGTTGCTGCGCTGCTCAAAACGGATCAAGCAGCGCGCGGGGAATCTGTTGCAATGGCCTTCCATCCTGCGCGTCTTTTCACTTCGCCCGCAGACGCAATTGCAACAAACCCATATTAAACTGTCTATCGCCCAGCGCTAACACTTCGGAGAGGGTGGCGGCCTCCTTCAGGCGGGCAGCGTCGACCATGGGCGTCGCCGGGTCCTGCTCCACGGATACATCCGGTGCGACGCCCTGCCCCTTGATCAGGTTGCGGTTGGGCGTCAACCAGTGTGTGACGCCGAGGCGCAGCACCGAGCCATCGCTCAGGGTGAAGGGCTGCAGCACGGTGCCGGTTCCAAGCGTCGGCTGCCCGACCAGTCTGGCGCGCTCATTCTCCTTGAGCGCCCCCGCCGTGATCTCGCCTGCGCTGGCCGTGCCCTGATTGATCAAAACCACCAGAGGATAGTCGCGCGCCAACCCTCTGCCCACGGAGCGATAGGTGCGCAGCTGCTGCGAAGCGTCGCGTTCGTGGAGGATGACCTTGCCTGTCTCGAGGAACTGGGAGTTGACGCGTAGCGCCTCTTGAAGATAGCCGCCTGGGTTGTTGCGCAGGTCAAGAAGAATTCCTTCAACCGGATCCTCCTCCGCCTGGATCGCCTCGAGCGCAGCCAGGAGCTCATCGCCCGTGTCGGCTGCAAATTGAGAAATCTGTAGATAGACGAAATTGGTGCCGGGAATGCGCGCCCATGTCACGCTCTCGATGTCGATCTTGCCGCGCACGATTGCGATATCGACAGGTTCATCGGCGTTTGGGTGGAGAACCGTCAAGATGACGGTGGTTCCTGCAGGGCCGCGGATGCGAGAAATGACCTCCCATTCGGGCATCCCTGTAATGTCTTCCCCATCGACGCGCAGGACAATGTCGCCGGGAAGAATGCCCGCCTGCTCCGCCGGCGAGCCGTGAATCGGCGCAATAATGCGAAACCCCTCTGCCGTGCTCTCCACATAGGCGCCGATGCCCTCGAAAGAACCGTCCAGGGCGCTCTGCTGTTGTTGCGCCTCTTGAGGTGAGAAGAACGCGGTGTGATTCTGATCGCCGAGGGTGGCGAGCATGCCCTGAATTGCGCCATAGGTCATGCGCTGCGGATCGATCTTGTCCTGATCGACAAAATAGCGATCGACCAGATCCCAAACCTCCCAGAAAATCTCGAACTGCGCAGGACGCTCTGCGGCCAGCGCAGGGCGCGCAGCAAGGCCGGTCGCTGCGCCAGCCAGAAATGCGGTCAAAAGAGCGGCCAGCAGCAGCAAAACAATAAAAATACGCTTTATCTGACAATTTGACTTTTTGCCCATGATGCTCCAATCTTTAGCTTACCGATTTGACAGAAATGTGTAAGCTTACAATCGACCTGATGATGATAAGATAAGGAAAGCTTAAGCGCGCCTTATAACAGGAACAGAACAAGATTGACAAAAAATTTACACGAGATTTACACGGACAGGCAATCAATTTTTTAGATATTTTTTAATTGCTACAACTCTCTGGGCGCTTAATCATTGTCACCCTCAAAATATCTCCAAGAACTTAAGAGAAAATTTGCACAGAGTAAAAGTTGGGTAAGGAACAGAAAGAACCATGAGCGAGCGAGGTCGAATCCCTTCAGAAAGTCACAACAGCGCCACCATCCTGGTCGTTGACGACGCCGCCGACACGCGATTGATGCTGAGTCTGCGTCTGCAGCGGGAGGGCTACGTCGTTTGGGCCGCGGGCAGCGGACAGGAAGCCATCGATATCGTCAAGAAAGAGGGTCTGCCCGATTTGGCCGTGCTCGACATTATGATGCCGGGCATGGATGGCTTCGCCCTGGCGGACGAGCTGCGGCAAGCTGGCGAGATTCCCATCATTTTTCTATCCGCCTTGTCAGACACCAACACCAAGGTCGAAGGCTTGAACCGATACGCCGAAGATTATGTCACAAAACCGTTCGCCTTCTCCGAACTGTTGGCGCGCATTCGTCGCGTGCTGATGCGGGTCGCCCCTGAACGCTCGCTCGAGCCAGAACTGGCGATCGATGACCGGCTGCGCGTCAATTTTGCGCAACAATATGCCGTGATGGACAACCGTCAAATTCCGTTGACTCCGACCGAGAATCGCATCTTAAACATTTTATATCACAATCGGGGCCGCGTATTGTCACCCGGCTTTCTGTTATCCAAAGTGTGGGATCCGACGCGACGGGGCACCGTTGAATCTTTATGGGTGCACGTGCGTCGTCTGCGCAGCAAGATCGAACCTGACCCGGACAATCCGCGTTACGTGCTCACCGTGCGCGGGCAAGGATATTGTCTGCCGCAACGCAACCAGATCGATCGGGAAGGAGTCTTGATACAAGATTCAGCAAAATCTGAGAAAATTGCCCACGCGCTTTAAATGCCCCGCCTCAAGATTCCCAGGGAAGCGCCAGCGCTTTCAAAAAGAAGCGCTGGCGTTTTCTATAGCTCTTTTCTATTTTTCTATATAGCCCTTTTCTGTAGTCCTTGCGGATGCACAGAGCCGTTTTTCTGCAATTATTACGCAATCAATGCGTAGTTTGTTCCATAACTGGCGCAACGCCGCCATTTGTGATAAAATGATCAAAAAATATTGCGCCTGACAGACCTGCCGCCTCTTTTGAAGAGCAATCAATCGCAAAAGATCGATTTTGGGCGACTGACCGGTATGAATCATTTATCTGCGCCTGTCTTGCCTCAAATTCCTGACATTGTGATCAGCCGTCTCCCCATCTATTTACGCACAGTGCGTTTACTGAAAGAGCAGGGCGTTGAAGTCACTTCCAGCCAGGAATTGGGTGAGCTTCTTGGGTTGAGTTCAGCGCAAATTCGCAAGGACTTGAGCCACTTTGGCGAATTCGGCAAACAGGGCACAGGGTACAACGTCGCCTATTTATGCAATCAGCTCGAGAAGATTTTGAAAGTGGATTGCGTCTGGCCCGTGATTCTGGTGGGCGCCGGCTATTTGGGACATGCGCTCGCCAGCTACACGGGTTTTGAGCACCGCGGCTTTCGCATTGTGGCCGTCTTCGACAACGATCCGAAGAAGGTCGGCGGCGCAATCGGTTCAATCACCGTTCAGCCGGTGGAAGCAATCCCGGCTGTGGTCAGGCAGCATCGCTGCCAAATCGCCATTATTGCAGTGCCCGCTTCGGCGGCGCAGCAGGTCGCCCATCAACTGATCGAAGCCGGCATCAAAAGCATTCTCTGTTACGCCCCGATCACGTTGACGGTTCCCCCCTACATTCGCGTGGAGTATATCGACCCCGTCATCCACTTTCAACACATGACCTTCTATCTGGAAAAGGGCTGCATCGAAGAATAACCGGGAGCGCCCGGCGATGCGCTCAGGCGATCGGACGTTTGCGCGCCAATCCCTGCCCGCGCGGATAGAGCGACGGCGTGGCGGCGATCTTTTTCACCAACAGGATGAAACGGCGTTCAGATAAAAAAGGCACCTCCACCGGCGCCAGTCGCACCGCTTCTCCGCC
The DNA here is from genome assembly GCF_937128415.1 of uncultured Caldilinea sp. Taxonomy (GTDB): domain Bacteria; phylum Chloroflexota; class Anaerolineae; order Caldilineales; family Caldilineaceae; genus Caldilinea. Next base: position 74,896 of record NZ_CAKZMJ010000056.1, read on the forward strand.
CAGCACCTTGATGGCGCGCCGCGCTTCCATGAACTCCTGCGGCGCAGAAGGCCCTTTGTAGAAAACCGCCAGTCCACCTTTGCGCACCAGGGGGAGTAGATACTCCGCAAGCGTGTTGAGCGGAGCGACGGCCCTGGCTGCAACGATGTCGTACTGTTCGCGATGCTGAGGCGTGCGCCCCAGCTCCTCGGCGCGGCCATGCACCAACGTCACGCCGTCAAGCCCCAAAACTTTTACAAGATGCTCGAGGAAAGCGATCTTTTTCTGCGTGCCGTCCATCAGCGTAAGTTGCAGCGCCGGCGACGCCAGCTTCAGCGGCACTCCGGGAAAACCGGCGCCGGTTCCGACGTCAAGGAGGCGAAGCGAAGGCAAGGGCAGCGACGCGCCCAGCTCTTCGGCCAGCAGCGGCAGGCTGACGAGGGAGTCAAGGAAGTGCTTGGTCTGCACCTCCTCGTAATCCACAATCGAGGTGAGGTTGATGCGTTCGTTCCAGGCGACCAGCTCTTGATAGTAGCGTTCAAACGCCTCGATCGCCGTTGGCGTAAGGGCAATCTGCAAGCGTCGACATCCTTCAACCAGGAGCGAAAGGCCGCCTGCGCTTGCCGGCTCTATCGTGGAAGACGATTCTTGCAAATCTTGTGGCGATGGCTCCATGCCTGTATTGTACCATGAACCGGCCATGAGCAGCCCAAGCGCAAAGGATGCATGCACACAGGAGCGGCTGCGCTATCCGCCTCAGCGCCGCGTCGTTTTTCGGGCGCGCGCCTCCTGCTGCGGCGGCGCGCCTCGATAGCCCGGCGCAATGATGGCGAGATACTGGCAGCGGTGGACGTCCATCATCCGTGTGCGCAGCCAGGGGTCGATCTGCTTGGGATCGGCGCTGGTGGTGATGACGGTGGGCAACAGCGCCGTGTAGCGGAAATTGAGCAGTTGAAAGAGCTTTTCTCGCGCCCAGGGCGTGGCGCTTTCGGCGCCCAAGTCGTCGAGCACGAGCAGCGGCGCGCGTTTCACCTCATCGAAGCGGCGGTCGAGCGGCGTGACCGACTGCGGGTTGAAGGCGGAGCGCAGATAGTCCAACAGGTCGGGCGTGACCACAAACATCACGTCCGTACGCGTGCGCTCGACGTAGCGATTGGCGATGGCCGCCGCCAGGTGCGTCTTGCCGCAGCCTGATTCCCCCATCAGCACCAGCCAACCTTGCGGCGACTCGGCGTAATCCAGGCAGCGTCTGACCACTTCGCGCAGGTTGGCGCGCTCTTCAGGCGAAAGGTCCTTGCGCGCGGCGTCGAAGCTCTCGAAGGTCTGGTCGCGATGCAGGTGCAAGGTGCTCAGGTCGCTCTGGCCGCTGGCCTTGCCGGTGCGAAAGTCCGGCGCCAGGATCAAAACGTGATTGACCAACCCCACATCCTGCAGGCGGCTGCGCAGCCGCGGGTCTAGCTCATCGAGCCGTTGGTTGGTGGTGATCACCGTGGGCGCCTGGGCGTTATAGCGATGATTGAGCAGCTGGAAGAGCTTCTCCTGCGCCCAGGGCGTGCTGGCCTGCGCGCCCAGATCGTCGAGGATCAGCAGCGGCGCGTTGCGCAGCTCCTCAAAGAGTTCGTCGTAAGCGAGTTCACTCTGCGGGCCGAAGGCGGCGCGCAGGTGATCGAGCAGGTCGGGAACCACCATGAAGATGGCCGGCTGCCCCATGGCCAGCCGCGCATTGGCGATGGCGGCGGCGAGATGCGTTTTGCCGCAGCCATAGCCGCCTGTGAGCAGCAGCCAGCCTTCCGGGTTGGCGGCGAAATTGACGCAGGTCTCGTAGGCGCGACGGAGGTTGATCTGCTTGTCCGGCGGCAGATGGGACGGCTCCGGGTGGAAGTGCTCGAAGGTGAGCCGTTTAAGACTTTCGACCATGCTCATCGACTGCAACGCGCGCAGCCGTCGCGCCTGCAGCTCCTGGGCGCGGCAGCGGCAGGGCACGGCGCGGCCATAGTCCGGATGGCCGATCGGCAGATCGGGCACCACAAAGCCTAAGCCGCCGCAGATGGGACAAGGAGGCGTCGTTTCGCGACGCGTCTCCGGCAATGCGCGTGCGCGACGTATCGCGCGCACCGCATCGTCGACCGCTGCGCTAGCTGATGATGACGTCGGAGTATTCGTCCGGGATGTATTTTCGCCGACGATCTTCGGGAGTGTCTCGTCCACTCGTCTCATGGGTTCGGTCATCTTTCCCTTCCGTTTCCCATCGCTTCAGGATGGCCTGAATATAGCGCAACGACCGTTTGTTGTTGGCGACGGCGATGGTGAACGCCTCGTCGATCCAATCCGGCGGATAGCTTTTTTCCAGATCGCGCAGCTGATCCGCAATCAGAGGCGTCAACAGGCCGATGTTCTGTTCGTACAGGACGAAGATATTCGGCCGCTCGACTTTCAGCCTCGCTTCGTCGGGCAGGACATGGCGCAGCTCCTCGAGTCTGCCCTGGCGCACCAATGCCAGCGTCTGCCGCCCCTTGACCGTGTTGATGAAGTACCAATCCTCCACTGCAGTTTCCTTTTCGCCGACGCGCGTCTCGATCTCCAGCTTCAACAAGACGCCGCGCGCCACGGCGCGTTCCAGCGCGTCGGCGAGCGCCTGCTGTGGCGTGCGCAGGTCATTGTCGAGGTTGAGGCTGCGCAGTAAAACTTCGTCGCTGCGCAGATCGACCCCACGCAGATATTTAAGCTGACCCTCCTGTTCGTTGAGAAGCCAGAAACAATGCAGCGTCAGCTTCAGCTCGGCGAGATCGTCGATCATCGGCAGCAGATCGGTGAAGAAAAAGTCGGGAATCTTCACGGCTTTCATTTTCACGTCGGGAAAGCCGACGAAGCCTTTGGGTTGCATGGGCATGGTGAACCTCGCCGCCTCAATAGTCTAACTCGGTGCGCTGCACCTCCAGGTCGCGGAACTGCGTCAACTCTTTGCGGAAGTAGAGGCTGACGGTGCCCGTCGAACCGTGGCGATGTTTGGCGACAATCACGTCCGCGATATTCTGACGATCGGTGTCCTCAATATAATAGTCCTCGCGGTAGATGAACATGACCACATCTGCATCTTGCTCTATGGAGCCGCTTTCGCGTAAATCGGACAACATTGGGCGCTTGTCGCTGCGGCTTTCGACGGCGCGCGAGAGCTGGCTCAGGGCGATCACAGGCACGTTCAGCTCGCGCGCCAGCCCCTTGAGCGAGCGGCTGATGTAGGAGATCTCCTGCTGGCGGTTGGCCTCGCGCCCGCCTCCCTGGCCGGACATCAGCTGCATGTAGTCGATCAGCACAAGGTCCAACCCATGTTCAGCGTAAAGGCGTCGGCACTTGGTGCGAATTTCGTTGACGGTGGCGGCGGGCGTATCGTCAATAAAGATGGCGGTGTTGGCGAGCATGCTGGCGGCCTCGATCAGGATCGGCCATTCGTCGTCATGCACCTGCCCCAGGCGCAGCCGGTGGCTGTCGATGCCGGTCTCCATCGAGAGCAGGCGCTGCACCAGCTGCTCGCTGCTCATCTCCAGGCTGAAGATGGCGACGCGCGCGGCGTAGCGTTTGGCGGCGTTCTGGGCGATGTTGAGCGCCAGGCTGGTCTTGCCCATCGCCGGCCGGGCGGCCAGGATGATCAGATCGCTTTTTTGCAGGCCGCCGAGCAGCCGGTCGAGAAAGGTGAAGCCGGTGGGCACGCCCATCAACGTGTTCGGATTGCGCGCCAGAAAGTCGATGCGATCGACCACCTGGGTCATGATCGAGCGAATCGGCGTCAGATCGCGGTGGATGAGCGCCTCGCTGACGCCGAAAATCAGCGTCTCGGCTTTGTCGATCACCTCTTCGATGTCCTGGCTGTCGTCGTAGGCGAGCTCCGCGATCTGGCCGGCGGCGGCGATCAGGCGTCGCAGCAGGGCCGTGCGCTCGACGATGCGCGCGTAGTGATCGACGTACATCGCCGACGGCGTGCCGGCGATCAGGTCGGTGATGTACGCGGGGCCGCCGATCTCCTCCAGCTGACCTCGGCGCTCCAGCTCATCGACGACGGTGACGAAATCGAGCGGCTCGCGCCGTTCATGGAGGGCCAGCATGGCCTCGTAAAGCCAGGCGTGGCGCTCCCGGTAGAAATCTTGCGGCCGCAGAAAGTTGGCTACTTTAATGATCGCATCCGGGTCGAGCAAGAGCGACCCCAGTACAGCGCGCTCCGCTTCCAGATTGGCCGGAATGCCCCTGGCCGGAGATTCTGCGATTTCGCCGGCTCGACCCGCTTTTTCTTCAAATGCAGCCATAGTTGCTCACGATAGTTATAGCCATTCACACGAATCGTCGCTAAAGATAAAGCCCTTCACAACAACGATCGCACTCGAATTGGCGACTCACAGGCTCAGCAACTGAGACCTCTCTTGAACCTGTGTATAACTCTGGGGATAAGTCCTCGGTGACAAAAACGGCGAAGCTGCCGATGCGCAGCCTCGCCGTATGCGAGCCTCTTGAATAACCATGATTTGATTGCGGACGTTTCAGTTGCCGAGCAGGTTGTCCAGGTCCAGCCCTTCCACAAAATCCTTGAAGGCGCCAAGGTCTTCGCCGGAGGCGTCGCTGTATTCGGGCTGCTCCCCTTCCTCCGACAGCGGCATCTCTTCTTCGGGCACCATCCCGGCCTGTTCCATCACTTCTTCTGCAACATAGATGGGGGCGCCGACGCGCACGGCCAGCGCGATGGCGTCGCTGGGTCGGCTATCGATCTCGATCGTGTCGCCGTTCATCTCCAGCACGATGCGGGCGTAGTAGGTGTTGCGCTCCAGACTGTTGATCACAATGTGGAGCACCTCTGCGCCCAACGTTTCGATCACCGATTTGAGCAGGTCGTGCGTCAGCGGGCGCGGCGCTTCCATGCCCTGAAGCTGCAACGTGATGGCGTCCGCCTCAAAAGGACCGATCCAGATCGGCAGAAAGCGCTCGCTCTTCTCCTCCTTCAACACCACGATCCGGTTCTGCGACAAGAGGCTGACCCGGATGCTGTCGATCGTAACCTCTATCATGGCTCCTCTTCCTGTGGAAACCAACGCAATCGCTCGCCTGCATCGAACGCAAATTGCAGATGGAGTTGTGTTGCATACGAACGCATAGGCGAAACGATCTGAACAATCGCCAGAGTGTTCTAGAGTATATCACACCTTGCAATTGGGTCAAAGTGTTTTTTGCTACGCTCGTGAATTTGGCGCAAATGCATCTCCAGGGTATACTTTTATTGGTTGTCGGGGAGTAGCGCAGCTTGGTAGCGCGCTTCGTTCGGGTCGAAGAGGTCGGAGGTTCAAATCCTCTCTCCCCGACCACGCGCAAGGGTGTTTTCGGTGGATAGGTAAAGCGACTGATTTGTTGGCAGCAACCCGTAAAAATGTCCGCTCATGGGAGCGGACATTTTTATTGGGAGCCTGTCCTTTGTAGTAGACTGTAGCGCATGGGGTTTTCACCGAAAAGGGCGCTGAAGGCGGCGCCGGCTCAATCGCCCTCCACCTTCTATCGGCTGGGGCTCCTGTTCGTGATTCTGGCGGCTTTTTTCCTGCGCACATGGGACCTCCATCGGCTGCCGCCCGGCCTTTTTTTCGATGAAGCGTACAACGGCATCGATGCGTGGGGCGTCATCGAAGGCGCCTCGCGGCCGCTCTTTTTCCCCGGCAACAACGGGCGCGAACCGCTCTTTATTTACATGCAGTCGCTGGCGGTGGCGCTGTTGGGCGCTTCCTCCTATTCGCTGCGTCTGACGGCGGCTTTCGCCGGCGTGTTGAGCGTGTCTGTGGTTTGGACGCTTGGGCGTCGGCTGTTGCAGTGGGCGCAGGAGGAAAAGCGGGTCGATGCGCTCTGGCCAGTGCTGGTCGGCGCGGCGGCGTTCAGCGTCACTTATTGGCACGTCAGCCTCAGCCGCCTGGGGTTTCGGGCAAACCTGCTGCCGATCTTGAGCGCGCTCGCCTTCTATTTTCTGGCGAAGGCCTGGCAAGATGGCCGCAGGATGCATTTCGTTGCAGCGGGTTTCTGGCTAGGCGCGGCGCAGTACACCTACATCTCCGCGCGGCTGTTGCCTGCGGCGGTTCTAGGCTTTGTCGGAATTGAGCTGCTGCTGCAAGCGACGAAACTCCGCCAGGCGAAAGCGACGCCCTTTTCTCCTCTCGAGCGAAGCCGGCTTTCCGGCGTCGGGCTGATGCTCGCCGTCGCGTTGTTGACGGCTGCGCCGCTGCTGTGGACGTTCTGGCGGCAGCCCGAACTGTTGAGTGCGCGCACGGGCGACGTCTCGATCTTTGCGCCGGAAAGCCCCACCGCGCCGGGAACGCCGGCGGAGCGTCTGGCCGAGAATGTGTTGCGGGTGGCAGGCGCCTTTTTCGTCACCGGCGACCGCAATCCCCGGCACAACCTGCCGGAGCGACCGGCCACCGATCCGCTGCTGGCGATTTTGTTTGCGGCGGGGCTGGCCTGGGCGCTGGCGCACTTGCGACAACCGGCGCATCGCCTGACGACGATCTGGTTTGTCGTGATGCTGACGCCGACGCTGCTGAGCCTAGAAGCGCCTCACTGGCTGCGCATGGTGGGCGCGCTGCCGCCGCTGGCCATTTTGTACGCGTTCGGCGCACGGGCGATTGCAACTGTGTTTGGGCGGCGCATAGAGCCCGTCCGCACATGCACGGCGCTGTTGGCGGCGACGCTGGTGGTGAGCGGCGCGCTGACGACGCGCGATTATTTTGTACGATGGGCGCAATGGCCAACGTTGGCCGGCGTCTTCGACGCCGATCAATACGAAGCGGCGGTGGCGGTGCGCAGTCTGCTCGCCGACGAGAACGTCCGCGCCATCTTGCTCACGCGGCGGCTCTATCGTTCACCCCAGATGCGGTTCCTTAATCCCGATTTGCCAGGCGCGGCCCCGCGCATCGCAGACGAGGATGTGTGGCGGCGGATCGCAGCCGGCGCCCATTACCTGGTCGAGTATGGGGCCGATCCGGCGCAGCCGCTCTTTCTCATCGAAAGGCAGGCGGACGGCTCGTTCGCTGCAACGCAGCTTTCCCCCTTTGACGACGCCGGCGAGTCGCTCGTCGCCGCCATCGCAGAGGGCAAAGCGCCGTTTGCGCAGCAATTCACAGAAGCGGAAGCAGGCGTCCCCTTTGCGCCGGCGCATTTGTACGTCGGCGGGACGCCTGCGCTGACCCTGAAGCTGGAGCGCATCCAGTACCCGCTGAGCGCGCGTTTCACCAATGGGGTGGAGCTGGTCGGCTATGCGCTGCCGGTGGATGCGGCGCCGTGCGACATGGCCGGGGAAGAGCTGCCGCTGACGCTGTACTTGCGTCGCAACGACGCCGGCGCCTCCGAGGACATCGACGCCTTGCTCTTCGCCCACCTGATGACGCCCGATCTTCAGCTTCAAGACAACGGGCCCTTGGGCAACGGCTACCCATTGACCTTGTGGCGTGAGGACGACATCGTCGACGATCGCAGAGCCTTTGCGTTGCCGGAGCCGCTGACGCCTGGCAAGGCCTATTTTGAGACAGGGCTGTTTTGGCTTTCTTCCAACGGCGCCATCCGCCGCGCCGGCATCGTGGACGCCGAAGGCCGCATCGGCGGCGATCAGGTGGTCTTTGGCCCGATTGAACTGTGCAACGGCGTAGCCAGGGTCTCCTTCGATGACCTGTCGCCCGTCGGCGCCGTCTTTGAAAACCGCATTGCGCTTGAGGGTCTTCGCAGCGAGCGGCCGGCAAATGAGCCAGGGGCGCTGCGCGTCGAGCTCGGTTGGCGCGCCCTCGACCGTTCGCCGACGGCGTACACAGCCTTCGTGCACTTGCTCAACGACGAGGGCGTCATCGTCAGCCAGCACGACTTTCCCCCAGGCGGCGAGGCCAACCCCACGCATCTCTGGGTCCCCGGGGAGACGGTGCGTTCGACGGCGCTGTTGGCCCTGCCTCCGGACTTCGACCCGGCGCGCTATCGCCTGCGCATCGGGCTATACGAGCCGGTGAGTGGCCGTCAGTTGACGGTGAAGAGGCCGGGACAAAGAGAAGAGGCGACGTTTCTCATCGTTGACGGGATAGACCGATGATGCGAGCGCCGTCTAGATTCGCCTTGCTTTCCGAACCGCAGAGGCGCTTTCTTGTAAGTGGGCTGACGGCGGCGGCGCTGCTCCTGGCTGCGCTGCCGGCGTTGTGGCCGCTGGTGCAACTAGGGTTGACGCAATCCGCCGACGGCATGTTGCACGTTCTGCGCATTGCCCTGTTGGCCATTCACCAGCGAGAAGGCGTTTTCTATCCCCGCTGGATGCCAGACCTGGTGCTAGGATACGGCTATCCGTTGCTTGCGTTCTATGGGCCGGCGACCTATTACCTGGCCGGCCTGTTTGTGTTTCTGGGCGCCGGTCCCCCCTTGGCGTTGGCGTTGACGTTTGCGACGCTGCTGGCGCTTGCGGGCGCAGGCGCGTATCTGCTCGCGTCCGACTTGCTGGAAGGGATGGAGGGCTGGCGGCGGCGAGCCGGGGCGATGGTGAGCGCAGTCGCCTATTTGTATGCGCCTTATCTGCTTCTCAATGTGTACGCACGCGGGGCGGTGGCGGAAGTCGGCGCGCAGGCGCTGCTGCCATGGATTTTGTGGTCTCTGCGCCGCATTTTTTACGCCTCTAATCCGACGCCGGCGGCTTTGGGATTCGCCTTGAGCGCAGGGCTGCTGGCGCTGACGCACAATATCTCGCTGCTCTTCATGCCGCCGATGATCGCTCTTTATGCCGTCGCCGTGATGATGCAGACGCGTGCTTCGCCCTGGCCGCTGTCGTCGCGCCTCGGCGTTGCAGCGGCGGCGAGCGTTGCGGCCTTAGGGATAAGCGCCTTTTTCTGGGCGCCTTTGCTGATGGAACGAGGCGACCTTGCCCCCACTGCGTTTGCGATCGCCGCGCGCTACGTGGGAGAAAACACCTGGACGTGGTCGAATTTTCTGGATAGCTCCATTCCGTTTGAATATTCGACGGCGATTCCGTTCCAATTAGGGATCGTGCAGTTGACCCTGGCGCTCGTCGGTTTTGCAGCGCATCCACGGCGCACGCCGGAATGGTGGGCGCTGGCGGCGGCGGCGTTGACGGCGTCGCTGATGATTTCGGCGTGGGCGCTGCCGCTTTGGCTCAACAGCGAGATTCTGCTGATTGCGCAATTTCCGTGGCGGCTGCTGGCGGTGATCAGCCTGCCGCTGGCCATTTTCCCGGCCGGCGTCGTTGCGCGCATTCGGCCCAAACCGGCGGCGCTGGCGGGCGCCGCAGCGCTGATCGGCGCGCTTCTCCTCAGCCAACGGCCCACTGCAAGCGCGTTCGTCCCCTTGCTCGAACAACCGACTGTAATTGGGCGACCGGCGGTGGCTCAATTTGAGTTTCAAACCAACGCCTACGGCACCAGCTCCTCCAGCGAATTTTTGCCGCGCTGGGCGGGGTTGGATCTGTTCGGGAACGCTGCACAGATCAACGAGCGCGAGAAGCGGCCTGAGGTGCATCTGGAGATGGGAACCCCGATCGAGATGCGACTCGTCGTGACGACGACCGCATCGATTGATTTGAAAATTACAAATTTCTATTTCCCCGGTTGGTCTGCA
>NZ_CAKZMJ010000057.1:0-12500 GCF_937128415.1 uncultured Caldilinea sp.
TGACGGTGAAGAAGAACAAGGTGGCGCCGCCTTTCCGCACCGCCGAGTTCGACATCATGTACAACGAAGGCATCAGCACGGTCGGCGATCTGGTCGATCTCGGCGTTGCACTGGACATTCTAAGCAAGCGCGGCGCTTTCTATCGCTACAACGATGAGCTGATTGGGCAGGGCCGTGAAGCGGCCAAGGAATACTTGCGCCAACACCCCGCAGTGGCAATGGAGATCGATGCGCTGATCCGCGCCAAGGCCGGGCTGCCCCAACGAAGCGTCCCTGTACAAAATGCAAACAGCGGATAGCCATGGGCGAGCGCTCCTAAACATGGCTGGCCTGCCTGGCGCGATAGAGTTTGTTCAAGTTTTCTCTAGCGCTGCGGCGGAAAGGAACCAGCTGTCACACGATTCAACGCAATCTTATTCAGCCGACCGTCGGAACCGAACAGGTCGGTTGCACCAACTGCGCTGTAGCGTTGGCTGCAGCGCAGTTGCGTTTTTAGCAAGGGGGGATCGCGCTTCATCGCAACAATGTGAAGCGACGGTCGACCTGGCAGATGGATGTGAACAATTTATCACACTGGTGAGGTCATCGCTCTATGGATAGCGTTATTCTGACGATCACCCTGGTGCTCCTCTTTACTCTGCTCGGCGCAGGCCTCGCCGGCTACCTGGCCTACTCCAGAGGAAGGGAAGCCGGCGTAAAAGCAGAAAAGGAGCGCCAGGACGCCCTACGACAAGGCGCCGAAGAACATGCGGCGCGCATCATCGCCGAAGCGGAAGCGGCGGCTCGACAGACGCAGTTGGCGATCAAAGAAGAGGAAGTGCAACGCCGCAAGGAGATGGACGCAGAAGCGCAGCGACGTCGCGCAGAACTGGAGAAGATCGAAGAGCGCCTGCAAAATCGGCTGGACACCGCCGAAAAGCGCCTTCAGCAGATCGAGAACCGCGAACGCAAGCTGGCGCAGCGTGAACAGCGTTGCAACGAGCGCGAGGCGCGGCTCGCCAGCGCCGAAGAGGAATGGCTGAACGAGCTGCAACGCGTGGCCCACATGACGGTTGAGGAGGCGCAGAAGGTGCTGCTCGAACGGGTGGAGCAACAGACGCGGCAGGAGATGGCGCGCAAGATTCGCGAGGTGGAGGCGCAGGCCGCCGAAGAGGCGGACCGTCGCGCGCGCGAGATCATCACCCTGGCCATCGAACGCATCGCCAGCGACCACGTCAGCGAATTCGCCGTCAGCACCGTCGACCTGCCCTCCGATGAGATGAAAGGACGCATCATCGGGCGCCAGGGCCGCAACATTCGCGCCATCGAACAGGCATTGGGGGTGGACCTGGTGGTCGACGACACGCCCGAGGCCATCATCATCAGCAGCTTCGACCCCATCCGCCGCGAGGTGGCGCGCATGGCGCTCAGCAAACTGGTCTCCGACGGGCGCATCCATCCCGCCCGCATCGAGAAAGAGGTGGAAAAAGCGCAACAGGAGATCGAACGCATCGTCGTCGAAGCAGGCGAGCAGGCGATGCTGGAGGCGGGCGTCTCCGGCCTGCATCGCGAGCTGCAGAAGATTCTGGGGCGTCTGAAGTTCCGCACCAGCTACGGCCAAAACCAACTGGCGCACGCCATCGAGACTGCTAAACTGGCGGGCGTGATCGCGGCCGAGCTGCATGCGAATGTCAAGGTGGCGAAGATGGGCGGCCTGCTCCACGATATCGGCAAGGCGGTCAGCCACGAGATCGACGGACCGCACGCCATCGTGGGCGCCGAGATCGCGCGGCGCTACAACGTCCCGGAAGTGGTGGTGAACGCCATCGCCTCCCATCACGGCGAGGTGGAGCCGGAATCGATCGAGGCGGTGATCGTGGCCGCAGCCGACGCCATTTCCGGCGCACGGCCCGGCGCGCGCCGCGAATCGCTCGAAACGTACATCAAGCGCGTGACCGAACTCGAGGAGATCGGCAACAGCTTCAAAGGCGTCATCCAGACCTACGCCATCCAGGCGGGCCGGGAAATTCGCGTGCTGGTGCGACCGGAGGAGATCGACGATCTGGCCGCCATCCAACTCAGCCGGGACATTGCCAAGAAGATCGAAGACAATCTACAATATCCCGGTCAGATCCGCGTCACGGTCGTGCGCGAGACGCGGGCGGTTGAATACGCCAAGTAGACGTTGAATTTCCGTGAGCCGGATGCGCTTTCCATCCTGGAGCGCATCCGGTCAATCGCATGGAGGGGTGTTCGTGGCGACTTCCACCATCGATCTCACGCTGCCCTATGAGACGCGCGTGAAGAGCGCACTGAACAACGCCCATCTGCGCGTGGCGTTGGAGCGCTCCACCGGGCGCATGGCCGGACAGCGCGCGGCGGCGATGAACGCCGTCGACGGGCGGTGCCTGCGCGACCAGGTGCGCCAGATGAAAGAATACGTCCTTCGCCACCTGCCCGACCTGCTGGAGCAGTTGGAGACGAACGTCACCGCCAACGGCGGCCATGTGCACTGGGCGAAGGAAGCCATCGACGTGCAGCGCATCGTCGTTGAGATTGCGCGCAGAGCCAACGTCCAGAAGGTCGTCAAGGCCAAGTCGATGGCGACCGAGGAGGTGCATCTCAACCAGGCGCTCCAGGCCGCCGGTATGAAGGTCGTCGAGACCGACCTGGGGGAGTTCATCATCCAACTCGCCGGCGAGCCGCCCAGCCACATCATCGCCCCTGTCATTCACCGCCGCATCGAAGACATCTCCGACATCTTTCAACGCGAGCTGGACATGCCGCCGACGCTCGACCCGCAGGTGATCTGCAGCGCCGCGCGCGCCGCCTTGCGTCGAGAGTTTCTCAGCGCCGACATGGGGATCAGCGGCTGCAATTTCGCCATCGCCGAGACCGGCACCTGCTGCATCGTCACCAACGAAGGCAACGGGCGCATGACCTCGACCCTGCCGCGCGTTTATGTCGTTGTGATGGGGATCGAGAAACTCGTGCCCACGGTCGAGGACGCCTTCTTGCAATATCAGGCGCTCTGTCGCAGCGCCACCGGCCAGCAGTGCAGCGTCTATCTCTCGATGACGAGCGGCCCCCGCAGACCGGGCGATGTGGATGGCCCAGAAGAATTCCATCTGGTGCTGGTCGACAACGGTCGCATCGATATGCTGGCCAAAGGCTACGGCGAGGCCCTCTGCTGCATCCGCTGCGGCGCGTGCCTCAACGTCTGCCCCGTCTATCGGGAGATCGGCGGCCACGCCTACGGCAGCACCTACAGCGGACCGATCGGCGCCGTGATCAGCCCCAGCCTCCACATCGAAGTGACCGACGTCGACAAGCTGCCCTACGCCAGCACGCTCTGCGGCGCGTGTCGAGAGGCCTGCCCCGTCAAGATCGATCTGCCGCGCATGTTGGTGGAGTTGCGCCGCGACGTAGTGGAGGAGGGCAGAGCTTCGTTCTTCGACCGCACCGCCATGCAGGCGTTCCTGCAGATGATGCAGAACCCAAGCCGCTACGAGGCAGCCGGTAAACTGGGCAGCCTGGGCACCCGTCTTTTCGCCGCCCTCAACGGCGGGACGGTCAAATCGATGCCCGGCCCGCTCTCTGCATGGACGAAACGGCGAGACTTTCCACCGCTTGCCGGACGCAGCTTTCGCGAGCAGTGGCGAGAGCGGCTGAAAGGGCGCAAGGTGATCGGCCCATGAACTCGGAGAAGACCGATGCGCCGGAGGGCCCAGAGAAGGCAGCGCAAAACGCTCGCTGCCTCTCTGCGCTTTGGCGGTGAAAAATCGCATCACTTGAAATAGAACGACGCCTGGTTTGGCGTCTCAGCCGACTGGAAATGCAAAGTCAAAAGAAAGGAATGCAAAATGTACAAAGTTGTGTTGCTTCGTCACGGCGAGAGCACCTGGAACAAAGAGAATCGCTTCACCGGCTGGACGGACGTCGATCTGTCCGAGCGCGGCCGCGAGGAGGCGCAGCGCGCCGGCGAGGTGTTGCGCAGCGAGGGCTACACCTTCGACGTCGCCTTCACCTCGGTGCTGAAGCGCGCCATTCGCACGCTCTGGTATGTGCAGGATGTGCTCGACCTGATGTGGATTCCGACCTTCAAGGCCTGGCAGCTCAACGAGCGACACTACGGCGCGCTGCAGGGGTTGAACAAGTCGGAGATGGCGGCCAAATACGGAGAGGAGCAGGTGCTGATCTGGCGACGCAGCTACGACGTGCCGCCGCCGGCGCTCACTCCGGACGATGAGCGCTATCCCGGCCATGATCGTCGCTACGCCGGTCTGAGCAAGGAACAGCTGCCGCTCACCGAGTCGCTGAAAGATACGGTGGCGCGCGTGCTTCCCTACTGGAACGCAGAGATCGCGCCGGTCATCAAGTCGGGCAAACGGGTCATCATCGCTGCGCACGGCAACAGCCTGCGCGCCTTGGTTAAATATCTCGACAATATGAGCGAGGAGGCGATCATCAAGCTCAACATTCCCACCGGCGTCCCGCTGGTGTATGAGCTGGACGACGCGCTCAAGCCCATCAAAAGTTACTATCTGGGCGACCCTGAAGAGATCGCCAAAGCCGCCGCCGCCGTCGCTGCGCAGGGCAAGGCCAGATGAGGTCGTCGCCTGCCTGAATTGCCAGGTCGGCCCTCCCCTTTTGGGGGATGCAGCGCATCGAGATGTGTGACATAGTGAATGCGACGAAAGCAGGAAATTTCCCCAACTAAGGAGCAAACTATGTCAGAGACACTGCAAACCTTTTCCGATGCGCTGGCGGCTCTGGTGGAGCGCGCAGGTCAGAGCCTCGTGCGCGTCGAAGGGCGCAGCCGACTGTCGGCCAGCGGCGTCGTTTACACAGCCGACGGCGTAATCGTCACTGCGCACCATGTCGTCGAGCGCAACGAGCACCTGCGCGTCGGTTTGCCGGACGGACGGTCGGTCGAAGCCACGCTGATCGGTCGAGACCCCGGCGCCGACCTGGCGGTTCTGCGCGTGACGCAGGAGGCGCTGAATCCGGCGACCTGGGTCAACGCCGATGAACTGCGCGTTGGCCACCTCGTGCTGGCGACGGCGCGGCCTGGCCGCTCTGTGCAGGCGACGCTCGGCGTCGTCAGCGCGCTGGGCGGCCCCTGGCGCACGGGTGCAGGCAGCGAGATCGATCACTATCTCCAGACCGACGTGGTGATGTATCCGGGTTTTTCCGGCGGCGCCCTGCTGACCATGGACGGCCGCATCGCCGGCGTGAACACTTCGGCTCTGGTGCGCGGCGCCAGCGTCGCCATCCCGACGCAGACCGTGGCCCGCAGTGTGGAGACGATTCTCAAACATGGGCGCATGCCGCGCGGGTACCTGGGCGTTGGCCTGCAAGCTGTGCCGTTGGACGCTGCGCTGCAAGCGTCGCTCGGTCAGCAGACCGGGTTGATGGTGATGTCGGTGGAGGCGGGCGGACCGGCGGCGCAGGCGGGGCTGCTGCAGGGTGATGTGTTGGTGACGCTCGACGGCGTCGCCGTGCAACGCCTGGAGGAATTGCAGGCGCTGTTGACCGGCGAGCGCGTTGGCAAGACGGTTCCCGTGCGCTTTGTCCGCGCTGGCGCGCTTCAGGAGAAAAACGTCGCCATCGGGCAAAAATAGGCTGTAGACGAAGATTTTGTCCTCCTAAACCTTTTCTGTTCTGCAAGAGGTCGCTCAAAAGCGACCCCTTCTTTTTTGGGTCGACGCCGTTCTTCCCGGGAAGCTCCTTATTTTTTTGACGAAATCATCTGGCTATGTCGTAGCTGCGGCTCCCGGCCGTAGGCTCTTTGGCGAGCCGTGAAGTTTTGGGTGAATCGTTGTGGAATCCACAGTTCGTTCCTGCTTGCATTCACCATGGTGAGCATTTTGGATGTTTCCCAACAGAAATTCGTTTAATGTTAAATTAAATTTCCTGCATGTTGAGCAAAGGCAAACGTCTTGCCGGGGCGTCTTTTTTTCACAAAGAGGTTTTTACAAGGAGAAAGGAGTTGCATTATGCCATTTCAGATCGACAGCGCTCATTCCGAAATTCAATTCACCGTCCGCCATATGATGGTGTCGCGCGTGCGCGGCGTCTTTGAAAAGTGGGGAGGGACCATCGCCCTCGACGTCGAGAATCCGGCCAACACCACCGTTGACGTTTGGATTGATGCAGCGAGCATCAACACCAAAGATGCGCAGCGCGACGGCCACTTGCGCTCGGCGGATTTCCTGGACGTAGAAAATTACCCGAAGATCACCTTTAAGAGCACGTCCGTCGAGCTCACGGGAGAGAACACCGCCAAACTGCACGGAGATCTGACCATCCGCGGGGTGACTCGCCCTGTGACGCTCGATGTCACCTACAACGGCAGCGCCAAAAGCCCCTGGGGTTCGATCAGCTACGGTTTTAGCGCTTCCACGACTATCAATCGGGAGGATTGGGGCCTGACCTGGAACGCTGCGCTGGAGACCGGCGGCTGGCTGGTCGGCAAAGAGGTGCGCATCGACATTGAGCTGGAGCTGATCCAGGTGGCTGAGCAGGAGAAGGTGGCTGCATAACGGTAAGACCTTGCGGGTCGTTGAGGACGTGCGGCTGCGAGCTGCGCCACGGCGTTCCCTTCTCCCCCTCTCCCAATGCTGGGAGAGGGGGCCGGGGGGTGAGGGCCGCACCCCGCACCCATCGAGAACGTGCGGCTGAGAGCCGCACCTACGATGAGCCCAGGGTATTTTTCGTAGGTGCGGCTCGCAGCAGCGCTTCCTTGGATTTCTCGAGACCTTGCGGGTCATTGAGGACGTGCGGCTGAGAGCCGCACCTACGACGTTCCCTTCTCCCCCTCTCCCAGCATCGGGAGAGGGGGCCGGGGGGTGAGGGCCTCCATCGAGAGCGTGCGGCTGAGAGCCGCAACCTCTGGCGTTCCCCTTTTCCCCAAGATTTCTTATCGGTGCGAGGGTTATATCCCTTCAACCTCCGCTTGCGTCAATCCGAAGAAAGTCGCAATTGCCAGCGAACGCTGTTGGATCAAAGCATGCAGACGCGCCGGCAGCGGGTTGAAAGGCTCCAGTGTGATGCGCAACGCATCCCCTTTGCGCGCATAGCGCCAGGTGGCGACGGCGACGCCTGCATCGAGCACGACGCCTTCGATGTGGCCGGCGCTGCGAAAGACCCGCTTATAGTGCGCCGCCGGAACGATCCAGCTTTTGTCCTTGTGCGCCAGCAGGAGGGGATCGAAGCGATGAAGCATGTGCAAAGAGCAGAATGGCGGCTCAGTCGTCCTGGTGAACTCCTCCAGGTCTTCGCGCAAGAGGTGCATCGCTTGCCCATTCACGCTCACCTGCGCCAGTTCAGGTTCGAGCGCCGCCCACCAGCGCCGTGCACGTTGACGCTCCGCTCCGCGCCAATGTGCGTAATCCTGAAACGTCGCAGGGCCGTAGGCGCGCAGATAACGACGCGCCATTTCCACGTTGGCGGCGTCGGGTTCCGGCGGCTCCCAGCGCAGGTCGGGGCGCCAGAACGCGCGATGGGCGAACAAGCCTTCGCCGCTGCGCGCAGCATGACAGGCATGGCCCCGGCGCACCAGGTCGGCGAAGACGCCGCCCCACGGCGAAAGATGCTCTTCATCGTTGAAGAGGCCGGAGGCGCGCAGATCGGAGCGTCCCATCACGCCTTTTTGACGAAGGAGCGCCTCTGCCTGACGAACCAGCTCCATGTAGGCGTCATACGTCTCCGCCTTTTCGGCGGCGCGCGCCCACCAGCTCTTGCTTCCGGCCAGCATTGCGCAAATCAGCGGCCAATCCCCGGTTGCGTAGATGTGCAGCGTTCCGCGCTGCCCCCACAATTTCACCAGCGAGCGCTCCTCATAGAGCAGCGCTTCGTAGCGTGCATAAGTCAGGTTGGGCGTGCGGTTGAACAGCGCCAGACCCGCCGAAGGGTGAATCTGCGCCTGAATGCCGCCTAAGACCTCGGCGGCCAACCCGGCGTTAGGAAAGGGGGCGAACAGGCCGGAACGACGGATGCGGAACCAGCGCAGTTGTTGAATATCAACGGGTGCAGGCGTCTGCTGCATAGGATGAGTGTCTGATTCATGAAAAGAACATTTGTGCTGGCTTCAGTGTATATCATGGAAGAAATTTGGGCGAATTCGGTGGAGGACGTCGTCCTTTTCGCCGGGTTGTCGTCCTTTTCGCCGGGTTTCGGTCCAGCAGAGAGTGCGCCAAGGTCGGTTCCACTGCATCCCCTGGTTTCGTTCGGTCTCACTTCAGGGCGGCGCAGCGCGCCGACGTCCCCCATATGCTATACTTTTTCCTTGCTTTGCCCGCAGCTTCAACTTGTAGGGGAAATGAGGAATGACCGGTCCACTCCATGATCTCAAGCTGATTGAATTCGCCGGCATTGGGCCGGGGCCGTTCGCCGCCATGCTGTTCGCCGACATGGGCGCTACGGTGGTGCGCATCGAGCGCAAAGCCGCAATGCGACGTCCGCTCAGCCCCCTGAACCTTGGCCCGTTCGACGTCCTCAGCCGGGGGCGGCTGAGCGTGGCGCTCGACATCAAACGACCGGCGGGTCGCGAGGCTGCGCTGCGCCTGATCGAACAGGCCGACGCGCTGATCGAAGGCTTTCGCCCCGGCGTCATGGAGCGACTAGGATTGGGGCCGGAGGTCTGTCTGGCGCGCAATCCGAAGCTGGTCTACGGCCGCATGACCGGGTGGGGACAGACAGGGCCGCTCGCGCACGCCGCCGGCCACGACATCAACTACATTGCGTTGAGCGGCGCGCTGCACGCCATTGGGACGACAGAGCAGCCGCTGCCGCCGCTCAATCTGGTCGGCGACTTTGGCGGCGGCGCCCTGATGCTGGCCTGGGGCATGATGGCGGCGCTGTGGGAGGCGCAACGCTCCGGGCAGGGACAGGTCGTCGACGCGGCCATGACCGACGGCGCCGCGTATTTGATGACGATGATCTACGGCGTCAAGGCAGCCGGCCTGTGGAGCAACCAACGCCAGGCCAATTTGCTCGACGGCGGCGCTTTTTTCTACGGGACCTATGAATGCAGCGACGGCAAGTTTGTCGCCGTCGGCCCGATTGAGCCGCATTTCTATGCCTTGTTTCTCGAGAAGCTCGGCGTCGATGACCCCGAACTCGCCGATCAGTTTGACCCCTCCGCCTGGCCGCAGCAACGCGCAAAGCTCGCCGCTTTCTTTCGCATGCGCACGCGCGATGAATGGTGCGCCCTGTTGGAAGGCACGGACGCCTGCGTTGCGCCCGTGCTCGACCTGGACGAAGCGCCCCTGCATCCGCACAATCAGGCGCGGCAAACGTTCGTAGAGGTCGACGGCATCGTGCAGCCGGCGCCTGCGCCGCGCCTCAGCCGCACGCCGGCTGCATCTCCCGCCCCGCCGCCGGAGCCAGGCGCGGACACGGAGAAAGTGCTGCGCGCCTGGGGATTTGGCGAGGCGGAGATCGAACATCTGCGCGAAGTTGGCGCGATCGAATAAATCAGACGTTTTCATTCGCGGCGACGGGCGTCGAATCCGTATTGTCGCAGCACATGCCGCGCTACGACGTCCTTATGCACCTCATCGGCGCCGTCATAGATGCGGGCGGCGCGTTCATGCCGCCACCAGAAGGCGAGCACGACATCGTCGGTGACGCCCAGGCCGCCGTGCACCTGGATGGCGCGGTCGAGCACGCGCTGCAGCACGTTGGCGACGAAAAACTTGATCGTGGAGATTTCGATGCGCGCCGCCGAAGCCCCGACGCTGTCGATGCGCGCCGCGGCGTCGAGCACGAGCAGCCGGGCGGCGTCGATCTCGGCGCGGCTTTCGGCGATCCAGTGCTGAACCACCTGCTGGGCGGCGATCGGGCGGCCCGGCGCCAGCTCGCGGCGGACGGCGTAGCGACACATCAGGTCGAAGGCGCGCTCGCAGATGCCGATCCAGCGCATGCAGTGGTGAATGCGACCGGGCCCCAGCCGCTCCTGCGCCAGCGCAAAGCCTTCGCCCTCCGCGCCGATGCGATTGCTGACCGGCACGCGGCATCCTTCAAAGCGCACCTCGCCGTGGCTGAGCCAGCCGCTTCCGCGCTCGCCCATCAGCGAGATGTTGCGCACCAGGACAAAGCCGGGCGCATCCAGCGGCGCGATAATCTGGCTGGCGCGACGATGGGGTTTGTCCGCCTCCGGGTTGGTGATCGCCATCACGACGGCGAAGGCGGCTCCCTCCGCCGCCGTGGTGAACCACTTATGCCCGTCGATCACGTACTCGTCGCCCTCGCGCCGCGCGGTTGTGCTCATCCACACCGGGTTGGAGCCGGCGTGCTCCGGCTCCGTCATGGCGAAACAACTACGCATCTTGCCTTCCGCCAGCGGCCGCAGCCAGCGCTCCTTTTGCTCCGGCGTTCCGTGGGCCAGGAGCAGCTCCATGTTGCCGATGTCGGGCGCAGCGCAGTTGAAGACATAGTGGCCGAGCGGGCTGCGCCCCAGCTCTTCGCTGACGCGGGCAAAGTCGCGCAACGTCAGCCCCATGCCGCCGTATTCGGGAGGCAGATGAGGCGCCCACAGCCCCATGGCTTTGACTTCCTCACGCAGCGCGTCGAGCTGCGGCGCAACGGCGTCGAAGCCCTGCTGCAGCAGAATCGGCTCAAGCGGATACAGGCGCTCCTGAACAAAGGCGCGGATGGCGTCGAGATAATTCATGGGAGGATCTCTTTCGGGTGTTGGCGGTCAACGAATTCAACCATGGGACGCAGTGCGTCCAGGTTTGCCTGGAATGGAGAATAGGATCAGAGGCGTTTTTTGTCAAGGAAACAGCATCGCTCTTTGAGCGTCTTCAGGCGATGAACCGCAGCGATTGGCCGAACGCTCCGGCAGTGTTATGATTCGCCGCAGAACGCAGGATTGCAACAACCGGATCGCCCATCGATAGCCTTTCATCCGAGACTTCTTTTTTCACCTTTCAGGAGGTCATCGCCATGAATCTTGCCGAAGCGCTCCTCGATGCGTTGCACCGGCACGGCGTGCGCGAGCTGTTCGGAATCCCTGGCGATTTCGCCCTGCCGTTCTTCAAGGTGGTCGAAAACGCCGGCATTCTGCCGCTCTATACGCTGAGCCACGAGCCTGGGGTCGGCTTTGCCGCCGATGCGGCGGCGCGGCTGCGTTCGGCGCCGGCTGCAGCCGCCGTCACCTACGGCGCGGGCGCGCTCAACATGGTCAACGCCGTGGCGGCCTCCTACGCCGAAAAAGTTCCGTTGGTCGTGATCTCCGGCGCCCCTGGCCGCGCCGAGTCGAGCCGCGGGCTGCTGCTCCATCATCAGGTCAAATCGCTCGACTCGCAGCTGCAGATCTATCGCGAGATCACATGCGACCAGGCGCAGCTCGATGATCCGCGCACTGCGCCCGCAGCCATTGCACGCGTGCTGCACCGCTGCGTCACCGAATCGCGGCCTGTCTATTTCGAGCTCCCGCGCAGCGCCGTCTTTGAGCCCTGTGCGCCGGTGACCCCCTTCGAGGCCGACCCCAGCGACCCCGAGGCGGTGCAGGCCTGCGTCGCAGAGGTGTTGCAGCGGCTGCGCGAGGCGAAATCGCCTGTGTTGATGGTTGGGGTCGAGGTGCGCCGCTTCGGACTGGAGGCGAAGGTGGATCGATTGGCGCAGCGCCTGGGCATTCCGGTCGTCACTTCGTTCCTGGGGCGGGGGCTGCTGGCCAACTCGTCAGCGCCGGTGTTGGGAACCTATCTCGGCGTGGCGGGCGACCCAGCAATCACGCAGCTGGTGGAAGAGTCCGACGCCTTGCTGCTGCTCGGCGTGATCGTGTCTGACACCAATTTTGGCGTCTCCGGCAAACGGCTGAACCTGCGCCGCGCCATCCACGCTGAAAATGGCGCAGTCACGCTGGGGCATCATGTCTATCCCCATATCTCTTTAGAGGCGTTCGTCGATGGGTTGCTCCTGCACGCCTCGCCGCTGGCCGCCGCTGCGTCCTCCCCACGCTCCTATCCCCATGGCCTGCCTCGCGACGATCAGCCGATTCAGCCGATCGACATTGCCTGCGCCGTGAACGACTTCTTCGCTGTGCACGGTCGGCTGCCGCTGGCGTCGGACATGGGCGATTGTCTTTTTACGGCGCTGGAGATGGACAACACCGAGCTGGTGGCGCCCGGCTACTACGCCACGATGGGCTACGGCGTCCCGGCAGGGTTGGGCGTGCAGGTCGCCACGGGCCGTCGTCCGCTGGTGCTGGTGGGGGACGGCGCTTTCCAGATGACGGGGTGGGAGCTCGGCAATTGTCGGCGCTATGGTTGGGATCCGATCGTGTTGCTCTTCAACAATCGAAGCTGGGAGATGTTGCGCGTCTTTCAGCCGGAGAGCCGTTTCAACGAGCTGGACGACTGGCGCTTTGCCGCGCTGGCGGAGGGGTTGGGGGGCGTAGGCGTGCGCGTGACGACGCGTGCAGAGCTGGCGCAGGCGCTTGAGCTGGCGGCGCGGACGCGTGGGCGCTTTGTTCTCATTGAAATCATGCTGGCGCCGGGCGCCGTCTCGCC
>NZ_CAKZMJ010000057.1:17500-83928 GCF_937128415.1 uncultured Caldilinea sp.
TGGACGGCCTGCTGCCTCGTGCGGATTTGATGCTCACAGAGCCCGTCAGCGCTCGCCGTTCTCCTCATCTGTTGGATAACAATCCGTTGGGTGACGTTTTGGAAAGGGGATGAAAAATTTATGCGTGCACGGGCTGAGCAAAATCGCCTGATGACCATCTTTCTGATCGTCTTCGTCGACCTGCTGGGCTTCAGTCTGATTTTACCGTTGTTGCCCTACTATGCCAGGTCCTATGGCGCAAATGAGGCGATGATCGGGCTGTTGACCGCCTCCTATGCCGCCGCGCAGCTGATCGGCGCGCCGGTGCTGGGACGCCTTTCGGACCGCTATGGGCGTCGTCCGATCCTGTTGGTCAGCATTTCAGGCACCGCCCTGGGTTTCTTCTTGTTAGGCGTGGCGGAGACGTTGGGCCGCTCGATCGGCGTCGCCTTCTTCGGCGCCAACCTTGCCGCCATCAACGGCGCGGTGCTGAGCCTGCTCCTGGTCAGTCGCATTCTGGACGGTCTGACGGGCGGCAACATCAGCGTGGCGCAGGCCTACATCGCCGACATCACGCCGCCGGACGCGCGCGGCAAGGCGTTCGGCCTCATCGGCGCAGCGTTTGGCCTGGGGTTTATTATCGGGCCGGTGATCGGCGGCCTGCTAGGTGAGCGCTTCGGCTACGCAGCGCCTGCGTTCGCTGCGTTGACGATCGCCACATTCAATCTGATCGCCGTCTATTTCTTCCTGCCTGAATCGGTGACCCCTGAGCGTCGCGCCGAGCTGGCCAGTCGTCCTCGCACCGCCTTCAGCTTGCGTGCGCTGATCGCCGCCCTGCAGCGGCCGCGCGTCGGCCCCTTGTTTCACATTCGTTTCTTTTTCGGCATGGCTTTTTCCATGTTCCAGTCGATCTTCGCCATCTATGCGTCCGGCGCGCCGCTCAATCTTTCAGTGGAACAGACGGGTTGGGTGTTGGGCTACGTCGGCGTGCTGGCGGTGCTGGTGCAGGGCTTCGCCATTGGGCGTTTGACCCGACGCTACAGCGACAAGCAGTTGATCCTGGCTGCGTCCCTCCTGATGGCCGTCTCCCTCTTTGCATGGGGAGTTGCGCCGAACGTCTGGACGTTGTTGATCGTCCTGGCGCCGCTGGCGTTCAGCGGCGGCGTGCTCAACACGGTGATCAACAGCGCGCTGAGCAAATCGGTGCACCCGGAAGAGGTGGGCGGGGTGCTGGGCATTTCGGCTTCGTTGGAGAGTCTGACGCGCGTGATTGCTCCGACCGTCGGCGGCGTGCTGCTTTCGCTGGCGCGCCCCTGGGGGCCGGCGCTCTTCACCGGCGTCGTCATGCTCTGGGTGGCCTCGTTTGCCTGGCGACGCCTTTTCGTCCATCCGGACCCGCCGTTGCAATCGCGTGAGGAGGCGTCGCCCTACGCTTATTCCGGTTCCTCAGGCGCTGCAGCGACGCGGTCGTAAAGGGGAGTGTGTTTCGTGATGCGTATTTCGTGGTGCGTGTTTCGTGGAGTTAAGGATGTGCAGATATGCAATACGGAACACGCACCACGCAACAAATCAGTATGGGAGTAAGAAAGCGAACCATTTATGAAACGACTGTTGATTTTCCTCCTGATTGTCATTGCACTGGCAGGCGCCGGCTATGCTGCATATGCGCTGGGCTATTTGCCGGCGGAGCTGACCGAAGTGCTGGCTTCTCCGAGCGGACAGGATGTTCAGGTTGAGCAGTCGGCGACGGCGCCACAGGTCGACGCTCCACAGCCGCGCATCCTGGCCGACGCCAAGGTGGTGCCCGTGCGCCGCTCGGACCTCAACATGGCGGCCAGCGGGATCGTCGTGGAGGTGGCCGTGCGCGAGGGAGATCGCGTGGAGGCGGGCGACCTGCTGGTGAAGCTCGACGATGCACAGCAGCGCGTCGCCGTCGCCCAGGCGCAGGCCAACCTGGCGCGCGCGCAGGCCAACCTGGATCGCATCCGCGCCGGCGCGCGTGAGGAGGAGATCGCCGTCGCCGAAGCGGCGTTGCAGGCAGCCCAGGCCGCCTACGAGCGGCTGGTCAACGCGGCGGCGCCGGGCAACATCCGGGCGGCGGAGGCTGCGCTGGCGCGCGCACAAGCTGAATACAATCGGCTGACGCAGGGCCCATCGGAGCAGATTTTGATTGCGGCGCGCGCAGAAGTGGCTGCGGCCGAGGCGCAGCTCAGCCAGGCTCGCTCCGCCTATAACCGCATCAAGGACATGCCCGACGCCGGCATGCGGCCGGAGTCGCTCGCCATGCAGCAGGCCACCATCGCTTATGAGGCGGCGCAGGCGCGTCTGCAGGATCTGCTCAACGGCCCCACCCAGGCAGAGTTGGCGGCTGCTGCCGCAGCGGTGCGACAGGCGCAGGCGCAGTTGGACATGATGCGCAACAGCATGCCTTCGGATATGACCGCTGCGGCCGCCCAGGTGGCGCAGGCGCAGGCGCAGCTCGATGCGCTCAAGGCAGGCGCCCGACCGGAGGAGATCGCAGCGGCCGAGGCCGAAGTCGCCGCCGCCACGGCTGCGTTGCAACAGGCGTTGGTGGCGCTGCGCAACACCGAGCTGCGCGCCCCCTTCGCCGGCGTGGTGGCGTCGGTCAACGTCAACGTTGGCGAGCAAGTCGGGCCTGGCCTGCCGGTGGTGCAGCTCGCCGATGACTCCGCCTGGGAGATTCACACGTCGGACCTGACCGAGCTGGACGTGGTGGGCGTGACGCCGGGCAAGCAGGTCACCGTCACCTTCGACGCCCTTCCAGACCTGGAGCTGCGCGGGACGGTCGACCGCATCCGTCCCATCGGGCAGGACAACCGCGGGGACACCGTCTACATGGTCGTGGTGAAACCGGAGCGCCAGGATAACCGTCTGCTCTGGAACATGACGGCTGTGGTCGATTTCGGAGTGAAATGAGCATGGCTTTTTATCTCGCCTTCAAAGAAGTGTGGCGCAATAAAGGGCGCTTTGCGCTGATCGCTGCGGTGGTGGCGCTGATCACGGTGCTGGTGCTCTTTATTGCGGCGCTCGCCGAAGGGCTGGCCTCGGCCAACCGCGAATACATTGAAAAACTCAACGGCGAGCTGCTTGTCTTTCAGGCCAACACACAGCTTTCGACTGCGGCGAGCCGCATTGGTCGCTCGCGCGTGGCGGAGCTGCGCCGGGTCGAGGGCGTGGAGGCGGTGGGGCAGGTCGGCTTTTCCACCGCCAAGTTGGTCCCGCCCGGCGGCGACGAGATCAACGTCGCCTTCATCGGCGTCGAACCCGGCATGCCGGGCGAGCCGGAGGTCTTCGCCGGACAGCAGCTTGAGCGCAGCCGCGGCAACAATGTCATCGTGGACGAGGGCGTGATCGTGCGGCTGGGCGTGCAGGTCGGGGATCTTATCCGACTCAAAGTGACGCGCGGCACGCGTGAAGAATTCTATGACCTGACTGTGGTGGGTCTCACCGACCGGCGCCAGTACTTCTTTCAGCCGGCGGTCTTTGCGCCGATTGTGACGTGGGACAACATCCGCGCCGACGGCGGCCAGCCCGGCGGCGAGCTGGTCTCTAACATTGCGGTCGTCAAGCTGCGCAACCCGGACGAGATCGAACGCATGAAGCGCCGCATCGAAGCCGAGGTGAAGGATGTCGAGGTCGCGGACAAAAAGACAGCCTGGGAGGCGCTGCCGGGCTACACGGCGCAGCAGAGCACGCTGAGCACGCAGCAGTTCTTCACTTTCTTCATCGGCGTGCTGGTGGTCGGCGGCTTTTTCCAGATTCAGACGCTGCAGAAGGTGGCGCAGATCGGCATGCTGAAAGCCATCGGCCTCTCGAACTGGACGGTGGGGCTGACGGCGTTTGCGCAGATTATCATCGTGAATGCGCTGGGCGTCGCCGTCGGCGCGGCGGGCACGCTGGCGTTGACCGCCAACTTTCCGGTCACCGTGCCGATCGTGCTGACGGGGGCCACTGCGCTCGCCGCCGTGCTGGCGCTGCTGGCGATCGGACCGCTGGGGGGGATCGTCTCCGTCGTGGCGTTGCTGCGCATCGAGCCGCTGCGCGCGCTCGGCATGGCGCAATAGCAAAAGAGAGAAAGGGCGTACGCAGTGATCGGTTTGGAAGCCATCAACGTGACTAAAGTCTACGGCGCAGGCGCAACCGCCGTCACCGCCGTCAACGACGTTTCGCTGAGTGTGCGCAGGGGAGAGTTCGTGGCGCTGGTCGGACCAAGCGGCTCCGGCAAGACCACCATGCTCGCCATGCTGGCCGGCCTGCTCAGGCCGAGCGCCGGGCAGATTTTTATCGCCGGTCAGGACATCGGGCGCATGAGCGAAACGCAACGCACGCGCTTTCGCGGCCGCTATATCGGCTTTGCCTTCCAATCGAACAATTTGGTTCCCTATCTGACGGCTCTGGAAAATGTGGAATTGTTGCTGCGGCTCAACGGCAAGTTGGATCGCAATGGACGGGAGCGGGCGCGGGATCTACTCGTGCGGCTTGGGCTGGGCGAGCGGCTTCACAATCGTCCCAATCAGCTTTCGGGCGGGCAGCAACAGCGCGTCGCCATCGCCCGCGCCCTGATTCACGAGCCGGAGGTCGTGCTCGCCGACGAGCCGACCGCCAGCCTCGACACCGAGCGCGCCCATCAGGTCGTGCAGACTTTCGCCGAGCTGATCCATGAGCAGAACCGCGCCGGCATCATGGTGACGCACGATCTGCGCATGTGCAAATATGTGGATCGCGTGATCCAGATGATGGATGGGAAGGTGAGCCGAGTCATCACCGATCGCCGGGAAATTTTGCGGCTGGCCGGCGCCGCCGACGAACTCGATGGGCATCCCCCGTCCGTCAACGGGAAGCCGGCGTTGGCGGGCGATCCGCTGGCGATCCTCCAAGGCGTTTGACAGGCCGAGGAAGCCCCCAGGGAAAGATGGGTGTTTTGCGCAGGAAGACGCACGGAGCGCACCTCCGTGCGTCTCGCTTGAATTTCCCCGCTTTGTCTTCTCCGATTCACCGTTCTGGCCTTTGCAAGTCATTTGCCCCGTTTGGAGCCTCCAAAATTGCTTTACAAAACGTCCAGACGGCGGTAAAGTAAAAAATTCCTGGATGCTTCCACCGTCTTCGGCGATGAGTGAACACGAACAGGGGGAGAGCGCATGTCGCATCCTGCAAAAATTCTTTTGATCGGCTCCGACAAGACCTTACTGGCGGAAATGGAAAACCTGTTGCGCTCCGCTGCGTTGACCGTCATGACGATGCTGTGGAGCGATGCGCTCCTGCCGAGCGCGCGGAATGGCGCCGTGCGCATCCGGGCCAATCTGGCCATCGTCGACCTGCGTGCGCTCGCCGATCCGTTGGATGCATTCCGTCGACTTCAGCTTCTCCTGCCCGAGACCCCGTGCATGGCCCTGGCGTCGCCGGAACAGGAACTGCTGGTTGAGACGGCGCTTGCAGAAGGGGCTGTGGATTGCATGTTGACGACGCCAAAGCTGCAGGCGCGCCTGTTGAAGCGAGTGAGGCTCCTGCTCGAGCTGGAAAACGCCTCACTCCACGCCTTGACATCGAGACGACGGGGCGCCGTCAGTTTCGACAATGCGCCGATTGGCCTCTTCCGATGCACAAGTGGAGGCATGCTGACCGTTGTCAACTCAACCATGGCCAGAATTTTGGGCGTGTCGTCCAGAGAATTGTTGCAGGAAACGCTGCTTTGGGACTGGTTTGCAGATCGGGAGGAAGCGGGCCGCTGGCGAGACGTCTTTACGGCGCAGTGGTCACCCTATTCGGGTGAATGCCGGATGCGTCGGGCCGATAATGCAACGTTATGGGCGCGCGTCAGCATCGAGTGGGTAGTCGAGCCGGAGAGCGGTTTCATCCACGGCGAAGGTTTGCTGGAAGACATCACCGAGCAGCGCCGAGTACAGAGCGCCCTGCGCGCTTCGGAGGAGAAGCTGCGCTTGATCTTCGAGCACGCCTTCGACGGCATCAGCATCTACGAAGAACTTCCCGAAAGTGGCTCGCGGCGATTGCTCGAATGCAACGATCGCTATTGTGAGATGGCCGGACGCAGCCGAGAGGAACTTTTAACCATCGGCAACACCTCATTGGTGCACCGCAAGATCGGTCGCGTCTTCACACGGGCGGAAAATCTTTTTATCCGGCAGCATAAGATTCCCTACCGGGGCTTCTTCTCTTGGATTCGTCCGGATGGCAAGCCGAATGTGATTGAATATTCTGCGGCGCCCATCGACGTAGAGGGCCGACCGTTGACGATCGGGATCGACCGCGACATCACCGACCAGATTCAGGCGCAAGAGTCGGCGATGCGTCGCGCCGACCATATGGAGGCCATCAATGCGGTGATCGGTGCGGCGGCTGCCGCCGTCGACGTGCGAGCGCTGCTCGAGCACGCAGTTCAGGCGCTGGTGCAAGGGCTGATCGCAGACGGCGCCGTGATGTGGACGAGGGATGAAATTGCAGTCGCCGGCATCGACGAAGCAGAGGCGAGGCGCTGGATGGCGCGCTTCGACCGGACGCAAACGAGCGCCTATCTCATCGAGGACGCCTCTTCGCCCGCAAGTTCTGGCCAGGGCGAGCGGTGGCTGGCCGCGCCGATCGTCCATGAGGGGCGCCTGTTCGGCGGGCTGATGGCGCGCGGGGTGGACGTGGATGCGTGGCCTGAGGATGCATTGGCGCTCGCGAGCGCAGTCGGCAAGGAAGTGGGCGCCGCCGTCGAACGCTTCCATCTCTTCGAGCAAACGCTGCAACAGGGACGCATTGCCGCTGTGGGACGACTGGCGGCCGGCGTCGCCCATGATTTCAACAATATTCTGGCCGTCATCCTGCTGCAGACGCAATTGCTCGAACTGGAGCCGACGCTCTCCGAGAAGAGTCGGCTGCGGCTTCGCACCATCGCCGAACGGACGCAATACGCCGCCAACCTGGTCCGACAGATTCTGGACTTTAGCCTGAAATCTGTCTTGAACAAGGCCCCGGTCAATCTCTCGTTGCTGCTCGATGATGTCGCCGATCTTCTGCGTCGCACCTTTCCCGAAAATATCCAGATCATCGTAGAGAACGCTTCACTGCAAGGGTTCGTGCACGGCGATTTTACGATGCTCAAGCAGGCGCTGCTCAATTTAGCGCTCAACGCCCAAGACGCCATGCCCGAGGGTGGCGCTTTGAGCCTGCGCGTCGAACGATTGGAAGGGACGGGCGACTCCAGGACGGACCATCACGGCGAATGGCTGCGGTTGACCGTGCGCGACGATGGGGTCGGCATCTCGGGCGACGTTTTGCCGCATATCTTTGAGCCGTTTTTCACCACCAAAGAGGTGGGCAAGGGCGTCGGCCTTGGGCTGGCGCAGGTGTATGGCATTGTCAAACAGCACGGCGGCGAAGTCTCGGTAGTCAGCCAGCCCGGTCAGGGCGCCGCCTTCTTCATCGACTTGCCTGCTTTTCATCCGGAGCTTCCGATCGCGCCGCCTACGCTTCCCACCAGCCCCTCGGCTTCCGTGCGATTGCTTTACGTCGAAGATGAATCGCTTCTGCGGGAAACATTTTGCGATCTGTTGGAACTGCACGGCTACGAGGTCTGGCCCGCCGCCGACGGAGAGGAGGCGCTCGCCCGCTACGGCGAACGGCTGGCGGAGGTTGATCTGATGATCACCGACCTTGCCATGCCCGGCATGAACGGCGTCGAGCTCCATCGCGAATTGCGCAGGCGGCTGCCGTCGCTGCGCACGATCGTGCTGAGCGGTTATCCCGCCGAACACCATCTTTCCCATCACGCCTACGAAGGCATTGTGGCGTGGCTCCAGAAACCGGTCGGCGTAGCGACGCTCACCGCCCAGATCGAAGAGGCGCTCAAGGCCAAAGCATGAGCCTATTATTCTTCTCAAGCGTTGCTGCCTTCTCGAGAACTAGGCCTTCTTCTTTAAACTTGTCGTCGTTCTGGACACACCGTTATAATATCTCGACCGAAGAATAGCTTTGGAAGCGGCGCACATTTCGCTAGATCTGAAACTGGCAATGGCGGATAGCATCATTCTGGCCACCGCGCGCGTCCACGACGCTGTCTTATGGACACAGGACTCACACTTTGCGGGTCTGGAAGCAGTGCACTACATTGCAAAAAAGAAGAACAGCCCAAACTGAAACATCATCCTCACTCATCTTACGCAGTTGGCTGTGTTTGCGGGAAGCTCTAGATTTTTACTAAACGCGAAGACGCCGTTTCCTTGTCGGTGCGGCTCCTAGCCGCACACTCTCGATACACCACAAGGTTTTAGGAGGATTCAAAGGAGCGCAGCTGCGAGCTGCGCCTATGGGTTGCCAGAATCCTTTGTGAAATTCCTCCCAGCTTCCTGAAAGGTTGCACTCTACAAGAAGGCGTCATCGAACTGCGTAACAAGAGATTCCACAATTCAGGAGCCGTTTTGTTGGAATTGCGCGGGCGTTGCGATTGCCGTAAAAAGCGTTGCGATCCATATGAGGCGTTGTGATACAATAGCGCACGCTGTTTTTCACGACGCTGAGTGCGTATCATGATAAATCGTATGGCTCAAGTTGCGTCCGCCCAACCGTTGGTCTCCATTCGTCGCGTCAGCAAGCGTTATCCCGGCGTCCTGGCAGTGGACGACGTCTCGCTCGATCTTTTTGCGGGCGAGGTGCATGGTCTGGTGGGCGAAAACGGGGCCGGCAAGTCGACGCTAATTAAGTTGCTGGCGGGAGCCATCGCGCGCGACCAGGGGGAGATTCTGGTGCGTGGTCGACCGGCGGAGCTGCGCCATGTATGGGAGGCGAAGCGGCTGGGGCTGGCCTTTATCCACCAGGAACTGAACCTGATCCCTTACTTCACCGCCGTCGAGAACATCTTCCTCGGCCACGCCTACCCGCGGCGTCGCTGGGGCGGCGTCGACTGGCGCAGGTTGCGGATGCATGCGCAGAAGGTGCTGGAGCAGCTCGGCGCAGACATTCCACTCGATCTCCCGGTCAGTCGTCTCTCCCCAGGGCAACAGACCCTCGTTTCGATCGCCCATGCGCTGGCCGCCGACGCCGACCTGATCGTGATGGACGAGCCGACCGCCTCCCTGACCGATCAGGAGATCGAGCATCTCTTCGCCGTCATTCGCACGGTGCAACAGCGAGGCGTCGGCGTGCTCTATATCTCTCATCGGCTGGCCGAGATCTTCGCCATCACGCAGCGCATTACGGTGATGCGCAACGGTCGCGTCGTGACGACGCAGCCGACTGCAGCTGTGACCGAGCGCGACCTGGTGCAGTGGATGACCGGACGTACGGTCGATGCGATCTATCCTCCACGTTCGCCCGCCACGCAGACGCCGCTGCTCACCGTCGCCGGGCTGAGCGGCCATTTTTGCCGGGACATCTCCTTCACATTGCATTGCGGCGAGGTGTTGGGGGTCGCCGGCCTGATCGGCTCCGGGCGCAGCGAGCTGTTGCGCATGCTCTTCGGCGCAGCGCCGGTGCTCGCCGGCTCGATTCACCTGCACGGCGAGCGCGGCGCGCAGCCAGTCCGTCCCCGTTCGCCTGCGGAAGCCTATCGCCTGGGGCTGGCGCTGGCGCCGGAGGAGCGACGCTCCCAAGGGTTGGTGTTGACGCGACCGATCTACGAAAATACGACGCTGACTTTTCTACGCAACTTTGCGCGCAGCGGGTGGCTGCTGGATCGCCGCCGCGAGATTGACGCCACCGTGCAGCTGGGCGCGCGGCTCGGCCTGCGCAGCCGCTCCCCGCGGCAGCCGGTGGCGCAGCTTTCCGGCGGCAACCAGCAGAAAGTCGTCTTCGCCCGCGCGTTGGCGGGGGAGGTGCGCGTGCTGCTGCTGGATGAACCGACGCGCGGGGTGGACGTGGGCGCGAAGCAGGACATTTACCGCATCATCCGCGACCTGACTGCCCAGGGCGTCGGTGTGCTGCTGGTCAGCTCCGAGCTGCCCGAGGTGCTGGGGCTTGCGCACCGGCTGATCGTCCTGCGCGAGGGGCGCCAGGTCGCCACGCTCGACGCCGACGCTGTGGGAGAAGAGGAAGTGCTTGCCTATTGCTTTGGGGTGGGCGCGACGCAAGCGCCCTGATGTCTTATCTGGAGCAGGAGAAGGCGCCGATGCGTATCGTTTCTTTGTTGCCTTCTGCAACGGAAATCGTCTGTCTGTTGGGGTTGCGCGATGCGCTGGTCGGTCGCAGCCACGAGTGTGATTTCCCGGCTGACGTCCGATCGGTTCCGGTGATGACGTACAGCGCCATCGGGGTCACCCAGGAAAACGGCGCAATCAACGCCGATCTGACGAGCGCCGAAATCGATGCCCTGGTCTCTCAACAGCTTGCCGACGGGCAGAGCCTCTATGGCCTGCATCTGGACCGTCTCGAGGCCGCCCGTCCTGACCTGATCTTGACGCAGGAGCTGTGCGACGTCTGCGCAGTGTCCTACGGAACGGTGCGCGCCGCCGTGCGCGAGTTGACCCCGCGTTGGGGCGGCGCAGCCCAGGTGGTTTCGCTGGAGCCGACCGACATCGAAGGCGTCTTCGAGACCATTCTGACCGTTGCGGAATTGACAGGGCGCCTGGCGTTTGGCCGTCAGCAGGTGCAGAGACTGCGCGACCGTCTGGAACGGGTGGCGGCGGCGATTCGTGCGGTTCCGTTGGAAGAGCGCCCTGCGGTCGCTGCGCTGGAGTGGCTCGATCCACCCTTTGCGCCGGGCCACTGGGTCCCAGAGCAGATCGAGCGCGCCGGCGGGCGCTGTGTGCTGGGGCGCTACGGCAAGCCCAGTGTGCGCTGCACATGGGAGGAGCTCATCGCCGCACAGCCCTCCTGTGTGGTCGCCATGCCGTGCGGCTACGATTTGGCCGGCGCGATCGAGGAAACGCGGCGCGTCGCCCATCTGCCGGTTTGGCGTGAGCTGCCAGCGTTCGCCCATGGACGGCTCTATGCGGTGGACGCCACTTCCTATTTCAGCCGGCCAGGGCCGCGCGTCGTCGACGGCGTTGAGATTCTGGCAGGGCTGTTGCATCCCGATCGCTGGCCTGCGCCGACGCCTTCGC
The DNA here is from genome assembly GCF_937128415.1 of uncultured Caldilinea sp. Classification (GTDB taxonomy): domain Bacteria; phylum Chloroflexota; class Anaerolineae; order Caldilineales; family Caldilineaceae; genus Caldilinea. The sequence continues at coordinate 28,537 of NZ_CAKZMJ010000057.1, forward strand.
AGGCGCAAGCGATCGCCCATCTATTTGCAATTTGCGAACCATGAACCTGGAGATCGATAGGAAGGGAATATTGAGGCGTGATGAATCTGTTCAAGTCGTTCAAAAATCTGTGGCGCAGGCCCGCGCCTGCGAAAAAGCCGATGACGCCGCTCTCTCCGGAGCTGGAGCCAGAAGAAGTTGTTGTGCCGGAGCTGGCCCCACGCGAGGTGCAGGAACGGCTGCGGGGCGATGCGCCTCCCCTCCTTCTCGACGTGCGCGAACCGTATGAATGGCGTCAGGTGCGCATTCCCGGCGCGTTGCACATCCCGATGAACAGCGTCCCCGACCGCCTGGACGCGTTGCCGTCAGATCGCCCGATCGTCGTCTTTTGCGCCCATGGGATCCGCTCCTTTGGGGTGGCGCACTTTTTACGGCAGCACGGGCTGGAGGCGTACAATCTGGCGGGCGGCATTACGCAGTGGCAAATTCAGGGCGGCGAGGTCGAGGGGCGTCGATCCTGAACGCGTCGGCCGATTGGGGATTTTTCAGGTCGGTTCTGCGAGCTGGCTACGAAACTGCGTTTCATACAGCGCACTGTAGAGGCCGCCGTTGGCGAGTAATTGATGGTGCGTCCCCTGCTCGACGACGCGCCCTTTGTCGATGACGACAATCTTATCCGCGGCCAGAATTGTGGAGAGACGATGGGCAATCACCACGCTGGTGCGCCCACGCAACAACGGCTGCAGCGCTTCCTGGATCAGCGCTTCGCTCTGAGAATCGAGATGGGAGGTCGCCTCATCGAGCACCAGGATGCGCGGGTCTTTCAAAATAACGCGGGCGATGGCCAGCCGTTGTTTTTCGCCCCCGCTGAGCCGATGGCCGCGCTCGCCGACCACGGTGTCGTAGCCGTCGGGCAGCGAGGCGATCAACTCACGAATGTTGGCCGCGCGACAGGCGGCCTCCAGCTCCGCCTGCGTGGCGTCCGGTTTGGCGTAGAGCAGGTTGGCTCGAATCGTGTCGTGGAAGAGATAGGTTTCCTGGCTGACGACGCCAAAGTGGCGCGCAATGGAATCGAGCGTCAGGTCGCGCAGGTCGTAGCCATCCAGCGTGATGCGCCCCTGCGTCGGGTCATAGAGTCGCAGCAGCAGGGAGATGATCGTCGTCTTGCCTGCGCCGCTCGGCCCGACAAGCGCCGTCAACGAGCCAGGCTCAATCTCGAAGGAAACACCCTGGAGCGCGGCCCGGTACATAGCAGGCCTTTCGACAAGGCCTTCTCCGTCGCCGATCGCAGCGCCGCCGGATTCTTGTGCATCGCTCAGCGCCTCGTCGATGAGCGGCTCCTGATAGTGAAACCACACGTCCTCGAAGCGAATGCGTCCTTCCACGTGGTTCAGGCGCACGGCGTCGGCGCGCTCCTGAATCTCAAGCGGAAGATCGAGATACTCAAAGACGCGTTCAAAGCTCACCAGTGCAGTCACAAACTCGACCTGCACGTTGGTCAACGCCGAGATTGGGCCGTAAAGTCGGGTAAGATAGGCGGTGAAGGCCACGATCGTGCCGACCGTCAGCGCATCGTTCAGCACCATCCAGCCGCCGGCCCAGTAAACCAATGCGCTGCCGACGGCGCCGACCAACCCCAGCCCCATGAAGAACAATTGCGCCACCTCCGCCCGCCGGACGCCGATGTCGCGGACGTTTCCGCTGAGCTGCCTGAATCGCAGCTCCTCTTGAGGCAGGCGGTTGAAGGTTTTCATTAACAGGGCGCCGTTGACGGACAACGTCTCGGCGATCTGGCTGCTCATGGCGGCGTTGTAATCCAGCGCCTGCCGACGAATTTTGCGCAGAATCAGCCCCACGCGCCGCGCCGGTAAGAGAAAGAGCGGCAAGACGGCCACCGAGAGGAGCGCCAGTCGCCATTCGATGCTGATCATCACGATCAACGTGGAGACCAGCGTCACCACATTGGTCAAAATTTCAGGGATCGTTCCGGTGATGGCGTTCTGGGCGCCGACGACGTCGTTGTTGAAGCGACTCACAATTTCGCCCGACCGCGTGTTGGTGAAAAAGCGCATCGACATGCGGCCGAGATGGCTAAACATCTCATTGCGCAGGTCATAGATGATCCCCTCGCCCGCCTTGGCGCTGTAGTGGCGCTGAAGCACCCCCAGCGCGCCCGACGCCAGCGGAATGGCGAAGAGCGCAAGCGCCAGAGAGTTGAGGAGATGCAGGTTGCGATTGGGCAGCACCTCGTCGATCAGCTCGCGGTAGATCAGCGGCGGCGCCAGGCCAAGCAACGAAGAAACGGTGATCGTGATCAGAACGATCAGAATAGCGCCCAGATAGGGACGCGCATACCGAAAGACGCGACGCAACAGCAGCCGATCGAGGATCGGTCGCTGCTGCGATGACTCCTCAAATGTAACGAATCGCCACCAGCCGCCGTCGCGCATGAGCCGTTCTCAGGTTTTGCGTGTCCGCTGAAAACGGCGCTGCACCACCTCGGTCAGCGCGCCGCCCATGGTGCAGAAGGCGCCGGCGTAGAGCGCTGGCTGCCAGTTGCCCTGAAAGATGAAGAAGGTGAGCGGCAAGACGCTCAACATGCCCCCTAAAAAGGCGTGCATGCCCCCGCGGTAGCGGGCGTAGAACGCAGTCAGCGCGCCCGCCAGCAGCGGCCCCCCCACCGTGGCCAGAACCTCAAATTCTATCGGCAGGGGCATGGTCTGCACGAAACCGGTCAGCACGGTCACCAGCAACATGTTGGTGGCGAAAGCGAAGAGCGCTGCCTCCCAGCGCAACTGAGGTTTGGGGGCGTCGGCGGCGTCTCGCCGAGAACGACGGCTCATGGTTCTATTCCTTCTAATTTTGACCAGTCTGGCTCTGTGTAGACCTCGCGACGCCAGCGCAAGCCCAGGTCTTCGATGACGCCCGGCTGCGAGGCGGTGACAAGAAGCAACAGCGCCCGGAAGATCACCGTGCGTTGTTGCAGCGGCGCATGTGGTTCGCCCAACGGATGACCGAGCGGCCACTTCACGAAAACTGCGCGCGGCGCGCCGACGGCTTCGGTCAGGTCACGCGCCAGAGAAACGCTCACCGTTGCGATGCCTGCTCGTTCGAGTGTGCGTGCGATCAGTCCCACGGACCGATTGCAAAGCCCTCAGGCGGGCGTCAGGAAAGCGAAATCGACGCCTTCGGCGCGCAGCTTCGCCGCCACCTCCGGCGCGCTGCGCTGCATTAAGGCTGCAAGCTGCTCGCCTTCGATGTGCCCCATAAAACCGAAGTGTCGGGAGGCCAGCGACCCGACGACGCCCTGACGCACCAATTCATGAAAGTGCGCCAACGGAAAGATCACGTTCAGGTCGGCGTCCGCGTCGCGATGATCATAATACTTGTGCGTGATCGTAATCTCATCGAGCGCAACGTTGTCGGGAATCTCTCGATAGGAGGCGTCGCCGTCCCGATTTTCCATGTCGAAGGGAGGCTGCGTCTTCAGATGAACGCCGCCGGTCGTAATGAGGACGCCGCGCGCCGCCGAAAGCGGTTTGCTGAGTCGGGTGAAAGGGATCGAACCGTCTTCCGCAACCAGAGTTGCGCTGCGTTGTGCAGCGCGACTTGCCCAGAGCTGTGCAACAGAGGGAATCGCATAGAAGCGATTCATGATTCGCTCAAACCAGGTTTTGTGTTCGCTCATAAACCCAGTATAGCCCTGTTGCGCGACTTCACCAGAATGCCCGATTCCATTTGACGCACATTCCGTTCGCCCCGTACAATGGAAAAAGTCCAGTTCATCTTTGTTCAACAGGAGGTTTGGATGGTCTCCGGCGCCCCATCTTCCAGTGTTCATGCGTCCTTCATCACGACGACGGCCGGGCTCAACCGTCAGACGCCGCCGATGCGCCTCTTTGAAAAGGCCAAACGTTTTGGAATCTGGAATCCTAGCGATCTCGATTTCAGCCAAGACATTGTCGATTGGCGCCGTCTTTCGGCGTTGGAGCAAGAAGTGCTGCTCCATTTGACCTCGCTCTTTCAGGCGGGAGAGGAGGCGGTCACGGGCGACATTTTGCCCCTGCTGCTGACGGTCGCCGGCGAAGGGCGGCTGGAAGAGGAGATGTATCTCACCACCTTTCTCTTTGAAGAAGCCAAGCACACGGATTTCTTTCGTCGCTTTTTGGATGAGGTCGTCGGCGCCCAGACCGACCTATCGCATTTTCATACGCCGAGCTATCGCGCCATTGTGTATGAGGCGCTGCCGACGGCGATGCAGCGCCTGCTCGTCGATCCATCGCCGGCGGCGCAGGTGCGCGCATCGGTGACCTACAACATGATCGTGGAGGGCGTGCTGGCCGAAACCGGCTACCACGCCTACCTGACGGCGCTGGAGCGCAACGGTCTGATGCCGGGAACGTGCCGCGGCGTTCGTCTGTTGAAGCAGGATGAATCGCGCCATATCGCCTACGGCGTCCATCTGATTTCCCGGCTGATCGCAGCGGATGACCGGCTGTGGGAGGTCGCCGAGGAGACGATGAACGACCTGCTGCGACCGGCGCTCGGCGTCGTCGCCGACATCTTTGGCTCTTATGAAACGATGCCGTTTGGTCTCGACGAAAGCGAATTCGCCAATTACGCGCTGGTGCAGTTTCAAAAGCGGCTGGAGCGCATCGAGAGGGCGCGCGGCGCCTCTCTGGAAGAGATCGACCGTATAACCGATCGCTCCATCGAGCTGGATGATGCCTAGCAGGACGGATGGCTCCGGGGCGCAACTCCAAAAGCTCCTCTTCTCGACGTCATTTTCTTCGGACATTGCGACATGTGGTATCATTGCCGTTTGTGACTACGTTCGTTTCGTTGCTCGTCTCACCGGTGGGGCCGCCGCTGCTGTTGTTGACCGGCGCCGCCGTAGAGCTTGGGCTCGGAAGGTGGATCCGACGCCCTGGCTGGCTGACCTGGATCGCGCTCGGTTTCTTAGGAGGCGCCGGGCTCCTTTACATTGCCCTCCAGTTCACAGTCGTCGTGCCGACCTTCGGCCATCCCTGGCAGCCTCTTTTGCAAAGCGCCGCCAATCTGTACTGGGTGGCGGACGGCTGGAACTATTACATCGGCGCTTTGATTTTGCTGCTCGGCGGTTTGGGCGTCTTGCTCAACCGCACGCGCGCGCCCGACGGCAGAAGCCTGCCCCGGTTGCACGGGGTGCTTGCCACCGATCTGAGCATCATCGCCGCCAGCCTGCTTTTCGTGCAGAGTGGAAACCTGCTGACGGTGCTGTTGACATGGGTCTTTCTGGACGTCATCATTCTCCTGCGCCTGGCCGTTGAACCTGTCGGCGGCGCTTCGCTGGCCGAGCGCGCTCGCTCCAGCGAGGCGCAGGTCCTGAGCCTGATCGGCGCCATGTTTTTGTTCATCGCCATCCTGCCCGCCGGGCCAACGGGATTAGCGCAGGAGCTGATCGGAGGCGTCGTCCCGCCGGAGACGCAGACGTTGCTTTTATTGGCTGCGGGAATTCGCGCCGGCCTCTATCCGCTCCATCTGTGGCTGTTGCCGCGTTCAACGCGCGCGCTGAATCTTTCCGAGCGATTGCTGGACCATATGACGCCCGTGCTTGGCGGCTTGTGGCTGATGGGGCAAACGCTGCGACTGGGCGGCGCAGAGCAGCTGTTTACGCCGGCGATGCTCTTTTTGATTGCGCTGGCGGCCTTTGTCTCTGCACTGGCGGCGTATACGGCGCAAGATCACGCCCATTACGCCACATTTGTCTTGATCACTTCGGCGGGCGTCGCAGCGCTCGCCGGCGTTCTGGGGCAGGCGCCCGGCCCGGCTTCGATGATGTGGCCGTTGACCGCTTTTGCCCTGGGAGGCGCACTCTGGCTGGTGGGCGATCAAGTCTGGCGCGCCTGGGGTTGGCAGGTTCCTGTGAGCGTCGGCGCGCTCACGCTGGCCGGCTTGCCGTTTACGCCGGGATTTTTGATGCAGCCGGCGCTTGCTCGCCTGTTGACGGAAGGCCCGGCGTACTGGCCCGCTCTGCTTGTCTATGTCATGGCACAGGGCATGCTGATTGCGGCGGTGTTGCGCAGTTGGGGAGGAGAATACACCGCCTCCACCGACCTCCCCAACAGCTATCTGTTAAAATTGTTGGCCGCCTGTCTGTTGTTGGGCTTGCCGCTGGCGGTCGCGGGTCTGCTGCCGCGCTTCACCGAGACGCTGGTCGCCATTCCCAACACTATCGATCCTTCACTGGGCAACCCGCCTAATGTCGTTGCGGGCGGGGAAGTGTGGACGGTGCTGGGGATGTCTCTCGTGATCGGCTTCGGCTTGGTCTGGTTGCATCCGCGCATCTGGCCTCACCTGGGCGCCCTGCCGCACCGCATCAGCCGCGTCAGTCAGCTGGAGTGGTTCTTTAACCTCATGCTCTGGGGGATCGATCGGGGCGCTCAAGTGGGCGCCAGCGGATTGCGCGTGGTGGAGGGCGCCGGCTACTTCGGCTGGTTTCTGGCCCTCTTTTTCCTGGGGATGTTACTGGTGCGCTGATGGCATCTTCTTCGATTTTTGCCGCCGTCGGGACATTGCTGGCGAACGGTCCCGGCATTTTGTTGCTCTCCGCCCTGGTCGCCAGCCTTGTTTTGATCTGGGATTGGCGTTGGGCGATCGCCGGCGCTGCGACGATCCTGTTGGGCGTCAGCAGTCTCGCCGCAGCTTTGCATGAGCCTGCTCCGGCGGTGACTGCAGCGCAGTGGTTGGCTTCGCTCGTTTCGCTTCTGCTCCTGGGGCTTTCGGCCTACCTCCATCGCCCCGGCGCCACCGCCCATCCGCATGGCAACTGGCTGTTGCGCTTGCTTGCGCTGGGTTTTCTGGCAGGCGCCTGGTGGATGCTCGATCCCGGCGTTGCGCTGCCCATCTTCACTCGGGTTGAAACCGATCTGTTGATCTGGATCGGCCTGTGCAGCGCCCTGCTGCTGGGCCTTTCTGCAGCGCCCTTCTCCACGGGAATCGGATTGCTGTTGCTGACGGCGGTGGCGCAAAACATCGCCGCTGTGCTTCTGCCGGGTTCTGGCCTCGCCGTCCTGGTGGGGATCGCACAAATTTTGTTGGCGCTCGGCTGCGCCTACGCCATGTTGGCGCAACCTGTGCGAACTTCGAGATGGCAGACGGCGCCCGCAAGAAGATCAGCGCAGGCTATTGAACCGACTGCGGCGCCGCAGCCTCGCCCATCGCGCCTCTTCCCAGGAAGGGTCATCCGTCCTCGCCGGCCTTCCGGCATCGAAGAGGCTGCCGAGACGCTGAAAATCGCCTCCTCTCCCGGCGCAGGAGCCTCGGCCAAGGAGGGTGTATGAACCCGATTGAACCCGTCGGCCTGCCGTTTCTTCCCTTGCTGTTTGTCTTTTTCATCGCAGCCGCCTCCGCCAGTTTTCTCCTGAGCGCATGGCCGCGTCTCGTTGCGATCGTCGGCGCCGGTGCGGCGGCGTTGTTGGCGGCGTGGATCTGGTCGCTCAATATGAGCCTTCCGATCTGGATTCTGCCCTTTGGAGTGAACGTCGATCTCGAAGCCCCGTTGGCTCTTTCGGGCTACTTTCTGCAGCTGCGCGCGGCGAACACACCCGTCCTGGCCGCCTATCTGCTGCTTGCCGCGTTGGCGTTGCTGCTCGGCGCGCTGCACGCCCATGACGCTCTTTTCCCGGCCCAGGTGTGGCTGTTGCTGACCGGCTACAGCGCGCTTGCGCTTCTGGTCAACGCGCCGACGACGCCGATCGTGATTGCGCCTGTCCTGTTCGTCATGTTGACGGCTCTCAGCATCTACGTGCTCCACGGTGGCCGCCAGAAAGAAGCGAGCGCCGGTCTGCGCTTGTTGACGCCGCCGGTGCTGGCGACGCCGCTCTTTTTTGCCGGCGGTTGGTGGCTTGAACAGATTCCGTTGAACCCTCAGGACCTGGCGCTGATGCAAACGGCGGGAACCTTGATCGGGCTGGGCATCCTGATCTTGCTGACGCCCTTCCCGTTGCATGGCGCCTGGTCGGCCAGCAGCGAAAGCTCGCCGCCTGCGGCTGCGTTGCTCGTCGCCCTCTTCTATCAACTGGGCGTCTTGTATCTGGCGGCGCAGGCGCTCAACCTCTATCCCTTTATCTTTCGCCAGACCGACTGGTCGGTGTGGATGAGCGCGTTGGGCCTGTTGACCGCCATCTGGGGAGGAGTCGCCGCCATCGGCGCAACCCATGCGGGCAGGTTATGGGGGTATGCGGCTATTCATGACTGGGGATTGATCATTCTCGCCATGACGGCGCCAGGGCTGCAGAGCTGGACGCTTGTGCTGTTTTTGTTTGCGCTCCGCATCATCAGCATGATGACAGGCGCCGTTGGGCTGATTGCGCTCGAACGTCAGGTTGGCTCACTGGAGATGCAGCGCCTGCGAGCGGTCGGTCTGCGCATGCCGTGGAGCAGTGCAGCGGTGCTGCTGGGGGGGCTGGGCCTGGTCGGCTTTCCGCTGACCGCGGGCTTTGCAGGACACTGGGCGGCCCTGCAGTCGCTGGCGCTCTTCGACTGGCGGCTGGCGATGGCGATCTTGCTCGCCGCCGTGGGCGCCATTCTGGGATTTGTACGGTTGGCGCGCCTGATGTTTGGCATGCAGGACGCCCCGTTGACGATGCGTGAAAGCGCACTCAACGTGGGAACGGCGCTGGGCGCTTTGATTGTGACGCTGATCGTGGCGACTTCTCCCCAATTGCTCAGCGCCCTCCTGGAGCGCATCCTGACTGCATTTGGATGAGCAAAATGGTGGACAGCAAGGGCTACTGGATCGCGTTCAGTCGAGTTTCGGGCATCGGGCCGGTGCGCCTTGCAGCCTTGCTCGAGGTGTGCGGAGGGATCGAAGCGGCGTGGCGCGCCTCGATTCAACAGATGCAAGCGGCGCGGCTGGATCGACGCACGATTGAGCTTTTCCTGGAGGCGCGCCGCACGCTCGATCCGGCGATGGAATTGCAGCGCACCCTAGACGCCGGCGTCGAGGTGCTGACATGGGACGATCCCGGCTATCCCGAATCTTTGCGCACCATCGAAGGTTCGCCGCCCGTGCTGTACGTGCGTGGGCGGCTCCTCAGCCAGGATGAATGGGCCGTGGCCGTGGTGGGCACGCGTCACGCCAGCGCCTACGGTCGCGAAGTGGCGCGCGTTCTGAGCAGCGAGCTGGCGCGCGCCGGCGTCACTGTGGTCAGCGGCCTGGCCTTGGGCGTGGACACCGTGGCCCATCGCGCCGCGCTGGACGCCGGCGGGCGGACGATCGCCGTGCTCGGCAGCGGCGTCGACCAGATTTATCCTCCTCAAAATCGGGGGCTGGCGCAGGCGATCGCAGGCCAGGGCGCGCTCGTGAGTGAATACGCGCTGGGCGTTCGCCCGGACGCCAGCAATTTTCCCCCGCGCAATCGCATCATCAGCGGCCTGAGCCGAGGCGTGATCATTGTCGAGGCCGGGGAGCGCAGCGGCGCCCTGATCACGGCGCAATTCGCCGTCGAACAAGGACGCGATCTGTTCGCCGTGCCGGGCAACATTCTCTCCCCTGGCAGCGTTGGCTGCAATCTGCTGATTCAACAAGGGGCGACGCCGCTCCTCTCCGTCGATGACGTGCTGGAACAGCTCAACATGAGCCGCGTCGTTGACCACTGTGCGCTGCGCGAGAGCGTGCCCGCCGATCCGGCGGAAGCGGCGCTGCTCCAACATCTGTCGCATGAACCTACGCACATCGATGACCTGGTGCGCAAGACCGGATTGAACGCCGGTCAGGTGAGCAGCCTGTTGGCGTTGATGGAGCTGAAAGGCATGGTGCACCAGAGCGGCGCGCTCTCTTATGTGCGCGCCTGAGCGGCGCACGTCCAGGCTGGGCTGCGCGCCGGACAAAGCTCACAAGGGCTTATCCGGGCTGTCCATCGAATCCAGTTGAACCGATCGCACTGGAACCGTAACGGACTCAACCATCATGAGGAGTCAGGCGTATGTATGCAGTGATTCTGGCAGGCGGCGTCGGCACGCGCCTGTGGCCGCGCAGCCGTGAAAACCGGCCAAAGCAGTTCAGCGACATCACCGGCAGCGGTTTCACCATGATTCAGGAGACCGCACAGCGGCTCGAAGGTTTGGTCGACAACGATAAGCTATTTGTGGTGACCGGGCCCGCGTACGTTGAACTGGTCAAAGAACAGCTGCCGCAAATGCCGATGCAACATGTGATCGTCGAGCCCAGCGGCCGCAACACCGCGCCCGCCATCGGCCTGGCCGCGTTGCACCTTCGACGCAAGGACCCGAACGCCGTGATGGTCATCTTGCCCGCCGACCATGTGATTTTGCACGGCGATCGATTTCGGGCGGCGTTGCGTCGCGCCGCCGACGTGGCGCAAAAAGGCTTCATCGTCACCTTGGGGATCGAGCCGACGTTTGCGCACACCGGCTATGGATACATCAAACGCGGGGAATTGCTTTCGATCGCCGATGGCGTTCCGGCGTATCGCGTGGAGCGTTTTTTAGAAAAACCCAATCGCGCCGCCGCCGAACAATTTCTGGCCGATGGCGGCTACTACTGGAACGGCGGCATTTTTGTCAGTCGCGTCGACGTCATGTTGAACGAATTCGCCCGTCAAGCGCCGGAAATCTATGCGCGGCTGCAACAGATCGACGCGGCGCTCGACACGCCCGATGCGCAGAAAGTGCTGGAAACAGTCTGGCAGGAGATGCCGAGCATCAGCATCGATTACGCCATCATGGAAGGCGCGCAAAAGGTCGCTGTGGTTCCTCTCAAGGCGGGCTGGAACGACGTCGGAAGCTGGGATGCGCTGGAGACCGTGCTCGAGCAGGACGAATCCGGCAACCGGATTGCACGCGGGGAAGTTTTGCTTCTGGACAGCCGAGACAATATTGTATACAGTGATAAACGACTGGTCGTCCTCATCAACGTCAACAACCTGGTGGTCGTCGATACAGGCGACACGCTGCTGATCGGCGACAAAGGCAACATGCAGCGCGTCAAAGAAGTCGTGGAACAGTTGCGCGCACAGGGACGCACCGAGCTCCTGTAGGCCGGACGACGTCTTGCGGCGCGTTTTGCGGAGCGTTTGTCGGAGCTGCGGAAAGGAATCGCCACATGTCAATACAGCCCATACAGTCAAGATTGGAACGCTTCAAGGAGATACGACTCACCGAAAGAGAGCTGACATGGATGCTGATCGGCGTCGCAGCTGGCCTTGTGCTGGGCCTTCTGGTCGGCTGGGTCTGGCAACCGGCGGAGAGAGGAGCGAAGACAGACGTTTCCACGGCCGTCATCTCGACGCCTCCTGTCTCTGCAGTCGCAGCGACCGGCGACGCCGGGAATGGAGCCAACCTCTTTCTAATTGCTCTTGGTGTTTTGGTTGCATCGGCCGGCGCCGGTGCATTGGTGTGGCTGTATCAGCAAGGCGCTTTACAATGGCGAGGCGCACAAACGACAGTTGTCGGACCTTTGGAGCAAAGCGCCTCCGAAGCACGCCCCAAAAAGGCCGAGGTTCGACCCACGTTGGAATCGAGCGATGTTCACTCCGCCTTCAACGCATCTTCGACGCGCGTCCCCGTGACAAGCTATAGGGCGGTTTCCAGTGCCCCCGCCGCAGTTCCGCCGGTGCGTCCCCCTGCAGCCGCTAACGTCGCGCCTTTCGACGAAGAGGAAGAAGGGCTTTCTTCGCCGTTTTCGAGCGCGTCGGCGTCCATGCGCAGCAGTGCGCAGACAATCGCTCCCTCCGTAGCCGCGCCTGCGCCTTTCCCCGGCCGCGCTCGGGTTGACGACGCCGAAGCGGAGGAAACGGCGACGAGCGACGAAGGGTTGCAACGCGCTGCGCCGGACGTCCGGCAGCCTGCTGCGCCGGTCATGGGAGGCTGGGCGCCGCCCGGCGCCCGCGTGGAACGGTACCCCACCATCGATGAGCTGGATGTGAAATATGTGGCGGGCTCTCAACAGCTTGACTGGGCGCGCAACATTCCCAGCCCACAGGGAGATCTGTATTTGGGCGAATACGGCGTCGGCGTCAGTGAACGGCACGGCATGCTCAACAACGATCCCGACCAGGTCGTGGCGATGGAGGTCTATCTCTTCGATAAATCTGATGACAAAAACCTCTCCACTGTCGGGCGCATCATTCTGAGCGAATACGCCGACACCCACCTGCGCAAACATTTCGAGCGAGAGAAAGATCGCCTCGGGCCCATCGTGGCGCAGCCGAACACCGTGCTGCAACTGGAGACGCGACAGTTTCTGCTGCTTTGCAAAATTGTCGACGTCGCGTATCGAGATGGCATCTTTGAGCGCCTGGAGATGAAACTGGAGCTCAAGAAAAAGGTTTGATGGGTCTCAGGCGCGCACCTCGATGTCGTAGAGCCGCCGATATTCCTGAATGGCGTACCGGTCGGTCATGCCGGCCAGGTAATCGCAGACCACGCGATGCAACCCTTCCGCCGATGAGGCGGCGCGTCGTTGAATTTCATCCGGCAACTGACGAGGCTCGTTGATGTAGGCCTCAAAAAGCTGCGTCAGGGTGCGCGTCGCCTTGACCGCCATCCGCACGACGCGATGATGCCGGTAGAAATGCTGGAACAGGTACTGTTTGAGCTCTTGATTTTCTGCAGCGAGCGCAGGCGAATAACAGGCCATGTTTTCCGCCGCCTTGCGCACATCCTCGACCGAGCCAATGGCGAACTCCTCCAGCTTGCGCGAGGTCGCTGCAATTACGTTGCTGACCTCGATCCCGATCAGGCGCCGAATAAAGCGATAGCGCACGAGGTCGCTGCGCAGGTCGGCGTCCAGGCCGAGGCCTAAAGAATCCAGGGTGCGTCGAGCGATGGCCAGGGATTTGACCTGCTCTGGATCGAGGATGCCGCTGCGCAGTCCATCGTCCAAATCGCTCGTGTTGTACGCGATCTCATCGGCCAGGTTGCTCAACTGACACTCCAGCGTCCCACGTTCCTCGGGATGATAGTCGCGTGCATCGACCACGTCGTAGTCGGTGTCATGTTTGACGACGCCCTCGAGCGTTTCATACGTGAGGTTGAGGCCGGGGTGGTCAGGGTAACGGCGCTCGATTTCGGTGAGGATGCGATAGGTCTGGCGTTGGTGATCGAAGCCGCCGTGCTCCGCCATCAGGCGATGGAGCGTTTCTTCGCCGACATGACCGAAGGGCGGATGTCCTAGGTCGTGGGCGAGGCAGATCGCTTCCGTCAGGTCTTCATTGCATCCCAGCGTGCGCGCCAGCGTGCGACCGATCTGCGCCACCTCGATGCTGTGCGTGAGCCGATTGCGATAATGATCGCCTTCGGAATAGACAAAGACCTGCGTCTTATACTCCAGCCGTCGAAAGGCCGTTGTATGAATGATGCGGTCGCGATCGCGCTGAAAGTCCAGGCGGTAGGGATGGGGCGATTCGGGATAGCGGCGGCCTCGGCTGGCGCTGTTGCGCATCGCATAGGGCGCCAACGTCTGAGCTTCACGCGCTTCGAGTTCTTGTCTGGTGACAATCATGACGGACTCCTCCCCATAGAGGGCGGATTTCACTCGGCCTTGCCTTCACGTAAGCTGCTCCCCGCCGTCCACGACCAGCACGGAGCCTGTGACGAAATCCGCCTCGATCAGATAGCGCACTGCGTTGGCGGCGTCGGCGGGCGTGCCCCAACGTTTGAGGAGCGTGCGGTTGGCGACGCGCTCGATGCTTTCTTGTGGATGATTGTCCGGCGGCAACACCGGACCGGACGCCAGGGCGTTGACGCGGATCGTCGGCGCCAGCTCCAGCGCAAACTGGCGCGTCAACGCCAGCATGCCGGCCTTGCCGACGGCGTGCGCAGTGAATCGACGCCACGGCTGCCACGCCGAAAGATCGATGATGTTGACGATGGCGCCGCCGCCCCGCGCCTGCATGGAAGGGATCAACGCGTTGGTCACGTAAAACGTCCCATCGATCGAAATACGCGTGACGCGATGCCAGGCGTCCATCTCGGTGGTGGGAACAGGCGTCTGCGTAAAATCGCTTGCGCTGTTGACGAGGATGTCGACGCCGCCGAAGCGCTCGATGGCGGCGCGCGCCATGCGCTGCACCGCCGTCCAGTCAGAGACGTCGCACTGAATCGCAAATGCATCGACGCCCAATGCCCGCGCCTCCGCCTCTGTCTCGGCTGCAGCTTGCGCAGATCGGTTGTAGTTGATCACAACGTTTGCGCCCGCGCCGGCCAGCATCAGCGTGATCGCCTTCCCGACGCGCGTCGCTCCCCCTGTCACTAACGCCACTTTGCCTTGAATGTCCATCATCATTTCCTGTCAAGAGTGATCGCCGATTCGCTTTGGCTTTTGAGTCATTCAAATTGTAACCATTCGAGCAGTCACAACAAAACAGGGTGACGGAGCAACCGTCACCCTGTTTGGGACGCCACACTTTGGAGAGACTGCGTCGTTCGCCCGCACCGCCTTGTCGCAGGAAAAACTCACCGCCAAATCGAGAAGGCCGAAAGGCTATTTTTTCCCCTGTTGGGTGCTGAGCGTGCGCTGAATGATCTCGTCCTGGATTGCTCGCTTTTTGGCCGCCTGACTGCGTTTGTGCTTCTTGTTTTTCGTTGCGCCGAGCAGCGTCACGCCGCTGCGCTCCTGTGCACGCAGAAAGGCCAGCTGCATGGCGGTGAGCCCCTCGAGATGGGCGAATTTGTCCTCAAATTCCTCCTCCGGCTCTTCCGCAGCGGCCGGCTCTGGCTGCGCCGCTTTTTCCTCGGCGACCGGCGCCGGCGGTTCAGGCTCAGGTCGCAGCCCTTTCATGGTCAAGTCGATGCGATTGCGCCGTCGCGCGATCTCCAGGATGCGCACCTCGATCGTATCGCCGACTTTGACGACGTCTTCGGGTTTGGCGACGAAACCATCCGCCATTTCGCGCACGTGCAAGAGGGCGTCGCGGCCGACGCCGATGTCAACGAAGGCGCCGTAGGGCAAAAGACGCGTCACCGTGCCTTCCAGCACTTCCCCGACCTGCAAATCGCGGATCGTGCGTTTGCCCGGCTCGATCATGGTGAGGCTGATGCGGTTGCGCTCGCGATCCAGTTTCTTGATCCAGAGGGTGACTTCCTGGCCTTCCTGGAGGACATCGGTCACTTTCGCCACTCGGGTGGTCGAGAGCTCGGAAATGTGAATTAAACCATCGCGGCCGACGCCGATATCGACAAAAGCGCCAAATTCGGTGATGCGCTTGACTTTGCCCTGGATCTGTTGCCCTTCGCGCAGCAGCTTGACAACCCGCCTGCCTTCCTCCGCAGTCGCAGCGTCGGACTGCGAAACATTCGTTGTCGTCTGCGGCGACTCTCCGCGGCTGTGCACCGCAGCTGCGCCAGGCGACGACGTTTCTGCAAGAGGTTCCGACGCTCCAGGAAGGTCTGACTGTCCTTCCAGCGTCGGCGCACTGACCTCTTCGCTGTGAATCAATTCTTGCTCGCTCATTTCCATGTCCTCCCGAACACTACCGGCGCCGCCTCTGTGCGCCTCCATTCACCGATTTTGGATTCGATTCAAATCATGCAAAATTTTTCGATAATTTGTTCAAGTATACCTTCTGTTCTCTAGAAACGCCAAAGCAAGAGACTTTGGAAAGGCGAAAAGAGCGCGCAGCAGATCAGAGGCGCGGCATAAACAACGCTTCGCTGCACACCTGTTATAATCAATTTGATTGCAAAACCTTATCAACCCTATCTATCAAGTAGGAGTCAGAGTGGACGCCGCCCAACAAACCCAATGGAATGAATTGAAAGCGCGCTGGCGAGAAATTTACGATCTGACAGGCGCAGCCGCCCTGCTGCACTGGGATCAGGCGACCTATATGCCGCCGGCGGGAGGCGCTGCGCGCGCCCGTCAGTCAGCGCTGCTCGAACGCCTGGCGCATGAACGGCGCACCGATCCTGCCATCGGCCGCCTGCTTGACAGCCTGGAGCCGTGGTTTGCTTCTCAGCCCCCTGACAGTGTGGAGGCGGCGCATTATCGCAAAATGCGCAAAGTCTATGAGCGCGCCACGCGCATCCCGGCCGCGTTCGCCGCCCGGTTCACAGAGCATGTCGCCAATACCTACATGGTCTGGGCCGAAGCGCGCCCCGCCAATGACTTCAAACGCGTGCAACCCTGCCTGGAACAGACGCTCGTCCTGAGCCGACAGATGGCGGAGTTTTTCCCTGGCCATGCTCACATCGCCGACCCGCTGATCGACATGGCGGATGAGGGCATGACGGTGGCGACCCTCCGCCCGCTCTTTGAAACGCTGCGCCGGACGCTGACGTCCTGGGTCGCCGTCATCGCCGAGCGCCCTCAGGTGGACGCCGCTTTCCTGCGTCGCCACTATCCCAAGCCGCAACAGCTCGCCTTTGGCGAGCGCATCGCCGCCGCCTTCGGCTACGACTTCAAACGCGGCCGCCAGGATGAAACCCATCACCCCTTCATGACCAAATTCTCCCACGACGATGTGCGCATCACCACCCGCGTCGATGAGCACGACCTCGCCAACGCGCTCTTTAGCACCATGCATGAGACCGGCCACGCGCTCTACGAGTTGGGCATCGACGAGGCGTACGACGCCACCGTGCTCGACGCCGGCGCTTCGCTCGGCGTGCACGAGAGCCAGTCGCGGCTGTGGGAGAACCTCGTCGGCCGCAGTCGACGCTTCTGGGAGCACTATTATCCGGCGCTGCGTGCGACCTTCCCGGAGCAACTGGCCGACGTCGATCTCGAAACCTTCTATCGCGCCATCAACCGCGTGACGCCTTCACTCATTCGCACCGAGGCCGACGAGGTCACCTACAACCTGCACGTCATCATTCGCTTCGACCTGGAGCTTGAGCTGCTTGAAGGCAGATTGTCGATCGCCGATCTGCCGGAAGCATGGGGCGCCCGCTACGAAGAGAGCCTCGGCGTGCGCCCGCCGGACGATCGCGACGGCGTGATGCAGGACGTCCACTGGTTCGCCGGCCCCATCGGCGGCGGCTTTCAGAGCTACGCCCTGGGCAACATCATGGCGGCGCAATTCTACGCCGCCGCCCTCGACGCCCATCCCCAGATCGAAGCAGAGATCGGCCAGGGCTGCTTCACGACGCTTCACGCCTGGCTGCGCGAGAACATCTATCGCCACGGCGCCCGCTACACCGCCGATGAGCTGCTTCGCCGCGTGACCGGCCAACCGTTGACGCTGGAGCCTTATCTCACCTATCTGCGCACCAAGTATGGCGAGATCTACGGCTCTTTGGAAGGTTGAATTTAGGGTGTTTTCTAAACTTGACGACTGTGTTATGATGAAAAAAGTGATGTCTCGCCCATAACGCTGCCCACTCTGTCAGGATTTCCGTCGCTTCGAGCATGGCTTCTCGCACGCTGGTCGACCTCGATATTTCGGTGACGCGCAGCCCTTCCGGCTATACGGCCACCTTGCGCGCCCCCGACGGTCGACGCGTGCAGACCGCCTTTCAGGCGCCTTTTGAGGAGTATCAGCTCAAGTATTACATCGCTGAAGCGACGCGCGGCCCCCAGCCGGCGCGTCGCTCCTCCAGGCAAAGCGCAGACGCTCTTGCGCAGGAGATAGGCCGCGCCCTTTTCGCCGCCATGTTTTCCGGCGCAGCGCTGCATCAGTTGGACGCAACGCTGGACGCGCACGCCCTGACGAGCGAGCAGGGCGTGCGTTTGCGTCTCGACCTGAGCGGCGCGCCTGAGCTCTCCAGCCTGCCCTGGGAATTTCTCTACCACCCGGAGCGCCGCTTTTTCCTGGCGCTCTCGCCCGACCTGACGGTCGTCCGCTATCTTCAGACTCCGGAGCCGGTGCGCACGCTGCAGGTGGAGCCGCCGTTGCGCATCCTGGCGATGGCTTGCAGCCCGCGCGACCTGGAGCCGCTCGACGTTGCGCGCGAACGCGCCGGCCTTGAGGCCAGCCTGGAGCGACTGATCGCCGCCCGCATGGTGGAGATTGACTGGGCGCCGGCCAACACCCTGCACGCTGTGACGACGCTGCTCGCCCAGCGCGACTACCACATCTTTCATTTCATGGGGCACGGCGCTTATCTGGAAGAGCCGGAGGGGAGCAAGGCGGGCTATCTCCTCTTTGAAAGCGACGATGGAACGGCGACGCCGGTCGGCGCCGCCCGTTTAGGCCAGGCGTTTCGCCGCACCGTGCGCCTGGCGCTGATCAACGCATGCGAAGGCGCCGTCGGCGATCTCAACAACCCGTCCGCCGGCGTGGCGACCAGCCTGCTGGCGCAGGGGACGCCGGCGGTCGTCGCCATGCAGTTCAGCATCAGCGACGTCGTCGCCATTCCTTTTGCGAGCGAATTTTACAGCGCCATCGCAGTGGGCCTGCCTGTAGACGCCGCCATGACCAGCGCGCGACGCCACGTTTGGGCGCGCTTTGAAGACAGCGGCGAATGGGCGACGCCGGTGCTGTACCTGCGCGCGCCCGACGGCGTGCTTTTCGACCTGAAGCCGACGACCGGCGACGCGCACACCCAGGCGCTGCGACAAGAAGTCGTTGCGTCGACGATGGGCAATCTCGACGTTGACCTGGTTCAACTGCGCGCCATTCTGTCGTCCGGCGCGGGAGAAGTCATCCGACGACTGCCTGACTGGCTCAAAGATCGATGGCAGAGCGCCGACCGCACGGCGGAAGAGCTGTATCAGCAAGCCGTTGAACATATGCGCGCGGAACGATGGGTCGACGCCAATCGTTGTTTCAAACTCTGCAACGACCGTTCCCCGGGCTATCGCGACATCATGGTTCTCTGGCAGCAGTCGAAGCTGCAGGAGCGGCTCGCCGACCACTACCGGCGTTTGGTTAGCGCCTATGCGGAGCAGAAATGGCGGCAGGTGCTCGAGCTGGCCAGGGCCATTCTTGCCGAAGCGCCCTCCTACAAAGACGCGCCGGCCATGTATAACCATGCGCTGCGCGCCGTAGGCGCTCCGCCGCGTCCGCCTGCATTGCCGCCTGACCCGACGAGTCAGGCGCAGCCGCCGCATCTCCCTCCTGCGCGCCCGCCGACGCTGCCCGGCGGCGCTGAAAAACCGGAGACGGGGCGCAACTCAGGCCAGGAGCGTCCTCCCTCTCTGCCTCGCGGATCGTAGGAATACGCCAGCGCGAAAATACAATCACCCACGCAACGCGAAAGGAAAACGCCATGACCTTCAGTGAAGTTGACCAAAGGTATGCTGAATTGAAACTGCAATTCCAGGCCGGCGCCATCTCCGAGCAGGAATTTGACGAAGCGCTGCGCGCCCTGATGATCCAGGACGAGCAAGGGAGATGGTGGGCCAAGGCTCGGGAGACCGGCCAGTGGAACTACTACGATCCCGCTACGCAAAACTGGGTGCCGGCCACTCCGCCGTCTCCTCCAGCGCAACCGCCGAGGTCGGCTCCACCGCCGTCGGTCGATCCTTCGCTCGGGCGTCAGTTCGACGCCCCCGCGCCGCAGGTGCAGGCCGGCGTAGGATTCGGCGGCGTCCAGCCGGAGCTTTCCCCGGGGCTCAAGATTGTCTTTTATGTGCTCTCTTTCCTGGTGCCAATCGTCGGCATCGTGCTCTACTTTGTCTATCGAAACAAGCCGGCGCAAGAAGATCGCTCCGCCGCCAATCTCTTCCTGATCCTTGGGCTGATTGCTTTCGCCCTGAGCTGTTTTTGTTCGATCGTGCCTTTCCTGTTTGCGCCGGTGGTCAATTATTGAGCGTTGTGTCTTGAGCGCCCGTATGAAGCCTCGAATCGAAATGCGCGCCGCCTGGAATCAAATCGCCGCTCACTATCAGCAGCGCCACGCCATCCCCACCGACAGTGCACACTACGGTCCGTGGGCGCCGCCGGAAAATCGCCTGCGTTTGCTCGGCGACGTGAAGGGGCTGCGCATCCTCGAAGTGGGCTGCGGCGGCGGCCAATGCAGCATCGCCTTCGCCAAACAAGGCGCCATCGCCGCCGGCCTCGACCTGAGCGACGCTCAACTCGAGCACGCTCGTAAGCTGGCGGCGCAAGAAGGCGTTGCGGTCGAGTTCGTCCAGGGGACGGCGGAAGACCTCAGCGCCTTCCGCAACCGGGAGTGGGACGTCGTCTTCAGCGCATATGCGTTCCAATACGTCGCCGACATGCCGCGCTGCCTGGGCGAATGCGCGCGCGTGCTGCGCCCGCAGGGGCGCCTTGTCTTCAGCCTCGATCACCCTTTTCGAGACTGCTTTTTTGACCCAGAGGAAGACGACGTCACCCTCTATCCGGCGCGCAGCTACTTCGACTCGACGCCGATGACCTGGAGGTTCGACGACACCGGCGTGTGGATGCGCTCCTATCACCACACGATCGGCGAATGGATCGACATGCTGAACCAGGCCGGTTTCCGCCTGCTGCGTCTGCTGGAGCCGTCGCCCCCGGAGGAGATGCTGGACGAAATCTGGCCCTACGACGATCCGCTCTCCGCCCTTCGCCATATCCCGCCGACGATCATCTTCGTGGCCGTTCTGGACGACCGACGGTAGCGGCGCCGAACGCACCCTGCGCAGCCTTCCGTTTGGAAGCCCCTGCCCTCATCATGCATAATCTGGATCATGCATAACCTGGCTATGAGTCGTTTCACGCTGCCGACGCCCTGTCGCATTGTTGCCATCGAGGTCGACAACTATCGCACCAAAACATTCGTCTTCGACGCCCGCCTGGAGGCTGCGCCTGGCCAGTTCGTGATGGCGTGGCTGCCGCGGTTCGACGAAAAACCCTTTTCGCTGGTGAACGCCGACCCGGTGACGCTCATGATCACGGCGGTCGGCCCCTTCACCCGGCTGGTGCATGAGCTGCAGGTCGGCGACCGACTCTGGCTGCGCGGGGCGTTTGGCCATGGCTTCTGCGCGCTCCCCGAACAACGGCGGCCGGCGCTCGTCGGCGGCGGCTACGGCGTGGCGCCCTTGCTCTGGCTGGCGCAGCGGCAACTTGCCGAGGGCGCACAAGTGACGGCGATCGTCGGCGCGCGTACACGGGACGATCTCTTATACATCGACCGCTTCGAGCAGCTACGCGCCTCGACGCCGCCGGGCGCCTTGACGATCCGGGTGACCACCGAAGACGGAAGCCGAGGCCAGCCTGGTCGCGTGACCGATGCGTTGAGGCCGCTTATCGAGCGCGGCGAGATCGACGGCGTTTACGCCTGTGGGCCGCATGGCATGCTGCAGGCCGTCGAAGCAGCGGCGCAGCGGGCTTCTCTTCCCTGTCAATGCAGCTGGGAGGCCTACATGCGCTGCGCCATCGGCATCTGCGGCGCATGTGAGCATGCAGGCAAAGTGCTTTGTTTGGACGGCCCGGTGCTTGCAACGCAGCAATCTTCCAGTGCATCTTCTCATTGCGCATCGCCTTTATGACGAAACCTTTTTATTGTCAACTTCAACAGTTCCTGGATGAAGGTCTGACCGTGGCGGTGGCGACGATCGTCCAGGTCAAGGGTTCGACCCCACGCGAAGTCGGCGCAAAGATGATCATCCACCCCTACGGCAAGCATGTCGGCACGGTCGGCGGCGGCTGCGGCGAGGCGGAGGTGATCCGCGCCGGCCTCGACGTCATCGCCGATGGACAGCCGCGCCTCGTGCGCGTCGACCTGACGGAGCCGATTTCGATGCAGAGCATGGGCGTCTGCGGCGGCGTGTTGGACGTCTTGATCGAGCGGTGGGGGCCGGAGGAAACGGAAGCCCAGAACAATCCGGTGCAGGCCGAGGTATGATGCGCGCCATCGCAGCCGCGCTGGCGGCCTCCGCCGAGCGTCGAGAGGCAGTCGCCCTTGTCAGCGTCGTCCAGGCGACGGGCGAGTTCTTGCCTGCGCTTGGGCGGCACCTCGTGGTCTGGCTCGATGAACGCACTCCGCTGGGCGACCTGCAGCTCCGCGACCTGCAGCCCCGGCTCCTGGAGGAGGCGCGCACCGCCCTGCGCGAACGACGTCACGCCCGGCTGGATTATCGCACCGAAGCAGGCGCCATCACACTTTTCGTTGAGGTGCAACCTCAGCCTTATCACCTGATCATCGCCGGGGCCGGCCATGTGGCGGCGCCGCTGGCGGTGATGGCCTCTCTCTGCGATTTTTCGGTGACGGTGCTGGACGATCGTCCGCAATACGCCAACCGTGAACGCTTCCCCACCGCCGATCGCGTGATCGCCGGTCCATTCCGGGAGGAGCTGCGCAAGCTGCGCGGGGATCGTCCCACTTTTGATCCCAACACCTGCATTGTGTTGGTCACCCGCGGCCACCAATACGACGTCGATCTGTTGCTCGAAGTGTTGGATGATCCGGTGGCCTACATCGGCATGATCGGCAGTCGCCGACGCGTTCGCGCCGTCTACGAGCTGCTCGAACGCGAGCGCGGCATCCCCCGTCACAAGTTTGACCGCGTCCATGCGCCGATCGGGTTGGACATCGGCGCGCAAACTCCCGCCGAAATCGCCGTCGCCATTCTGGCCGAGATCATCGCCGTTCTCCGCAAACAGTCTCCAGAGCGCTCCTAGCAAAACGCAAAAAACGTAAAAAGAGGGGATTGACAAGCACCCTTTTTTGCGTTAAACTTTTAAGTAATCACCACGTAACCGATTACGTAATATTTGCGAAACCCATGAAGCGAGGCGCAATTACGCAAAAGGAGATTGCGGCGCGGTTGGGCGTTTCCGTCGCAACCGTTTCGCGCGCACTCAACGATCAGGACGGCGTGAGCCCAGAGCTGCGGCGACAGATTCTGGAGCTGATGCGGCAGGAAGGCTATGCGCCGGATGTGGCGGCGCGCAACCTGGCCACGGCGCGCACGGAGACGATCGCATTCGTCATGCATCAACATCCGCAGGTCTCCAACGACGACCCGTTCTATTCGTTGATCATGGCGGGCGCAGCCGCAGAGCTTGCGCAGCACGGGTACCATATTTTGTTGTCCCTCCTGGATGACGAGACGATGGCGCACCCCCAGCGCTTCGCCGTGGTTCAGCAACGTCGCGCGGACGGGCTGATTCTGGCCGGCCCGGACATTGCGCCGTCCTTCATCCTGCACATGCTGGCCAGCGACACCCCTGTGGTGCTGGTGGACAATGCGCTGACGCAGACAAGCGTGGACGCCGTCGTTGTGGACGACGCCGGCGGCGCTGCGACCGCAGTGCAACATCTGATCGGCCTTGGACATCGCCGCATCGTCTGTCTGTCGGGTCCGGAGACATGGCATAGCAATCGGGAGCGGGTGACCGGTTACCGCCAGGTGATGGAGATGCACGGCCTGACTCCGATGGTGATCCGTTCGAATGAAACGACCATCGCCAGCGGCGAAGCCAGCATGGCGGAGGCGCTGGAGAGCTGGCCGGGCCTCACGGCGGTCTTCGCCATCAACGACTCCATGGCGATCGGCGCCATTCGCACGGCGAACCAGAGGGGACGACGGGTCCCCGAGGACTTAGCGGTGGTCGGCTTTGACGACATCCGCTGGGCGGAGCTGTGTACGCCGCCGTTGACGACCGTGCATGTGTTCAAGCGGCGCATGGGCCGACTGGCTGCGCAGCGACTTCTCGATCGGTTGGCCGAACGGTCACCGAAAGAAGCAGATGCGGGTCCCAGTCCACCGGTGCGCATGATCGTCGGCGCCGAGCTAGTTGTGCGCGAGAGCTGCGGCGCCGGACTGAGAAGCTCGCTCCAGAATGTCACGAGTGGCTAGCGTCAGAACGCAAGGAGGGTGCCGCATGACGTGAAATGTTCTGAACCGCTCTTGAGCAAAGTTGATTCTTTTCGTCGCAAGAGTTTCACCCTATTCAAACCGAAAGGAGACCGTCCGATGAAACGACCTATTTTTCTTTTCAGTCTGCTGTTGATCCTGGGGCTGGTGGTGAGCGCATGCGCCGCGCCTGTGACCGCACCTGCCGCTGCACCTGGGGAGCAGCCGGCGCCCGCCGCCCAGAAGGTGACGATTCGCCTGGCGACATGGGCGGGCGTCGATGAATCCGCCGAACTCCAGGTGCTGTTGGACGCGATCAATAGCGAGCAGGACAGGTTCGAGATCGTCCATGAACCGGCGCCGGCCGACTATTACACCAAGATTCAGACGGCGCTGGCGGGCGGCACCTCCGCCGACCTCTTCTGGCTCTCCCAGGAGTGGATCGCCGGCATGGCTGCGCAGGGTGCGCTGCTCGACATCACCGACTTTTTGGCCGGCGACACTGTCCACCCCGCGGCGAATCTTGATGACTACTTCCCCGATATTTTGAAGACGGCGCAATATCAGGGGCGCACCTACGGCCTGCCGTGGATTGCGCAGCCGGTAGTGCTCTATTTCAATCGGGGGCTCTTCGACGCCGCCGGCGTCGACTATCCGACCGCCGACTGGACCTGGGATGACTTTGTGGCCGCCGCCGCTGCGCTGACCAAGGACCTTGACGGCGACGGCAAGAACGACCAGTGGGGCTTCACCATGAACGGCTGGCCGCCCCCGCAGATGTTCGTCTGGCAGGCGGGCGGCGAAGTGATCACCGCCGACCTCAGCGCGTGCCCGATCGACACGCCGGAGGCGATCGCCGGCTTCCAGTTCTACGCCGATTTGATTTACGACGATGTGCACACGCCGCCGGAGGCTGTGATCCAGGAGCAGGGCTTCGGTGAGATGTTCAAGGCGGGCAAGATCGCCATGTTCATGGGCGGCGCCGCCGACGATCTGGATCGCGTGCCTGGGCTGGACGTCGGCGTGGTGCGCGTGCCTGCCGGGCCGGCCGGACGCCCGACCTTTGCGTGGACGGCCTCGACCGTCATTGCGGCGCAGACCCAGAATCCGGAGCTGGCCTACGAGGCGTTGGCGCTGTTGACCGAGAAGATTCACGGCTGGAAGATCGTCGCCCCGCGCAAGTCGCTGGCCAATGTCGAGGCGCTGGTGGCGGCCGAGCCGCGCAAGGAGAAGAATGCAGCGGCCATCGTCGAGGCGATCCCGGACATGCGCGCCTTCAACATCATCCCGCGGCATCAGGAGTGGGACACGATCTTCTGGGGCGACTTCATGGATCCGCTCTTCCATGACCAGGGCACAGCCGCCGAGCTGGCGCCGAAGATTCGTCCGATGTTGGAAGAGTTGCTGCCGTAACGTGATGAAGTGTTGCGTGTTGCGTGTTTCACAAAGACACGCAACACGCACCGCGCAACACGAGTCGCCGTCGGAGAAAGGAGTTTCGGCATGGAGGCTGCGATTCAATCCTACTGGCCAACGCTGGTGCGCTGGTCGCTGGTTGGCGGCGCACTCGGTGCAATGATGTATTTGTTGAACACAGGGCTGCAACGCATCGGTGTCAAGCGCGACATCGCGCGCGGCTACGCTTTTGTCCTGCCGTGGATCTTCGGCTTCCTGATCTTCAGCCTGTACCCGTTCTTCTATTCGTTTTATCTCAGCTTCACCGAGTACAACATCTTTCAGCCGCCGCGATGGATCGGGCTGGACAACTACGTGCGCATGTTCACAAGCGACCGCAACTTCTGGCCTTCGCTGCGGCTGACGATGCTTTACGCCTTCTTCAATGTGCCCTTGGGCATGATCGGCGCGTTGGGCGTGGCCTTGCTCCTCAACCGCAACGTGCGCGCCATCGGCTTCTGGCGCACGCTCTACTACCTGCCGGCTGTGTTGCCTGCCGCCGCCGTGGCGCTGTTGTGGCGCTGGATGTTCAGCCCTTCTTCGGGGCTGATCAATTTCTTCCTGCAGCCCTTCTACGCCTTGTTCAACATGCAGCCGCTGGCGTGGTTCACAGATCCCAACCTGGTGCTGCCCGCCTACGTGATCATGGGCATGTGGGGCGTCTTTGGCGCCAACGCCGTGATTTTGCTGGCCGGGCTGAAGAATATCCCGCGCGCGCTCTATGAGGCCGCCCAGATCGACGGCGCCGGGACGTGGGCGCAGTTTCGCTTTGTGACGATCCCGATGCTCAGCCCGACGCTCTTTTACACGCTTGTGACGGGCATCATCGGCGCGCTGCAGATCTTCACGCAGGCGTTCTTCATCACGACGCCGCAACGCGCCGGACAGTTCTTGAATGTGCTGATCTATCAGGAGGCTTTCGCCTTTCGCCACATGGGCTACGCCTCGGCGATGGCGTGGTTCCTGCTGGCGGTGATTCTGGCGTTGACGCTCCTGGTGATCCGCTCATCGGCGCTGTGGGTCTATTATGAAAGTGAGAAAGGATAAGGCCATGGCTGCCACTCCTGCCGTCGCTGCGGAAAAGTCGATGTCCGGCGCACGCGTGCGCACGCCTCGCATGCGCATGCGCCAGATGCTGGACCGCGTCCTCACCTATGCGCTGCTGATTTTTTTCTCGCTCTTCGTGTTGATTCCTTTCGCCTACATGATTTCGACCTCGCTCAAGACGGAGGATCAGCTCTTTATCTGGCCGATTCGATGGATCCCGGACCCCATCGCCTGGAGCAACTACCCACAGGCGTTCATCGAGCTGAGCCGAATTGCGCCTAATCTGACCTTCTGGCGCATTCTCGCCAATACGCTTTTTATCACGCTGTTGGCGATGACCGCCGAGCTGATCGCAGTGTCGTTGGTCGCCTATGGCTTTGCGCGCTTTCAATTTCCGTTGCGCAACACGCTTTTTATTATCCTGCTTTCCACCATGATGTTGCCGGGCATCGTGACCTTGATCCCGACCTTTTTGATCTGGCGCAACCTTCAGCTCATCAACACCTATGATCCACTGGTCACCGGCATCTGGCTGGGCGGCGGGGCCTGGGCGGTCTTCTTGCTGCGCCAGTTTTTGCTGACCATTCCCAGAGATTTCGAGGAGGCCGCGTACATCGATGGCGCCAATGTATTGCAGGTTTTCGTCATCATCATGTTGCCGCTGATCAAGCCTGCGCTGCTGGCGCTGGCCGTGTTGATCTTCCAGGGCAACTGGAACAACTTCATGGGTCCGCTCATCTACCTCAACAGCGTCGACAAATTTCCGATGGTGATGGCGCTCAAATTCTTCCAGGAGTCCCTCTCTAAGGAAGCGCCCAAGTGGCACTACATGATGGCGATGTCGACGGTGATGGCTGCGCCGCTGCTGTTGCTCTATTTCATGGCGCAACGGTATTTCATCGAAGGGTTGACGATCGGCGGCGTAAAAGGATAGGTCGCCGAATGTGTCCCGTGTTGCGTGGTTCGCATCTCGAGGGACGCCATCCCAGGCGCAACCTTTCGACGCTGCTCCACGCAACACGAATCACGCAACATAAATTACGCACCACTCAAATCACGGAGAATTTGCATGAGCTTTCGCTTAGAACGACATCCGGAGCCGGTGTTGACGCCGGACCCGACTTCCTGGTGGGAGTCGGAAAATGTATTCAATCCCGCCGTCATTCATCACAACGGTCTCTTTCACATGATTTATCGCGCCCAGGGCGTCGATTGGGTGAGCCGTCTCGGCTACGCCGTCAGCGCCGACGGCGTGCATTGGAACCGCATGCGCCACCCGATTTTGACGCCGGAGAACGCCTACGAATCGCGCGGCCTCGAAGACCCTCGCGTCGTCTTGCTCGATGGCGTCTTTTACATGACCTACACTGCCTATGGCAGCAAATTCGCAGGAGAGGGCAAACCCACGCACGCCGGCGGCGGCATCCTGCCGATGATCGCCATGAGCCGCAACCTGATCACCTGGGAGCGCATCGGCCCCATCGTGCGCGGAGAGGACAACAAGGATCATGTGCTCTTTCCGCGCAAGATCAACGGGCGCTACGCTGCGCTGCATCGTCGTTGGCCACAGGTCTGGATCGCCTATTCCGACGATCTGCGCACGTGGCCGCAGGAGCAGATGGCGCCGATCTACGGGCCGCGGCCGGACAACTGGTGGGATGCGCGCAGCGTCGGCAGCAACGGCCCGCCGATCGAGACGCCCTACGGTTGGCTCTGCCTCAACCACGCCTATGCAGAAGACCGCATCTATCGGCTGGGCGTCATCCTGCTCGACCTGGAGGACCCGACGCAGGTGATTCACCGCCCCAAGGAGCCGATCTTCTGGCCGGAGGAGTTATGGGAGCTGCGCGGGGACGTGCCCAACGTGGTTTTCAGCAACGCCAATCCCGTCGTCGATGACCGCGTTTACGTCTACTATGGCGGCGGCGATCACGTCATCGGTCTGGCGACCTGCGCTTTGTCTGATTTGATCGAGTACGCACGCTTCGGTTGAGCAAACGGAATGCGGATAGGAAATGCAGCCCAATGCGAATGCGCCGTCACCAGACGGCGCATTCGGCTCAAATAAACCGGAGAAAGGTGGAGGCGTCTATCTGTTCACCGTCGGCAGGAAAATCCTTGCGGTGAGGTTCACCCCGCGCACCTCGGTGGCGACCAGCGTGCCGTCCGCTTCTTCATAGCTGTTCACCAGCGCCAGGTCGCCGACTTCCAGCCCGCTCTCCAGGTCGTCGATGTCGGTGGCGGGCGTCACGACGTAGTTGACGCCGCCGATGCGCCACACCTCGGAGCCATCCGCCGCCGCAGCGGCCACCTCTGCCTTGGCTTCGATTTTGGCGAGTTTCAGGAGTGCGCCGGCGCCGGGCGGCACTTTCGTCTCCAGCTCATGGATGATGCGCTGCCCGTTGACGATGCGGTACTCCACAGAGACGTAAGCGCCCACGCCCAACAGTCCGTTGGTCTCTTTGAACTTTGTGCGCGCGTCCGCAATGAAGGCGGCGCCGTTGATGACCCACTGGCCGATCAGCCCGTCGGGCGGCATCTGATCGACGAAGCCAAAGGTTTTGAAGTGGTTGGGGCGAGAGACGCCGCCCTGGGAGCGCGTGGTTTCAATCTTGAGCGCGGTGCGTTGACCGTTCGCATCCACGACATACTTCACCCGCACTTTGGCGCCGACTTGCAGCGCGCCGTGCTTTTCGCGCAGCCGCGTCTGTTCCGTCACCTGATACTCGACGCCGCTGATCACCCACGTTCCGATGCGTCCTGCGGGCATGCTTTCGACAACGCCGAAGGCATGGCCGCGACCGAGGTGCACGCCCGATTTCGTTTCAATCTCGCGGGCGTAGAAGGTCCCGTCCAGCAGGATGACAAATTTCACTTTGACGAGCACGCCGACGGCAAAGGCGCCGTGCTTCTGCTCGAATTTCGTAGAGGCGTCGGCGACGAAGGTGATGCCCGCGATGTTCCATTCGCCGATCAGCCCCTCGGGGAAGCTCTGCACTTCGCCAAAGAGTTCACCTTTGCCGATGATGTTGTCGTCGCCGCCGTTGTTGCACTTGTGATCTCGCTCCGTCTCAACTTCGCGCAGCGTCGGCGGGTCGGTGCTCAAGAAGGCGTGCAGTTTCACGCAGACGCCGACGGCGAACGGCCCATTCTTCTGCTCGAACTCTGTGGAGGAGGTCGCCGTGTACTTGACGCCGTCGATCACCCACTCGCCGATCAGTCCTTCTGGGAAGCTGTCGATACGGCCAAAGCGCTCGACCTGAGGCCCTGGCGGCGTCGGCGCAGGAGGCACCGTGCCGTTGCCGCCGCAGTCGGAGAGCGGCCGGCTTTCCATCTCGCGCACCCGGAAGGGCTGCTCCGTCCCGCTGAAGTGCACTTTGGCGCAGGCGCCGACGACCAGCGGACCGTGGCGCTGCTTGAACTTGACGCCGGGAGACGCCTGATAGGCGACGCCGCCGATCGTCCATGCGCCGATCAACCCGTGGGCAGGTTTGCTTTGAACAATGCCGAAGGCCTCCTGTTCGGAAGGCGGCGGGCCGCCGTTGCAGTCATCGTCGCTTTTGGTGGCGATCTTCTTCGCCAGGAACGGCGCTGCGCTTCCGCTGTACTCCACTTCGACGCATACGCCGACCGCGGCCGGGCCTTTGTCCTCGCGGATGCGCGTCGCTTCCGTGACGAGAAATGTGCGGCCTGCGATCACCCACTCCCCCAGCAGTCCACTGGCCGGCATCGCCTCGATGCGCCCCTTCAGCTCTTGCCCATCCGCCAGCGCTACGCGACTCGACCAAAGCGCTGAGAGAACAATAAATGCAATTGCAGCAATGATCCAGGTTTTGGGCATCCGCCCGGACGGTCTAGACATCGTTCCATCCTTTCTGACTCGCACTGTTGCTTTCTGTTTGCAAGGTTGGCTGCTCAAAGCAATTCCCCTTCATCTCTAAAGTGCAGTCCGGCTTTGAAAAAAATACATCGGGTTGCATTCGATGTATAATGTCGTATTTGATGGCGAAAAAATGGCGCATCGAAATCGTTTGCGCTCTACATATCTACATGAGGAAACCAAATCAACCACAAGCGAAGAACATATGATTTTGACCGACCTGCACATGCATTCCACCCATAGCCTCGATGGCAACCACACCATCGCCGAACTCTGTGAGCAGGCGCTCGCCCTCGGTTTGACGCATATCGCCGTCACCGATCACGTGGAGTGGCTGCCGGATGGCGTCCATCAGCGGCCGGACTTCGATCGCTACTTCGCCGAGCTCCACCATTGTCAACAGCGCTACGCCGCTCGCGGCCTCACGCTGTGGAGCGGGGTGGAGTTGGGCAACCCTCACGAGCATCTTGCCGAAGTGGAGGATCTGCTGGCGCGCTATTCGTTCGATATGGTCATCGGTTCTCTGCACTGGCTGCAAGGTCGGAATATCCATTACGTGGATTGTTTCGACGGCCGGCAACCCGAGGATGTGTACACCCTCTATTTTGAAGAGCTAGCCCACATCGCCGCATCGGTGAATTGCAAGATTATCGCCCATTTTGACCGCATCTTTTGGCCGGGAACGGTGCGTTTTGGCCCGCCGGCGATCGAACGCATCGAGCAGCCGGTGCGCAAGGCGATGCGCGCCCTCGTCCAGCACGGACGAATTCTGGAGCTGAACACGCGCTTTTTGACTTATGTTCCAGGTTGGAATCCGGCGTTGGAGACGGTGTTGCGCTGGTATCGAGAAGAGGGCGGGCAGTTTGTCGCCGTCAACTCGGATGCGCACCGCGCCTCTGAGATCGGACGCAATCGAGAGATCGGTGAAGCGTTGGTCGAGCGAGCGGGGTGCCTCCCCTACCTGGGCAAGGAAAAGGTGAAGGCGTAGAAGGTTGTGCGCTGTGGGAGCAACGCTCCCACAGCGCACAACGGGAGCGCACAACGAGTTTATTCGTCCGGCGCTGCTCCGGCGACGACTTCACCCGCCACCTCCGCCCACACGGCATGGGTGGCGGCGTCGTAGCGGAAGGTCACCGTCGCCGGGCTGTCGAGGCGCAGTGGGATGTTCGGTCCGTTGCGCTCGCCGCCCAGACCGTAGTTTTCATCCCACGAGCCGTTGATCGCCACTTTGAATTCGTACTCGCCGGCGGGCAAGTCGGCGACCAGCGCCCACACGCCCAGCCCCTCGCCCGTGGCCTGCACCGCCGGATCGTCGGGCGCCCAGTCGGCGCCGCCCAGCGCCGAGCCGATCGTGCCGGGGAACGAGACGCTCTGCGGCGCCGCCTGCACCTGCGCTGCAGCCGCCTCGGCGGCCTGAATTTCCTCCAACGAGGGCTGTTCGCTGCGGATCGCCTCGAGCGAACGGCGCAGCGCATTGAAGCGTTCGATGAAATCCTCCGCAACGTCGGCGGCGACAAAGACGACGGCCGCACGCGCCGGAACGGTGAATGCGCCGTTTGTGGCGTCATAGGACGCATTCGCATAGCGGTTCTCGCGCTTCGCCAACACCGGATGCAGCGTCAGGTTCATCCCCGCCAGCGTCTCGTCGCGGAAGGTCACGGTCTCCGGCCGCGCGTTGAAGAGGGCGACGAGCAGCTCCAGGTTCGGGTCCACGTCGGCCTCCCCCTCGCCGACGTCGGCGAGGCTCATTACGATCAGCCCTGGAATCGCCTCTGGCCCGACGTTGTGGAAATGCACCATGTTGAGAATTTGCTCGTCGGTGCGCAGGCGGAAAAGCGGCGAGCTGTAGCGGATGCGCAGGAAGTCGGTGAA
Source organism: uncultured Caldilinea sp. (assembly GCF_937128415.1). Classification (GTDB taxonomy): domain Bacteria; phylum Chloroflexota; class Anaerolineae; order Caldilineales; family Caldilineaceae; genus Caldilinea. The sequence goes on from NZ_CAKZMJ010000057.1 coordinate 60,441, forward strand.
GTGCGCAATCGTGGCCTGGATCAACTCTTCGTCCGGCTTGAGGTCAGGATCGGCCAGCAGGGGCCGCAGGATCGGCCAATCGCTTTGATTTTTGTCTGCGATCGGCAGGCCGCGGCCAAAGCCGTTGTCCTGATAGGTGAAGTCAAGGAAGTTGAACCAGTCGCCCGAGTCGTAGGAATCGCGGTCAAAGCTCTTGGAGCGCAGCATCTCCGTGCCCGCCTGCTGGAAGGGCACGCCCTGGCTGAGCAGCACGATGGCATGGCCGAGCTGCGCCATCTGCACCCGCTCTGCGACGGTGGCCTCGTCCGGTGCAGCCAGCTGCACGACGTCGAAGAGGGTCTGATTGTCGTGCTTGTCGGCGTAGACGATGTTCTCCTGCGGGTCCATCGTATAGCCGGCCGGCGCGCCGTTGTAGTCGATCTCTGCGCCGAACAGCGCGTAGCCGCGGTGATCGAGCAGCAAATACTCCTTCAAATTCCCCGCCAGCCCGATCTTGATCCAGTCCGTGAGCAACCCCAACCGCGCGGCGGCCTTTTCTTCGCCGCCCCAGTCATAGGCGTTGGGCTGGATGCTGAGGCCGGAGACGAAGCCCTGGCGTTTGAGATTCTGCCCGCCGTCGAAGGGGCCCACCCCGCGCACGGCGTCGCGCAGGCGGTCGTTGAAAGTGCCGATGCCGGAGCCGCCCAGGTTGAGCTGCGTGGCGTTCACCCCGCGCGCGTTGTTGGCGACCTCGCCGAAATTCCAGCCTTCACCGTAGAGGAAGATGCCGGCGCCGTCGACGCCGTCCTCCTCCAGGGTCAGGCTGTCGAGCATCTCGCGCACGGCCAGCATGTCCGCAACCATGTGGTGACCCATCAGGTCGAAGCGGAAGGCGTCGATCTTGTAGGCGGTCGCCCACAGCTTGACGGCGTCCACCATCAGCTTGCGCATCATGTTGTGCTCGGTTGCAGTGTTGGGGCAGCAGGTGCTCGTTTCGACGAAACCGTCCAGGCTGAGGCGATGATAGTAGCCGGGCACGATGCGGTCGAGCACCGACTTCTCGCTCTGACCGCTGGCGTTGGTGTGGTTGAAGACCACGTCGGCGACCACGCGCAACCCCATCTCGTTGAGCGCCTGCACCATCCGCCGATATTCGAGGATGCGCGTCGGGCCGTCGGGGTCGGTGGCGTAGGAGCCTTCGGGGACGAAGTAATGGAAGGGATCGTAGCCCCAGTTGTAGGCGTCGACGTGTCGGGTCTCTGCGACCAGCGCCTGTTGCTCTTCCGAGTCGGGCGGCAACGTCGCCAGCAGCGCCGGATCGGGGGCCTCCCAGGTCGTTTTGTCCTCGTCGATGGTGGCGATGTCGAAGGTCGGCAGCAGATGCAGGTGCGTCAGTCCGGCCTCGGCCAGCGCCTTGAGATGCTGCATGCCGTTCGATTCCGGATGCGTAAAGGCGAGGTACGCGCCCCGGTGCGCTTCGGGCGCGCTTTCGTCCAGCGCGCTGAAGTCGCGCAGATGCACTTCCCAAACCGTGATGTCCTCCGGCGCCTCGAGCGGCGGCTTGACCAGCTCGTCCCAACCTGCGGGCTTCAGGGCAGGGTCGTTCAGATCGACGATCTGGCTGCGTCGGCTGTTCATGGCGAGGCTCAGGGAGTAGGGGTCGGTGACCAGGTTGACCTCGACGGCGCCGGTCGTCGGGACGAAGACGCGCACTTCGTACAGGTAATACTTGTTTTTCCACGTCGGGTCGCCGGTGACGCTCCATACGCCGTTTTCGTTTTTCATCGCCACGATCTCCGTTGGCTCCGGCGCAGCGCTGTCCTCGAACAGGTAAAGGCGCACGCGCTTGGCCGTCGGCGCCCACAGCCGCAGCGTGGGGACGTTCTCTTCCCACGTCACGCCGAGCGGGCCGTCGTAGGTGAAAAGTTCATCGATGACGCCTGGGATTTGCACGCCGGTGGCGTCCAGCAGCTCGCCTTCCGCCGTGGTGACCTGCACGGCGAGTTGGCCCCTCAGCAGGGCGGGCACGGCGCGCAGCTCGCTCTCCGGCAGGCGCAGCGCCAGGTAGCCGGCGAGATGGGGAAACTTCGCCGTCACCGCCTCCGGCAACCCGGCCTCGTCGACCGTCAGCGGCGTGCGCGTGACGCCGGCGCCCATGATCCCGTCCAGCGTCAGCTGCATCCCGCCGTTGGAGGCGTCGAACAACTGGAAGACGGCGTCGGCGGGCAGGTCATCGCCGGCCGGATAGGCGATGAGCTCGCGCGTCACCCAGTGGGCGCGCGCACGGTTCAGGTCGCCCTTGGGGCGCGCGCTGGGGTCCGGCCGTTCGGTGTAAACCAGGAGATCACCGGAGATCACCCAGGCTTCTTTGGACTTTGTCAGGTCCAGGAATTGGTCGGGGCCGGGGTCTTTGAGGTCGCCCTTGTGGACGATAAAGCCCAGTCGCGTTCCGTCAGGTTTGATCGGCACCTCCCAGAAGAGACCGAAATCATCTTGGCCGTCCGGCGGCAGCGGATTGGCCCATTCAACGGTGATGGCGGCTGCATCCCATGCGTGCAAGCCCCATCCTTCGTAGTCGCCGTCGGGGCGGTGATAGTGGATGATGGCCACGTCCTGCGCCAGTGCGGCGGGCGCCATCGGCAGGAGCAAGGCGAGGATCAACGTCAGCGCAGCGAGCCAGTGCACTTTTCTGGATTGGATGACCATAGAGAGCTCCTTTGCGTGCCCACGCAACAAAAAAATGACGATCAGGGGATGTAACATCTCCACTCACCCAGAAGCGCCCGCCGGAAGCTGACCTTACAGCTGCGCGCGTAGGTCCTTTACCCGATCATGCGTTCAAAGTGAGCGATGTACCGCTTGGCCAGATGGGGCCAGCCCAGCTCCGTTTCGATGCGAGTGCGTGCAGCCGCCCCCATCCGCGCGCGTAGGCCGGGGTTGCCCGCTAGCAGCGCCATCGCCGCCGCCAGGGTGACGGCGTCCTGCTCCGGCGTGAGCAGACCGGTTTCTCCGTGCACAATCGCCAGCGGATTGCCTGCGGCGGTGGAGCCGATCACCGGTTTGCCGCAGCTCATGGCGTCGAGCACACAGACGTTGAGGCCATCCGCCGGTCGGTTCACCGAGGGCATCACCAGAAAGTCCGCCATGTTGTAATAGCGTCCGATTTCGGTCTTGGGCACGCTCCCCACCCATCGCAGCCGCGCCGCCACGCCGAGCTGCTCCGCCAGCCTCTGCCAGCCGGCTTTTTCGTCTCCGTCGCCGACCATCACGCCGATCACCGGCTGAGTGCGCAAGATCGGGTCCGCCAGGGCGCGGATGAAGACGTCGAAGCCCTTCTTGGCCGCCATGCGACCGACGCAGAGCGCCACTACAGCGCTTTCTTCAATTTCCAATTTACGTCGCAGCGCCTGCACGCCTTCGGAACTGGGGGTCAAAGCGTTGGGGTCGGTGCCGTAAATAATCATGTCGAAGCGGTTGAGATCGGCGCCGAGCGGAAGGACGGCGTCGCGCAGCTCTGCGCTGTTGGCGGTGAGCAGCGCGGCCTGGCGCAGGGCGAAGCGCGCCATGGCGCGAAAGAGAGGATTGCTGCGCGCCACCTGCGCGTCGGAGCCTGGCACCGAAATCGCCAGCGGGATGCCGAGCCGTCGGCTGACGACGGCGGCGATGAAGCCGTTGGGCAAGAGCCAGTGGGCGTGCAGCACGTCAGGGCGCAGGCGTCGCGCGTCTCGCCACACGGCTTGAACGCCGCGGGCAAAGAGCGCCGGGCTGAGTGCGTAAGCTTCCAGCCGCAGGGAGAGGTCGGACTGCATGGTGCGCATGTAGCCCAACCGGTGCAGCGAATCCGGCCAGATGTAGCGATACAGGCGCAGCGTTACGGCGCCGTTCAGGGGGCGACGGTAGGCCGGGTCATAGGGCGCCCACACCGTCACCCGTTGGCCCTGGGCGGCCAGCTCCTCGCACAACGCTTCGACAAAGGTGCCGCTGAAATCACCGGTGAAGCGGGGGTAGTTGTGGGTCAAGACGCCGATGTGCATGAGGGCAGTGTATCACGGATGAGAAGAGATCGGGAAATGTTTTGAGAACGAGGACGATGGCGTTTTCGGGGGGGCGCGAGGAATTCCTGCGCCTCTCCTCTTTGATCCTTATCCTGAAAAAAGCCGGGTCTCCCTCTGGAAACCCGGCTTACGCGCTGTGATTCGGTTGTCAGGCGTCTACGACAGACGCCAACGCCGGCCCTCCACCGACGCAATGCAACAACAGATCCATCCGGTGGACTGGATGCGTTGCCTCCATCGTGCTACGGTACGCAGACTGTGTCGCCCGGATAGAGGTAGTAATGGGGCCGGTTGCGCACCCAGGGATTGGCGGCCAGCATCGCACTGGCGGAAGCGCCGTAGGCTGCACCGATGCCGTAGAGGCTCTCGCCCGGCCGCACGGTGACCGTGTAGCGACAGCCGCCGCCGCCGGGGGAGCTGCCCCAGCGCTTGCTCTCGGTGTGGCCGACCTGTTGGTTGACGAAATCCTTGACCACGACCGGCGAGCCGGGCTGATGGGGCAGGCGCACATTGTAGCAGGTGGGGCCATGCGGCAGCCAGCCCGCTTTGAGCTCCTCGCAGATGCGATAGCGGGCGCCGGGCACGCGGTAGTCATTGGTCGGGAAGTCGAAGCGATAGTTGCCCAGGCCGTCGGTGAGCACGTAGGCGCCGCTGCCCTCCGGTGTCCCATTGGTCGGCAGCGCGCCGCCCGCGTCCAACGGGGTGATCGTGATCTTCCAGCCGGCGAGGCCGACGTGGCCGTTGGCGTCCAGCTTGCGCCCTACGAAGCTGAAGCCGAAATCCTGCTCGTTGATGAAGTTCACGCCAACACATCTGTCCGCATTGTTCACCGTGACCGAGACGCTCGTCGGGCTGGCGGGCGCCCAGCCGTTGCGGATTTCCTCGTGCACCGTGTAGGGGCCGAAGGGCAGGTTGCTGAAGCGAACCATGCCGGCGGCGTCGGTGTAGCCGGTCGCTGCTACGGAGCCATTGGCGCGCTTGAGCGTGATCTTCCAGCCCGGCAGCGGTATGCTGCTCTCCTCAAAGAGATCGAATTTATAGACCTCGATGCAGCCGAATTCGGTCACGCGGTTCTTGAAACGCAGGCGAAGGGGTTTTGGGTTGCCTGTGCCATCATCCTGCCACACGACGTTGAGCGTCTGTTGTCCGCTGGCCGGCATGATCGGCGTGTAGACGACGCCGCTGGGCGCGCGCTCCTTGAAGACCCACTGGCCCTCGGTCAGGCGGAACTCAGCCTCGCCGGGTTCATTGGCGCCCGAGCCGGTCGTCACCTCCTGTGGGGTGGCGAACCAGTTGCCGCGCGCCGGCTCGGCGCGGATCACCCAGCCGTTCAGCGGGTTGTGCTGGTCGTCGATCTTGGTGACGATCACCGGCACATAGCGCACCAGCTTCCAGCGAATGCGCACGCACTCCTGGCTGCCGTAGCCGAGCGGCACGTCGAAGGTCAACGGTGTGACGCCTTCCCACGGCCCGGTGGGATTCAGCGAGAAGGTCCAAATCCCTGGATTGAGCACGGGGCCCTCCCCGTCAGGCAGATAAAATTGCCCGTTGGCGTCGGTCGTCACGGCGTAGGTGTCTTGGGTGCCCGCAGGTCCGTAGGTGATCGTCCATGTGTAGGGGGCGCCCAGGGGCGTCTCGTCGAAGTTAATGACGGAGCCTTCGACGCAGATGCGATCCAGAGGGGTCGGCCCCTGCGTCTGTGCAAAAGCGCTGACGCAGGGTATCAGCAATCCCAGCGCCAGAATGACCGCCGCCAGCGTCCGCACACGCCAGGGCGTCTCCTGTCGCCGGTTGAAGATGTCAGTCATACGACTCTCCTTTCAAAAGGTTACACTGTTGTCAGGGTGCGCTGTCAGGGTGCAAATTGAGCGAGACTTAGGGAAGGGGTCTGATGTTGTTCACATGGCGCGCTCCTTTCGCGAACGAATCTTGCAGACGTAGATGCGATCGGCGGCCCTCCGTGAAACAAGATCCATCGATCAGGGTACCATGAAAGTTGCATGAATTCAAGGGCTTTGCACAGTGCAATGACATAAAAAATAGAGAACGCGCCTTTTGCTTAACCATGAATCGCCTATTTGGGGCGCAGTTCTTGTGGATTTTGACAAAATCTCATGGCTATTTTTGTGGAGGAGCGTTCGGCTCGTGGGTGGAAAAGGAGTGTTGCAAGCGCTCCTGCAGGCTGCATGGCAAGATTGTGCATCCATGCGTCAACTCTCTCCATGTACAGCGCTTTCGTTTTTGCAGTATGATGAATGCGCCGTCCTTGAATGAAAGACGGAATTGAACGCACAGAAGTGACGCTGTGCATGGATGAAGTTTGCTTACACCAATTCGTCTCTCATTTTTTGTAGGAGCAGGAGTTCGTATGAAGATTGACCTTGCCGGCGCCTGGACGCTCGCGCTCGACCCGATGGATCGGGGAGTCGCCGAATCCTGGTGCGCTTCTTCGCTTCCTAACCCTGCGGGCGTGGTTCACCTGCCGGGGTCGCTGCAGGAGCAGGGCTTCGGAGACGAAATTTCGCTCGACACGCCCTGGACCGGCTCGATCGTGGATCGTTCTTTTTTTGAGGACGCCCGCTATGCGCCATATCGTCGCAGTGGAGCCATCAAAGTGCCCTTCTGGCTGCAGCCGGAGCGATATTACAAGGGCGTAGCCTGGTATCAGCGCACCGTGCGTATTCCAGAGGAGTGGCGCGGTCACCGTCTCGTGCTGCGGCTGGAGCGCCCCCACTGGCAGACCAGCGTTTGGCTGGATGATCGACCTCTGGGTTGTTGCGACAGCCTGGCGACGCCGCATATCTATGAGTTGGGGTGCAGCGTGGCACCTGGCGAGCATCGGCTCACCCTGCGCGTGGACAATCGGATGATCGTGGACGTCGGGCCAAACGCTCATAGCGTCTCCGATCACACGCAGTCAAACTGGAACGGCGTTGTCGGTTGCATCGAGCTGAGCGCTGAAAGTCCGGTCTGGCTGCATCGCGTGCGCGTCTTTCCCAATGTCGCCGACCGGTCTGCGCAAGTGAAGATCGACATCGCCAGCGTCCTGGGAAGGTCGGTGCAAGGACGGGTGGTCGCCTCGGCGCGACTGGTCAACGCCGGCGGCGAGCGATCTCTGCCTTCGGTCGAGGCGGAGGTGCGTTTCTCGGCGGAGGGCGGCCTGGAGCATTCCGCAGCGGGAGGGCACGTCGATTTGTATTATCCACTGGGTGAAGACGCCCTGCTATGGGATGAGTTTCAACCGGCGCTCTATGAGTTGACATTGGACTTGGAGGCGCGCTCGTCTGGCGATGAGGCCATTTGGCGCGATCGCCGCGTGTTGCGCTTTGGCTTGCGCGAAGTCGGCGTGCAGGGAACGCAGATCACGCTCAACGGTCGTCCTATTTTCCTGCGCGGCACGCTCGAATGTTGCATCTTCCCGCTCACCGGCTATCCTCCCACCGACGTCGAAAGCTGGAGGCGCATCCTTCGCATCTGCAAGGCGCATGGTCTGAACCATATTCGCTTCCACTCCTGGTGTCCACCTGAAGCTGCCTTCCTTGCTGCAGACGAGCTGGGGTTCTACTACCAGGTCGAGTGTCCGGTGTGGGCCAACCAGGGCGCTGCGATTGGAGAGGGGCGGCCGGTGGACGCCTGGCTCTTTCAGGAGGGCTGGCGCATCCTGGACGCCTACGGCAACCATCCTTCATTTTTGCTGATGGCGTATGGCAACGAACCGGCGGGACGCTTTGAGGAATATCTGGCCGAATGGGTGACCTACTGGCGCAAGCGCGACCCCAGGCGTCTGTACACTGGCGGCGCCGGCTGGCCCATGATCGAGGAGAATCAATATCACAACACGCCAATCCCGCGCATCCAACAGTGGGGCGCAGGACTGGCCTCGCGCATCAATGCAAAGCCGCCCGAAACGATGACAGACTATCGCGCTTTCGTGGAGCAGGCGGGCGCGCCGGTCATCAGCCACGAGATCGGTCAGTGGTGCGTTTATCCCAATTTCGACGAGATCGCCAAATACGTCGGCGCGCTCAAGCCGAAGAACTTTGAGATCTTCCGCGATTTTCTGGAAGCCAACCACATGGGCGACCAGGCGAAAGATTTTCTGCTTGCCTCCGGCAAGTTGCAAGCGCTTTGCTATAAAGAAGAGATCGAGTCTGCGCTCCGCACCTCGGACTTCGGCGGCTTTCAACTCTTAGACCTGCATGATTTCCCCGGACAGGGCACGGCATTGGTCGGCGTGCTCGATCCGTTTTGGGACGAGAAGGGCTACATCACCGCCGAGCAGTTTCGCCGTTTTTGCAACAGCACGGTTCCGTTGGCGCGCATGCAGAAGCGTTACTGGCGCACAGACGAAACATTTCAGGCGGAAGTGCAGCTCTTTCACTTTGGCCCGACGCCGCTCGTGGATGCAGCGCTGGAGTGGCGTTTTCTGGGGGACGATGGAACGGTGTGGGCGCACGGCAAATGGTTGCTTCCTGGCAGGGTTGAAGTCGCCAGCCAGTCGATTGTGGGCGAAATACGTTGTGCGCTGGCCGATTTTCCACCGGCGCGCAAATACACGCTGATCTTGACGCTCGATACAGGGGGGGAGCGCTACGAAAATGACTGGGATCTCTGGGTTTTTGCCCCGCGCCTGGAGCTGCCGGTCACGTCCCAGACCGTGCTTGCCTCTTCCATCGATGAAGCCATGCACAAACTCCAAACCGAAGGCCGCGCCTTGTTGCTTCTCGATCCCGCACAGGTCAATACTTCCAGTCAGATCGGTTTTTCTAGCGTGTTCTGGAATACGGCGTGGACGCGTGGACAGCCGCCGCATACGTTGGGCATCTTGTGCAACCCTGCGCATCCGGTTTTCGCCGACTTTCCGACGGAGTATCACTCGAATTGGCAGTGGTGGGAGCTGATCCACGGCGCAGCGGCAATGCAGATCGATCAATTGCCGCCTGCGTTGCGACCGCTTGTGCAGCCGATCGATACATGGTTCGAGGCGCGACGATTGGCGCTCCTCTTTGAAGCGCAGCTCGGTGCGGGCCGTTTGATGGTTTGCTCGATGGATCTGCGCACCAACCTGAACGAGCGGCTGGTGGCCCGCCAGTTTTTATATAGCGTGCTGCGCTACATGGAGGGAGATGCGTTTGCTCCGAGAGTGGCGATTGACAAAGAGCAGCTCTGCTCATTGGTGAAATCCTGAATGGGAGCCGCTGCTACGGCAGCGGCTCACCCTGCATGCGCCGTCGCAGCGCAACATGGCCGGCGAGAATCAGCAACGTCATTTCGATGGCGTTCCACCAGAAATGTACATCGAGCCGCACTGCGGTGGTCAGCCCTGGAATGCTGCAAATCCAGGTGCCGCGCGTCCACTCGCTGCGCGCCAGCCAGCCATCGCGTCCTACGATGCCGGGCAACCCTTGCGCGGTGACGTTCAGAATGTCCATCGCCGTCAGCTCGCGCAGGATGATCTGATAGCGGATGAAGGTGTAGGTGTGCTCAACGGCATGAAAAGCGGCGACCGCCAGCAGCAGCCACATCCAGACGTTGCGCATGCCGCCGAACATGAGCAGCAAAACAACGAGCAGCACGAGCCAGTTCCATACAAAATGCACCCATTCCGCATTGGCGGGAGAGAGAAGTCCGTTCGACTGGCGCATGGTCCAGTACAGAATGTGATATTGCGTCCACTGGATCAAATGCTCGATCGTGTGGAGCCCCTGAGCTGTGAGCAGGACGGAGAGAAACATCACCGTGCGTCCGTAGCGTCGGTAGTCGTCGCGCCATTTGAAAAATCCGGCGGGCAGCAGGAGCAGCAGCGTCATGGCGGTGGCGGCCCAGAGGGGGGCGACGCCGGCGGCGAGGACAATCCAGCTCAGCGTCAACCCTATGGCCAGCGAAATTCCCACAGCGCTTGCATATTGTTTTGGATGCAACAGTCGCAACAACGGAAGGTTTTCCTGCATGTTGGTCCACCAGGGCGAGGTGGAGAGCGTCGTGTGCGTCATAGCCAACCCCTTACGTTATTTCCTCCTTACGTTATTTCATTGCACCCTCTGGTATTGCTTGCTCTTCTCTAAAAATGTGGATTCGCCGGTTGGGCGTTGGTTCCTTCAGTGTGGAGAGGACGCCGTCGGGCCACCGCACCTCGAGGGCATAGAGCTGCGTCCCTTCAGGAAAGCCGAAGTGGAGGCGCACCGGGTCTGTTGAAAGATATCCGCCCGAGGCGCGCACATCGCGACGATAGACGCCCCGGTCGGTGTAGAGCGTCGCCTGCGCACCGATGGCGTGACGATTGAGGGAAGGACTCCAGGCTAAATCCACCTGGATGCTCTCCCCGGTGCAAAGCTGATTTTCAAAGATCTGCGCAAAACTGCGCAGGTTATTGACGACGATGTCCAGGTCGCCGTCGTCGTCCAGGTCCGCCATCACCATGCCGCGGCCACTGGCGCTCGAATTGAGTTGCCAGTGGGGTGCAGCAGCAAAGCGGCCATCCCTGCGATTCCGATACGCCTGATTCTCCTCGACGAGCTCGCCGTTGGGGAGGTGCCCGAAGAGATCTGCTGCAATCATCCCGTTCACCACGTATAGGTCTAGATAGCCGTCCTGATCAAGATCGCCGTATTTGGCGGCCCAGCTCCAGCCGGATGCATCTACGCCGCGCGCCACAGCTTGATTGCGCCACCTGCCGTCTCCGTTGGGGAGCAAGAGGACATTCGCCATGATTTGCACATCCCCACGCGCGCGATATTCCTCCAGATGATGGATGACCGGCAGCCAGCGCGCCAGGTTGCGGGGCGATGTGTCGTAGGGGTTCATGTCGGTGGTGAAAAGCGCCAGACGGCCGGAGTTGTCGATGTCGCCCCACTCGATCGCCATCGTGCTGTGAGAAGTTCGGTCGAAGGGGCGGATCTCCACCCATCGCCCATCTTGTTGCGTCCACACTTTGTCTTCGAGTGCGAAGTCGTTCGCCGCCCAGATTTCCGGTTGGCCGTCGCCGGTGAGGTCGAGGAGGGCGATCGAGAGCGTCTCGGCTCGCTCGTCCAGGCGATGCGCCTCCCAAGCGCTCCCTTTCTGCAGATAGAGAAAGACGCCCGCCTTGAGCTCGCTTTCGGGACGGAGAATTCCATGTTGTTTGAGTTCGACGCCGTAGGAGCCGGTCACCAGATCCAATGCGCCATCGCCGTCGACGTCGCCCCACGCCATGGCGTAGGCGTAGCGATCGACGCCGGGAAGCGTGTGGCGCTCAAAGCGCCGTGCGCCGACCTCGCTGCCGAGGTTGCGCCAGAAGGAAGGGGGCTCCAGTCCTCGATGGGTGAAGACGACGTCGATCCAGCCGTCGCCATCGACGTCAACCGTGGCCGCCCCGCGCGTGAAGCGCGCGTCGAGCGCCTCTGGCGTGAAGCGCAGCCCTCCCTCGTTCCACAGAATGGCGCTGCGACCATCTACGCTGGCGAAGACGAGGTCCAGGCGCCCGTCGTTGTCCAGGTCGTTGACGGCGACGCCGGCGCCATTGCTGATGTAGGTGTTGATCTCGCGCAGCCGTGCGCCGTGGATGAAGTCGAGCCGATGGGAGACGAAGGCGTTGCTGCAAGCGGGCGCCGTGCTCCAGGGAGTCTCCGTCGCGCTCGCTTCGACGACGCGCAAAGGTGCGGCTGCAGTCGGCGCCTTCCAGCCGTGATCGGCCTGGGCGCTGCACAGGCAGACAACCACGAGCAGCGGAGTTACGAAACGAACCAGCGCCATCGTTCGGTTGTTCCGCTCAACCTTTCAAACCAGTTGTTGAAATGCCTTCGATGAAGGTGCGTTGCGCAAAGATGAACATCAAAATGATCGGCAGTGCAATCAGCGTGCTCACCGCCATCAGATGTGGATAGGCCATGGCCGTATTGCCCATGCTCAACGCCAGCGTGCGCATCCGATAGATCGCCAGCGCCAGAGGCTGCATCGCCTCCGAGTTAATGTAGATCAAGGGTCCCAGGTAATCGTTCCAGGCCCAGAGAAAGCGGAAGAGCAACACGACGGCGATGGCGGGCTTGGAAAGCGGCAGGATCACGCGCCATAAAATGCCCATCTCGCTTGCCCCATCGATGCGAGCCGCATCGGAAAGCTCCTCCGGGATGGTCAGGAAAAATTGGCGTAGGAGGAAGATGAAATAGGCGTTGCCGAAGAGCGACGGGACGACGAACGGCCAGTAGGTGTTGATCCAACCCAAATTTTTAAAAATGATGAAGAGCGGCACCATCGTCACCTGCCATGGCAGCATCATGGTGGCGATGCAAACCCAGAAGAGAGCGTCGCGGCCGCGCCAGCGAATCTTGGCGAAGCCGTAGGCGACGATCATCGAAGAGATCAATGTGAAGAGGGTCACCGGCAGCGAATACAGAAAGACGGAGTTGAACGCCGCCCGGTTGAAGTCGAAGCGATTCCAGGCGTCTGCAAAGTTGTTCCAGTGGGCGGGATTGGGAATCAACACCGGCGGCACCGTGTAGACCTGGGGGTCGTCCTTCAGCGCGGAAGAGGCCATCCAGTAGAGCGGGAAAATCCAGGTGACGCCCAGGAAGATGAGGACGACGTACACGGCAACGCGACCGAGCGCCTTGGAAAGCGAGAGGAAGGCGGTCTTCTCCGGATGGCGCACCTCGCGTTGGGTGCGAACACTTTGACTTGCGCTCGTCATTTTTCACCTCCGTAATAGACCCAACGCGCCGACGTTCGGAAGAGCACGACCGAGAAAAAGAGGATGATCAAGAAGAGTATCCAGGCCATCGCCGAAGCTTTGCCGATGCTGAATTGAACAAAGGCATTGCGGTAAAGGTTCACCACGTAAAACTCAGTCGATTTCATGGGGCCGCCGCCGGTCAACACGAAAGGAAGCGTGAAATCCTGGAAAGCGGTGATGATCCCCATGATAAAGTTGAAGAGAATCACCGGCGTGCACATGGGCACGGTGACATTCCAGAAGCGTTGCCAGAGATTGGCGCCATCCACCAGCGCGGCGTCGTAGAGGGAGCGCGGCACATCTTGCAGCGCAGCGAGAAAAATCACGACGGCGGTTCCCTGCGCCCACACGTAGATCATGATCAGCGACGGCTTGGCCAGGTCTGGGCTGGAAAGAAATGGGATCGTCGCCATCCCGAGCGTTTTCAAAAAGCCGTTGATCACCCCGTACTGCACATTCAAAATGAAAAGCCACACCATGGCTGTGCAGACAGCCGGCACGATGGAGGGGATGTAAATCACCGAGCGGAAGAGGGTGCGGCCTTTAATGTCGCTGTTCAGCAGATTGGCGATGAGAAAAGCGACGGCGACGCCGAGCGGCACGCCGATGCCGACATAGTACAACGTGTTGTACATGACGATCCAGAAGTCAGGATCGACGGTGAACAGCCGTTGATAGTTCGCCAGGCCGATGAATCTTGGCTCGCGAATGAAGTCGTAGTTAGTGAGGCTGTAGTAGAACGAGGCAATCAAGGGAAAGAGCGCAAATAGCAAGAAGCCGATCAGCCACGGAGAGACAAACAGAAGCCCCAAAATCTGATTGCGCCGCTCCGTCTTGCTCATGTTGCGCCAACCGGTCACAATTGCGGTCATATCACCTCCAGTTTGAAAACTCGGCCGGTCAGAGCAGCCGTTTGTCTCGCAGCGCGCTCTGACCCAGCCTGAACAGCGTCAGGGAACAGGAGGGACGCGCAGCGCCCCTCCCTCGTCCTTCGTTTATCCCAATCCCTGGGCCTCCCACTCGGCTTCGGCGCGCTTTTGTAGCTCCTCGGCTGCAGCCTGGGGATCGATCAGATTGCGATAGACCTGCTCGCGCAACTCTACGTACTGGGTGATCACAAAGTCGTTGATCGGGCAGCGCCGACCGATCGTCCATTCCGTCACCTGCGGGCCGGCGTCGATGTAGAAGGAGAGGCCGGGGTAGGCGTTCTTATCCACCGTCTCCAGCCAGGATTTCACGCCGTGAATCCAGCCCACCTCCTGGAAAATGATGTTGAGTGCTGTGGGCGTCTGGAAGAATTCGCCGAGCTTGAAAGCGCCTTCCTTGTTTTTCGCATCTTTGAAGATGGCGACCGCATGGAGACCCGTCGCCATGATGTTGGCGTCTTTGCGGTCAGCAGGCACCGGCGCCCAGCTCGCCCGGTTGTATTGCGCCACTTCTGGTTTTTGAATTTGCGTTTCGCCCGGATGCCAGTATCCTTCGATGATCATGTTCTGCACGCCGGCGTTGAAGGCTGCCCCCCATGTGCCGTGCCCTTCCACCTGTCGCATGCCGGCGAACTGATCGGGACCCGCAATGCGGATGAACTCGCCCAGCGTATTTAAGCCTTCGGCCATGCGCGGGTTGGCCAGATCGAATTTGCCGGTCTCCTCATCAAACCACTTGAACCCATAAGAAGCCGAGATGAAGTCCGGCTCGTTGGCCATCGCGTCGTAGGGGTCTAGCCCAAACTGAAGCAAATTGCCTGCGTCATCTTTTATGGTCATGGCTTTGTGCCACTCCAGCACCTCGTCCCAGGTTTTGGGCAACGTCGACGCATCCAATCCTGCTTTCTCTGCGGTTTCGATGTTGACGTTGAGCCCCCACCACAGATAACATTCGATGCCGGGGATGCCAATCATGCCGCCTTTGTAGAAGGCGCTGTTCCATACCCCCTCCAGGATGTCATCCTTGTTGATGACCGTGCTGGCGTCCACCATGTCCTTGACGTCGATCGTAGCTCCACGCGTGAAGAGGTTGACATACGAGTAGTTGGAGCCGCCGTCCGGTGGCGTGCCGGCTGCGATCGCCGTCAACAACACATCCTGGCCGGTGGAGCCTTTGTATTCCAGCGTGGCGCCTCCCATGTGCTCCTTAAATTCGTCGGTCTCCACGATTTTGGCCAGCGCCGGATCAAGATTGCCCCATGCGTACCAGTATTGCACAGTGTTAGGAGCGGTGGCAGGAGCGGCCCCTTGCTCTGCGGCGGGCGCAGTCGAAGGCGCAGCGGCGGGGCCACACGCCGCCACCAGCAGCGCGCCGGTGGTGACGGCGCTCCATTGGAGAAACTGTCGTCGGCTGATTCCATTCTGGTTCATAGTTGGTTGTCCTTTCCTGAAAGATGTGAAGATGGTCAACAAAACGTGAATACAGCGCTTCGCCGTCCGCTGCGTTAAGCAGACAGGCGACAGACGCAGGCTTTGTCGTTTGTCTCAACCTTGCGTTCTACACTGTGTAACGCAAATGAGGTCGGTTGTCAATGACGAAAAACGCCCTCATGTCAACAGGTCTTGAATGAACGGCTGATGGACGCATTCAAAATCTATGTGTTGGGAGTGGCGCCATCATACAATTTCTTGCATCTCATGTCAAAAACGTTTTAAGAAGCGCTGCGCAGGCTGTTCGCAGGGAATTGCGCCGCCTCGATTTGGTGCTGCGTCCGATGTATGGCTCGCGGAAGCAGGTCGACGTCGTCCACCATGCGCCGATGCAGCGTGGCGCCTACATGCGCCGGGTCTAGCGCAAGCGCGCTATCCAGGGCGCGCGTCGCCTCTTGTGCGTCGCCTAATCCTAACCAACCGAGCCCCTTGAGATAGAGGCAATGCACGCGATTGCGTCGAGACAGATCGTCTTCAAAAACCAGGAAGTCGGGCAGAGAGACCGCAAAATAATCGATGATGGGGTGATCCTCCATGTGCGCATCGCCATAAGCGATGAGTTGACGGAAGATCGCTTCCGCTTTGTCTGGCTCGCCTAAAGCGTCGTGCGCCAGCCCGCAATAGAAGGCCATGTCCGAAGGGCGATCGTTGTAATACATAGCCATGTTCAATTCGATGGCGCCTTGCGTGGCGCGAGTGAGGTGCTCTTGGCTGCGCCGTTCATCGCCCGCTTGCCTATAGGCCAGGCCGAGATAGTAGTCGAGATGATTTTCGGCGGCGTTGGGGAGCTTGCCCTCGGCCAAATTTTCCGGGTAGACGCGCGCACGCAGGAGATAGTCGATCGCCGTTTTCGTCTCTCGTCGTCGCAGCGCCTCTTTCGCCAGCTCGACCAACGCCACGACGTACTGCGCGGAGACTTTGCCTTCGCCTCCCTCCCAAGGATGAAAAGTGTGGCTTAAGAGCGCTTCCAGCGCCTCGTGGTGGCGACCGACGATGTTGAGGAGGGTGGCGTACTCCACCAGGAGATCATCGCGTTGACGCACCAGCTCGAAATGCGCGCAGAGGTTCGCCAGGCGCTCCGCCGGCGCTCTTCCTAGGACTTTATCCAGTTGATCAAGCTCAAAAAAGACTCGCGCATCGGTTGGGTCTAGGGCGAAGGCGCGTTGATAGGCGGCCCGGCTGCGTTCTGCGTCCTTGCGCTGGTTCATATAGGCAAGACCTAAATTGCGATGCACGGTGGGAAAGTTCGGGTCGAGCGCCGCTGCGCGTTCCCACAGCGCAATCGCCTGCTCGTGAACTCGATGTGCATACAGGAAAAGGCCGAGATAGTACGGTGCACGCGCGTCGGATGGCGAGCGCTGCATCGCCGTCGTCAACGCAGGGATGCATTCGATCTCATTGGGGAAGCAATAATCGGGGCTGGCGGCGGCCCCGCGTTGAAACGCAAGATCGGCGTTGGCGGCGTCGCCCGCCTGCCAGAGCATCCATCCATGGTAGTAGTGCACCATCGGATGGTGCTGGGGGGCCTCCTCGAGCAAGCGCACGGCCTCTGCGAAAAGGCCGGCGTGTGCGTAGTGCAACGCCAGGGTGAGATATAGGTTGACGTCTCCCTGAATGAGCGCCTCGAACGTGCGGTCGCCGTCGAGCAGAAACCGTTCATAGTGCAATCCGTAGGCCAGCGAATCGAGCGCAACGCCCACATCCGCCTCTTGGCGAGCCGCTTCTCGTCGCCCTAAACGACGCAGGAGTGCAACTCGCAGATGTCGAGCGTTATGGTGACGTTGGTTGCGCTCCAGAGATCGTTCGAGCAGTTCCAGCGCGCTTTCGTAACGCTGGCGGCGACTCTCGATTTGCGCCAGCTCGAAATAGGCGGCGTCTTGCCATGCGGCGTTCCATGCACTTTTGTAGAAGGCGTCGAAGGCTTCTGCAAAGCGTCCTTGATATTTCAAGGCGAGCCCCAGATTATAGAACGGCTCGCCGTCGTAGGGATTCGGGTTGCGAAAGGTGAGGCGTTCGATGGCCTTGCGAAAGAGCTGCTCTGCTTCGGCGAACTGTCCCTGACGCAAGCGACGCAACCCCAACGTATTGTTGCTGCGGCTATCCAGAGGGTCGCGGCGCAGGGCTTCCCGATAATACGCCTCTGGGTCATAGGTGGCGTGTCGATACTGCTCTAAATGCAGCCCGTGAAGGAAAAGCTCTTCGTTGGAGATCACCGCCGCTGGAGGAGGGGCGGGCGTAGCCGGGGCGGGCGGCGCGGGTCGCTCCTCCGGAAGGGGTGTGAAGGAGACCAGCTCGCGCTCTCCCTCGCGCACGCTCAGCGTCACCTCTTGGGCCTTGAGGCCGAGAGGAAGAGGCGTAATGCGCTCCAGCCACGTCTCTGGAGAAAGTGCGCATTGCTCTTGGAGTAAAATCTCAGCGCCGGCGCGTAAGACGATGGTGACCTGTCGGGGGCTGGAGAGATAGACGCCGATGTGCGCGATGTTGTCCACAATTTCCAGATTGATGGCGGCGTCCCTGGACGCGTTTTTTACACCGCCGATGCCTTTGAACGGCATGAAGACCTGCGTGAAGCGTTTCTCTTCCCCCGGCTGCAACCAGGAAAAGTCGGGCTGATTGTCGGTGTAGGCGCCGCACATCAGCTCGACATAAGGGCCGTCTTCGTCGGTGAGCTGGCGATCCCACATGCGGCCGAAGTCGCCGTTTCCCCATGTCCACTGCTTTTTCCCAGGGGCGATGTGATGGTTGGCGACATGCAACATGCCTGCCCGCCGACCATGATCATAACATCCCAGAAAGTCGAAGTCGGAGTGATAGGCCATGTACGAAGTTGGCACGGGAATGTTTTTATAGCGAGAGATGTCGGTTCCCGGAGAATAATCGACCTTGTAATAGACGCCCGTGGCGATCGGAAAGGTGGAGACGGCGCGCTTGCCATGGTCCATCACAGCGTGGACGTCAGGGGGAAAGATGGATTGATAGTCGTCGTTGGCGTGCACCGCCGGGTTCGCCCACCATAGAAATGTTTGAGGAAAGGGCGTCGGGTTGTACAGCCGCACGTCAATTTCGAGATAGGCGCGATCCGGATAGAGGCGGAAGCCGGCCACGCTCTTCAGATGATACATCGCTTCGATCTCGCCCATCCACACCGTTTTGGAGCCGTCGACGTGCTCTTCGATGCGATAGTCGACCGGCGAGAAGGTGGTGGGGCGATGGTGCTGCGGCCAGTTGAACTCGATCCCGCCGGAAATCCAGGGACCGGTCAGTCCCACCAGCGCCGGCTTGATAACGCGGTTGTAGTAGATAAAGTGGTAATTGTTGGTTTTGTCCAACGCCATTTGCACCCGGCCGCCTAGCTCAGGCAGCAACATGATGAGAAGATAACGATTTTCCAGAAAAATCGCCGTGTACTCCTTCCCCGTTTTGGTCTCCTCAATGCGTTCAATCACCGGATAAGGATAGACTGCTCCGCTGCTGCCTTGATAGACTCGCTTTTCAAGGAACAATGGATTCTTTTGCGGTTGACCCACGCCGTAGGTCGGGATTGTCACCGTCTGAACGCGTGCATCGACAGAAGGGATCGGCTCTGACATGAAAATTTTCTCCGTTGCTGCGATTCTTAAAAGACTGCGCAGGCAATCTTGCAATGCGTCTGATAATCGAAGGTAGCTGCGTTCTCAAACTATCATAACGACGCAAATGCGAGCAATGGAGGAAGTCATGGTAAGATGGAGTATCTTCTGATTTTGATGAGTTGTCGTCTGGCGCTGCTCCACAAGGAAAGCCAACTGCAAGATGGATGAGTCCAGGATTCCCGAGTCGCCGATTCGCATCCGCGAGGGTTTTCGCGGCCAGGTGCAACACGTTTTGCCTAGGCCTTTACTCGATCGCGTCGCCGGACATCCGCTATTGCAATCGCTCCTGCCGACGGATATTGGCTGGTATCCAACGGCGCAATATCATTATCGGGAGCGGCCGGAAGGCGCAGGGGAGCATATTTTGATTTACTGCGTGGCGGGCGCCGGATGGGCGAAGCTGCGCGATGAGTTTTTCACCGTCCACTCCGGCGAAGCGCTCGTCATCCCGGCGAACACCCCGCATTGTTATGGCGCCTCCAACGACGACCCCTGGTCGATCCACTGGGTGCATTTTCTTGGCGGCACAGGAGAGTATCTGGCGCATGTGGTCACGCCGACTTCGTACAAATTGTCTGTGGATGCGCAATGCGGAGCGACGGTGGAGGCGCTCTTCCGCGCGTGTTATGCGCTGTTCCCAGGTGGATTCATTCTCTCGCGCCTCATCTATTGCGCTCAGGTGTTGCACCATCTTCTGGGTGAGCTGTTTTTCAACAATTCCGCCTTTTCTCCGGCCATGCGCACGAGTCGTTTCCACAGCATCGAATCGACCCTGACATTTTTGCGTCAGAACCTTCACCGCTCTCTCTCCTTAAGAGAGATGGCCGGTCACGCCGGCCTTTCAGAATCTCATTTTTCCCGCATCTTCAAAGAGCAGACCGGCCATTCTCCTCTCGATTACTTCATCCTGCTCAAGATGCAACATGCAAGCACGCTGCTTTCGGTCACTTCGCTCTCCATCAAGGAGGTGGCTGCGGCCGTTGGCTACTCTGACCCCTACTACTTCTCGCGCTTGTTCAAGAAAACGTTCGGCGTCTCGCCTCGCGCCTATCGCAACTCGCCCAAAGGGTGATGCACCGATTTGGGAGCACATCGTTCCCTGTGCGAAAATTGACTCCGACACGCGGTTCTGTCGACCGGCGCCGCCTGGCTGCAGCGGCGCTTTTGTACAGGATCGCATTTTTTTAGCCTTTTTCAGGAAAGATGCAGGTTCGCATGACGATTCGGGCCATTCTCTGGGATCTCGACGGCACGCTTGCCGACACGACGGCGCTGCATTATCAGGCCTGGCGCATCACCATGCAGCGCTACGGCGTCGATCTCCCCTATGAAAGCTTTATCAAAGACTACGGGCGCAACAACGCCGAAATCCTGGCCGAACATTTCGGCGTAGAGGCCACTGCTACAATTGAACAGGCGGCGAACGAAAAAGAAGCGACTTTTCGTTCGCTGATCACGCCAGGCGCGCTGCAACTTTTGCCCGGCGCGCTGACGTGGCTGCAGCGCTTTCGCAGCCTGGGCATGACGCAGGTGATCGGTTCGTCCGGCCCAATGGCCAACATCGCCGCCGTCGTGCATGCATTGGGCGTAGGCGATTTCTTTCTAGGGTTGGTCTCCGGCGTGCATTTGCCCAAGGGCAAACCGGAGCCGACGATCTTCTTGCGTTGTGCGGCGCTCGCCGGCGCCGCGCCGGATGAATGTCTCGTGATCGAGGACAGCATTCACGGCATCGAAGCGGCCATGCGCGCCGGCATGGCCAGCGTCGCCGTCGGACGCATCGCAACGCATCCGGAGCTACAGACGTTGATCCAGGAGAATCCGGCGGCGCGCTGCATCGTCACGCCGAGCCTTGCCGGCGTCGATGATCCGGAAGTTGTTTTGACATAAAATTTAGTGGTGGAGATGAAAATTCGCAATCCATGGCCGAAACGAATCCGCTCTAGCTTCAAGACGCGCAACGGAGAGGTGCTAAAATTGCGACTGATGCGCCCCGACGACGGGCCAAAGCTGGAGGCGTTTTTCTACAAGCTGTCGCCGCAGACGCGGTGGCGTCGCTTTCACGCCTATGCAGAAAACATCTCTCCCGAAGAAGTGCATCGTCGCGCGCAAGAGATGGCCAATGTCGACAACCGCACCTTCCAGGGCGCCGTGGTGGCCGTCAAAGGCGAAGGCGACGAGGAAGAGATCGTCGGCGTCGTGCGTCTGGCGCGTCCTCCTGGGCAGCCCGACTCACCCGAAGCGGAAGCGGCGATCGTGGTGCGCGACGACTATCAGGGACAAGGGGTGGGCAGCGAGCTGCTGCGCCAGCTGGTGCCCCTGGCGCGACGGATGAAGGTGCGCACCATCCTGGCCGTCTTCCAACCCGACAATGAGGAGGCCATCCGCCTGTTCCGCAATCTCGGTCTGCCCTACACGATGACGGTGACCCACGGCGTGTCGAAGATGCGCCAGGAGGTGCCCGATTCCTGATGTTCAGGGGAATGGGTGAATCCATTCAGGCGACGGTGTACAATCGACACTTTGACAATCCGAGCCAAGATGTGAGACGATTGCTGACACAAGCGCATCATCGAGTATGGAAGAGGAAGTTTCTTGATTGCCTACTGTCCTTCCAGCAAATTTCGATGCAAGGCGGAGCAGAGTCCGCTGCGTTGTCCGCTGACGGGCGCACCCCTTGAATTTACCGATATGCCGCTCTTCGATCCCGCCAGCATTGAGCCGAAAGTGGGCGGAATGTGGCGCTATGAGGCGATGCTGCCGGTCGTCCACAATGGATACGAGCGCATCACCCTGGGGGAAGGATGGACGCCGCTGATCCCCGATCGATGGGCAGGTCGTTCTCTCTACTGGAAGCTGGACGCGCTGATGCCCACCGGCAGCTACAAAGATCGCGGCGTCTGTGTGATGGTGAACTGGCTGCGGGGGCTGGGCTATGAAGCTCTGGCGGATGACACCAGCGGCAACGCTGGCGCCAGCCTGGCCTGCTACGCAGGGCGCGCCGGCCTGCGCGCGGTCATTTTCGTTCCCGCCAGCGCACCGGCCCCCAAAAAGGCGCAGATCATGGTGTACGGCGCCGAACTGGTCGAAGTGCCCGGCACGCGCGCCGATGCGACGCACGCCGTCGAGGCGGCGACCTGCAACAGCCGCGAGATGGCCTACGCCTCTCACGCATGGCATCCTGCGTTCCTGCTGGGGCAGATGACGGTGGCGTGGGAAATCTGGGAACAGTTGGGGACTGTGCCTGACTGGCTGATTGCGCCGGTTGGGCACGGCGGCACGCTGCTGGGCGCCTGGCGAGGCTTTCAGCATCTGCGCGTCTCCGGCGTGACCAACAAGCTGCCCCGCCTGATCGCCGTGCAGGCGGAGCCATACACGCCGCTGTATGACGCCTTTGCCAGCGGCGCCGCCACGATCGAGCCGACGCCGCATGTGCAGACGATCAGCGCCGACGGGATCGCGATCAGCTATCCGGTGCGTTGGCAGGCGCTGCTGGAGGCGATTCGCTTTTCGCGCGGCATGGCGCTCGTCGTCAACGACCAGGAAGTGGCGGAGGCGCATGCCGAGCTCGCCAGCAGCGGCATTTTCGTCGAACCGACCAGCGCCACGATTGCAGCTGCGTTAAAGAAAACGCCCAAAGAAAGCATTCCGCACACAGACCTTGTCGTGGGCATTTTGACCGGACATGGCCTCAAGAAACCGCCGAAGGTTTGAACAGTGGACTCCACAGCGGATGCAGACGGGAACGGATTCAACAACAGATTTGGGAGATGTATGGCGATTCCTTCTTTGGCTACGCTCGAACAGGCGCTGGGTGTAGAATTTCACGATAAGCAACTCCTTCAACAGGCTTTCGTCCATCGCAGCTATTTGAATGAGTTGCTCGAGAACAAGGGGCAGTGGGTCGACAATGAGCGCCTGGAATTTCTGGGCGACGCCGTGCTGAGTTACATTTTCAGCGAGTTGCTCTATCTACGTTTCCCCGATGCACGCGAAGGCCGATTGACGAATCTGCGTTCTGCACTGGTGCGTCGCGAGACGCTGGCGCACCTGGCCAGGCAATTGCATCTGGGCGATTATCTATTGCTCGGCCATGGAGAGGAAGAAAGCGGGGGAAGGCATCGTCCTGCGACGCTGTGTGCAACTTTCGAGGCGTTGATCGGAGCGATTTATCTGGACCAGGGCGCCGATGTCTGCCGCAAGGTCCTCGTTCAGCTTTTCGCCGAAGAACTCGAGAAGCTTGAACAAATCCAGGAAAGCAGAGATCCCAAAAGTCGTCTGCAAGAATTTGCTCAGGAAACGTTCGGACACACCCCGCGATACAAAGAGATCGACAGCCGAGGGCCCGATCACGACAAGTATTTCGTGATGGTGGTGCAGATCAACGGGCGTCCCTATGGCATCGGCGAGGGACGCAGCAAGCAGGAAGCCTCGCAGCAGGCGGCTGCAATGGCGCTTCATCGCCTGGGCGTTCCGCTCGAGGGTTACACATACGATTTCTCGCTGGCGGAGCGCTACGGCCTGACGCTGGCTTCCGGATGAGGGGCGGCGCAAATTTGCGCACCCGCCTTGCATGGGTGCAAGAAAGCAAGCCTGCCTTTACATCTGAATCTCTTCCTCGAATGTGCGCAGATCGACCGCATCGGAAGCCCCGTCAGATTTCACGATGCGGTCGCCCTCCAACCGCAGGCTGATGACGCG
>NZ_CAKZMJ010000058.1 GCF_937128415.1 uncultured Caldilinea sp.
TGACAGAACAATGCTATATCTTGTACATCGAAATCACAAACTCTGCAAAGTCTGTGATTATTTTCACACATCCAGACGTAGACGCAAACAAGTTCAGGCGGGAGCATGGACGCTCAGATACTGCTTCAACACGCCGGCGCAGGGGCCCATGATGTCGTAGGTTTCCCAGCCTGCGGTGGGCGACAGCGCAAAGATTGCGCCGCCCAGCACATAATCGTTCTGACGCATGGCGTTGTCGTACCAGACGAGCTGCTCTACGTATGCGCCCGGCCCCCACAGGCCGTAACCGTGCTCCGCCCAGTACTGCTGGAACTCTTGCCAGCCACGCGCCTCGGGAGGCCCGGGGCGATTTTGCACAAGGCCATCGACGCCGAGCTCCGTCATCACGAGCGGCAAGGTGAGGCCGGCGGGTGCAAGGATGTCCCGATACACTTTGCGGTAGCGCAGCGTCAACCATCCTTCATCCTGTGGCGTCACGCCTGGGTAGCGTCCCCTTCCATCTGCGGTGGAGAGATAGTAGATCGTCGGGGCGGAGTATTCGTGGAGTCCGAGCCAGCCATCGTATTGACGGGCGGCCTGAAGCGCCGGGAAAAAGGCGCTCCACAGCTCCAGCGGTGGCTGACCGGCGCCGAAGTTGCCGATCACGCTGCGAATGCCGCGCTCGCCGAGCAGCCGCGTGCGTTCGGCTTCAAAGTCGGCGAAGCGCGCCATCTCTTCAGCATTGGCGGCGACCGGTTCGTTGTAAGACTCCCAGCCGTCGAAGTAGGGCCGTCGCGCCGGGTCGTCGGCCAGGGGAAGCAGCGTCTCCACGAAGCGGCGCGCCTCCGCAATGGGGTCCAGGGTGGCCAGATTGATCTGCTCGAGCGAGATGCGCCCGATGATGCGCGTGCGCGGCGAGATGCGCTTGATGTCGGCGACGAAGGTGGCGTCCAATTCCAGCGTCTTCACCACCGTGACGGCCTGCGTTTCCAGCAGCTCGAAGATGCTGGGGTGATTGTGGCCGACGAATAAGCCCAGTTTGCTGGGCGGCCCAGGCGGAAAAGGCGTCGCCTGCGGCGTGGGGGTGGGAGGGGGCGTGTCGGTGGGTCGCGGCGTCTCGGTCGGCGTGGGGAGGAGCGGCGGCTCGGCGGCGGCCACCTCCGCCTCGCCGGCGAAGATTAGCGGCAGGTACTTCGTATAGGCATGGGCGGATGACGGCGTTGCGGCCGGCGACGGCGTCGCGGTAGGTTGACTGCGTCCGCAGGCGGCGAGCGCCAGGGCGGCCATGCCGCTCATGGCTCCATGCAAAAAGAAGCGACGGCTCCACGTGCGAACCGGTCTCGACCCGCTTTCTTGAGCGGAGCCTGGCGAATTTTGGGAATTGAGGACGTCGTCGTCGGTGGAAAGAGAGGAAGCTTGATTCGTTGTCGAAGTGTCATTCATGAAGTTACAATAACATTATCTGTGGATTGGCTCAAATTAAAACATCGTTTAACATCAACGAAGCGGCGATCGGATTCGTTCCCGAGGCTGCAGCGCATGGATCTCGGAGAATTGTTTTGTGGAAAGGAGGCGTTATGGAGAAGTTCGATCTCAGCATCGAATATTGTGTGATGTGAAACTACACCCCTCGAGCCCTCAGTTTGACGGGCGAACTCTTGAATCTGTTTACTCCTTACATCCGCACGCTGACGCTGATTCCCTCCGGCGGCGGGCGCTTCGAGGTGCTTGCCGGTGACGCTGTAATTTACAGTAAGAAGGCGACGGGTCGCCATGCCGAACCCGGCGAAATTGCGCGTCTGTTGCAAGAGAAACTGGGCGTGCGTCCCATGCCGCTCGAAGGGTAAGATGGCCTGGAGTCTTTGCATGGAGTTGCAAGGGGCGCCGGTGCACTGCGCGCCCCTCTGCAAACTCACTGCAAACGCGGTCATTACAGCCCTGTGGGCAGATCGACGAACTCAAACTCCAGGTCGAATTTTTCCTGCAGATGTTGACCGAGCGCCTGCACGCCGACGGTTTCCGTTGTGTAGTGTCCGCCGTAGATCACGTTGATTCCGGCGTTTTGAGCTGCGTAATACTCGGCGTGTGAGGTCTCCCCCGTGAGAAACGTATCGCAGCCCAGCGCGGCGGCGGCTGGGATTTCGCGAGCGCCTGCACCGCTGAGGATACCGATTTTATGGCTGATGCGCGGCCCATACGCCTGCACCAGACGCACAGGCCCCACGTTCTGCTCGAAGCGATCCACCAGATAATCGAATTTGACGCCATCGGGCGCCACGGCGATGACGCCGATCGGCGCGCCGTTGACCGGAGCGAACATGCCTTCGACCGTCAACCCCAGTCGCCTCGCCAGTTCGGCGTTGTTGCCGACGACCG
The DNA here is from genome assembly GCF_937128415.1 of uncultured Caldilinea sp. GTDB lineage: Bacteria > Chloroflexota > Anaerolineae > Caldilineales > Caldilineaceae > Caldilinea. The sequence continues at coordinate 2,356 of NZ_CAKZMJ010000058.1, forward strand.
GATGGGCGTCGAGCGCCAGATGGGCTGCATACAGGTTGAGACCGGCGACAAGATACGCGCGCACCAACGTTGCGAAATTGCCCACGAGGCGCTGCGCCGCTCCCCAAAAGACGCCATGATGCACGAGCAAGAGATCGGCGCCGCGACTCAACGCCGCTTCCACGCAGGGCATTTGAGCGTCAACCGTCCCGACAATTTTGCGCACCTCGCCGCGCCCTTCGATTTGCAGCCCTTGAGGGCCGTAATCTTTGAAATCGTGGATGCGAAGATAGTCGTCCAGATAACTCACCAGCTCAGCTCTCTGCATCATGCACCTCTGGGTGGGTTCACAGCTCTGAAGGTGGAGGCGCTCCCCGGCGGAGGAACCTCTTGACCCCGCGCGCAAAGTTCCGCCTGGGCAGAAGGACGCGACGGCCGCACGTCAGGCAGATCACGCCGATGTCTGCGCCGACGCGCACGACTTCCCATTGCTTGCCGCCGCAAGGATGCGGCTTGCGCATCTCCACCACGTCGCCGATATAGATCGGTGCAGAAATTTCGATCATGATCGCGGTGAATTCGTTGCTTGAGCGTGCTGCATATCACGAGCTGCATATTGCGTGTTGCGTAAGCGATCATTACGAATCACGCACCACGCAACACGCACCACGCATCACGCACTACCCTTTCCCTGATAGCTGCAATCAAGCGGTCAAGGCAAGCCGGCAAAGAGATCGGTCTCTTTTCCCTCGACGCCTGGGAAGACGCACGTGAACTGCTCGCGACTGGCGAGTTTCTGACGAATTTGCGCCGGCACGATCGCCAGCCAACCCGGTCCGCCTGCATACTGGCTGGCGTGCGCCTCGCTCGCCGCCTGTTTGATCGGCAACGAGTCGGTGATGTCAATTGTCGTCGTCACGGGAGTCGCCCACCGGCTGATCTCCACCAGGTTAATGTCGCGATTGCGTCCCACCGCCGTCGGGTCCTGGCCGGCCAGGCGCATCAGCGGAATGGCGACCTTGATCAGATGCTTGGGGAATGCGCTGTAGTACAGCTTTTGCGGTCGAATCGCTGTCCAATCGTCGGTGGACGCCCTGTTGCGCGCCAGGTAAAATGCAGTTGTGGTCGCCTCACAGATGCGGATGTGGTCGGGATGCCCATAGCCGCCGAACGGATCGTGGGTGACCACCACCGAAGGCGACAGTCGCTCGATATAGTCCAAAATTTCGCGAGCGACCTGTGCGATCGGTTGTTGCAGGAGCGCGTCGGGATGCTGATTCTCCGGCGAGCCGCGCATGCCGCTGTCGCGGTAACGGAGCGACCAGATGCTCTTCAATCCCAGGATGGTGGCGGCCCTCGCCAGTTCCGCCGAGCGAACTTGCGCCAGCGTATGATGGTTTTGCAGCCGTCCTTGATCGTCTACGGAGCCGGCGATGCCGTCCGTGGCGATAACGACGTGGACATCGACGCCCAAGCGTGCATAATGCGCCAGCGTGCCGCCCGGCCCGAAGCTTTCGTCATCTGGATGCGCAAACACGCCAAGCAAAACTCTACGTTGCATAAACATTACCTGTTGCTCGTTATTCTGCTCCGTATTGTCCCATGTACACCACATCCGGTCAAACTGAATAGGGTCAAACAGGCGGGAGGCGGACGCCCGGCGCCGGCTGCGGTGAAGAGGATCGCAAGCAGGGTTCCGTCAATGCACCTAGGTGTTGTCCGGCTGCGTTCATCGACAAAGGCCATGCAACATTCAGAAAAGCTGCGCAACATGAAAAAAATCGGTATAATTACGGCGCAAGCGCAGTTGCATTTATCAGGAATTGTTGGGGAGTTATTCTGGACAGGAGTTATTGGATATGCGTTTTAGCCCGCTCCTGCGCATTATAGGAACGGCGCTGTACGGTTTTATTGGATGGGAAATTGGCCTGGTCCTTTCGCGCGCGCCGGGGCTGCAGATCGACTCCTGGCAGCTGGTGATCCCTTTCACCCTGCTGGGGGCGGCTTTTGGTTTTCTGCTGGCGCCGTGGCTGGTGCGCGCACCGGCCGATGCGGCGCAGAGCGCACTGCGTCGGGTGCCGATCATCGATCTGGTGGCGGGGCTGATCGGCATCACCTTTGGGCTGTTGATCGCAGCGTTGCTCAGCGTCCCCGTGTCGCAGCTGCCTGCGCCGTTCGGCAACGTCGTGCCGCTGGTGCTTGTCTTTATGTGCGGCTATCTGGGCGCAGCGATCCTGGTGCTGCGCAAGCACGATTTTTTCAGTCTGTTGCGCGGCAACGCAGAACAGAGAGCCGGCGGCGCCCGCTCTGAAGTTGCATCGGCGCCATTGAACGGGCCAATGCTCCTGCTTGACACCAGCGTCATCATCGATGGCCGCATCGCCGACGTGGCCAAAACCGGTTTCCTGCTCGGCACGTTGACGGTGCCGCGCTTTGTGTTGAATGAGCTGCAATACATCGCCGATTCGCCGGATAGCCTGCGTCGCAACCGCGGCCGCCGCGGGCTGGAGGTGCTCGACCGCCTCCAGAACACCCCGGAGGTCGCCATTAATTTCATCGACGATGACCCCGGCGACGCACAGCAGGTGGATGACAAACTGATCAGCCTGGCGCGGCAGTACAACGCGCTGATCATCACCAACGACTATAACCTCAACCGCGTGGCGCGCCTGCAAGGCGTGCGCATCCTCAACATCAACGAATTAGCGAACGCCGTCAAGTCCGTCTATTTGCCTGGAGAAGTCATTCCGCTGAAAATTATCCAGGAAGGCAAGGAGTTCGGGCAGGGCGTAGGATACCTGGAAGACGGCACGATGGTCGTCGTGGAAAATGGGCGTCGCCATCTCAACAGCGAGGTGCTGGTGCAGGTGACCAAAGTGCTGCAGACCAACGCCGGCCGCCTGATCTTCGCTACGCCAGAGTAGCTTGTTCAATTTCTATCAATCGGTCACCGAATCACGGACAGGAATGGTTCATGGCGCTTCGCATCTACAACACGCTCTCGCGACGAGTTGAGGAGTTCGTTCCTCTGGAGCCTGGCAAAGTCAACATGTATGTGTGTGGGCCGACCGTCTACGCAGACGCGCACATCGGCCACGCCATGTCGGCGATCGTCTTCGACATGGTGCGCCGTTATCTGCTCTACAAAGGCTATGAGGTGAAGTTCGTCACCAATTTCACCGATGTCGATGACAAAATTATCCGTCGCGCTGCGGAAGAGGGCCGCGATCCGCTCGAGCTGGCCAACCATTACGCCGAGGAATATCTGCGTCACCTGCGCGACTTGAACGTCATGCCCGCCACGGTCTATCCGCGCGTCAGCACCGAGATGGACTGGATCATTCGGATGATCTCCGGGCTGCTCGAAGCAGGGTACGCCTACCGGCTGAACGGCGACGTCTATTTTCGCGTGACGAAAGACAATGACTACGGCAAGCTGAGCGGCCGCCGGCTGGAGGAGGCGCTGGCGGGCGTGCGCATCGAAGAAGACCCGCGCAAGGAGCATCCGGCCGACTTTGCGCTATGGAAGAGCGCCAAGCCAGGCGAACCGGCCTGGGATAGCCCTTTCGGGCGTGGGCGTCCCGGCTGGCATATCGAGTGCTCCGCCATGTGCCTGCATCACCTCGGCGAAGTCGTCGATATTCACGGCGGCGGCAACGACTTGATCTTCCCGCATCACGAAAACGAGATCGCCCAGAGCGAAAGCTACACCGGCAAGCCATTTGCGCGCTACTGGATGCATCACGGCATGTTGCAGCTCTCCGGCGAGAAGATGAGCAAGTCGCTGGGGAACTTGATCACCATCGATGAATTTCTCAAGGAGCACAGCGCCGACGCCTTGCGCCTCCTGATCTTCACCGGCCACTATCGCAAGCCGGTCGTTTACAGCGACGAGGCCGTGGAAAGCGCAGAGCGAAGCCTGGCGCGGCTGCGCAGCGGGCTGCGTCCGCCTCAGGGCGCCATCACCACCGGAGAGGCGGCGGACAAACTGCGCATCGCCACGGAGGACGCGCGCGTCGCTTTCGTCGAGGCGATGGACGACGACTTCAACACGGCGGGCGCCATTGCTGCGCTCTTTGACCTGGTGCGCGCCATCAACAGCGCGCGCACGGCGGGCGTGGCCGGACCTTTCTTCGTCGCTGCGCAACACACCCTGCGCGAGCTGGCGGGCGTGCTGGGACTGACGCTGGCCGAACCCGCCGCCGACGCCGGCGCAACCGTGGCGGCGCAGCCCTTCATCGAGCTGTTGATCGGCGTGCGCAACGAGCTGCGTCAGGCCAAGCAGTGGGCGCTGGCGGACAAGGTGCGCGACGGGCTCAAGGCGCTCGGCGTCGTCTTGGAGGACACCCCCGAAGGCACCCGCTGGAGATTCGAGGCCGAATGAGCGAGCTGTTGTACGGCCGTCACGCCGTCCTGGAATGCTTGCGCGCCAATCGACGTCGCATCTTTCGCCTCTGGGTGGAAAGCAAACAGCCGGAGACGGCGCCGAAGGAAGGGCCGATTGCTCAGATCGTCGCCGAGGCCGAACGCCTCAAGATTCCTGTGCGCCTCATCAGCGGAGGCCTCTTCGACCGTCTGCGCAGCGAGCGCGTCAACGCCCAAGGCGTGGCGCTGGAGGTGGGCGAATATCCCTACGTGGAGGTGGAAGATTGTCTGCGTGCTGCCAAAGCGGCAAACGAGCCGCCGCTCTTGCTCATCCTGGACCATCTGCAAGACCCGCAGAACCTGGGGACGCTCATCCGCACCGCCGAAGCAGTGCGCGTTCACGGCGTGATCATTCCCGAGCGGCGCGCAGCGCGCATCACCCCTGCGGTCAGCAACGCCAGCGCCGGCGCGGTCGAGCACCTGGCGGTGGCCCAGGTCGTCAATATCAATCGAGTCATTGAGGATCTGAAGAAGCGCAACGTCTGGGTCGTCGGGCTGGACAGCGACCCCTCGACGCCGCCGTTGGCTCAGGCCCGGCTGGATGGAGCACTTGCGGTCGTGGTCGGCAACGAGGGGGAGGGGCTCAGCCGCCTGACGCGTGAAAAATGTGACTTCCTGGTGCGCCTGCCGATGTGGGGCCGCGTCGAGAGCTTGAACGCCGCCGTGGCCGGCAGCATCGTGCTGTATGCAGCGCGACAGGCGCGAGCCGGTTCTTCCTCTTGATGGGGCTTGAGCCATGGAAGCAGACGCAGCTCTTCATACAGAAGTCCGGCCAACCTCCACCGATGTTGCTGTGACGCTGTTGGACGCCTCGCATCCTCGCTGGGCGTATGAGCTGGAGCGGGCAGGCATCCTGCTGGGATTGAGCGCCAACCCGGCGCTCTTTCCTTATCATTTTCTGTACGTCACCTTAAGCAAAATCGGCGGCAAATTGGCGATCTTCCGCCGCGGCGCTGCGACGGTGGGGGTGGGCTTTCTCTTCCCGCGCCGCCTGAGCCGCAACGGCGACCGCGTCCACAGGACCTACACGCTCCGCTTTCACTCGGTTTGCGAAGGCGCGGTCGATGCTCACGCCATGGTGGCGGCCTGCCGACGCGTTTTGCCCGATGCGTCGATCGTTTTCTACGACCCGACGGGAGGGCTCTCCTACTATCGCACTTCCGTCTCCTACGGCATGGTCGAGATCGGCCGCCCCGATGAGTTTGAGGCGGCCGAAAGCCGGGCGATTCAGCAGCGGGTCTGGGGCGCTGCGGTTGAGTTTCTCTACCCCGGCGATATTCACTCCTCTGAATTCGGCGCAGGCACATCCCTGGTCGCCCGCGTCGACGGCAAGACGGCGGGGTTCCTGTTTGGGTTCTATTCCTTCGGAGGCGTCCCTTTGCCGGCGGATTGGGAAGAGCGTTTCAACGGCGCGTTTCGCATCGAGTCGCAGACGCTTGGGGTGTTGCCGGAATATCGAGGGCTGCGCATTGCCAATCTGCTGAAAAAACAGCAGGCTGAACTGGCCTGGCGCGAGGGCGTCGGCGTCGTCTCCTGGACGGCGGACCCGTTGCAGTATCCGAATGCGGCGCTCAATTTCGGCCTGCTCAAGGCGGTGGCCTTTCATTTTACGCCGAACCTCTATCCCTTCCGCAACGAGCTGAATCGGATTCACGCCTCGCGCTTTGCGTTGATCTGGCTGGTGGGCAGCAAGCGCGTGCGCGAGGTGGCGCCGTTGGGCGCGCGCGCCGAAATCTTCGACCTGAGCCATCGATTGCGCATCCCGCGCGTCAACGATGGCTGCCGCACTGCGCGCTTCGACCTCGACGATGAAATCATCGCCATCGAAATTCCCGCAGATTGGACCGCTCTGCAAGCCGGCGATCCCGTCCAGGCGCAAGAATGGCGCTTGTTGACGGACGAAATTTTCGGCGCCTATATCGGCCTGCAAGAAGGGCGCTACACGGTGACCGGCGTGGGCACGGCGGGAGAGCGCCGCTTCCTGATCGCAGAGCGGAGCGGAGAGTCGCTGTGGCGAAGGCTGGGGGAGGAATGATGGCGCAGGGGTGAGCCGCACGTCCGGCGGGCAGACGCTGAGCTTTGTCTACGACGCCGAGAACCGGCTGGTGGGGGGTGAGCGGGGCGGCGAGCGCCGGCTTCGTCTACGACGGCGACGGCCGGCGGGTCAAGGGGACGGTCAACGGCGTGACGAGCTACAGGATGATCTTTTTCGTTTTCCCACTTTTTCGGGGTTGACACAACACGCCAGACAGTCTACAATCGGAGATAATCTGTGATAGCGGCTCGATGAGGCCGTGGTTGTACGCTCCACGTTTCCTCGCCTCCATTCTCGCCATCGAATGGACGCCGCGGTGATGGTTGGATGGCGTTCTGAAGTGGTCTGATGCCTCGATGGCGTTTCTCACACCGAAACTTTCACTTTTGATTTGAGATGCAAAAGATCCCTCGCTATCTTCGTGTCGCGGGCGTATTTTGGCTGGTGTAGCGTGTCGTATCGCAATCGGAATCGGTTCATCATCCTTCGTTCTCCCTGAAAAGTATTTTGTATCAAGCTCTATTGTTGGAAAAGGAACCTATGAACATCTACGTTGGAAATCTGTCGTATCGCACCACCGAGGATGAGTTGCGCAGGACGTTTGAAGCCTACGGCGCTGTCACCTCAGCATCGATCATCCGAGACCGGGAAAGCGGCCAGTCGAAGGGCTTCGGTTTCGTTGAGATGCCGTCGGACAGCGAAGCGTTGGCGGCCATCAACGCCCTCAACGACAAAGAAGTGGGTGGGCGACGCTTGAAGGTCAACCAGGCGCGGCCACGCGAGGAGAGCGGCTCCCGCGGCGGACGCCAGCAAGCGCGTCCACGCAACGACTACAACAGAGACCGCAATCGCTGGTAAATCGCAAGACATCACAGACGCACACCTCGCCAGGCATCTTCTGGGAAGCTCAAGGCTTCCCAGAAGATGTTTTTGCGCCTTTTCACGCAGAAGCGCTTTAGAACTCTCACGCTGCAGCGCTGCCCTCTGCACTCATTCCTTGTTGGGCTCTGGCCAGACGCTGCAGCGGGATGAAGGTCATCAACAGGAAAAGGAGCATGCCGGCCAGCCGCCCGGCGCCGGACAGCAAGAAGATGAGATGAAAACTGACTGTATCCGCCAGGTAGCCTCCCAATAGCGGTCCGATGAACGCGCTTGCAAAGACGCCTGTCTGATAGAGCGCCACCGCGCGCGCTCTGCCGACGTTCGGCGTCACCTGCAGCAGAAGGTTGAAATTCGCCAGGTTGAAGCCCGCCCACAAAAAGCCGCCGAAGAGATTGTTGACCCCCGCCTGCCACGCCTCGGTGTAAAACACCCAGGCCACCGGCAGGAGCACGATGGGAAAGCCCGTCACGAGCTGCAAAAAGACGGCGCCGCGACGGTCGAGCAGCTTTCCAAAAAAGATCTGACCGCCGATGGCCGACAGGCTGGAAATGCTGGCGAAGAGGCCGACCGTGCTTGAATCGGCGCCCAGGTGCGTGACCAGGTACACGTTGAAAAACGGGGCCGCAATCTGCAGCGCCAGGTTCCAGATAAAGCCGCTGACGACGAAACCCAGAAAACCGGGGCTGCTTTTGAGCGCCGCGCTCAGACTGCCGGTCTGGCGCACCTGTTCCGCGTGTTGAGCAGTGCGAGGCTCGCGTATCCGCGCAAACTGATAGGTGCCCGCCATGCCCAGCAAAAAGGCAATGAAAAAGCTCAATTGATAGCCGAGATACGGGTCCGCCTGCCATTGGTTGCCCGTCCGGATCAGCCAGCCGGCGACAGCCGAGAAGATCAACGTCGCCAGCCCCATGGTCAAGTTGCGGATGCTGAAGTAGCGGCCGCGCATGAACTCGGGCACGAGGTCGGCCACGAGCGCAGTCCAGGCCGGATTGGCGAAGTTCGCAGCGAAAGCGCGCAGGCCGTTGAGCGCTGTAATCGCCAGGATGGCGATCGTCGGCGGCAATGTGAGCAACGGCAGCAACGCAAGCAGCAGGAGCGTTAGGCGCGCCACCCCCCCGCCGCTCCACAACACAATTCCTTTGCGGTTGCCGGTCTTCTCCATGAGCCGGGCGCCGGGAAAGAGCGCCGCAGCGCCGGCCAGGTTGCCGATAGCGGTGATCCAGCCCACCTGCTGGTTGGTGGCGCCATAGGCGAGCGCAAAGAGCGGAATGAAAGCCAGATAGAAGGCTTCGCTCGCAGCCGAAAAGATGCCGTCGAGCCAGAAATGGCGCAGGTTGTTGACCTGTCGAATGGTGAGCGGCTGGGGCGCCTGTTGATCGATCGTGCGCTCCATCGGCCTGCGCACCAGATACCAGTTCCAGCGTTGGGGGCGCAGATGGTCAAAAACGCCGATGCGCCGCTGGGGGATGTAGTTCATCAACTGGCGCATTCGCTCTTCGCGCGCACCGGTGCGGCGCTGGCGATTTTGGCCGTTGTTCAAAGATGCATCCTTCATCGTGGAGCCTCGGTTTCGTCGGGTGAGAACTTAAATGGGCAACGTTGTGGGTGCTTGCAGCGATAGATGTTTGTTCTCATGGCAGGGGAGAGAGGCGCTCCGTCGGGCGTTGACAATAGGCGTTGCGAAGAGCGCTTTTTTGCACCTTCCCCAGCGCATTGCGCGGCAGGTCGGTGGTAAAGAAGACGCGCCTGGGCGTCTTGTAGGGAGCCAGGCGTTCACGGCAAAACTGCATGATCTCCTCTGGGCTGGCCTGTGCGCCCGCGCGCAGCACGACGACGGCGGTCACCTGCTCCCCCCATTCCACGTCCGGGCAGCCGATCACGGCGCTGGTCTCTACAGCAGGATGCTCGTTCAGCACAAGCTCCACCTCAGAAGGATAGACGTTGTAGCCGCCGCTGATGATCAAGTCTTTGGAGCGCCCTTTAAGCGTGAAATAGCCGTCGGGCTGGCGCAGACCCAGATCGCCGGTGCGCAGCCAGCCGTCCGGGGTGAAAGCTGCAGCAGTCTTCTCGGGTTGGCGCCAGTAGCCTTTGCAGACGTTGTCGCCGCGCACCTGCACCTCGCCGACCTGGCCGTCAGGAAGAGGGGCGCCGCTCTCAGGATCGACGATGCGCACCTCGACGCCGGGCAACGGCAATCCCACGGAGCCGACGCGGCGCTCGCCATGCAAGGGGTTGGAGAGAATCATGCCCGCCTCGGACATGCCGTAGCGTTCGAGCAGCTGCACGCCGAACTGCTCCTCAAAGCGATGGAAGAGCTCTTCAGGCAGCCGGTCGGAGCCAGAGGTGACAAGACGCATATGCCGCAGCGAGTATCGTTCCGCGCCGGGCGCCTCCACCAATCGACGGTGGATGGTCGGCACGCCCATGAAGACCGTGCAGGGCCTCTGCACCAAAAGCTCCAACGTTTGCAGCGGCTCAAAGCGCGTCAACAGCACGATGGTCGCGCCGGCGTTGAGTGCGCCGTGCAGGGCGACGATCAGGCCATGCACATGAAAAAGCGGCAGCACATGCAGCAACACGTCGTCGCTCCGCCATCCCCACGCCTCATGCAGGCTGTTGAGATTGGCGGTGAGATTGCGATGCGTCAGCTCCGCGCCTTTGGGCCGACCGGTCGTGCCGCTGGTGTAGATCATCAGGCAGGTGGCGTCGGGATCGTCGGGCAACGGAATGGCGGCTGCATCAGCCTCGGCGAACGGTGCAAGCAGGCGCTCGAAAGCGCTCTGCGTCTTTCCTTCCAGCCCGATCACCTCATGCACGCAGGGCGCCTGTATGGAGAGCTCCTGCATTGCGCTTTGAGGAAGAACATCCGTAAAAAAAAGCCGCGCCTCTGCATCCTGGAGAAAATAGAGCAGCTCACTCGGCGTGTAGGCGGTGTTGAGAGGAAGCGAGATGGCGCCCAGCCGCATTGCCGCCAGATGCAGACAGATGAAAGGCAACCCTTTCCCAAGCTGGATGGCGACGCGGTCGCCGGGTTGCACGCCCTTCTGTCGCAACATCGCCATCGTGCGCAACACCATCGCTTCCAGTTCGCCATAACGCACAACTTGAGGCGGCGCTGTCGGATCGTCGATGCGCTCGAGGGCGATTCGTTCCGGCTGGGAAAGACAAAGGGAGCGAAGGGTCTCTAGAAACATGGTTCGACGAATCTCAGATCACTTTTCTTACAACGCATGCAAACATTGGTTGCATCACGAGCATCTTGCATAATCTTTCATGCTATACCTGTTTTCTCCACATGGCAAAAACGTCGTGAAAGGTGGAAGGAATAAAGCGGAACCGAATTGCGCTTCATTTGACAGCGACGCCCGACATGACTATACTTTTATTTGAATCTGCGGGTGTAGCTCAATGGCAGAGCATTTGCTTCCCAAGCAAAGGGTTGAGAGTTCGAGTCTCTTCACCCGCTCTATTCAGATAGTGATATGCACTGTGGGCGCCTGGGTTGCCAGGCGCTTTGCTTTTTAGGGGTGTTCGCTGTGAAAGAGAGCCTCCTGGCGCCCGCCGAACCGGGCAGCTATATCCTTCTTCTCTTTTCGCCGAAACGCTCTGCGTTGACGGTGGGGCGTTTGGGCGATCTGACGGTTGAACCCGGCTGGTATCTTTACGTAGGCAGCGCCCTGGGAGCGGGAGGGCTGCGCGTCCGTCTGCGCCATCATCTGCGACCGCTGCGGCGTCCACACTGGCATATCGATTATTTGCGCCAGGCGTGCGATCTCCGGGCAATCTGGTTCGTCGCCAGCGCCGAACGATGGGAGCACCGATGGGCGCAGACGTTGAGCGCAATGGAGACGGCCATGCCCCTCCCCGGTTTTGGCGCTTCAGATTGTCGATGCGTCTCGCACTGTTTTTTTCTAACCGAACAGCCCACACTGGCTCAACTGCAACAGCAGTTGCTCCATTCCCACCCTGGACTTCCTTTTTTGCATGAACTGGCTCCGTCTCGTGATTGACATAATTACAGTGCGACTTTGAGAGGAATCCTGGAGGCCCAGAGGGGTTTGGCAACTCGGTTCGTCTCTGGTATGATCGCGTCATAAAAATGACTAAAAAGCTTCTTGAAGAGCGCTGAAGGATAGCGGGTAAGCAACTTGTCATTTACGCCGGACCCTCTTCTGTCGATCGATCATCTTTCCTCTTCACCATTTGAGGTGCGACTCCTCCTGATCTGTCATGCGGAGGGGATGCAGAATCGTTACACCGGGCTGGTGCAGCGCGGTGAATCTATCGCCGACAGCGGGTTGACCGCCTTCGGCTGGGAACAGACGACTCAACTTGCCCAATGGCTGGCGACCCATGAGACGATCGACGTGCTCTATTCCGCCCCGCTGCTCCAAAGTCGTCTCACCGCACAGCGCATCGGACAAACGCTTGGGCTTCCGGTGACGGTGAACGAGCGCATTCCAGGACGCTTCCCATCGGATCTCGCGCTGCCAGGGATGTGGGATCGCAACGAGCGCACCATTCTGCATTTCGATCCGCCGGCATCCATCCCACCCGATTCGCCCTATGGCATCTATCTGCACAGCCTGATCGAGGAATTGGACGCTATCATCCAGGCCAACTGGGGGAAGTCCATTGCGATTGTGCTCAGCGGCAACGCCGTCGCCACCACGGTGCGTCATTTCGCCGGCGCCCATGGGCTTCCGATTGCAGTCAGCCACACCGCCATCACAGAGTTGCGCAGACAGGACGGCGTCTGGTCGCTGGTTTATGTGAACCGCCGTGAACATTTGCCGGTCGGGATGGCGCCGGCGCCGCGCCAGCGAACGGCGACTCTGAACGTAGACAACGGCGGCGAGATCGCGCAAGACATTGCGCGCATCGTCGCCGCCTATGGCCGCGCCTCGTTGCAGACAAACCCGCCGCGCAACGCAAAACGCATCCAGCGTCTGCAGCATCTGCTTAAATTCGCCCAGCTGCCCAAAGGATTGAGCGTGCTCGATGTCGGCTGCGGCTCCGGTGAGCTGTCGCTGCTGCTGGCCGAAGAGGGAGCGAGAGAGGTTGTCGGCATCGACATCAGTCCGGCAATGCTGGAGGCGGCCGAGTTCATGCGTCTCAGCAGTCGCTCGCCGGCGGCCGCGCGCGTCAGTTTTCGCCTGGCACCGGCGCATGCGTTGCCTTTCCGAGATGAACGCTTCGACGCCGCCGTCTGCCGGCTCGTTCTGCATCACAATCATCGGCCTCAGCTGATCCTGGAAGAGATCGCGCGCGTGCTGAAGCACGGGGGCGTCCTGATCCTCGCAGATCTGCTAAGCACAGATGACCCGGTGAAGCGCGCCACGCAGAATGCGATTGAGGAGAAACGCGATCCCAGCCATGTCGCCATCTTCAGCGCCGAGCAATATCGCAAACTGGTGGTGGGCGCAGGTTTTGCCATCGAGGCGGAGCAGGTCGCCGTCTTCGAGCGCGAGCTGGAGGAATGGTTGGACGATATGTACGCGGAACCGGAGACGCGCACGGTCGTGCGCGAGATGATCGAAGCGGGTCTGGAAACAGACGCCGCCGGACTTCACGCCCGGCGGCAAGGGGATAAACTCTTTTTTGAGCAGCGCTTGTTCTACATCAAAGCCGTAAAACCCTGATCGTTCGGCGCAAGGAGCGACTGCGCTCGCCATCCTCCTCGCCTCAGAGCGCAGGCTGTTTCATCGCCTTGACCAGGCTCACCCCTTGTAGAGCTCGCGCAGAATAATGCTCTTCTGAATCTGCGTGGTGCCTTCGTAAATCTGATAGATCTTGCTGTCGCGCAACAGTTTCTCCACCGGATATTCGCGGCTATAGCCGTTGCCGCCGAAGACCTGGACGGCGTCGAGGGCGTTGAGCACAGCGGCGTCTGCGGCGTAGGCCTTCGCGACTGCAGCCTCCATGGTGTTGCGCCGTCCATGGTCGATCAGCCACGCCGCTTTCCACGTCAGCGCGCGTGCGGCTTCGACGCGAATCTTCATGTCCGCCAGCATGAAGCCGACGCCCTGGAAACTGTGGATCGGTTGACCAAAGGCGTACCGTTCATTGGCGTAGCGAACCGCTTCGTCCAACGCGCGACGAGCGACGCCCGTGGCGGCCGCGGCGACAGGCGGGCGGCTCTTGTCGAAGACTTTCATGCCGATCATGAAACCGTCGCCTTCGCGTCCCAGCAAATTTTCGACCGGCACCTCCACGTCCTCGAAGAAGACCTGACAGGCTTGCGCTGCATGTTGCCCCATCTTTTCGAGCGGCTTGCTGGTGCTGACGCCCTTCCATTCGCGCTCGACGATGAAGCAGCTCATGCCTTTGTGTCTGCCGTTGGGGTCCGTCTTGGCGAAGACGGTGAAATAGCTGGCCACCGGGCCGTCGGTGATCCAGGTCTTTGTCCCGTTCAGGATATAGCGGTCGCCCTTGCGAATCGCCGTCGTTTTGATGCCTGCGACATCCGAGCCGGCGTCCGGTTCGGTCATGCAGTAGGACATGATCTTGCCCTCTTGCGTGAGCTTCGGGAAGTATCGCTGCTTTTGCTCCTCGTTGCCTGCGATCAAGATCGGCAGCACGGCCAGCTGGTTGAGCATGAGCGCAGTCTGAATGCCGGAGCAGCCGTAGGCGAGCTCCTCGCCCACGATGCACTCCTCCAGGACGCTGGCGCCGACGCCGCCGTATTCTTCGGGAATGTTCAGGTTGACAAGGCCCACCTTCAGCGCTTTTTTCCAAAGATCCCACGGCCATTCCCCTGAAACGTCATAGCGTTCGGCCGCGCCTGACTCGATGATCTCTTTTCGTGCAAAGTCGCGAGCGAGATTCTGGAGCATCACCTGATCGTCGGTGAGGTCAAAATTCAGGCCGGAGCTTTGTTCCTCCATCGTGGCTAGCATGAGCAGTTCCCCTTCAATTTTTTAGAACCATGGATTGTCTGGCAAATCGTGATGCAGCCGGCTGGGGCCGGTGCGAGGCTTCTGCTTAATTCAAGCGATGGTGGATTCTGTGGCTGTTCCGAGGAAGTTGAAAGGCGGAGCCCCGGCGGAGTGAGAGCGAAAGGCACGCCGTTATTTCGTCTCCTCCGGCAGACGCACCCAGCGCGCGTTGACAAGACGCGCCAGGTCCTGGACAGGCAGCAAGAGATTGGCCCCGCGCTGGCCGGCGCTGACGGCGATTTCGTCATAGCGCCGGGCGCGCTCGTCCAGATAGACGTCGAACCCTTTGTTGATCAGCGCCAGCGCGCTGATGCCGCCGGTCTTGAGGCCCGTCATCTGCTCCGCCTGCTCGTGCGTCGCCATCTTGACCTTTTTGAGGTTGACAGCCTGGGCGAAAGCTCTAAGATCAAGCGTGGCCGGGCCGGGAATGATTACAAGCATCGGCTTGCGTCGCGGCTCATCGGGCAGCACCACTAGGGTCTTAAAGACCTGCTCCGGCGGCAGACCGACGGCCTCGGCCACCTCGACCGCAGAGTGCACGCCCGAATCGTAGTCGTAGGTGAGCACCCGATAGCGCACTTTTTTGCTGTCGAGGAACCGTGTTACGTTGTTCTTGAATTGTTCGGCCATGACGTCGACTCCTTCACTGGGGATAGTTTATTCGGGGCGGTTCCTCGCCGCAAACCGGTGCGCCGCCGGGGACTTTTTAGCGATCTGCGCAAGCAATTTCATTCTGAAAGACGCCCATGTTCGAGAATCCATGGTTCTCCTGGGGGGTGGCGGCGCTTCTGGCGCTGTTGGCGACTGCCTGGCTGGCGACCAACCTCCAGGGGCGCAAGCGCAATCGGGCGCTGGCGAGCGGCTTTGAGGAGAGCACGCGCAGCCGGCTTGTCTACGCGCGCGGCGTTTCGATGCGCGGCTTTGCTGCGCGTTTCGAGCCGGCGCCGGAGCCTTTCATTCACCTCGAGGTCGCGTATCGCAGCGGCGCCACGCCGGACCCGCTTGGCTTTCTCATCGGCGCGTTGACCCGCCAAAACGACGAGCTGACGCTGCGCGCGCTGCTCCCCGACCGACCGGTTGCCGAGTTGATTTGGGAGCGTGGACGAATTCCTGCGCTTGCACGCGCGCGCCGCGCGCGTGCGTCCCTGTGGGTGCATCGCCGCTCTGAGCTGATCGGCGGCGAGTACGCCGTGCGAGGACCCGACGCCGCCGCGCTCGAGTATGTCTTCGTCGATCTGCAAGCGCGCTTCGGTCACGCCCTGCGACGCGTCCATGTGGCGGCGGATCGGGAGGACGCGCACGTCGAGGTGACTTTGCAAGGCTCTTCCCTGCGCCGCAGCGACGCGCCTGCGCTCGTCGCCACCGTGCGCAGCCTTGGCCGCGCTGCGACGCGGCGCTGACGCCGCCCTTCCGCCTGCACAATTCCTGTTTGCATCAACGGCGCAACATGAGCAAAACCAGATCTGCGCTATAATGAAAGGGAAATCTCGATAAAATTCCGTTTATTCAAAACCGTACACAAAGGAGAGTGAATCCATGGCGGTGAAACATGTGCGACTTGGCAAACATGGCGTGCTGGTGAGCAATCTCTGTCTGGGCACCATGAATTTCGGCTGGGTGACTTCGGAAGAAGAGAGCTTTCGCATCATGGATCGAGCGCTCGAGCTGGGCATCAACTTTTTTGACACCGCCGACGTTTACGGTTGGGCGGTGGAGCACGGCACGACGGAAGAGATCATCGGGCGTTGGTTTGCACAGGGAGGCGGTCGCCGCGAGGCCGTCGTGCTGGCGACGAAAGTGTACAATCCCGTCACGCGCAAGTCGGCGCGGCCCGAACCCAACAGCGACGGCCGCAGCCTCTCTGCCTACAAGATTCGGAAACATTGTGAAGGCAGCCTGCGGCGCCTCCAGACCGATTGGATCGACCTCTATCAGATGCACCACATCGACCGCGATTGCCCCTGGGACGAGACCTGGCAGGCGTTCGACGCGCTGATCGGGCAGGGCAAGGTCGTCTACGTAGGCTCCAGCAACTTTGCGGGGTGGGACATCGCCACAGCGTGCCAGGAGGCGTGGAAGCGCGGCATGAGCGGGCTGGTGAGCGAGCAAAGCATCTATCACCTGGACAATCGCATGATTGAGCTCGAGGTGATCCCGGCCTGTCGTCACTATGGTCTGGGGTTGATTCCGTGGAGCCCGCTCGGAGGCGGTCTGTTAGGCGGCGCGCTGCAGAAGGCCCGAGAAGGGCGACGCATGAGCGAGGAGTTCGAGAAGCGCGTCGAGCAGAAGCGGCCGCAGCTGGAAAAATACGAAGCGCTCTGCCGTGAAATCGGCCATGAGCCGGCCGAAGTGGCGCTGGCGTGGCTGTTGCACAATCCTGCCGTGACTGCGCCCATCATCGGCCCGCGCACCGTGGAGCAGCTGGAGAGCGCTGTGCGCGCCACCGAGATCACGCTGGACGCCGAGGTGCTGGCGAAACTGGATGAAATTTTCCCCGGCCCCGGCGGCGAGGCACCCAAGGCGTACGCGTGGTAAGAGCCGCCTCGAAACACGCCGGAAGGAATCCGGCGGTGCGACGGCGCAAATCTTACAACGGTGCGAATCGGAAACAGGCAAACTCTGGCGGTGCGGTTGCCCCGCACCGCCAGACGCGTTCACTCTCCTTCGCCTGAAGCGTCTTACTCCGGCGTGATCGGGAAGAGGAAGTAATCCCCGGCTTCGACCGTCAGCTCGCCGTTGGTGGAGCCCCACGGCGGCGGTGCGTCGAGCGTGTAGGTGTAGCGGCCCGGGTCGAAGCATTTTTCCACCTGTCCGTTGCTCGGCACTTTGAAAGTCTCCCCTTTGCCGGTGCTCTTGCTCGTAAAGGTGATTGTCAGCTCCGGCCCGATGAAGTTTTGGAAGATATAGCATCCCTTGCCGCCAGCGCCGCCGGACTGTCCGCCGGATTGACCGCCTCCAGACTGTCCGCCGCCTGCAGGGGGCGCCGGCGCCTTCGCCTCAGGAATATCGGCGCAGCGCGCGTTGAGCGTCACATACTGGCTGCTGCCTGACACCCAACCCTCGACGCCTGCGGAGGTCGTCACCTGGAGCCAGCTGCAGTTGTTCACCTGACCGGTCACGGCTACGACGTCGCCAGCGCTGACTGCGCCGACGCGGTTGTAGTTGGTGCCCGGCCCGCTGCGCACGTTGAGGCGCTCCACGATGACGGTCGCCGTCGGCCCGCTCAGGACGGCCTCCTGCGCGCTTTCCTGCGCCGACTTCACGGCGCCCGCAACCGAGAGCGAGGCGATCATTTCGCCGAAAGCCGCAGCGTCTTCTGGGGTCGGCAGGTTGGTGTAGAGCAAGATCAACGGCGAGTCGGCGTCTACAGGCTTGGCCGCCAGCACAACGAAGAGCGCGCCCTTGACGCCGCCGCATTCCATCCATACATCGTAAACGCCGGTCAGGTTCTGCGTGGCGTAATCGTAGCGGGCATCGTAGGTGCAATCGTCTTTCAAGTCGAAGAAATCCAGCGCTTCGCCGGGCTCGGCGATGCCGGCGCCCAGCAACTCGGAGACGCCGACAAAGATGCCTGGCGTCCTCCAGGTGTCGTTGAATTTCTTGATGTTGGGCGACGCCGTAAAGGCCACGCCGATGGGGCCGTCGCCCAGGTCCCAATCTTCGCTCAGAAGGTCGGTCCAGCTCTCCGGCACGCGCAGACCGATCGTTCCCGTGTCGTCGTTGACGTTGATGAAGGCCGGCCCGCTTTCTTCTTCGAGCGGTTCGGACGCGGCGCCGGCGCTCTCCTCTGCGCTCGGGCCGGCGGCCAGCGAGGCGTCGAGATAGAAGCTGTCCATGAAGGTCGCGAAGGCTTCGATGTCGGCCTCGGCGACGGCCAGGAAATCGATGAAGAGGATCTGGTCGATCGGATCGGACTGCGCCATCATCACTGCATAGGAGTTGTCGGCGCCGCCGCACTGTTCATAGACGTCGGCGACGATGTTATAGACGCGATCAAACGCCTCATGCGTGTAGGTGTAGCGGTCGTCGTAGGTGCAGTTCTCTGCGAGCGTCTCGTCTTTTAACATCTCGTCCGGATCAAGCGCTTCGGACATGCCGACGGCGCTTTTGACGAGGACGCCGGGCGTGGTCCAGGTGGAGTTGAATTTCTCGATATTGGGCGACGCCGTCAATGTGTAGCCGAGCAGTTCACCTTGACTGCTGAGCCATTCCGCCGCAGCGATGTCGCTATATTCGGTCGGCAGCAGCGCGCTGACCGCCGGGCTCTCGACGGCGACGTAGCTGTACGCGAGGTCGCTTACATCGACGAGGTCGAAGAGCGGGCCTTCCTCGCTGATTGCAACGTCGATGGCTTTTTGGGCCTCGTCCGTTGCAGTCGCAACAGGCGGCGTCACCGTCAGCGAGTTGAGCAGCGCATCCCAGGCGTTGAAGTCGCGCTCTTCGACGCCGTACAGCTCCAGGAGCACGAAATAGGCGTTCGTTTCGCTGGGCGCCAGGGCCACGATGACGCCGGTGGTCTCCCCACCCCCGCACTCTCTCCAGAATTGATATGCGCCCGCCAGTTGGCCGACTGTGATCGCTTCGCGCTCCCCTTGGGTGCAGGAGTTGTGCAGGGTGTACTCGTCCAACAGATCCTCGACCGCCATTTGGCCCGGCAGCACATCCGAGTAGCGCAGGATGGCGCCGGGGATCCCCCAGTCATCATAGAAATTGTCCAGATCGGGAGCAACGTCGATGCGGACGCCGACCGTTTCGTCGTTGAAGTTCCACGCCGCTTCCTGCACATCTTTCCAGGCGGCGGGTGCGTCGAAGGCGAGGATGCCCTGGGCGTCGGAGACGCGCACGAATTCATCGTAGGTTGCTGCAGGGGACGTCTGCCCTCCGCTCGGTTGCCCGGACGACTGGGACGAATCCGGCGTCGCCCCCAGGGTGACGCTGACCTGCAGCGGACGACCGTTGAGCTGACCAGCCAGCACTTCACCGGTGTCCAGGCGCAGCACCTCGATGGCGGTGACGGCGTTGGCGCGGCGGCTGCGCAAAATGTCGCAGTAGGTGGCCATGGTGCCGTCGGTGGCGAGGGGCAGGTTCTCCATGGAGAGGATGATGTCTCCCGGCAACACCCCGGCCTGATCCGCCAGCGAGCCGGAAGCCACCGAAGAGACCCAGATGCCGGAGAGCTTGCCATCCTGGGTGACGAAGGCTTCGCCGTTGACGCCGATCGAATCGACGTCTTTCCCTTCCAGAAGCTCCTCGATGATCTCCAGCGCGCTGTCGCGGCCGATGGCGTGAAATTGTTCCGTGGCGCGGCTGTAGGAGTAGTTCACGCCGACCACCTGGCCGTTTGTCGTCACGAGCGGGCCGCCGGAGTTGCCGGGGTTGATGTTGGCGTCGTGCTCGATCACCCCTTCGACGGACGCCCAGGCGCGTCGGCCATCGGCGCGGGCTTTGGAGATGATCCCGCGCGTGAGTGTGTACTCAGGGTCGCCCAGAGGAAAGCCGGCGGCGTACACATCCAGGCCGACCCGGATCGGCCCTTCATACCAGGCCAGATAGGGGTAGTTGCGGCCCTGCAGGTCGATCACGGCCAGATCGGCGCACTCGGAGACGCCGACGATGCGCGCGTTGACAGGGTCTTTCTTCCCCTCCACGTAGACTTTGAGATAGGCGGCGCCGGTGACGACGTGGTTGTTGGTGACCACATGCCCTTCGGGATCGATGATGAAGCCGGTGCCGCTGCCGGCGCCCGCCGTCATCCCCTCAGACGGGTCTCTGAAAACGCCGACAGCCTCGATGCGCACGACGGCTTTCTGGACGTCCTCCAAATTGTCGATCGGTCCGGGCGTCGGCGTGGCCTGGCTGCCGCGCTGCTCGAGCGAAGGCGGCGCGCCGGCGTAAAGGCTCCCCGGCGCTATCAACGCAATACAAAGGATCGATAAAGCCAAAATGGACCAGATGCGGCGCGAGCGACGAAGCGTATACATACATGCTCCTTTCATTTCCAATAGTCCCGTGAGGAGCGGGGTAATGGTAAAAGGGGATGGCCTTCTCAATCGTAGCAAAGGTCAGAATTTGCCGCAAGCGGCATTTCGCTGATCATTTGCTGATCATTTGGTGAAGACCGTTGTTCCCAGGGGCGCTGCGTGTTGCGTGTTTCGTGACGCGCCACGAAACATGCAACACCATAGGATGCGTTCAACCTTTTCGTTGATCAATGCGCTGTCCGACCGCGCTCATGCCACCAATCCTCCGCCTGGAGATAGCTGCGCAGGGCGAGGCTCAAGCCCAGGCGCAATGGCTCCGGCGGCCAGGGGAGGACGCGACGGTTGACAATAAAGCAATCGGTCAGGTCGGTGCGGCGCTCCAGGAGGAGATCGGTGAGCGTCTGTCCGTTGAGTTGGCTCATAGAGACGCCGTGACCGATGCAGCCGACGGCGTAGACGACGCGATGATCGCCAAGGTAGCCAAGCGCAGGGGTCAGGTCGAGCGTGACGGAGAAGGGGCCGCCCCAGCGATGGGTGACGCGCACGCCTTTCAGAGCGGGAAAAAGCCAGGCGATGTGCTCCTCCAGGTGGCGCCATGCGTGAGGATTGGCGTCTCGCTCCATGTCTTCGCCGAAGGAAAGCCCGACCGGCCCGCCCCCCATCAGCAGGCGGTTGTCCGGCGTCAGACGATAGTAGTGGATGAGGTTGCGCGCATCCTCCATACCCTGGCGGTTTCGCCAGCCGATGGCCGCCAGTTGCTGCTTGGAGAGCGGCTCCGTGGCGATCATGTACGTCCAGGCGGGGATCTGCTTGCGCCGCAGCATGGGGAAGAGATGCGAATAGGCATTGGTGGCGAAGGCCAGCTTGCGCGCCTGCACCTGACCACCTGGCGTTTTCAGCAGCAGGCGCTCGCCCCGCGTAATTTCCAGCACCGGGCTGTGCTCGTAGACGTGTGCGCCCAGCTCCTCGGCGATGCGCTTCATTTCGCGCACCAGTTTCACCGGATGGATCAGCGCCAGCCGCGGCTCCCACCAGGCGCCGAGATAGCGCTCGGAGCGAACCTGGGCCTGCGCAGCGTCTCGATCCAACCATTCGATGCCGGTGACGCCGAGCTTATGACATAGCTCGATCTGCTTTTGAATCTTGCGCACATGGGCGGGAACGGTCGCCATGCGCAGAAAACCAGGGCGAATGTAGTCGCAGTCCAGCCGATGCGTTTCGACCAGTTCGCTAAGCCGATCGACGGCGCGCTCCATGTAGCGATGGCCCTCCAGCGCCGCCTGTTTGCCTTTGAGCAGCGCCATCACGTCGATGCCCAGCCCCATCAGCGTCATGGCGAAAGAGCCGTTGCGCCCGCTGGCGCCGAAGCCGACAATCTCGCGTTCGAGCACCGCCACCTTCATACTGGGCTCCGCTTTGAGCAGGTGATAGGCCGTCGAGAGACCGGTGAAGCCGCCGCCGATGATGGCGACGTCCGCCTCGACTGTTCCCTGCAGAGGCGCGTTCGGCTGATACGCAGGCGCAATGGCCAGCCAGAAACTGACGTCGGCGTAGTCGGTGCGCATTTTCATCCTCATGGGAAGATCTTTTCACGGATGGTGAATTTTCGTGTGGATTAGCGCGTAGCTGCGCTTGATTCAGCGCGCCGAGACCTTAAAAGAAAAAAGAGGTGATGACTTCTGACAGGAAGTGCATCCACCCAATGAGACGGCTCCGCAAAAACATTCTATGAGAGTGACTCACCCAGGACTCGAACCTGGAACCCGCTGATTAAGAGTCAGCTGCTCTACCAATTGAGCTAGTGAGCCTTGCGAGACAATTAAAATATAGCAAAAATCGCCTGGATGTGCAAATTTCAGCGCCGATTTTTGCAAAGACCGCCCGGTTGGAGAATGAAGTTCAACCCCACCGCAAGGAGCAAAGGGCGCAGACGCTTATCCTCCGGCATCCTTGCGCCCTCTGCGTCTCTGCGGCGCCGATTCTGCGATCCTATTGCTGCGCAGCGCAATCCGCCAAAAATTCGCCGAGCAGGCTGTTGAAGACCTCCGGCGTCTCCCATTGCGGCGCGTGACCTGCGCCCGGAATCACCTGCACCGCCCCGCGCCAGAGCGTCGGCATGGAGATGGCGTCGAAGTATGAGAGTCGCACCACCTGCTCCTCTGCGCCATGGAGGACGGCCAGCGGCACGCGCAAATTGCGCACGACCTCCACCTCGTCCTTGTAGCCGCCTGGCCGAATGCTGCCGGCGACGGCGGCGCGAGCGCGTCCATCGGCGCGGCGCAGGTCTTCGATGAAGCGGGTGTCGCCGGGGTCGTAGCCCGGCGCAAAGAAGACGTCGTGAAACGCCTTCATGTCCGCTTCGCTGAGGTCTGCGGTGAAGGCAGCCGACATGGCGGGATGGGGGAAGAAGCCGGCTTCCATGTCGGGCGGGAAGGCGAAAGGCGGCGTGCCGAAGATCAGCACGCCTTTGCAGCCCGGCAAATCTTCCGCCGCCTCCAGCGCCACGTGGCCGCCCAGGCTCCAGCCCACCAGCGCCAGCTCGCCGAGGTTCAGCGCCTCTGCAACCTTGACGACGAGGCGCCCCCAGTTGGCGACGCCCAGATGTTTCTCCGGATCGGCGACCGGCTGTGAATCGCCAAAGCCGGGCATATCGATCGCAACCAGTTTATGAGTTCGGCCCAGTTCACTGTCGAGCTGGCGCTGATACGCGCGCCTCGATGAGGAGTTCCCATGGATGAGCAAGGCGGCGAATCCTTCGCCAGAGCTGGCCGTATAGGCGATGGTCTGGCCTTCGATCGACAGATGGTTGGTCTGCATGGTGCAAGTTGCTCCTTACTGTCTCATGAAATGGAAGAATGGAAGCCTATGCTTGAGGCAGGTCACTATGATAGTGGAATCTGACGGTGTCTGCAAAAAAGAATTTAAGGCGGCGAGGCCCATGTTGCCCTGCCTTTTTATGCGGGCCGACATTCACTACGTTTGAATCAACGCATCATCAACGCAGCCAGGGCTATGATCCAGTTGGACATGGGTGATGGCTACGCAAGGTGTGCGATAGTGCACAGGCCACCGGTGGCGCGTTGCATCGCTTTTCACCCTCCCCGCTTTTACACTGAGAGAGAACCTGCAACGGCAACCGACACAGAACAGAGAGAAGGATGAAACGCAAAATGTTGCACAACGAAGGGAGCGTGTACGCAGACGGCGTCTGGCTGGCGCGGGCCCAATGCACAATATTGGACGAAGGCGAGCGCATTGCGCTGCGCATCTGCGACGGCGAACGCGATCTGTTCGACCCGCCGATCCCGGCCAACGAGTTTATGCTGGAGTTAAGCGGAGGGCGTTGTTTTCATTTCAGGCTGGTGGAAGGGAACCCTGTGATCGGCGCCTATGTCGTCTCGATCGCAGAATCTTTCAGAATAGATGCTGATCGATCACTTCGGCGTCCCCTCCCGGTCCGCTCGTGATGACGGTGCGCACGCTGCTCAGCGTCTGGAGGCGTCTGAGCAGCTCGCGCTCGAAGGCTGGCTCGCAGAGAAGATGGACGTTTGGCCCGGCGTCGATGGTGAAATAGACGGGCAGTCCATCTTCTTCGCGCCAGCGCCGCACCGCATGCAACACCTCGAGCGTGCCCGGCTGCCAGTAGAGCAGGCTGGGGCGGCTCGTCATCATTACGGCGTGCATGGCGAGCGCATCCTGTTCGATCAAGGGGCCAAGGCGCTCCAGTTCGCGCAGGGCGATGGCGTTGCGCACTTCCTGCAGCATCGTGTACACCGCGTCCACGCGGGCGGCGTTGAAGGGGCTGGTCAGCGCCAGAGCGTGACCGTTTTGGCTGCTCACGGCCTTCTCCGCCGTGCTGATGACCGCCACCACGTCGCGTAAGGCCCAGTGTTCCGCCGGAAAGAGCTGGCGCGCCACGCTGGTGGCGTCGTCGTTCCCCCGCTCCCATTCCACATAACCGCCGAAAATGCTGCGGCTGGCCGAGCCGCTGCCGCGACGGGCGATGGCCGAAAGCCGCGTGCGGTCGAGCGACAGGCCGATGGCCGTGCAGGCCGCCACAGTCAACGCTGCGAAAGCGCTGGCGGACGAAGCGATGCCGGACGCCATCGGAAAGTTGTTGCGGCTGACGACGCACGCCCGGAAGCGACGGTCGCCGGCCAGGTGGCGAATCAGATCGAGGTGACAGATCACGCGCTCCGCCTTTGGGCCTGCGGCGCGCTCTCCGTCGATCGTGATCTCGTCGGCGCTCAAACGACCGGCGACGTCCCACTCGACCGTCGTCGTCGTATGCAGCGCGCCGAGCGTCATGCTGATGGAGTTGTTCAGGGGGATGTTGAGGCGGGGGTCGGCTACGCCCCAGTATTTGATAAAGGCAATGTTGCTGCCCGCGCGCGCGGTGGCCTTGAAAGGCGACGCCTCTGAACGTTGCATAGACCTATGCGCTCTCCCGCTCGACCCACTCTTCAAAGCGGCGAATCAGATCATCGAGGAGTTCATCGTGGGCCGCAAAGGTGACATCGACGCCGCCCTCGGTTTCCGCGATCTCGGCGAACCATCCGATCCCCTCCACGCGACGCAGTTTCTCCTCGACGCCGCCGCCGAGCCGTTTCAGATAGGTTTCCGCCTGGGCCGGCGTGACGCCGGCAAACGAAAGCGTCTCGCGTTCATAGCGCTCTGCGCTTTGAAATTCTCGATATAGATTGTCGCGTTCGTCGCCGAACGAAGATGTGCTGATGGGCATGGTCGCCACCCCTTTTGGTTTACAGAGAATCGCTCATGGTCTTCAAGGGAGCGATTGGGCGTCTCATTTTATGCACGCGAGTATACCACTGCGGCCAACCAGAGGCCAAGCAATTCTTGCGTCTTAAGAAATCTTTGAGAGATGGATGACAGTTGAAATGCGAAAGTGAGTTATAATAAAGTCAGTATATACGGGTGATGAGGCTCACCTCAAACCGCCGCCCTGGCTGATAGCCTCTACTGAGTCGATTCCGATTGGTGAATCCTCCGTAGAGGCTTTTTCTTTGCCTCGCCGGAGGAGAAGCAACAGGAGGCGCAACGATGAGCTTTGGAAGCATCCTTTTTGATCACAATGGCGTCCTGCCCAAGACGCCAGACGCGCTGCAGTTCCTCTCCGATCTTCACCTGGATCAAGTGATCGAGGCCATCATCGCCCCCAAGCGTGAATATGATCTGAAGCCGTTCTTCTTGACTCCTCTCCACGATGTGGAAACCATTCTGTATCGCCAGGAAGTGATGCGCGAGCTCGAAAGTGAACCGTTGATGGTCATCCTGCGAGCCTTCGCCGAGCAGATGAGCGTCGTGCGCCGCTATCTGGCGATGGTGGAGAAGTTGGATTTTGAACTGCACAAAAAGGGGTGGTTTCTGGAAGCGGCGCTGGTCTATTGCAACGCCGTGAAGAAGCTGGCCGGTCATCTGGAAAACAGCCGCTTCCGATCGCGCGGCCTGAGGCTGTTCCGCGATTACGTGATGCAGTATGTGCGTTCTTCGCCGTTTTTGTCGCTGGCCGACGAGGCGGATCAGGTGAAGAAGGCGCTGTCGGAGGTGCGATACTGCGTCATTATCGAGAACGGCAAGTTCAAAGTGGGCCCCTATGAGGAGGAAGAGGACTACAGCGTCGAAGTGGAGAACACTTTCGCCAAGTTCAAACAGGCTGCAGCCGAGGAATATCTGGTCAAGCTATCCCAAAGGAGCGGGATGAGCCACATCGAGGCCATCATCCTGGAGTTCGTGGCGAGGCTCTATCCTGAGCCGTTCGCCGCGTTGCGGGAGTTCTGCGCTCGCCACAATCCATTTGTCGACGAAACGCTCCGCGCTTTCGATCGAGAGATTCAGTTTTATATTGCGTATCTGGAGTTCATCGGCGATTTTCGACGCGAAGGCTTGCCTTTTTGTTATCCGCAGGTGAGCGCTGAGGGCAGAGAATCGTATGTGCGAGAAGGGTTTGATCTGGCCCTTGCGCTCAGCATGCGGCGACAAGGCGAAAGAACCGTCGTCTGCAACGATTTCTTTTTGCGCGCGCCGGAGCGCATCCTTGTCGTGACCGGGCCTAATCAAGGCGGCAAAACCACCTTTGCGCGTATGTTTGGGCAGCTGCACTACCTGGCCAGCCTGGGTTGTCCTGTCCCAGGGCGAGAGGCTCGCCTTGTCCTGTTCGACAAGCTATTCACCTATTTTGAAACGGAGGAGGATATCCGCAACCTACGCGGCAAGCTGGAGGACGACCTTTTTCGCGTCCATCAGATTTTGAGCCAGGCCACTCCGCAGAGCATTCTCATCTTCAATGAGCCTTTCGCCTCCACTGCGTTGCACGACGCGCTTTTTTTGAGCAAGGAGGTCATGGCGCGCGTGATTGACCTGGACGCCCGTTGCGGGTGGGTGACGTTTCTAGATGAGCTCGCTTCCATGAGCGAGAAGGTCGTCAGCATGGTGGCGATGGTCGATCCCACAGACCCGACGATTCGCACGTTCAAGGTCGTCCGACAACCGGCCAACGGCCTTGCGTACGCGTTTTCTCTTGCCCAGAAACATCGTCTCACCTATCACGACATTCAGGAGCGAATCCATGATGAAGGTCTTTCTACTGTATCCTGAGCAGGATTTTGATGCGTCCCAGCCCTTGCCGCCGCTGGCCGAAGATTTGGTGCAAGATCTGGAGTTGAAGGTGTTGCTCGAGGCGATGGCGAAAGGAGACGAGCATCTGTTTCGGGCATCGACTCGAGTTCTGTTGTCCGGCGTGCAAGACATGGCGGTGATCCACTATCGTCAGGAAATTCTCCAAGACTGTCTGAAACACCCCGACGTGATCAGGCGAATCTACCGCATTCCTCTGGAGTTTATGGAGCGAAAACGGCGGCAGTGGCTGTGGATTTCGACGCGGTATTCGCCTCCAGCCTCGATTTTGAACAGCGCGCAGCAGATGCTGGCCGCTACGCTGGATCTGCTCTGGGAGCTGCGGCGGATCGCCGACGCGTATGCAGAGCAATTCACCTCCAGAGGTTTTCGTCGCTTTTTTACGATGATTCAACAGGAGCTTGATGATTCCTATCTCGCCCTCGTCGAGCGACAGGTCAATGCGTTGCGATTCCCGCAAGGCGTGTTGCTGAGCGCCCGGCTGGGCGCAGGGAACGAAGGCGCGGAGTATGTCCTGCGCAAGCCGAACAACGCCGATCAACCCTGGATCAAACGCATGCTGACGCGAAAGTCGCCCACCTACTCATATACGCTCCATCCTCGCGATGAGGCGGGCGCTAGAATTTTGGGAGAGTTGCGCGACCGGGGAGTGGCGCGGGCAGCCAATGCCGTCGCCCAGGCGGCCGACCATATCGAGAGTTTCTTCAAGGTGTTGCAATTCGAGCTGGCCTTCTATCTCGGCTGTTTGAATTTGCACGAAGCGCTGGAGCAGCTCGGCGCACCGATCGCCTTTCCCCGGCCTGCGCCCGTCCAGGAGCGGCGCCTCTCGTGCACCAATCTGTACGACGTCACCCTGTTGTTGACGATGCAGCAAGCGGTGGTCGGCAACGACGTCGCCGCCGACGGCAAAAAGCTGATCGTCATCACGGGCCCGAATCAGGGAGGAAAGACCACTTTTCTGCGCAGCCTCGGCGTCGCACAGCTGATGATGCAGGCCGGCATGTTCGTTCCGGCGGAGTCTTTCTCCGCCAATGTGTGCACAGCGCTTTTTACACACTTCAAGCGCGCGGAAGATAAGACGCTGGAGAGCGGGAAATTTCAGGAAGAGCTGCAGCGCATGAGCGCAATCGTCGATCATCTCACGCCCAATGCCCTGCTTTTGTGCAACGAGTCCTTCGCCTCCACGAACGAACGCGAAGGCTCGGAGATCGCCTGGCAGATCGTCAGCGCCCTGCTCGAAAAACGCGTGAAGGTGTTCTATGTCACCCACATGTATGAATTGGCGCAGCGTTTCTATGAGAACGATCGAGCCGACGCGCTCTTCCTTCGGGCGGAGCGCTTGCCGGACGGAACGCGAACATTTCGGCTTCGGGAAGGCGAGCCACTGGAGACGAGCTACGGCGTCGACGTATATCGCAAGATTTTTGGAGAAGACAACGAGCCGTTGCAACGGGAGTCGGAATTCGCCCGATACAGCGGTTCACTCCAGGGGCAACAATAACAGTGGAATCTCCATCTCCTGCGGCGTCAATCCGCCGTGATGGCCGTAATACTTCTGCTTGAAGCGCCCGTCGCCCCACCAGTAGACGCTTTCGCCGGGGTAGGCCAGGATGACAAGATTCCCCACGCGCGCCCGAAACGTCTCCGAGACCGGCCCCGGCCCGAAATAGCCCTGTACAATCATCTCCTCGACGCGGCGCACCTCCCCGCGCTCGCCGACGATGCGGGATAACAGCTCCTGCGCTTCGTCGAGATGCTCCTCATAGGCGTGAATAAAAAAGTCGCGGCAAGAGCCGGCCGGCGCCAGGATTTCGCCACGCCGGTTGGTGCGCAGCAGCGGGCGCACCTTCTCGAAGCCGGGCGTTTGATCCAGGTAGAGCGTGGTTCTCGGGTCGGTCTCCACCTGGCCATGGTCGGCGATGATCATGAGCAACGCGTCCTTGAAGCGGCCCAGGATGTCGCGTTGCAGCCAGCGCTCGATGACGTCCAGCGTGGCTTCCAGGTCGGCGCGACTTTGCAGGCGCCGGGGGCCGTGCACATGACAGACGGCGTCGAAGGCGCCGAAGTAGCCGACCAGCCACATCGGCTCTTGAGCGCGGCGCAGCGTCTGCGTCATGGTCGCCAACCCTTCTGGAATCGTCAGGTAGGGGATCGTGTGCGCACCTTCGCCCATCTGTTTGGTGTAGGTCGAATTGGCGAATTCGCGCGGCTGCACGAGATAAGTCCGCACGCCGTGCATCGCCAGCCGCCGTCCCAACCGCCCCGCAGGCAGCAACGCAGCGCCTTCCACCCCTTGCTCCGTCAGAGAGTCGCGCTTTTCATCGCCGGCGAAGGAGAAGAGCAACGGCGCAATCATGGCGTCGACTTTCGGCTCGTAATAAAACCACTCATAGACGCCGTGCTGTCCGACCGGAACGCCGGTGTAAAGCGTCGTCACATGCGCGCTGGTGGTGGAAGGAAACTGCGAGGTGAGCCTGGCGACGCCTCCCTGCCGGGCGAAGCGTCGGATGAGTGGGTGTTCCTGAAAGCGCTCGAAAAAGCGCCAGCCGAAAGCGTCGATGAACAGCGTGATGACGCGCGTGAAGCGGTGATTCGCCGCTCGCCAACCTTCGGGCCGCAGCGGCGAAGCGCCCTGCCCTGTGAGCAAATGCTCCACGAAATCGGGAATCTCGGCGAAGCTGGCCTCCCCATAGCGAGGCCGGATGAAGACGGGGTCGGAAAAACGATGTGCGCCCATCAGCGGCTTTCTCCGAAGAATTCGATCAGCAGTCGATTCACCGTCTCCGGCTCTTCATGTTGCACCCAATGCGTGGCTTCCTCCAGGAAAACGAGCCGCCCCTCGTCGCAAAGGTCGATGCTCGGTTGGGCCATTTTGCGGTCGAGCGCAATGTCGTTGGCGCCCCAGATCATCAGCGTCGGGACGCGGATGCGCCCCAGCTCGACCGCTTGCGCCTGATAGCGAACCGCCGCGCGATACCAGTTGAGCATGGCGGTGAGCGCCCCCGGCTGCGACCACGCCTGCTTGTAGGCCAGCAGGTCGTCGTCGGTGAAGGTTCCCCGTCGACTGCTGCCTTTGAGCATGCGAATCAAGTCGGTGTAGTCGTTGCGGCTCAGGGCATATTCCGGCAGCCAGGGCAGTTGGAAGAAAAAGATATACCAGCTCTTCTTGCGCTGCTCCGGGTCCTCCAGCACAGTGCGTCGCATCACCGCCGGATGCGGGACGTTGAGGATCGCCAGCTTTTTGACGAGATGCGGATAGCGCTCCGCCACCCACCATGCCACCGCCGCCCCCCAGTCGTGGCCGGCGAGATAGACCTGCTTGCGCCCTGAAGCCTCGATCAGGCCGACGACATCGCGCGCCAGGGTCTCGATGTGATAGGCGGAGACGCCCGCCGGCTTGTCGCTGCGATTGTAGCCGCGCTGGTCCGGCGCCCAGACGTGGTAGCCGGCCGCCGCCAGCGCAGGCAATTGCTTGCGCCAGCCATACCAGAATTCAGGAAAGCCATGCAACAAAATGACAAGCGGGCCCTCTTGTGCGCCCGCCATCGCGACATGTAGATTGACGCCGTTGACACGCATGTTGTGCGGCCTGCCTTCGCAAACTCGCCCTTCACGTGAGTTATTCTCAGTCTACCAAAGCCGGCGCCAGATCAAAAAGAATATCATGCCGAAGAGGATGGTGGCGAGCAGGTTGCGCGTGCGCCATGCCAGCAGGCCAGAAGCTGCGCCCGCCACCAGATAGGCGTTGCCTGGATGCACGTCGAGCGTTCCGTTCGGCGTCAGCATCGCCGGGACGACGATGGCGGCCAGCACCGCCGGCGGGATGAATTTCAACGCGTCCACCACCGGCTGCGGCAGCGCAATGCGGCTCACCAACGCAAGCGGCGGCCAGCGAATCAGGAAGGTCACGGCGGCCATGCTCGCCACCAAAATGATTTCATTCCATATCATACGCGCTCCATTGTCGCTTACATTGCGCCTCCGGACATCATGTCATGTTTCCGGCGTGGCTACAGGTGCATTGCACCGCCGCTCGAAGCCTTCGGTTATGGCGGAGGAAGGCGTTCCGCCGTCGGCGGCGTCAACGGCTCGGTTCTGTGTGCAGCCATCCATCGCTCGGTGAGCGCTCCGGCCAAGACGCCCGTCAGCGTCGCCCCTATCAGCCCCAGCCGATTGGGCAGCCCCGCCAACAGCAGCGCCGTTGCGCCAGCGACCAGCGCGCTCATCGCCACCGGTCGACTGCGCAGCCCAGGAGTGATCATGCCGATAAAGGTGACGATCAGGGCGAAGTCCAACCCCCAGCCGCCTGGATTGGGCAACGTGCGGCCGGTGAAAACGCCGATCCAGGTGCAGAGTTGCCAGTTGGTGTACATAAAAAGGGCCGATCCCAGAAAGAACCAGTGCTTGTAGGGCGAGGCGTCCGGCTGACGATAGCGCTCGACAACGACCAGAAAGCTCTCGTCGGTGAGCCAAAAGGCCAGCGGCGCCAGCCAACGCTGCGGCAGATGCTTCATGTACGGCGCCAGCGTCACGCTGTAGAGGGCGTGGCGCAGATTCACCACAAAGGTGGTCATCACGATGAGCAGGACGCCGGCGCCCCCGCCGACCAGTCCGGCGGCGATGAATTGGGAGGAGCCGGCGAAGACAAAGGCGGACATGGCGGCTGCAGCGGCTGCGCTGAGGCCGCTGTTCACCGCCAGCGCGCCGAAGATAATCCCAAACGGAATGGCGCCGACGACCAACGGAAATGTCGCCCGCACGCCGCGCCAGAACTCTGCGCGGCGAGAGCTCTCAGCGCTCACGGCTGCACTCCGGCGCCTTTGATCTGCCCGGCGCGCCGCTCTATCGGCGGCGCGGCGCCCTTGCGGCTTAAGCCAATTGCAAGCGGCATCATCTTTTGCAAAATCTTTTCTGCAAGGTGCATCGACATGCGCACCATTGTACCGAGACAAGTTTATTTGTAAAAGGACAACCCGCTCCGATGAATGAGGACATCAGGAGAGCAGGAGCTTACAACGTTGCAGCGGAGGCGGCGCTCTGCGCAAGAGCACAGATTTGACTTTCATCCTTCCGCTAAAGGCCCACGACAAGGGCGCTGTGTCCACCCTCCTATGTTACAATGCGCACAACGTTCACATTGCAGAGGCTTGCTTTATCCAACTGCAAGAGGGAAATTTGCATGTTGTTCACCGTCTCGAAACTCACCACCCGCATCATCCAACTCTTTGAGCAGGACGACCTGCTGCGCGATGTGCAGGTGATCGGCGAGGTCAGCAACTGGCGGCGCGCCGCCAGTGGGCATATTTACTTTCGGCTCAAAGACGAAGGCGCCACCATCAACGCCGTCATGTGGCGGGGCAATGCGTCGGCGCAGAGCTGGCTGCCCAGGGAGGGCGACCAGGTGATCGCCCATGGCTACGTCGGCGTCTACCCGGAGAACGGCGCCTATCAGCTCTACACCCATCGCCTGACGCCCGCCGGTCGGGGCCAGTTGTACGCCCAGTTCGAGGCGTTGAAAGAACGCCTGCGCGCAGCCGGCCTGTTCGACGAAGCGCGCAAGCGGCCCCTGCCCCGGCTCCCTGTGCGGCTCGGCGTCGTCACCAGCCCGGACGCCGCCGCGCTGCGCGATATTCTGCGCACGCTCGCTGCGCGCTGGCCGCTGGTGGAGGTGATCCTTTTCCCCACGCTTGTGCAGGGCGGCGACGCACCGCCTGGCATCGTCGCCGCCATCGCTGCGGCCAATCGCTACAGCAACGAAGCGGCGCGCATCGACGCCCTGATTCTGGCGCGCGGAGGCGGCAGCATCGAAGACCTCTGGGCGTTCAACGACGAGCAGGTGGCGCTCGCCGTCGCCGCAAGCGCCATCCCGGTCATCTCCGGCGTGGGCCATGAGACCGA
>NZ_CAKZMJ010000059.1 GCF_937128415.1 uncultured Caldilinea sp.
GGCCAACGGCCTGAACCCGACCAACCCCTCCGACGCCAGCGGCGATGCGGACGGCGACGGCCTGAGCAACCTGCAGGAATATCAGCTCGGCACAAATCCCAACGCCGCCGACAGCGACGGCGACGGCATGCCGGACGGCTGGGAGGTGGCCAACGGCCTGAACCCGACCAACCCCTCCGACGCGGATGAGGATCCAGATCAAGATGGTCGAAGCAATTTGCAGGAATACCAGAGCGGCACAGATCCGAGGGCTCCAGAGGGCGGCTTGATGAGACTGTTCTTGCCGCTCCTGCAAAAGTCAAACTGAATCACTGGAACCGTGATTGCCTGCGTGATCATGTTGGCTGAAACCGCCACACGGCCACTGCGAACGTGGTCACGGCAACGGCGAGCAGCACGCATAAGTGGAGGGCGACGTCCGTCAGCCCTCCACCGAGCGCCGTGATGGACAGAAACCCCTGGATCGCCCAGTAGTGGGGCGTGAGCTGGGCCAGAGCCGGAAGCTGAATGCTTGGAAAGAGAGCGCCGCTGACCGCAGCCATGACGACCGCCAGCAAGGAGGGAATGCTGTTGGCCTGCCCTTCGGAGCGGATGAGCACGGCGACGAGAATGCTCAGCCCGCCCACCGCCAGGCCGGTGGCGACGACGAGCAAGGTAAAAGCCAGCGGCGCATCGCCCAGGTCAAAATTGAAGAGCAGCGAGCTGACGCCGAAGACCACTACAATCTGGAGCATGGCGATCAGCGCATAGGGCAGCATTTTGCCCAGCAGAAAGGACGCTTTTCCAACCGGTAGGGTGAAAATGCGACGCAGCGCACCGCCCACTCGCTCTTCATAGATGATCTCCGCCATCAACCCCATCAGAAAGAAGGCGAAGAAGACGCTGTAGCCCGGCGTCAGATAGTCGAAGATGGTCGGCGCCTGGCGAGGAGCCGCATCCGAGGCGGGCTTCAGCTCGATGCGCACCAGTGGATCGTCGATGGCGTCCTGCACCTGGCTGGAGACCACGCCCCGGATGGCGGCGGTCAAAAAGCGCTCCACCGTCTCCAGGTCGACCCCGAGCGCCTCCAGGTCCGCCGCCTCGAAGCCGAAGGTTTCCGGCGCAGTGTTAAAGGCCGTGCGCACCCCGCGCTCCACCTCGGCGTCGATCAGCATGGGCGCAGTCGCCGCCTGCACCTGGCCAAGCACAACGCCGGCGCTCTGCGCTCGCGCCGGATCGACGATCACCTCGATTGCGCCGCCCTGTTCCGTCAGCACCGCCTCGCTCAGTCCGGACGGGATCACGATGGCGGCCATACGTCTGCCTTCGCCGACCAGACGATCAGCCTCGCTGCGGCTGGGCAGAATCTCCAGGTCAAGCGTTGGCTCGTTGCGCAATGCGCTGACGATCTGGCGGCCCAGCCGCCCTTCGTCCTCGTTGACCAGATAGACCGCCGCCGTGGGCGCTCCTCCGTCGCCGAAGGTGACGCCCATCACCGCAATGAAAGCGAGCGGGGTTAAAAAGACGTTCAGCCACTGCCCCCTGAACTCCGCCGCCACCTTGATCTCTTTGCGCATCACGGTCCAGATTTGCTGAAGTGCGTTCACCGCTTCCACTCCTCGTCGTTGAACTTGCGCACCGCCGCTGCAAAGGCAAGGAGGGCGAAGCCGAGCAGTGCGGCCATCTCGGGAAGCACTTCCGACAGCCCCATGCCACGCGTGATCAAATCCTGAAACCCCTGCATGGCCCAGGTTTGAGGCAGCGCCACATTGATCGTGCGCAACACGGGCGGCAGCCAGTCCGCCGGGAACATGCAGCCCGCCAGCAGCGCCGCCACGATCAGAATGAGCGTCAATCCCCGTTCGAAGTTGTAGGCCGCAGCCGCCAGCCCCAGGCAGACGGCGGACAGCGCCACCGCCACCGTCAAGAGCGCCAACGCGCCGGGCGCATTGCCCAGCGTCATGCCGAAGAAGAGCGCCCCAATGGCGAACAGGACGCCGATCTGCAGCACGCCGACCAGCAGCGCCGAAAGCACCTTGCCCGCCAGCAACTCGCCGCGACCGACGGGCGTCGTCATCAGGCGTCGCAGCGCGCCGGTGTTGCGCTCCAGCTTGAGCGAGGCGGCCACTGCGCCGATCATGAAGTAGACAAACATGACCGTGTAACCGGGCACCGTCTGCTGCAGCGTGTTCGGGGTGACCGAGATGCGCGCGGCGGTTGGTTGCACGGAAACCACGCTGAGCGCAGGCGACCAGTCCACAGGCGTCGCCTCGAATTCGGCGCTGCGGTCGATGTTTCGCCGCACCTCCTCCGGCGCCAGCTCGATGAGGTCGCCGAATTGTCGCAATCCGTTGATCAACTGGTGTTCAATGGAGAGGCGCATCGTCGCGCCGGTGAGCACGCCTTCGGCCAGTTGCCGTTCGACCGGGTTGCGCGCCGGGTTGTAGAGCAGCGTCACCGAGATGCGCTCGCCTGCTGCGATGGCTGCGCTGAAGCCTTCCGGCACGATCAGGGCGACGGTGCGCCAGTTGCGCAGCACCTTCTCGCGGCCCGCCGCCTCGTCGCAGGCGGGGCCGGGCCTTGCACAGGCCGCCTGCACAGCAGGGCCAAGCTGTGCAGCTTCATCGGTCGGCGTATCTTGCTCCAGCGCGTAGCTCTGCGCCAGCAGATCGAGCAGCTCCTGCGCCTGCGCGCCCACTGCACCATCCACAATGTCATACACGGCTACGGGCAACGCAGGTTTACGGTCGGCGTTAAGGTTGTAACCGTCCGGCGGAAAGACCAGCGCAATGGGAACAATGAAGGCCAGCGGCATCAAGAAGAGCGAGGCCATCTCCCCGCGGTCGCGCAAAAGGATCAGCAAGTCTTTGCGTAAAATGGACAGAATTCGCATGGTTATCATCCATGAGGAAAGCATGAAGCTGATAGACAGTGAGGCTGTAAGGATGATGAGGAAATCGAACCCTTGCCTCGCTGCCTTCCTATCCCCCAACCACCCTCATCCCCGCTTCTCCACCTCTCAGCCTCTCAATCTCTTAAGCTCTTTCCTGTCAAATTCAAAAAGACTGTCTCCAGGTTCGGCTCGAGCAGGTCAAGCGAGAGAATTTGCAGCTTGGCTTCGTTGCAATAATGCAGCACCTGGAGAAGCGCCTCGTTGCTGTGGACAGCCTCGATTTTCAAGATCGCCTTGCGCTGTCCACCGGTTGCAGAAGTCCGGTCGGCTTCGGGAAGGCTGGCGCCTTCCGGCGTGAGGAACGAGGCTGCGCGCACTGCAGGCAGGGCGGCGACGGCGCTGCGCACACTTTCATCGGCGGTCGGCAAGCCGAGCTGAATGACGCCGCCGCCAAGCGATTCGATCAGTCGCCTGGGCGTATCGAGTGCAATCAGCCGACCGCGGTCAATAATCCCCACCCGATGGCAGAGGCGCTCGGCCTCCTCCATATAGTGGGTGGTGTAAAGGATGCTCACGCCCTGCTCGCGATTAAGACGCTCCACGCTCTCGAAGATGTGGTTGCGGCTCTGGGGGTCGACGCCGACGGTCGGCTCGTCCAGGAAAAGCAAGCGCGGGTGGTTGACCAGCGCCGCCGCCAGGTTGATGCGCCGCTTCATGCCGCCGGAGTAGGTTTGCACGCGGTCGTTGGCGCGCTCCAACATGCCAACGTAGCCGAGCACCTCGTCGACGCGCTCGCTCAACGCTCCGCCCCGCAGCCCATAGAGTTCTCCGAAGAAGCGCACATTCTCGCGCCCGGTGAGCGTCGGATAGAGCGCCAGCTCCTGCGGCGCCACGCCGATCATCTGCTTGACCTTGGCGGTCTCCCGCACGACGTCGAGACCGGCGATGATTGCATTGCCGTTGGTGGGAGGCAGCAGGCCGGAGAGCATGGAGATCGTGGTGCTCTTGCCTGCGCCGTTGGGGCCGAGCAAACCGAAGATTTCGCCTTCTTCGATGGTGAAACTGACGTCGTTGACGGCGACGAGGTCGCCGTATTTCTTGACGAGATTGTGAGCTTCCAGAATCGAGGCGGGCATCGATTGCCTCCCTGCGCTGTTCATGGCTGGCCTATCCGTTGGCATCGTAGCACGTGGGCGGCGGGAAGGCCAGTGACACATGTCATTCTTGTCGAATCCAAAGCTCCTAACTTGCAACCTGAACAAGAGGCACGGAACTCACGCTGCGCAGTCTGGCGGCAACTCACTCGATGTCAGCGCTTGCGAATTCCTCATTCCCTCACTTCAACCGCCGAAAGTGCTGCAAGAGCTCAGCGGAGGACAACCACAAAGGCACAAAGGACGCTCAAAAGGGAGGAAAAACTCCAAGTTCTCGCGTTTCTTGGTGTCTTCGCGCCTTTGTGGTGATGTTCTAAGCAGCCAGCCGCCAAACCAATCAACGGAAGGGAAGCAAAGGGCAGAGGACAAAAGCGAGCGGTTGGAGACGTCCGGTTGCTCCAAAAGAGCGAGCATCTTCTGCGTAACATGCGTGTATAATTAAACCGGAGTTTGAGGCAGACATTGAGCTCAACGCTGCCTTTTTCCAGGAAGGCCCCGGCTACTGGGATTTCGACCTGGAGAAGGAGCGGGTGCGGGAGAGGTGAGACGGAGATGATCTACATCAAGCGCGCCTATGAGCCGGCGCAGCCCGAGGACGGTAGACGCTATCTGGTCGATCGCCTGTGGCCACGTGGGATCAAACGAGAAGCGTTGAGGCTGGACGGGTGGCTGCCCGAGACAGCGCCGAGCGATGCATTGCGTCGCTGGTTTGGCCATGACCCGGCCAAATGGGATGAGTTCCAGACGCGCTATTTCGCCGAACTCGACGCCAAGCCCCAGGCCTGGCAGCCGTTGATGGAGGCGGCGCAGCAGGGGGACGTCACCCTCGTCTATGCCGCCAGAGACTCTCTCCACAACAACGCCGTCGCCTTGAAGCGATACCTGGAGAACGCTTTGGCCGAACGGAGGCGCAACGATGCCTGAAGCGCCTCGCGTCGCGATCGTAGGCGCAGGGTTCGGCGGGCTGTGGGCGGCTCGCGCGCTGGCTCACACGCCGGTGCAGGTGTTGTTGCTCGACCGCAACAACTATCACACTTTCCTGCCTCTCCTCTATCAGGTGGCGGCGGCGGAACTGGAGCCGGAGGCGATCGCGTATCCCGTGCGCAGCATCCTGCGTCGCATGCCGAATGTAAGCTTTGCTCTGGCGGAAGTGCGTCAGGTGGATCTGAACAGCCGTCGCCTCGAAACTTCCGCGGGCGCAATTTCCTACGACTTTTTGATCTTAGCCGCAGGCAGCGCGCCTCATTTCTTTGGGACGCCTGGAGCAGAAACTCACGCATTGCCGTTGAAATCCATGGCCGATGCCATTGCAGTGCGCAACCGGGTGCTCCTGAATTACGAAAAGGCGAGTTTGGAGCCAAACCCAGAACGCCGCAGACAAACCTTGACTTTTGTCATTGTAGGCGGTGGGCCGACCGGCGTCGAGTTTGCCGGCGCACTGGCCGAACTCATGAAAGGGCCGCTGCGTCGGGATTTCCCTTCCCTGCGTTCTTCCCCAGGCCGCGTCGTGTTGGTGGAGGCGATGGACGCGCTGTTGCCGGGATTCCCTCCTCGCCTTCAGACCTATGCGGCGGAGCGTCTGAGGCGCATGGGGGTGGAGGTGCTCTTGCGTGCGCCGGTGACTCGCGTTACAGAGAACACCGTGACGCTCAAAGATGGGACGCACATCGACGCCGAAACGGTCGTTTGGACGGCCGGCGTGCAAGGGATCTCGCCAGCGGCGCACTGGGGACTGCCAACAGCCAGATCGGGGCGGGTTGCGGTGCTTCCCACGCTTCAGACGCCCAATCATCCAGAGGTCTATGTCATTGGCGATCTGGCTTACGTAGAGCAAGACGGCTCTCCCTTGCCGATGGTGGCGCCTGTTGCGATTCAGCAAGGGAGATTCGCAGCGCAGAATGTCTTGCGCCAGCTATGGGGTCAGCAACCTTTACCTTTCCGCTACCGCGATCAAGGCGCTATGGTCACCATTGGCCGCAACGCGGCGGTAGTGCAGTTGCGAAACCTGGAGTTCACCGGCTTTCCGGCTTGGATTCTCTGGTTGAGCGTCCATCTATTCAATCTGGTGGGATTTCGCAACCGCCTGTTGGTTATGCTCAACTGGGCGTGGGACTACTTCTTCTTCGAGCGAACCGTCCGCCTGATTCTTCCTTGATTGAAAGCCGATCTCCTCCGTCAACAGCCAGAGCGCAATGACGCCGAACCAGAACTGGCTGCTTAGCTGCGGCGCGTAGCCGGCCGCCAGCAGCAGCAACAAGGCCCCGGCGACGCTGCGCCGTCCGTTGCGCCAGCTCCAGGCGATGGCGACGCTGTAGAGCCAAAGCGCCGCTGCATAGAATGGCCACGGCAAAGAGAGGGTCAACCCGTGCGACCA
This sequence comes from uncultured Caldilinea sp., assembly GCF_937128415.1. Classification (GTDB taxonomy): domain Bacteria; phylum Chloroflexota; class Anaerolineae; order Caldilineales; family Caldilineaceae; genus Caldilinea. The sequence goes on from NZ_CAKZMJ010000059.1 coordinate 6,401, forward strand.
GATGACGAGGGTGGCGGTCATGGCCGGAGCGAAGAGATAGGCCGTCGCAAAGAAGAGGGTCGGCGGGATGGTCGCAACCCAGCTTTTGCGGTCGGCGCTGCGCCCTTCGCTCCACCACAGGACAACGGCGCCGAGCAGCACCAGCACTTCACCCAGGCGGAAAAGGGACAAGCCCCAACCCGGCGGACCGGACCAGCCCTGCCAGGCGTAGAGCGCAGGGCCGGCCTGATACAGCGCCACAACGAGCATCGCCAGCGCCGGGAGGAACCTCGCCAGCCGGTTCGTCCAGCCGGCGGCGAGCCCGGCTCCACGCCATGCCAGCACCAACAGGACAACCAAGGTCAGGACGTGATACGCAACCAGCCAGCCCGACGTCGGCGCAAGAGGCTTGAAGAGAACAAGCAACGCCAGCGCAGCCAGAGGCGCCGCAAGTCCGAACCCTTTCCTTCTTTTCCATTCCAGTAAAACGATGCAACCGATGCACCAGAGCGCCGTGAACGCCGCCACCGCAGAGCCGGCCTGCCCCAAATCGTTGATGATCTGATAGCCGACGATCATGGCCGGCGTCTTGGGGATGAAAATGGCCAGCCGAGTGAGGGTGCGCGTCACCAACCAATCCACCATGGCCGACGCAACCAGGAGAACGAGCAACGTAGGAAAGACGCTGCGCGCCCCTTCCGTGGCGAGGCGATGCGTCAGGCGCGGCGGGCGCAAAAACAGCGTTCGCAGGGCAACCATCTTTCAAACCCTTTCATCCATTTCGCCGAGAAGTCGCTCAACATTTGCACAATTTTCCCCTTCCTGAAAGCTCTGAAGCTTCCAGGAAAGCCTACGCCGACTCTCTTGGGTTTGTCTATCAGGACTTTCCTTCATCCCGGAAGTAGAGCAACGTCAGCGCAATCAGCGCCCACAGCACGACGAGCAAGCCGATGAAGCCCCAGAACAACGGGCCGATTCCGCTGGGCGTCACCGCTGCAGTGCGGGCAGGCGAGGGCGCTGCAGCGCCGGCCGCAGGAGCCGCGGCGGGAGCCGGCGCAGCGCCAAGTTGCAAGGAGACCCACTGCGACGTCGATTTAGCGCCGTTGCGCTCCCGGTTGGCGCCGTCCCACGCTGCGAAGGCCACCGAGTAGAGCTTTTCCGGCGCAAAGGAGACGTCTTCCGCTTCCGTCGAGCGCAAGCTGCGGCTGAGAATCACGCGCCAGAGGCCGTCGCGCCATTCGCCGTAACCCTGCACATTCTGCCCTTCCGGCGGCTGGCTGGTCAGGCTGCCAAAGCCTCCCGCCACCATGTCCTCCACCGGCGTGGTGTGCACCGGCAGCGCGAGCAGGTTGCCCACCGCTTCCGCAGGCAAGAAATCGACGTCGGCATAGGCGGCGAGATAGAGATTTTCGGTTTCGTCGACGAATGGATACATATCCACATGAATGTTGGGATAGACGTCCTGCAAAGTTCGACGCGCAATCAAGGCGGCTTGCCAATCGGCCTTCCAGTGCCAGATGTTAACGTCGCCCCCCTGTTGCCCCATGCAATAGAACGGCTGGCCATCGATCAAGGGGAATTGCAGCGCAACGGCGTCGCGAAAGTCCTCGACGCGCACCGTGGCGTCGTTGCGCGTGGCGTCCGCCCACTCCAGCAGAAAAGCGATCTCCTCGCCGTTGTGAAGGGCGCGCACGGTGATGGCTTTGGCGTTCGTCTCCGGAAGGATGGGTCTGGCGATCATCTGGGCGCTGAGCGGCACTTCCACGGCGGTCGCCAGGCGCCACAGCTCGGAATCGGGCGCTTCGAGCGGCAGCGCGCCTTCCACGGCGGCGGCGGTGATCGTCAACCCTTGCGAGCTGACGAGCGGCGCGTTGAGCAGAATCGTCGCCAACGAGGCGAGTAGGATCAAGGTGGCAATGACAAAATTCCGCTTGAACATGGTGCGCTCCTTTCCAGAGGATGGGGAGATCAACGCAACAGATCGACCATCGGGCAGGCCGCACAGGAGAAATCCGGGTCGAAGGGGGTGTGGTTCACCTCCTTGCGGTTGCGCGAAGCGAGCTGCACGCCGAGTCGCGCAGCGTCTGCCCGCACCCACTCGACCGTAAAGCGGGCCAGCGGCAGGTAGGGCGCCTCACGCGTGTTGAGCGCCAGACTCTGTGCGAAAAGTTCAATCCATACGCCCAGATGGTCGCCCAGAAATTTGGCCTGGGCGTCGATGCACAGCTCCGCCTGTTCGGCGACGCCGGTTAACAGCGCGTGCGCCTCCTTGAGCGCCAGCACGTGCATGAACTCCAATTCGACGGCCAGATGGTCAGGGCGTTCACGCACCGCCCCCCCGAGGGTGAAGCCGAAGGCGCGGTAAAAACCGGCGATGTCCGCCAGCTCCTGCGCCTGGCGATATTCGTGGGGCAGGCCGTATTCGGTCTCGTAACAGAGGGAGCCCGCCGCGCCGAAGGCGCGAAGATAGGCCATCTGCAACGCCTCCTGCGTCATGGGCTGCACTTCGGGCCACGGCGGCGCGCCCTCCACGCGGGCAACGGCGGCTGCCGCCAGCGGCAGATCTTCGCTCCAATTCTCGGATGGATACAGGTGCACCACGGAGAGAAAGGCGTAGACCTGCGCGCGATAGACGGCCTGCTCGGCGCGCCTCTGCAACGCACCATCCACGCCGCTCTGCGTCGCAAGGGATTCAATCTTGTCCATGTTGATCGGCGCTCCTTTTGCCCAAAAAACCGGCTCCGCATCCCTCACCGGCTTTTTCAGATGGAATTCAGCCGCTCCAGCGGACGCTCGTGCAGCGGCTCCACCACGCTCAGACGCACGACCTCGCGGCCTTGGGCGTCGAAGCCGATCACCGTGTCGTCGTACATCTGCCACATCTTGCCGTTGACCTCGACCTCGCGCACCAGCGCCCCCTCCTCGATCTCGAAGCGAAAGATCATCTTCTGCGTGGTGCGGAAGAGCTGCAGGACGGCGAGCAGCTCGCGCGAGGGGGCGATGTAGCGTTCGATGGCCTGATCTACGCCCGGGCCGAACATCTGGCGCAAGTAGGGTCGCGGCGCCCAGCGGGGCGGGATGTAGTAGATGTTAGGTTCGGTGCCGAACTGCGGGTAGAGCGGCAGCGCCACCTGGGCGATGCGCACCAAGTAATAGAGCGGATGCTGGGGCGCCTCCACCCACGAGCCGTCCTCGGCGATCTCCACCAGGCCGTTGAGGCGAATTTTGCCCGGGCAGACGGCCATGCACCGCGCCTCCATCGGCACGCCGTCGCTGAGGGGGTCGGCGCCTTCGACGCGCGGATAGCAGCCTACGCACTTCTCGCTGACCTGGGTCGTCCCGCGGTACATCGCCTTTTTGTAGGGGCATGCCTCCACGCACTTGCGATAGCCGCGGCAGCGCTCCTGGTCGATGAGCACGATGCCGTCCTCCTCCCGCTTGTAGATGGCCTTGCGCGGGCAGGCGGCCAGACACGCCGGATAGGTGCAATGGTTGCAGATGCGCATCAGGTAAAAGAACCAGGCCTGGTGTTCGGGCAGCGTGGCGCCGTCGGGGCTGAGGCCGAAGGGGCCGCCCCTATAAGCAGTGGAGGTGTCTTCGTAAAAATTCGGCGAGCGCCACTCGGCGTCGGCGGGCAGATAGCCCAGCACCACCTCATTGGGGCCGGCGGCCTCGGTCAGGGTCAGGCCGTTGTAGACGCCGTAGGGCGCCTTCTCATTGGCCTGGGTGCGATCCCAATTCGGCTTGACGCCGGCGGCCTGATGGGCCTCATCGAGCAGTTTGAGCGCTTTGACATCCCAATGTTGGGGATAGCTGCCGTAAGGTTTCGTCTCCACGTTGTTCCACCACATGTACTCCTGCCCGCGCGAGAAAGTCCAGGTCGCCTTGCACGCGCCGGTGCAGGTCTGACAGCCGATGCAGCGGTTGATGTTGAAGACGGCTGCGAACTGCTGCCGGGGATGGGCTTCCGGGTAGGGGTAGGTCATGGTGCGGCCGATTTGCCAGTTGTAGACATCGGGCATGGATGCCTCCTATGATTGATCTAAAAAGAACTTCTGTTATACTTGCGATCGGCAATGTATTCTTCATTGCGTTCGGAGTAGAACATGACCACACTCATCACATCTTCCAAGGGTTGGATCGTAATCCCGGCGGAACTGCACAAAAAGTACGGCCTACTTCTGGTTGAAGTTTTGCTCCAGAAACGTAGACAGGAGCGAGAGACCCCATGTTGACATTCACAGGCATTCTGCTCCAGGAAGAAGAGGGCTACAGCTCGCTTTGCCCCGAGCTGGACGTGGCCTCGATGGGCGAAACGCCTGAAGAGGCAAAAGCCAACCTGCTGGAAGCTGCGACCTTGCACATCGAGGGGGCTATTGAAGACGGGCTTCCCTATCTGCGGCCGGTTCCTAAAGAGGATGATCCGCGCTTCGCAGCGCCGGAGACTGTGGTGGAGACTTTTCGTTTCAAGGTAGACGTCGCTGTACGCGCCTATGCCTAAGTCGCCTGCTCTCAGGCCAGCGCAGGTTGTGCGGGCGCTGAAGCGCGCCGGCTTTATCGAGATGCGCCAACGAGGGAGCCATCTGCGCTTGAAGCGAGGAAACCTGGCCGTCACAGTGCCCATGCACAACCGGGACCTTTCACCAACGGTTCTACGATCCATTCTGCGTCAGGCGCAGATGACGGTGGAGGAGCTGCTCGACCTTCTGGAATAACCCACCGGGCCTGCACCCGCCGGATCAGCTCCCGCACGTAGGCATCTCCCTTCTGGCGGTGGATACGATGGGTGGCCATGAACAGGGGATTGACGAAGAGGGCGAAAAGCCGCGGCTCGTCCCAGCCCAGTCGCACGTACTCCTCGACGATAGCCTCCGCCATGGCTTCCAGCATTCCGGGTTCGCCGGGCAGCACCACCCCCACCAGCGCCATCGGGTCTTCGGCGACAAATTCATCTTTCGGCATGGCTTTCTCCCTCATTCTGCTGAATCTTCCACCCCGCCAGTCTCCATCTCGGCATGATTTCGCTGCGCCGATGGATCAGAAAGGGCAGACAGTCCGGGCAGATCCAGAAAATCTCTCCCGCCAGCCGCCACGAAGTCAACGGAATCTCCGCTTCGTTGCGGCCACAGTTGATGCAGGCGTTCAGGCTTGCGTCGGTCATGCGGTCACCTCAATCGTTTCGCCCGCCAGATAGCGGAGCATGAACTCGTTCTCATGCGCCGGGGTGTAGCCGGTCTTGGTCGGCTCCCACGGCCCCTTGCCGTCCAGGCCGCCGTCCTCGGCTTTGACGATGCGCACCAGCGTCTCTTTGGGCACGGTGTTGAGCGCATGGTTGTCCGCCTCGCCGCCGAAGATGAACTGCATGCCCGTCTTCTGCTTGTGGAAGAGCGTGTCGGTCTGGTGCATGGGCATAGACCAGTCGCGCGTCACCGACTGCTGCGAGCCGTAGCGCAGGTTGGCCATGTAGCCCGTGCCCTCGGAGCGAGCCAGGCCATCGGGCCGCGTCTCATGCGCCTTGACCGATTTCTCCGTGGCCATGAAAGGGCCATGTTTGAGCATGACGATGTGGTAGGGATAGGCCGGGTTGTACTTGACCCGCAGCATCAACCGCGCCACCTTGTAGAAAGGATCGTCCGGCTTCCAGCCAATGTAGGGCCGATCGGCGGGGTTGGCGTCCACATACACGTAGTCGCCATCCTCGATGCCCAGGTCCTTGGCCGCCTGCGGGTTCATGTGCAGCTGATGATCGCCCGGCCCGGGCAGCCGCTTGTCGGCGCGATACGGGTCGCCGAAGTTCGAGTCCAGGATGATGGTCCAATCCACCGTGCTCCATGAAGAGTGCACGCGATGCCGCGTTTTGGGCGTCAGGCAGTAGAAGTGATAGCCCTGCTCCCACAGCGGGTTTTTGGTCTCCTTGACCTGCTCCCAGGGCATGGCGATGTTGCGCACCGTGCGCTCCTCCCAGCCCATGTGGTCGGGCGGAATGCCGTAATCCTCCGGACGCACGAAACGGCTGCGCGTCACGATGACGTTGGGCAGGTAAGGCGTCGCCTCCGGCCCCTCGCGGTGGCTGATGATGTTCTCGCCGTACTCGATGGCCTCCGGGATGTCGCAGTAGCTGTTGAGCCGGCCCGTGTCGGTGTAGAAGGGCACGGAGTCGTGCACCTGCTCCCAGAAGGGGATGCGCGGGTAAGTGCGGAAGAGCATCAGCGCCGCGCCCGGTTCGCCGTACTTGCCGGCGACGATGTCCTCGAAGCGATAGCCGCTGGTGGTCAGCGAGGAGTCCAGCAGGCGCTGGATGTAGACCTCCGGCCGGCCCTCCAGCGCGAACTTCCAGTAGTCCCGCAGCCGCGGCTCGCCGATCTCGTCGGCCAGCGCCGCCGAGACCTCGGCCAGGATGCGGGCGTCGTCGCGCGTGTTGTAGAGGGGTGGAATCCCGCCCTTCCAGATCTGCAGGAAGGGGTTGGAGCAGGAGGCGGTGATCTCGTAGGTCTCGAACTCGGCCCAGGAGTTGGCGGCCAGCGCGAAGTCGGCGTACTCCACCGTCGAGTTCATCTCGATGTCCACGGCGATGATCAGCTCGACGTTCGGGTTGACGTTCTTGATCATCTCGTAGTGGTGCTTGGCGTTGTTGAGCAGGTTGACATTGGTGAAGAACTGCACCTTGGTCGGCGTGGGCATGTGGGTCTTGCCGGTGAAGACCTTGCGGCCGTACTTGGGCGTGTCCACGATCAGCGGCCGCTCGGAGTGGTTCCAGTAGGCCGGCTCCTCGTCCTTGGTGTAGCTGTGCGCCACGATGTCGCGGCCGTGGGCGTTGGGGTCCAGGTTGGGATGGAAGGGGTCTTCGCCCACCCAGCCCTTGAAGCCCGGCCCCGTCTGCGGCGAGCCCTGGAAGAGCGCAGCCTTGTAGTTGCCTGCCCAGGTGTAGCAGCCGGCGCCCGGCTTGCCGATGTTGCCCGTGAGCATGAGGGGCAGGAACTGCGCCCGGTTGGCCAGGGTGGCGTGGAACCAGTGGTTGATGCCCTCGCCGATGTGCAGCGCCACCGGGCTCATGGTGGCGATGTCCTCGGCGAGCTGCTCGATCAGATGCCTGGGCGCGTTGGTGATCTCCGCCACCGTGTCCAGGTCGTAGTCCTGCAGGTGCTCCCGGTGCATCGCCCACAGGGTCATCACCTCCACCTCGCTGCCGTCGGCCAGGGTGACCGTGCCGCTCCAGTCCAGCACCGGCTCGATGCCTTTCTGGGTGAGCACATCCCCCACGTCGTCGCGCGTGATGGCCCTGAACTCGCCCGACGCGTCGCGCACGACGTAATCGCCCAGCCGCTCGTACTGCTCCGGCTTGAGGCCCTGCAGCTTGAAGCTCGGCCCTTCCGGGTCGAGGCCGGGCCGGTGGTCGGGGAAGAGTTCATCAGCGCGCAGCCGCTTCAGCGTGTCCAGCCGCACCAGCAACGGGAAATCGGTGAAGCGCTTGACGAAATCGGCGTCATAGCGCTCGTTGTCCATCAGCCAACGGGTGACGCCCAGGAAGAGGGCGGTGTCCGTGGCGGGGCGGATGGGGATCCAGTAGTCCGACTTGGTGGCGGGCGGCGAATACTCCGGCGTAATGGTGACGATCTTGGCCCCGCGCTCCATGCACTCCACGAAGAAGTGGGAGTCGGCCATCTTGTTCTCGACCAGGTTCTTGCCGCACTGGATGTGCAGCCGCGAGTTGCGCAGGTCGTTGAAGTCCTCATCCGAGGTCTGCAAGCCGGTGACGAAGGGATGGCCGGGCGCCTGGTCGCCGTGCCAGGTGTAGTTGGACCAGGTGCGGCCGCCCTTGGCCTCCTTCGGCTCCACCCCGCGAACATGGGCGTCGAGCAGGGCCAGGCCGTTGGCGAAGCGGTACATACCGTATTTGCCGATGACGCCCAACAGGCCCATGCCCCCGCGACACTTGAAGGTGCGCGCGCCGGCGCCGCCCATGGCCTCGATCATCTCCTCAGGATAGCCCTGCCGGCGCAGCAACTCGACGCCTTCTTCGCTGGAGTAGCGCCGCGCGATGGCGACCATGCCCTTGGCGATGTAGCGATAGGCCGTGTCCCAGTCCACCGGCATCAGTTCGTCCGTCCCGCGCGAGGTGAACTTGTATTTCTCCTGGTTCTCCGGCGTCAGCAAGGGGAAGCCGTCGTCGGCCCACTCCTTCCACCCCTTGCGCATGAGCGGCCCTTTCAACCGGTGCGGGCCATAGACGCGGCGGTGGAAGGTCTGACCCTTCTTGCAGCCGCGCGGATGCCAGTGAGCCGTAGCCTTGTTGCCGTAGAGGTCGCTGTAGCGCTCCACGTCGTAGTTGGTCTCGCAGCGCAGGATGACGCCGTTGCGCACGAACGCGCGCAGCCGACAGGCGTGGGTGTCGTTGGGCGAACAGACGAAGGTGAAGGACGAATCGTAGCGATATTGATCTTGGTAAACGCGCTCCCAGTCGCGATTGGGATACATAGACAGCGGATTGTCCACGTTCACCGGCTGCAGCGCCTGCCACTCCAGCGGCGTTCCCACGAAGGCGAGCGACAGCGCAGCGCCGCCGGAAAGCTTGAGGAAACTTCGACGAGACAAACGCGGCATAAATTCACCTCCTCATCGAAAGAGACTGAATGGCGGACAGCAAGTCCTCCACGCGAGCGTTGATGCGTTCACTGCGGATCAGGCGCAGATCGTCGGCGTCCAGGTTGGCGCGCAAGATGGGCAGATCGGGATGGACGCGCAACAGCGCGCACAGGTCGGGCGTCTCTCCGATCACGATCGCCAGGTCCGGCGGGCTCTCGCCGAGGCGTTGGAGGGCGTCCTGCACGGTGAGCGCCGTCGCAATTTCAAATCCATGCTGTTCGAGCAGGCGAGCCACCGCTTCCGCAAAGAGCGAATCGCCGAGTATGAGCGCTTTGGACATGGCCACTTGTCCCTGACGCCGATGAACTTTCAAAAGAGCCTATGGGCAGTATAGGAAGCATGAACCAACCTGTGCATCCCTCAAGCCATGAGGGTGGGCGGGAAAAAAGAGGGAGATATGGAAGCGGGACGCCCAAAACGAATTAATTCGTGGAGGAAGAGGAGGGAAGCCAGCCGCGGCGTTTGGCCTCAGAGACCGCCGCCCGGCGGTTGACGGCGTGCAGTTTGGCCAGGATGTGGCGCACGTGCGTCTTCACGGTGTGGATGCTGAGCGTCAGCCGTTCGGCGATTTCGCTGTCGCTGGCGCCGGTCGCAAGCCACTCCAACACCTCGCGCTCTCGCCATGTCAGCTCCTCTTCTGCAGCGACGCCTCCTGCGGCAACGGCGCCTGCATCCACCTGGGCGGCCAGCCGCGCAAATTCGCCCATCAGCCTCGCCGCCAGCCGAGGAGGCAGGATCGCCTCGCCGTTGAGCGCGGCTCGCACCCCACGCAGAAACTCCGCAGCGTTGCTGCTCTTGAGCATGTAACCGTTTGCGCCCGCTTTGACCGCCTCGAAGAGCTTCTCATCTTCTTCGTGCACGGTCAACATGAGAATGGGCGTCGTCGCCAATTCGGGCGCGGCGCGGATGAGGCGGGTCGCCTCCAGGCCGTCGCAGATGGGCATGGAAATGTCCATCACGATGAGCGCAGGGCGCAGCTCGCGCGCCAGCTTGAGCGCCTCGAAGCCGTCGCCGGCCTGGCCCACCACCTCCAGGTCGGGTTGGCTGTTGATCAGCCCGGCCAACCCGGCGCGAAAGAGTTCATGGTCGTCGGCCAGCAATAAGCGCCACCGGCTCATCGCATCGCTCCTTGTGCAGCGGAAAGATCGCCACGATGGTCGTTCCTGCATTGGGCTGTGCGTGAACATCCAACGCGCCGCCGCTGCGTTCGGCGCGCGCCCGCATGATGGCCAGCCCCAGGTGTCCGCTTTCCTCCACCGCCATCGGGTCGAAGCCGCAGCCCTCATCGCGCACGGTCAGGCGCACGGCGTCGGCGACGCGCTGCACGCGCACGCTTGCCTGGCGCACCTGGGCGTGACGCCAGACATTGGTCAACGCCTCGCGCACGATGTGCAGCGCCTGCTGGTGGGCCAGCGGCGTCAGCGCCAGCGCTTCGGCGTCTTCGATAATCAGCTCGATGGTCAGGCCGGTCAGCGCCTGCATCTCGGCGACGCAGGCGCGCAGGTCAGTCGCCAGAGCAGCCGTCGCACGGGGGCCGGCTTGCAGGCCGGCCAACGCTGCGCGCACCTGGCTGTAGGCGCGTAGCGTCGCCCCGCGCATTTCAGCCAGAAGCTGCACGGCTTCGTTCTCTGCATCATTGACGATGGCGTTTTCCAACTGATCGGCCTTGAGGTTGAGAAAGCTGAGCGTCTGCGCCAGGTTGTCATGCAGCTCGGCGGCCAGTCGTTCCCGTTCGCTCTGGATGGCGCGCTGTTGCGCCTGGGCGCGCCCCTGCTCCACCAGTCGGGCGTTGACGATCGCCACTGCGGCTGCGTTGGCCAGCAGTGCAAGCGCCGCCTGCTCTTCTGGCTCAAAATCGATCTTCGCCGGTCGCACCACGCACAGGGCGCCCAAGGTGTCCTCGCCGGCGCGTAAAGGCGTGGCGATGCACTGCCCGCCGGCCATGCTGCGCAGAAAGCCGCAGCTGGCGCAGGCGGTTTCCGTCACCACCGTGCGCCCCTCGCCGATCACCTGCCGGGGCAGCGCGGCGCTGACCGGTTGACGCAGCTGAAGGTTGGCTTCGCCGGCGCCGCTGCCGGCGGCCAACTGCAACACAGCGGCGTCGCGATCGAGCAGGCAGAGGGCGGCTGCGTCGCCGGCCATCAGCGCCCGCGCCCGGTCGGTGACCGAATGCAGCAGTTGCTCCAGCTCCAACTGCGCTGCAATCTCCTGGCTGAACTCAAAGGCGGTGAGCAGCTCCTGCGTGCGCTGGCGGACGCGCGCTTCCAGTTGTTGTTGGCTTGCCAGCACCTCGGCGCGCAGGGCGTCGAACGCCGTAGAGAGGCGATGCAGCTCATCCTCGACGAAAGTGGGCGGCGGCGTTTGCAGATCGCCGGCGGCCATGCGCGCCGCAGCCGCGCCCAGCGCAGCGAGCGGGTTCACCACGCGGCGCTGGACGACCCGATAGCCAATCCCCAGCAAGAGCAACGCCGCCAGCAGGAAGCTCGCCTGGATGATCTGCAAGCGGTGCACCTTTGCTTCCGCCTGAGCGGCCAACTGCGCCACGACCCTGTCCAGCGCATCCAGCAACGCCAGCGACGCAGTCGCCAGCGAAGCGTCCGCCTCGCCTGATGCGGCGCGCGCCAGCTCGGCGTCGAAGCGCAGCCAGGCCTCTCGCACCTCCGCCAACGCTGCGCGCACGGCCGGATCATCGGGCGGCGGCAGTTCGACGCGTTGACCGCTTGGGTCGAGCACACTCCCGCCGTGCTCCAGCGCCCTCAACGTTTCGGCGAAACGCCGGCGGTTGGCGGCGAGCAGCGCATCGTCCGACGCGGCCAGCGCCAGCCACGTCATCTGCTGCGACAACATGCGTTGTCGTCCGGCCAGATTGATGAGCAGCGCGTCGTGGCGCTGGCTGGCGACGACGGCGTAGGTCACCGTCACTGCCGCCACCACCAACAGTAGGAAAGCCACCAAGAGCGCTCCCCAATGAAAACGGAGCGAGTGAACCTTCATATATCTATTGTACATCGCTCGCTACTTTTTACCGGAACCTGGTC
>NZ_CAKZMJ010000060.1 GCF_937128415.1 uncultured Caldilinea sp.
CTGGGCGAGGACATCGCCCGACGCGCGGCGCAACATCACGCCGCCGGCCTGGTCATCTGTGGTCGCAATGAACAGAGGGGCGCGCGCGTCGCCGCCGAGATCACAGAGGCGGGCTGCCCAACCTTATTCGTTCCGGCCGATCTTGCCTCCATCGACGATTGCCGCGCTGTGATCCGCGCGGCGGACGAACGTTTTGGCCGCGTCGATGGGCTGGTCAATTGCGCGGCGTCGACGGAGCGCGGCTCGGTCGATGACGCCACGCCGGAGCTGTGGGATCGCATCATGGCGATCAACCTGCGTGCGCCTTTCTTTCTGATGCAGGAGGCGGCCCGCATCATGCGCCGCGAGGGCCGCGGGGGCAGCATCGTCAACATCGGCAGCATCAACGCGCACGGCGGCCTGCCCAACCTCACCGTCTACAGCACCTCCAAGGGAGGACTGATGACGTTGACCAAGAACGCCGCCGTCGTCCTGGGCGCCGATCGCATCCGCGTCAACTGCATCAACGTGGGCTGGATGTTCACCCCCAACGAGGACATCGTGCAGCGCGCCGAAGGCCGCGGGGACAACTGGCTGGAAGTCGCCGATGCGCAGATGCCGTTCGGCCGCATCCTGCGCCCGCCCGACGTCTCCGGGCTGGTGATGTGGCTCCTTTCCGAGGAGGGAGCGATGATGAGCGGCGCAGTGATCGATTTTGACCATCAGCGGATCATCGGCGCATATCGATAATCCTGTTGAGAGGATTCATCGCAGAGGGGAGCGCCAGGCAGCGTTCTGCGCACTTTGCGGTGAAACGAGTTTTTGCCATTGACGCAAATTGAAAAGAGGAGCAGTCGTGTTCATGTCATCGCCGCCAATCATCGCCTTCGACCTGGAGGGCGTCTTTTTGCCGGAAATCTGGATTGCAGTGGCCGAGCGCACCGGCCTGCCGGCGCTGCGCCGCACCACGCGCGACGAGCCGGACTATGACCGCCTGATGCGCGAGCGCATGGAGATTCTCGAACGCCACGGCTTGACGCTGGCCGACATCCAACAGGTGATCGCCGGCATGGAGCCGTTGCCGGGCGCCGTAGAGTTTCTCCACTGGGTGCGACAGCGCGCCCAAATGGTCATCCTCACCGACAGCTTCTATGAATTCGTGGCGCCCTTCCTACCCAAACTCGGCTGGCCGACGGTCTTTGCACACACGCTGGAGGTCGACGCTCGCGGCATGTTGACCGGCTACCGACTGCGCATCCCCGACGGCAAGCGCAAGGCGGTCGAGGCGCTGCGCGACCTGGGCTTTCGCACCGCCGCTGTGGGCGACTCCTACAACGATACCACGATGCTCGCCGCCGCAGACCAGGGCATTCTCTTCCGCCCGCCGCAGAACGTTGTTCAGGATTTCCCCCACTTCCCTGTAGCTCGCACCTACGATGAGCTGCGCAGGGAGCTGGAACGTTTCCTTTGCGAAATTGCGGAGATCGCTTAAGATATTACTTTGTTCTTTACATGCGCGGAGTTGCACCTACAGAAGTTGAAGGCTGCATTGCGTACGATGAAAAATGGCGTGTTTGAGGACGTGCAGCTTCTCCCCCTCTCCCAGCATTGGGAGAGGGGCAGGGGGTGAGGGCCTCCTCCTGGGTCTGCCGGGGCTCTGCGGCTACGAGCCGCAGCTACGGTGAAATCCGGGTGTCTCCTCCCCCTCTCCCAGCATTGGGAGAGGGGGTCGGGGGGTGAGGGCCTCCTCCTGGGTCTGCCGGGGCTCTGCGGCTACGAGCCGCAGCTACGGTGAATCCGGGTGTCTTTCTCCCCCTCTCCCAGCATTGGGAGAGGGGGCCAGGGGGTGAGGGCCTCCTCCTGGGTCTGCCGGGGCTCTGCGGCTACGAGCCGCAGCTACGGTGAATCCGGGTGTCTTTCTCCCCCTCTCCTAGCATTGGGAGAGGGGCAGGGGGTGAGGGCCTCCTCCTGGGTCTGCCGGGGCTCTGCGGCTACGAGCCGCAACTACGGTGAATCCGGGTGTTTTTCTCCCCCTCTCCCAGCATTGGGAGAGGGGGTCAGGGGGTGAGGGCCTCCGCACCTACACAGAATCGTTGCAATCTAAAGGAGGAATTCGATGTTAAGCCAATCCATTCAAACGTTGCTCAATCAACAGCTTGTGAAAGAGTTGTACGCTTCCAATCTCTATCTGGCGATGTCGGCCCATTTCGCCGAGGCCAACCTGCTCGGCATGGCGCACTGGATGCGCGTGCAGAGCGAAGAGGAGCGCGGCCACGCCCTGCGCATCCTGGATTTCATCGTCGACCGCAACGGCCACGTGGAGATCGGCGCCGTCGACCAACCGCCCTCCGAATTCGGCGCGCCGGTTGAAATCTTCAAGCAGGCGCTGGAGCACGAACGCAAGGTGACCGCCTCGATCAACAACATCTACGCTCAGGCCGTTCGCGAAAATGACTACGCGACGCAGGTCTTCCTGCAATGGTTCGTCAACGAGCAGGTTGAGGAGGAGGCCAGCGCCACCGAAATGGTCGACCGCTTGACGATGGCGGGCAATGACGCCGCCGCAATCCTGATGCTCGACGCCGAGATGAAAGGCCGCAGCGAGGAGGAGGACGAGGACGAATAGCGCCATGAGCAGCAACCTGACGCCCTCCGCCAACGGCGAATACGCCAGCCGTCGCGAAGCGCTGTGGGCCAACGTTGTCAGTCCGGCCGGCTACGTGCTGGCGGTCTCCTATCCGATTCTGGCGATCTCGACCGGCGCGCGCGCCATTTATCAGCTCTTCTTTCGCGCCGACATCGACTATTACTTGCCGGTCTATCTCAGCGCCTTTGCTGCGCTCTGCTACCTGACGGCGACGCTCGGCTTCGCCTACCGACGGCGCTGGACATGGTGGCTTTCGGTGCTGGCGCTCGGCGTCGAGAGCTTCATGACCCTGGTGGTGGGAACCTGGAGCTTCATCGACCCTGACTTCATCGGGCGCACCGTATGGCGCCATTTCGGAGAGGATTACGGCTACTTTCCACTCTTTCAACCCTTGATTGGCCTGGTCTGGCTCTTCTGGCCGCTGACCATGGAGGCCTATGGCATTCGTAGAAAGCGCAGCTCATGATTCGACGCACCGCTCCGCCCAACCTGATGGTCGTCTTCGGCGCCTCGGGCGACCTTGCCAAGCGCAAATTGCTGCCCGCCCTCTTCCACTTGCACCAGCAGCAGCTGCTGCATGAGGGCTTCGTCGTGCTGGGCTACGCGCGCACGCGCATGACGGACGAGGAGTTTCGTCAGCAGATCCGCGAGGCGCTGCTCGAGCATCTGGCGGAAGAACAAAGCGCTCCTTTCGATGAAGGGCTTTGGGGAAATTTCTCGAAACGGCTCTTCTATCAAACTGGAGGCTACGACGATCGCAGCTCCTTTGAGGCGCTGGCCCAGCGCATCGCCGAGCTAGACGCCAAATTTCCGACCAAAGGCAACCACATCTTCTACCTGGCCACCCCGCCCAACGTCTTCGAGTCGATCACAACGCTGCTGGCCGAAGTTGGACTGGCCAACTCGCCCTGCGGCGGCTGGACGCGGCTGATCGTCGAAAAGCCCTTCGGCCACGATCTGGAGAGCGCACAGAAGCTCAACGACCATCTGCTCAAGCTCTTCCGCGAGGAGCAGGTCTACCGCATCGACCATTACCTGGGCAAAGAGACGGTGCAGAACATCCTGGTCTTCCGTTTCGGCAACGGCATCTTCGAGCCGATCTGGAATCGAAATTATGTCGACCATGTTCAGATTACGGTGGCCGAGAGCCTGGGCGTCGGTTCGCGTGGAGGCTATTATGACAAATCCGGCGCCATCCGTGACATGGTGCAGAATCACATGATGCAGCTCGTGGCGCTGACGGCCATGGAGCCGCCCGTCGCCTACGACGCCGAGTCGGTGCGCAATCAGAAGGTCAACGTGCTGCGCTCGATCCGCCCCATCGACCCGCTGGAGGTGAACAAATGGGTCGTGCGCGCCCAGTACTCCAGGGGCATGGTCGGCGGACGCGAGATTCCCGGCTACCTGGAGACGGAGGGCATCCCGCCCGACTCGACGACCGAGACCTACGTGGCGTGGAAGCTCGAAATTGACAACTGGCGCTGGAACGGCGTTCCCTTCTACATTCGCACCGGCAAGGCGCTGCCGGTCAAGGTGACCGACATCAACATCATGTTCCGCCGGCCGCCGCTGATGTACTTCAACAGCCGCGAGACGCGCAGCCAGCGCGTGCACAACAGCCTGACGCTGCGCATCCAGCCCGACGAAAGCATCATCCTGCGCTTCGACGCCAAGCGCCCTGGCCCGCAGCTCGACGTCGAACAGGTGAGCATGGACTTCAGCTACAGCCGCGCCTTCGGCGACGCCAGCATCTCCGACGCTTACGAGCGCCTGCTGCTCGACGCCATGCTGGGCGACAGCACGCTCTTCATCCGCCGCGACGAGACCGAGCTGGCCTGGGACCGCGTGACCAACGTGCTCGATGGGTGGGCGATCCAGGAGGAGCTTCTCCGTCGACGCGGCAAGAAGCTGACGCTGCCGCAATATCCCGCCGGCGCCTGGGGGCCGCTGGAAGCCGACGACCTGTTGGCGCGCGACGGCCATCAGTGGCTCGAGTCGATGCTGAACGAGGGGCGGTGATTCATGGAGTCGAAGGTGCTGGTGGAGGTGGCGCCAAGCGCCGAAGCGCTGGCGCACATCGCCTGCGAGCTGATCGCCGCAGCTGCAACCGCCTCGATCGGCCGGCGGCAGTTTTTCCGCGTTGCGCTGGCCGGCGGCTCCACCCCGCGCGCCGTCTATCGTCTGCTCGCCGAAGACCCCTACATGGACTTTCAGCGCTGGCAGATCTTCTGGAGCGATGAGCGCTGCGTGCCGCCGACCTCGCCGGAGAGCAACTATCGCATGGTGAAGGAGGAGCTGCTCGACCGCCTGGCCGAGCCGCCGGCGTTGGTCTTTCGCATGGCCGGCGAAGGCGATCCGGACGCGGCGGCGCTGGCCTATGAGCGCGCCGTGCGCGAGCTGGTGCCGCCCAACCCGGCTGCAGGCACAGGCGACGCGCCCCGCTTCGACCTCATCTTGCTTGGCATGGGCGTCGATGGCCACACCGCCAGCCTTTTCCCCGGGACGCCGGCGCTGCACGAACGCGTGCGGTTGGTCGTGGCCAACCCGGCGCCCACCGGTCAGATGCGGCTGACCTTCACCTACCCGTTGATCAACGCAGCGCGGCGGGTCTTGATCCTGGTCAGCGGCGCAGAGAAAGCGGCGACGTTGCGAGCCGTGCTCACCGGACCGCACGAGCCAATGCGCTATCCCGTGCAGGGCGTGCGCCTGGTGCGGGGCAATTTGACGTGGCTGGTGGACAAGGCTGCGTATGGGGAGCTTGGCGCCGCTTCGTAGGCGCGGCTTGGGAATGGAGCCTTTCCAGCGCAACGAGAAGCGTTGGAGGCGGCCGCCAGCTGCGCGTCGCCTTCAGAGCCTGTTTACGCGCCAGATCGTCCAGCGTTGTGAGCAGCTTGACCTCACGGCCGAGGGTCAAGACGGCTGCTGTGGCGTTCACCCGATCCGCCGCGCCAGATATGCCTGCGTCAGCTCCGCCTGCGGCGCGCCGAAGAACTCCGCCGCCGGCGCTTGCTCGATCAGTTCGCCCATCCACATGAAGACCACGTAGTCCGCCAGGCGTCGCGCCTGGTCGATGTCGTGGGTGACCATGAGGATGGT
>NZ_CAKZMJ010000061.1 GCF_937128415.1 uncultured Caldilinea sp.
TATCCCGGGCTCATCGTAGGTGCGGCTCCCAGCCGCACGTCCTCGACGGCCCGCAAGGCCTTGGGAGTCCAGGGAAGTGCTGCTGCGAGCAGCGCCTACGAGAAATATCCCGGGCTCATCGTAGGTGCGGCTCCCAGCCGCACGTCCTCGACGGCCCGCAAGGCCTTGGGAGTCCAGGGAAGCGCAGCTGCGAGCAGCGCCTACGAGAATACACGCGCAACTTCAATTATTGACTTGTATTGCGAGCTTGTCACCAGAGCGTTCTGGGAGATGGCTCACAGATTTTTGTCTCGCTTCACATGTACGGTGAGTATGGCGTCCGCCATTGACAACGTTCATTCCGATCAATTCACACAAGGAGGAAACATATGCCTGTACGCAAAGCAGAAGCGACCTGGAAGGGGACGCTCAAGGAAGGCTCCGGCGTCATGAAGCTGGGCAGCGGCGCATTCGAAGGCCCGTTCAGCTACGCCTCGCGCTTTGAGGACGCCCCAGGGACGAATCCGGAAGAGCTGATCGGCGCAGCCCATGCAGGCTGCTTTTCGATGTTTCTGTCGGCGCTGTTAAGCAAAGATGGCTACACGCCCGAGCGGATTGAGACGAAGGCGAAAGTGTATCTCGAGGCCGGCCCGACCATCGCCAAAATCGAGCTGGACACCCAAGCCTCGGTGCCCGGCCTGGAGGCGGAAAAGTTTCAGGAGTATGCAGCTGCAGCCAAAGCCAATTGCCCGGTCTCCAAGGCGCTTGCCAGCGTTGAAATTCACCTCAATGCTGCGCTGGTCTGATCGGCTCGGTTGGTTGCAAAGGAACCGGGGTGACAGCCTGGGTGTAAGGTGGTTGTCACTCCGGCGATTTGAATGAAAAAGGTGTTTTCTCATGGTTGAGCAGCAATGGACGCTTAAAGACAAGGCTGTGTTGATCACCGGAGCGACCAACGGCATCGGCAAGGTCACTGCGCAGCGATTGGCAGCGCAAGGCGCCCGCGTCACCATTGTCAGCCGCAACGCCGAGAAATGCCGCGCCGTGGCCGACGAAATCCGCAGCCAGACGGGCTCCGTCGTCGACTGGATCGCCGCCGATCTCTCGACGCTCGCAGGCATTGAGGCGGCGGCGGCGGAGTATCGAGCGCGCAACGATCGGCTGCACGTGCTGATCAACAATGCCGGCGCTTTCTTTGCAAAGCGCATGGTCACGGCCGACGGCTATGAGATGACTTTTGCGCTCAACCATTTGAATTATTTTCTGCTGACGCACCGGCTGCGCGACCTGCTGCTCGCCAGCGCGCCGGCGCGTATCATCAATGTCTCCTCCGACGCCCATTTCAACGGCGCCATCGACTTTGACGACATCATGGGCGAGCGCAAATACAGCGGCTGGCGCGCCTACAGTCAATCGAAACTCGCCAACGTCATGTTCACCTACTCGCTGGCGCGCCAGCTCGAAGGCGCGGGCGTCACCGCCAATGCACTTCATCCTGGCTTCGTGGCGACCGGCTTTGGGCGCAACAACGGCGGCGTGGTGGGGCTCTTTATGCCCATCGTCCATCTGTTTGCTTTGAAGCCGGAGAAGGGCGCCGAAACGAGCGTTTACCTCGCTTCCTCGCCCGCAGTCAGCGGCGTGAGCGGCAAATACTTTGCAAATTGCCGTGAAAAACCCTCTTCCCCGCGCTCCTACGATGTCGCTGCTCAGGATAGGCTCTGGGTTTTGAGCGAGCAGTTGACCTTGAAGGCAGTTTCTTCCGCCCCCTCCGTCCGATAACCCGCACTGCGATTGCGTTCGGCGTCGCAAACATCTCATACCTCTTCACCTTGCCCACCGTTCGAGCACTCCAGCGATTTGCGCATTTGTGCGATTTTGGAAAAAACGTGCATATGCTATAATCACCATTATCAATCTATCCCCATTCTTTGAAGCTCAAGTTGCGATTCGCTTCGCATCGCGCTGAATCTGGACAAACTGGCGGTGAAGTGGTCGGGCGGCTGTCTGTTTGCAGAGATGCTATTTTTTGAAATCGTTTTCTCAAACGACTAAACGACTCGCAGGAGCGCACCCATGAAAAAAATCTTGAATCAACCTGCTGATTTTGTGCCCGAAATGTTGGACGGTCTGCTCAAGGCGCATCCGGACATGTTGAGCCACGCAGGCGACGACCTGCATTGCATTGTGCGCGCCGATGCGCCCGTGAAGGGCAAAGTGGCGCTGGCCACAGGCGGCGGCTCGGGCCATCTGCCGGTCTTCCTCGGCTACGTCGGCAAAGGCATGCTCGATGGCTGCGCCGTGGGAGACGTCTTCGCCTCGCCGAGCGCCGAGCAGATGTTGGCGGTGACGCAGCGCATCCACGGGGGCAAGGGCGTCGTCTACATCTACGGCAACTACGGCGGCGACGTCATGAACTTCGACATGGCTGCGGAGATGGCCGCCCTGGAAGACATTGAAGTGCGCACCGTGTTGGTGAGAGATGACGTCGCCTCGGCGCCGCCGGAGGAGGCGCATCGCCGTCGCGGGGTGGCGGGCATGGTCTTCGCCTTCAAATGCGCCGGCGCCAAAGCCGACATGGGCGGCTCGCTGGACGAGGTTGTGGCTGCGGCGGAAAAGGCGTTGGCCAATCTTCGCACCATGGGCGTGGCGTTGTCGCCTTGCACGGTGCCGCGCGCCGGCAAACCCACCTTCACGATCGGCGAAGACGAGATGGAGATCGGCATGGGCATCCACGGCGAGCCGGGCATGAAGCGCGAGAAGCTGCAACCTGCAGACCAGATCACCGAGCGCATGATGACCGCCATCCTCGATGACCTCAAGCCGCAGGCGGGCGATCGGCTGGCGGTGATGGTCAACGGGCTGGGCGCCACGCCGCTGGAGGAGCTGTACATTATCTATCGCAAGGCGCACATGATGTTGACCGAGCGCGGCATGAGCGTCTATCGCGCCTACGTCGGTGAATATGCGACGAGCATGGAGATGGCCGGCGCGTCGATCACGTTGATGCGCGTCGACGACGAACTGGCGGCGCTGCTCGACCATCCCGCCCAAACGCCCTTTTTCGTGCAGGTGAAGCTATGACCGAGACCGTTGATGCCGCCGCCGTCGTCGCCGCCGTGCAGCGCGTCGGCGCCGAACTGGTGGCGCAGGAAGCGTATCTGACCTCGCTTGATCAGCAGATGGGGGACGGCGACCTGGGCATTACGCTGAGCAAGATCGGACACGCGCTGCAGGAGTTCGCCGCCGCCACGCCGGTCGAGGGGGACATCGGCAAGTGGCTGGGCAAGGCCGGCATGGCCGCCAACCGCGCCGGCTCCTCGTCCTTCGGCACATTGCTGGCCACTGCGCTCATGCGTGCAGGCAAAGTCGCTGCAGGCAAGACCGAGCTCAGCGGCGAAGACCTCGCCGCCATGTTCGCCGCCGCCGACGCCGGCGTGCAGGAACGCGGCAAGGCGCAGCCAGGCGATAAGACCGTCATCGACGCTTTGCACCCGGCTGCCGAGGCGTTCGCCGCCGCCATTGCAAGCGGACAGTCGTTGCCGGAGGCGGGACGCGCGGCGCTGGCCGCCGCCGAGGCCGGCCGCGACAGCGTGACGCCGCTGCGCAGCAAGGTCGGCCGCGCCAGTTGGGTCGGCGAGCGCACTGAAGGCAAGGTCGACGCCGGGTGCGAGGCGTTTGTGGTGATGTTGCGTTGCCTGGTGAATCCATCCAAGTAAACTGATCGGGCGCTTTGCCCGCAGTTGATACAGTTGCGTCGTTGAGTTGTCCTTTCAATTAGCCAACAAAAAGGAGTCAAACCGCTATGAAACGAGTACAGTTCGCCGCCATCGTATTGTTGCTGACTGCATTGGTCGCCGCCTGCGTGGCGCCGGCTGCTGCGCCCCCTGCGACTGCGCCGGCCGCTCAGGAAGCTGCGCCGGCTGCGCCGGCTGAGGGCGCTGCGAAGGATTTGACCTTTGTCACCGTCGTGAAGATCGCAGGCATCAACTGGTTCAACCGCATGGAGGAGGGCGTCAAGCAGTTCGGCGCCGACTACGGTGTGAACGCCTCGCTGGTTGGGCCGGCTCAGGCTGACGCCGCTCAGCAGATTCCGATCATCGAGGACTTGATTGCCCAGGGCGTGGATGCGCTGTGCGTCGTCCCGATGGACCCGGTGCAGCTCGACCCGGTGTTGAAGAAGGCGATGGACGCCGGCATCGTGGTCATCACCCATGAGGCTTCCAACCAGACCAACATGCACTGGGACATCGAGGCCTTCGACAACAAGGCCTTCGGCGCCGGTCTGATGGACCGCCTGGCCGCTCTCATGGGCGAGGAGGGCGAATACGCCGTCTTCGTCGGCAGCCTTGGCTCCAAGACGCACAACGAGTGGGTTGACGGTGGCATCGAGCGCCAGCGCGAGGCCTATCCCAACATGAAATTGGTGGGCGACAAGAACGAGACCTTCGATGACGCCGAGATCGCCTATCAGAAGGCCAAGGAAGTGCTGGCCGCCTACCCGAACATCAAGGGCTTCCAGGGCAGCGCCTCCACCGACGTGGCCGGCATCGGTCGCGCCATTGAAGAAGCCGGTCTGCAGGACGAGGTCGCCGTCGTCGGCACCAGCCTGCCTTCGATCGCCGGCAATCTGCTCTACACCGGCGCCATCGACGTCATCGGCTTCTGGGATCCGGCGGTGGCCGGCTATGCGTGCAACAAGCTGGCGTTGATGCAGATCAACGGTGAAGAGATCGGCGACGGCACCAACCTGGGCATCCCGGGCTATGAAAACCTGCGGCTGGTCGGCAAGAACGTGTTGTACGCCGATGCGCCGGTCTACGTCGACGCCGAGACGGCCGGAGAGTATCCGTTCTAACGTTTAAGGCCTTAGGGGATTGGGGGTGTTGGAGTGCAGCGCCGTTTGCGGCGTGCGCTCATCCCCCCAACCCCTTTCCCTGAAAGGGGAGCCTCCCGGTCAAGCTGAAGCGTTCCTCGGATAAGAATGTGCATTAAAATCGATCACTCATGTTGCACTGAATAATTCTTTCGAGACGACTGATTCATGTCCGATGCAATTGTCCGCCTTTCTGGCATTTATAAATCCTTTGCGGGTGTAAAAGCGCTGCAGGATGTCAGTCTCACCATCGAACAGGGGCGGATTCACTGTCTGGTGGGAGAGAATGGCTGCGGCAAATCGACGCTGATCAAAATTATCGCCGGCGTCTACCCGCGCGACAGCGGGTCGGTGGTCATCAACGGAAAAGAATATGAAGATTTGCACCCGATCGACTCCATTCGAGAAGGGATTCAAATTATTTACCAGGACTTCTCGCTCTTTCCGAACCTGACGGTCGCCGAAAACATCGCGCTCAACGAAGAGCTGGCGGCGGGGCGCCGCTTTGTCAACTGGCGTCATGTGCGAAGGGTGGCGGAGGAAGCAATCGCCCAGCTTGAGGTGCACCTGCCCCTGGATGCCCGCGTGGAGGAGATGTCGGTCGCCAACAAGCAGCTGATCGCCATTGCCAAGGCGCTGCGTCAAAACGCCCGGCTGATCGTCATGGACGAACCCACCAGCGCCCTGACCGAGCGCGAGATTCGCAGGCTCTTCACCGTCATTCGCAGGCTGCGAGAACGCGGCGGCATCGCCTTTCTCTTCGTCAGCCATAAACTGAACGAGGTGTTGGAGATCGCAGAGACTATCACGGTGATGCGCAACGGTCAGGTCGTCAGCAGCGGACCGGCGGAGGCGTATGACACGGCGCGCCTCGTTTTTGAGATGACAGGTCAGCGCATTGCAGAAAAAGCCTACGATTATACGCCCGACCTCCGCTCGCCTGCATTGTTGCGCGTCGAAAGGCTTTCTGTCCCCGGCGCACTGCACGATGTTTCTTTTGAGCTGCGCGCCCATGAGATCGTCGGCGTGACCGGTCTGCTCGGCTCAGGTCGAACCGAACTGGCGCTGGCTCTCTTCGGCCTGTTGCCGATCGCCTCCGGTCAGATCTACATCGATGAGCAGCCCGTGACGATTCATTCCGTCCAGGACGCCATCCGGCACGGCGTCGGCTACGTGCCCGAAGACCGTCTGACCGAGGGGCTGTTTTTGGAGCAGTCGATCGGTCGCAACATCGTGGTGCGCACGATCGACCGGCTGCGCAACCGGTTTGGGCTGATCGAACCGAAACAGGTGGCCCAGCAGGTGAACGACTGGATCAGCTCGTTGCGCATCAAAGTTGCAGACCCTGCACTTCCGGTGAAGACTCTCTCCGGCGGCAACCAGCAGCGCGTGGTGGTGGCCAAATGGCTCGCCAGCAACCCGCGGCTGATGATTCTCAACGGCCCGACGATGGGGGTGGACGTCGGCTCCAAAAATGAAATCCATGAGTTGATCAAGAAACTGGCCCGGGACGGCATGGGGCTTCTGGTCATTTCAGATGACATCCCCGAGCTGCTGCAGACGTGCAACCGCATCCTGTTGATGCGCAACGGGACGATTGTGGAAGAAATTTTGCCGCGCGCGACCAACGAGAACGAGTTAGCGGCCAAGTTGATCGAGGATTGAGCTTGTGAGCAAAATTTTCCGCAGCAACGAGGCGCTGGTGGCGGTGACGATCGTTCTGCTGTCGCTGGTCATCGGCCTGAACAACCCTACCTTTTTTTCGGTTGGAAATTTGTTTGACCTGCTGCGCAGCAGCATCGTGATCGGCATCTTTGCCATGGGCGTGCTGATCGTGATCATTTCGGGCGGCATCGATGTGTCGTTCACGGCGATCGGCGTCTTCGCTCTCTATTCGACCACGCGTATCCTCAAAGAGTTTATGCCCGATGCCCCGATCTGGGTGGGCTTCATGATCGCCGCCGCAATCGGGCTGGGCCTGGGGATGATCAACGCCTTCTTCATCGCCCGTTTCAAGCTGCCGACGCTGATCGTCACCCTCGGCACGTTGAGCATGTTTCATGGCTTTTTGCTCTTTGCCATCGGCAATCAGATCATTCGCGACGTGCCCCCTGCGATGGATCAATTTGCGCGCTCGGCGTTGGTGCGCATTCCGCTCGAGCGCGGCGTCGCCAATCTGCATCCCGCCATTTTGATCACGGCTGCGGCCGCGTTGATCGTCTGGCTGTTGCTCAATTTCACGATGTTGGGGCGCGGCATTTACGCGCTAGGCGGCTCGCGCGAGGCGGCGGAACGCGCCGGCTTCAACGTGCCCCGCATTCAGTACTTTATTTATAGCTTCGTCGGATTGCTCTCGGGCGTCGCCGGCATGACCTTCGGCTCGCTGGCGCGCCAGGCCAACCCGCAGGACATCGTCGGCATGGAGCTGAACGTGATCGCTGCCGTCGTTTTGGGCGGCGCCCAGCTCACCGGCGGCCGCGGCACGGTCATCGGCACGATCCTGGGCGTCCTGCTGGTGGTGATCGCCAGCAACAGCCTGATTTTGATCGGCGTGCCGGCGGTGTGGCAACGCGTCGTGATCGGCCTGATCATTCTCATCGGCACCGGCTTGCCCGCCATTCAGGCGCGACGCGCCGCCCAGGGCGGCATGCGCTCGATATAAGTGGAGTTGGAGGAAGCATCGTGCAAGAAAGCCTTAGACGCAATGTGTTTGTGCGTGAACTGCTGAGCGAAAATCAGACGCTGCGCCTGTTTATCATCACGGCGTTGATCTTCGTTGCGTTCAGTCTCTTGCTCGGGGAACGATTCTTCAGCGTGCGCAACCTGCAATCGATGGCGGTGCAGTTCCCAGAGTTCGGCATTCTGGCCTTCGCCAT
Source organism: uncultured Caldilinea sp. (assembly GCF_937128415.1). GTDB lineage: Bacteria > Chloroflexota > Anaerolineae > Caldilineales > Caldilineaceae > Caldilinea. Next base: position 7,729 of record NZ_CAKZMJ010000061.1, read on the forward strand.
CCTGATCACGATGTTGACGGGCGGCATCGACCTGTCGATCGTCGGCGCGGCGAACCTCTCTGCGATCGTGGCGGCGTTGATCCTCACGCGACTGTCGGGCGACGGCGGCGCCGGCGTGCCGCTGGCAGCGACGATCCCGCTGGCGATGGTGGCTGCGTTGGCCGTCGCCTCGCTGTGCGGTCTCTTCAACGGCTTCCTGGTTTCCAGGATCGGCATCACGCCGATCCTGGCGACATTGGGCACCGGCTCGTTGTATACAGGGCTCTCCTACGTGATCACGGGCGGACCGGCGATCACGACGACGCAGCTCGCCTTCATCGGCAACGGCACGATCGCCGGCGTGCCCATCCCTGTGATCGTGTTTATTGTGTTGGCCATAGTTTTCGCCGTCATGCTCAATCGCACCAGTTTTGGCTTCAACGTCTACATGCTGGGCACCAACCCGCGCGCGGCGCTTTTCTCCGGCATCCACAACGAGCGCGTCTTGATGCGCACCTACTGGCTGGCCGGCCTCGTGGCCGGGATCGCCGGCATTATCTTTTTGGCGCGCGCCAACTCCGCCAAACCGGATTACGGGGCCACCTTCATCCTGTTGACGGTGCTGATCGCCATCCTGGGCGGCGTGCGCTACACCGGCGGCTTTGGCACCGTGTCCGGCCTTGTGCTTTCGGTGCTCAGCATCCAATTTCTCTCCACCGGCCTCAACATGTTGATGTTGCAACTCTCCGGCTCCAGCGCCGCCATCTTCTTTCGCCAGTTCGCCTGGGGCGCTCTGTTGTTGCTGGTGATGGTGGTCAACTATTACGTCGAGCAACGCAGACAGCGCAGCACGTGAGCGCCGCCCCACGCTTGCATCGCTGTAGCAAACGGATCATGATCAAACTTCAAGCAGAAATGGGAAGAAAACAATGACGAACGTTGCCTACTTGGGCCTCGGCATCATGGGACGAGGCATGGCCGCCAACTTGCTGAAGGCGGGTCACACGGTCACCGTCTGGAATCGCTCGCCGGAGCGCTGTCAGCCGCTCGTGGCTCAGGGCGCAAAACAGGCGAGCACGCCTGCAGAAGCCGTCGCCGACGCCGAGGCGGTCATGTACTGCCTGAGCGATGACCGCGCCGTGGAAGACCTGGTGTGGGGCGCCGGCAGGCTGATCGACGCCGTCCGACCCGGCCAGGTTGTGTTGGACATGACGACGGTGCACCCCGACACAAGCCGCAAAGAGCACGCCGCCTACGCCGAAAAGGGCGTCGATTTTCTGGATGCGCCGGTTTTTGGCTCCAAGAACGAAGCGGCCAACGGCGGCCTCTGGATCGTCGTCGGCGGCAAGCGCGAGGTGTACGAACGAGTGCTGCCCTTGCTGCGGCCCCTCAGTGAGACGACGCATTACATGGGCGGCGCCGCCATGGGCGCCTCGATGAAGCTGGTCGGCAACCTGGTCGTGGCGTTCCAGTTGGAGGCGCTCGGCGAAGCCATGGTGCTGGCCACGAAGGCCGGCCTCAACCCGCACGACGTGTTGGGCGTGCTGCATGTCACCGACTTCAAGTCGCCGATCTTCGACGGCGTCGGCGCTGCGTTGGTGCGCCGAGATTTCGACGTCCACTTTGCGCTGAAATTGATGCTCAAGGACGCCAATCTGATCGCTCGTTTTGCGCAAGACCTGAATGTGCCGATCCCCGGCGCCGCTGCGATTCGCGAAAACATCAAGATCGGCGTCAACAAGGGATGGGGAGAAGAAAACGCTTCGGCCTTCATCAAGGTGCTGGAAGAAGGGGCGGGCGTCGAAGTGAAAGGATAGTCGGCCTGCTCCTTTGCAAGAAGATTTGCGAACGAGTTGATTGCTTGCAGAGGAAGTGTTACACTATCATTCACTATGACAACGCCCTCTTCTTCAAGCGAGCAGCCAGCTGCTGAGCAAAACCGTCGCAACCCGCGCTTGTTGATCTTGCTCTTGTTCCTGCTCTGTGGGCTTTTTATCGCCGGTTACATCGAGCGTCTTACGGCGTTGGAGCGAGCGAGACAAGAAGTGGACGCCATGACGGAGCGCATTGCGGCCAGCCAGCAGCGGCGTGCGAGTTTGCTGGCGGAACTGCAGCGAGTGCAGGACCCGCACTATCTGGCGCTGCAGGCGCGCGATCTGCTTGGCCTGGCGCCGGAAGGCGAGTTGCCGGTGGTGGTTTACGATGCTCCTACGCCGCCGTCCCAGTTTGCAGAGCCGTCAGCCGGACAGACGCACCCTTCCGCCACGCCGACGCCTGCCCCCTGGCGTCAGTGGCTGGAACTGATCTTTCCGCTTTCCTTGCCGTAATCTTCGGCGACGGCAGCCCCAATGCTGCAATATGGCCGATTGCGTCTCTATGGTGTAAAATAATAGTAGTTGCAACGGGCGGCTCCTCCTGATCCCTTCGCCCCGCGACACGTTGTGAATGATTCGACGCAATCTCGATTTCACTCCAATCCAACCGGAGGCTTGACCATGTTAACCGATTACGATGTTCGTCAGGCTGTTGAGTTCGAGAGCCACGACAGCCCTGTGCTCAGCGTCTATCTCAACGTCGATCCTCATCGTCGCACGGTTGAAAAGTATAAGCTGGCGCTGCGCAATCTGCTCGACAAGGCCGAGGGCGCCCACCCGGAGGACGTGCGCCGCGTGCAGAATTACATCGAGATGGGCTACAACCGCAGCGGTCGCGGCGTCATCCTGTTCAGCTGCGCCGCCAAGGACTTTTGGTGGGCGCAGAGTTTCGCCGTGCCGGTGGAGGATTTTGTCTTCGTGAGCTTTCGCCCCTACGTGCGCCAGTTGGCGCGGCTGCTTGACACCTACGAGCGCTGCGGCGTCGTTCACGTCGATCAAGAAGGCGCCCGCCTCTTTCTGTTCAACATGGGCGTGCTGGAGGCCGCCGACGGCTACCTGGGCGAAGAGGTGAAGCTTCACCGTTCGGGCGGCTGGTCGAATCCACGCTTTCAACGTCACGAGGCGACGCAGGCGCGGCGCAACCTGCAGGAGGCCGCCGAGATGGCCGAGGAGTTCTATCGGCAGACCAACACCCGTCGGCTGATCCTGGCCGGCACCGAGAAGAACGTCGCCCGTTTCCGCGAGCTGCTCAGCAACCGGCTGCGCAGCATGGTCATCGGCCAATTTAACGCCGACGCCAACGCCAGCCTGTCCGACATCCGTGACAAGGCGCTGGAGCTGGCGGCGAAAGCCGAAGAGCAGGAGGCGCAGGCCATGGCCGACCGCGTGCTCTCGACGGCGCAACAGGGCGGCAACGCCGTGCTTGGCCTGGTCGACACGTTGACGGCGGTGCAACATGGCCGCGCCTATCACGTCGTAGCGTTGGCCGACTATAGTCAGCGCGCCTATCGCTTCGTCGACAGCGGTAAGATCGTGCTCGAATTGACGGAGGATGCGGATTTAGCCAGTGGACGCATTCAGGACCTCCCCGACGCGGTGGAGAGCGTGTTGCGCCGCGCCATGGTACAATCCATCGGCGTCACACTCGTCGATCATCACCCCGGGCTGGCGCAGGCGGGCAAGATCGGCGCCCTGACGCGGTGGTGAGGCGCTGCGCGTGGCGTGTTTCGTCTGTTCGGAGACATGCAACGCGCAGCAAATAACATTTCCTATGCGTTTCGTTAGAGCTTTGTCTGTTCGGAAGCCCGGTTACGCCGGAGAGCGTTGATTCAAGGTAAATACGAAGGAGGAAATGAAGAAATTATCGAACCGTGAGGTTATCAAACCACTATGATGCGATTTGATCGATTCACTGAAAAAGCGCAAGAAGCTGCAATGCGCGCATACGAAATTTTGCAGCACTATAAACACACGCAGGTGGACACCGAGCACGTTTTTCTGGCGCTGCTCCAGCAGAACGGCGGCGCGGTTCCGCAGATCATGCAGGTGCTGCAGGCGCCTGTCGAAGAGATGGCGGAAAAGCTGGCGAATGTGCTGGAGAACATGCCGCGCGCCAGCACCAATCCTTACGGCGCCACCAACACTGCGCAGGTCTTCATCACCCCGCGGCTGAAACGGATTATGGACATCGCCTACGAAGAGGCGATGCGCATGAAGGACGAATACATCAGCACCGAGCACATGCTGTTGGCGATCGCCAGCGAGCGCAACACGCCCAGCGCCAACATCCTGCGCGATGCGATGATCACCAAGGAGCGCATCCTGGAGGCGATCGAACAGATTCGCAAAGGGCAGCGCGTCACCGAGCCGAACGCCGAGAGCAAATATCGCGTGCTGGAGAAATATGGCCGCGACCTGACGCGCGCGGCCAGGGAAGGCAAGCTCGATCCCGTCGTCGGCCGTGAAAATGAAGTGCTGCGCGTGATCCAGGTGCTGTCGCGACGCACCAAGAACAATCCGGTCTTGATCGGCGAGGCGGGCGTCGGCAAGACGGCCATCGTCGAAGGGTTGGCGCAGAAGATCGTCAACAAAGACGTGCCGGAGAACCTGATCGGCAAGCGCGTCATTTCGCTCGACCTGGGCGCCCTGGTGGCGGGCACGCGCTTCCGCGGCGAGTTCGAGGAGCGCCTCAAGGCGTGCATCGAGGAAATCCAGCGCAGCGAGGGCGAAATCATCCTCTTCATCGACGAGCTGCACACGATGGTCGGCGCCGGCAACGCCGCAGGCGCCATGGACGCCAGCAACATGCTGAAGCCGGCGCTGGCGCGCGGGGAGCTGCAGTGCATCGGCGCCACCACGCTGGACGAATACCGCGAACACATCGAGCGCGACTCGGCGTTGGAGCGTCGCTTCGCCCCCGTCTACGTCGACGAGCCGAACATCGAGGACAGCATCGACATTTTGCGCGGGCTGCGCAGCCGCTACGAAGAGCATCACAACGTGCGCTATGACGATGAGGCGCTCGTGCAGGCGGTGAAGCTGAGCCATCGCTACGTGACCGACCGTCGCCTGCCCGACAAGGCGATCGATCTCATGGACGAGGCGGCGGCCAAGCTGCGCGTATCGATGTACCTGATGCCCCCGCGCCTCAAGGAGATGAAGGCGCAACTGGATGAACTGCAGTCGCAGGAGGAAAAGGCGTGGGAGGCGCGCGATTATGAAAACGCCGCCAAATACAAGGCCGCGCGCGTGCGGCTCGAAGAGGAATATAACGAGCTGGTGACGAAATGGCGCGTGGAGGCCGACCTCGACGACGTGGTCGATGCACGCGACATCGCCGCCGTCGTCAGTGCGTGGACGGGCATCCCGGTCAGCAATCTGCTGCAGACTGAGACCGAAAAGCTGCTCAACATGGAGGAGATTCTGCGCCAACGCATCGTCGGCCAGGAGCACGCCATCCAGGCGGTCAGCGACGCCATCCGCCGCGCCCGCAGCGGTCTGAAGGACCCGCGGCGGCCGATCGGCACCTTCCTCTTCCTGGGGCCGACCGGTGTAGGCAAGACCGAGTTGGCCAAGGCGCTGGCCGGCTTCCTGTTCGACGACGATGACGCCCTGTTGCGCATCGACATGAGCGAATATCGCGAGCCGCACACGGTCAGCCGTCTCTTCGGCGCGCCGCCCGGCTACGTCGGCTACGACCAGGGTGGTCAGCTCACCGAACAGGTGCGCCGACGCCCTTATCGAGTCATCCTGTTCGATGAGATCGAGAAGGCGCATCCCGACGTGTGGAACTCGCTGCTGCAGATCATGGATGACGGCCGCCTGACCGATGGCCAGGGGCGCGTGGTTGACTTCCGCAACACCGTGATCATCATGACCAGCAACGTCGGCGCAGAGGCGATCAAGCGCGGGCCATTGGGCTTCGTCACGCCCACCTTCGACGAAAGCAAGTTCACGCAGAGCGAGTACAGCAATCAGCTCAAGCGGCTCTTCCGGCCCGAGTTTTTGAACCGCATCGACGAGATCATCGTCTTCGAGCCGTTGAATCGGGAGCAGATCCGCCGCATTGTGCACCTGTTGATGCGCGACATCGGCGCCCGCATGGAGGAGCTGGGCTTCACGGTGGAGATGACCGAGGCCGCCGCCGATCACGTGGCCCAGGTGGGGTACGACCCGAACTACGGCGCGCGCCCGCTGCGGCGGCTGCTGCAGCGCAATGTGGAGAACGAGCTGAGCAAACGGCTGTTGCGCGGCGAATACAAGACCGGCGATCACGTGATCGTTGACTACGATCCCAACGCTGAGGGGGACAACAAACTGGTCTTCCGCCTCGCCGAGCCGACGCCGATCGCCGTCGATCTGCCGGTGGACAACGCCCACGCCGAGTAAGAGGCTCTGTGCGCGCCTCCCAGGGTGATGAAACCCTGGGAGGCGTTTTTTGTTTTGGGAAGCGGCCGCAAGGCAGCAATGCAGAATTCGCTTCCTGACCCGATGTTTGCGGCGGATTGCCTTTTTCCGCCGGAGGCGCGACCTACGGGAGCGATCTTGGACGGCGCTATCCCTTGATCACCGCCACCGGTCGCAGCCGCGCCACCTTGCGTGCAATGCCGGCGTGGGTCACCGTCTCCACCACCATGTCCACGTCCTTGTACGCCTGCGGCGCCTCCTCGGCCAGGCCGGACATCGAACCGGCGCGCACCTTGACGCCGTGCGCCTCCAGCTCCTCGCGCAGGCGCTCTCCGCGCACCTGCTTCTTCGCCTTGGCCCGGCTCAACACCCGGCCCGCGCCATGACAGGTTGAACCCCACGAGCGCTCCATGCTGGTCTCCGTGCCGACGAGCACCCAGGAGGCGGTGCCCATGCTGCCCGGCACCAGCACCGGCTGGCCGATGTCCTGATATTCCGCCGGCAGCTCGGGCGAGCCAGGGCCGAAGGCGCGCGTGGCGCCTTTGCGGTGCACGCACACGCGCAGGCGCTGCCCCTCGCGCTCGTGCGTCTCGAGCTTACCCATGTTGTGGGCGATGTCGTAGACTTGCCGGAGCCGCCATTCTTTCTTGAAGCGGCTGGCGAACGTCTCCTCGAAGGCGCGGCGCGCAGAGTGCGCCAGCAACTGCCGGTTGGCGAAGGCGAAGTTCGCCGCCGCGCGCATGGCCGCCATATACGCTTTGCCTTCAGGGCTGTCCATCGGCGCGCACACCAGCTCGCGATCGGGCAGATGGATGCCGTATTTGTGCACGGCGTGCTGGAAGGATTGAACATAGTCGGTGCAAATCTGATGGCCCAGCCCACGCGAGCCGCAGTGGATCTGCACCGCCAGACAGCCCTCCTGAAGCCCCATCGCCCGCGCCGCCTCCGAATGGAAAATCTGCTCGACGACGTCCACCTCAATGAAATGGTTGCCGGCGCCCAGCGAGCCGATCTGCTCGCGGCCGCGCTGCTTGGCGCGCTCGCTCACCTGCGCGGGGTCGGCGTCTTCAAGCTTGCCGCCCTCCTCGGTGCGCTCCAGGTCTTCCTCGGTGGCGTAGCCGCGCTTGAGCGCCCACCGCGCGCCTTCGCGCAGAATTTTGTTCAGCTCCTCCACCTGCACGCGCACGACGCCCTCGCTGCCGACGCCGCTGGGGCAGTAGGCGTTGAGCAGCGTCGCCAGCGTGTCGAGATAGGGCAACGCCGCCTCATATTCGATGCCGGAGGCGAGCAGACGCACGCCGCAGTTGATATCGTAACCGATGGCGCCGGGCGAAATGACGCCGTGGGGATAGGCTGTCGCCGCCACGCCGCCGATGGGAAAGCCGTAGCCCTGGTGCATGTCCGGCATGACGACCACTGGGCTGACCACCCCCGGCAGCGTCGTCGCATTGACCGCCTGCTCGAGCGACTGATCGTCGGCGATCTGTTCCAGCAGACGTCGCGTGGCGAAGATGCGCACCGAGGCGCGCATGTCGTGACGATAGCTTTGGGGAATCTCCCACTCGTAGTCGCTGATCTTGCGCAGATGCTTCAGCTCCATGGCTCACCTCCTCGGGAATTACACGTCAAACACCACCGTCGCTTCCAGGCCATCCGGCGTCTTCTGAATGTGCAGGTTGTGAAAGGTGACCGCCTTGATCGCCTTGCTGATTTCGGCGATGGACGTCCCATGCAACACGCCGTCTAGTTGCAGGCCGTCCTGAGCTTTGGCGTCGATGTTCAGATCAAAGGAGTCAAACGCCAGATTTTCCTGTTCCGCCAGATAGAGCAATTCGGACAAAAACGCCACCAGGAGCGATTCTGCGTCCGGCGCAGTGAGATGAATCGGTCGCGACGAGCGATTCGTTGTGTTCAGTTTCACGCCCGCCAGCGCGTTCATGCCGCGCGCCGCTTCACTCAACAGCTCGGGCAAATCCGGCGCCCATACGCGCAGCGCCCAATCGGCCGTATGTTCAATTTCCTCGTAGCCCATAACGCCTCACCGTTCATTCAGCCAATGCGTTGTCCTTGCTCTTCCTGAAAACGTTGCGTCTGTGGATCTCGGGCTTCTTGCGATGCATTGCCTTTTTGCCTATCTCGCAATCAGCGGCAGATGCATCTTCTCGGTCAACAGTCCCTCTATCTCTAGTATAAACCGCATTGCGCTAAACGACACCAATCGAGGGTGGTCCTCCACCGCAGCGTCCAGGTAGACAAAGCCTTCGTCGCCGGCGACGAAGGGATAGCTGCCGAGCCGTAGCCAGGCGTCGTCAAGCGGAAGCTGATCGTGCACCGTCGTCGTGGCGCCGCCGTAGTGATGCACGGTGTAGCGGGCGCGGCTGGTGTCCGGCTGCAAGGTGACGCCTCGACAAGGCCACTCCACCGCGCCGTGGCCGGCGATCAACGCTTCGACGCGATAGACGCCTGTGACCGGCAGCGTGGGTCGCCAAATCCCATGGTTGAGCGGCGGGATCGTTTGACCAAGCGGCTGGCTGGCGGCCAGATAGGTCGGATAGCCGCGCACGTTGGTGAAGCGATGCCAGCCGTCCTCGCACGCCGTGCTCTCCTCGAAGGCTGGCGAGAGCTCCGGCGTCTCCACGACGATGGTCAACTTTGGCTGCACCACGCCGCTCAGGTCGGCCACGATGCCCTCCAGCGCGTTGCTGTCGATCTCAAAGGTGACGCCGCCCCAGGTTTCCAGATGGCTGCCGGTGTACTGGCGGATGCGCTGGTGTTGCGTCCACAGCGTCGGCGGCAGACAGGCTGGCGAAATGCCCCAGACGGTCATGTTGGGGTCGAAGCTGGGGCGATTCCAGGCGGCGAACCAAACGGCGTCGGGCGGCGAAGGGAGGTCGGCGTAGCGGGCGATGGGCGGATTGCAGGCCAGGGCGTAGAGGCCGGCGTAATTGTTGCTCTCGTGCAGGCGTTGCACCCAGCCGGCGACGAAGGCGCGCGCCGCCTCCACGCACGCGGCGTTTTGCCCGTCGTACGCTTCCAGATCGTAATAGATCACCGTGCCGGAGCCGTCGGCCTCCGTCAATCCCAGCCGTCGGGCGCTTTCCAATGCCTTCTCCGCCTCGGCGCGGCCCTGGCTGAAGGCGACGGCGGGGTCGAGATCGAATTTCTCCCGGAACCTGGTGCAGGGCGCCTGCGGCCCCACCCACGTCGGAATGAAGGTCCATCCTTGCAAACTCAACGATTCCAGCAACAGCGCGTCGAGCTGCCGGTTGGGGCACAGCCGCAGCGCGCCGCCGATGTAGAGATTGACCGCTCGATAGGGGCTGGCCTCCATCCAGCGCCGCAGGTCTTCCTCGCCGCCTAGCTCGCACATGTCGAAACCGTGCCCCTCGAAGCGCGCCGTCCTGGCCTCGGGTGAGCCGGCGCGTGCGTTCGGCGTGCGGGTGCGCGCGGCGGCCGTCACCGTCGGACGCTCCGTCCCGGCCAGCACGACGCCCCAGGTGCGCCCATTGTCCGGGGTGCGCAGCAGCCGGTTGGTCGCCGCGTCGAGCCGCCACCCGTAGTCGATCTCCGCGGCCGGCGGCGCGGCGTCGAGTCGGGTCCAGGTTGCGCCGCCGTCCTCCGTGGCGCACCACTCCTGACGCTGGCCGCTCTCTGCGTTGACGATGACCTGGAGGAAGCCATGACGCCCGTTCGCTGCGAAAGACGGCAGGGTGTAGCGCGGGAGAGCGTTCGTTGCGTCTTCAGGACAGGGGAGCGGCTGCGCGCGCCAGCTCACGCCGCCGTCGTCGGTGCGATAGAGCACGGAGCCGTTGGGGCCGCCCACGGTCCAGCCGGTCAGCGGAGTGATGAAGCGCACCGGATGGCCGCCCGGCGCGTCGACGCGGCGCCAGCTTTGGCCGCCGTCCTGCGTGCGAAAGAGGGCGCCGAGGTCGAAGTTGCTGCTGGTCGCCTGACGCAGCATCAGCCAGCCGTGCGTATGATCGAGCCAAAAGAGCGAAATTTGGCTGATGAACGCCGCCGGATCGTGGGCGTCGAGCAATCTTTGCGTTTCAATGCGCCAATGGCGACCGCCGTCGGTCGTAGCGGCGAAGACGACGACGCCCGGATTGTCAGGCGAGGCGTGCGCAGTCCAGCCGCTTTGGGCGTCGATCAAGGCTGCGGCGTTGTGGGCGTGCGCCTGCAGCGACGGCGGCGTTGCAGCGCGCCAGCTTTGGCCGCCGTCCTCGGTGAGGAGCAGCGCGTCTTCGCTCAAAACCCAGGCTGTATGCGCGTCGAGCGCCGCGAAACTCTCCAGAACGCCGGAGATGCGCGGCGTCGGCCGCTCATCCTGCGCCGCGCTGCGCTGCGGCGCCCACATCGCCAAGCCCACGATGAGCAAAAAGATGACCCCCCAAAGTTTCGTCATGATTTTCCTCTCCTCAACATGCGAGATTCGCCAGGTTGTCCTGTTATAATGACGCGAACAGCGCAGCCAATCGCTTGTATCCATCGGACGATTGCACCGAACAGGAAGTTGCATTGCTCTTTCAAATCGTAGATGCAGCTCCCAGCCGCACGCTCTCGGCGGAACGTAAGGCCTGGCTCATTCGAGGAGGCGCTGGTGGCGGGCCCTCACCCCCTGGCCCCCTCTCCCAACATTGGGAGAGGGGGAAGAGGGAACCGCACGCTCTCGGCGGAACGCGAGGCCTGGCTCATTCGAGGAGGCGCTGCTACGAGCAGCGCCTTTTAACCAATTTCAAAACAGGAGCACAAAAATCATGAGCAAATTATCTTTCCCGAACGGTTTTCTCTGGGGAACCGCCACGGCGTCGTACCAGATCGAGGGGGCCTGGCAGGAGGACGGCAAAGGTGAGTCGATCTGGGATCGTTTCGCCCATACGCCGGGCAAAATCCTCGACGGCTCCACCGGCGACGTCGCCTGCGACCACTACCATCGCTGGCCGGAGGATGTCGCCTTGATGAAGAGCCTGGGGCTTCAGGCGTATCGCTTTTCCATCGCCTGGCCGCGCATTCTGCCCGAAGGCGTCGGCTCCGTGAACCAGAAAGGCGTCGACTTCTACAGCCGCCTGGTCGATGCCCTGCTGGAGGCCGGCATCGTTCCTTTCGTCACCCTCTATCACTGGGATCTGCCGCAAGCGATTCAGGATCGCGGGGGCTGGCCGACGCGCTTCGCAGCCGAGGCCTTCGTCGAATACGTCGATGTGATCACGCGGGCGCTTGGCGACCGCGTCAAACACTGGATCACCCACAACGAACCCTGGTGCAGCAGCCTGCTCAGCCATCAGATCGGCGAGCATGCGCCTGGCTGGAAGGATTGGCGCGCCGGTCTTGCGGCTGCGCATCACATCTTGCTCTCCCATGGCTGGGCGGTTCCGGTGATCCGCCGCAACAGCCCCAACGCCGAGGTGGGGATCACCCTCAACTTCACCGTGGCCGTCGCCGCCGAGCGCACGCCAGAGAATCTCAACGCCGTCCGCCTCTTCGACGGCTATTTCAACCGCTGGTTCGTCGATCCCCTCTACGGACGACGCTATCCCGCCGACATGGTGGAGGCGTATCAGAAAGCAGGCATTCTCTCCCCCGCAGGGCTGGATTTTGTGCAAGATGGGGACATGGACGCCATCGCAGCCTACACTGACTTCCTGGGCGTCAACTACTACAGCCGCTCTGTCGTCAAGGCGGGGCAGGGCGAGAACGCCTGGCCTGTGGAAGACGCGGAGCACGCCACCCTGGAGCGCACGGACATGGGGTGGGAAGTCTACCCCCAGGGGCTCTACGATCTGCTCTGTCGGCTGCACTTTGAGTATCAGCCTGCCAGGATTTACATCACCGAAAACGGCGCCAGCTACGCCGATGGGCCGGGCGCCGATGGACGCGTGCACGATGAGCGGCGCATCCGCTACCTCCGCTCACATTTCCTGGCCGCATACAAAGCGATCGTGGCGGGCGTCCCGTTGGCCGGCTACTTCGTCTGGTCGTTCATGGACAACTTTGAGTGGGCCAAGGGCTACACGCAGCGCTTCGGCATCGTCTGGGTGGATTACGCAACCCAGGCGCGCATTCCCAAGGACAGCGCCTACTGGTTCCAGCAAGTGATCGCCGACAACGCTGTGGAGTGAGGTGCAGTCAGTCGAGCGTCTCTACGGCGCGACTGCTCTGCGTCGCTTCATCGAAGTCCGGCGTTTCGCCGATCCACCTGCGCACCTGCATCGCAATCTCGCCGAACGCAGGCGTGCTCATCATGGCCAGCGTGCGCGGCCGCGGCAAGCTCACCGCGACCTGGGCGATCAAGCGCCCAGGTCGCTCGCTCAGCACAAAGATGCGGTCCGCCAGCAGCACCGCCTCCGGGATGCTGTGCGTCACCATGAAGATCGTGATCTTTTGCGCCGCCTGCAGGCGCAGCAGCTCCAGGTTGAGGCGCTCGCGCGTCAACGCATCGAGCTGGCCGAACGGCTCGTCCATCAACAGCAGGCGCGGCCGCTGCATCAGCGTGCGCGCCAGCACTACGCGCTGATTCATGCCGCCGGAAAGCTGGCGCGGGTAGGCGTGCTCGAACTCCTTCAACCCCATCGTCGCCAGCAACGCCTCTGCGTGCGCCCGGTCGGCTTCCGTCACTTTCTTGTGTTGAATTTCAATTGGCAGCAACACATTTTGAAGTACGGTTCGCCACGGCATCAGGTTCGTCTTTTGAAAGACGAAGCCGATGGCAGTGTTGGGCGCGCGATGCGGCTCTCCCTCGAACCACATGGCGCCGCTGTCCGGTTCGATCAGACCGCCCATGATGCGCAGCAAGGTGCTCTTGCCGCTGCCGCTCGGCCCGACCAGGCAGACGATCTCGCCCGCCTCCACCTCGAAGCTGACGGGCAGGAGCGCCTGCAACGGCCGCGGGCCGTCCACGAACCGTTTCGAGATCTGCTCTGCGACAAAGACGGCCATTGCGTTCACTCTTCCGTGATGAATTGGTTGGTGAAGAGGCTCTCAGCGTCCACCGCTGCGTCGATCAGGCCGATGCGTTGCATAAACTCGACGGTGGCCTGCCAGTCGGCGAGGTCGGTGGCGCCGGGCGTCTGACCGGGTTTGGGCGTCCAGAAGCTCAGCGAGGCGTCGAAGACGGCGCGGTTGGCGGCCTCATTTTCACCGCCCGCTTCGGGGACGACCTTGAGCGCAATGGCGAACGCCTCGTCCGGGTTGGCGAGCGTGTAGGCGATCGAGCGCTGCAGGGCGCGCACCATCTTCTGCACCAGGTCGGGGCGCTCGGCGATGGTGCGTTCGTTGGTGACCAGGCCGTTGGAGGGAATCACCAGATAGTCGTCGAGCGCAATCTCATTGACCGGAACGCCCGCCAGGCGCAGCACCACCGGCCCATTGACGGCGTAGTCGACGGCGGCGTCGACGCGGTCTTCGCTCACCGCCGCCGCCTGGGTGAAGCCGATGCTCTCCAGGCGCACGTCCTGTTCGGTCAGGTTGGCGGCTTCGAGGATGCCGCGCAGCGCCACATAGCTTGCGCCGAAAGCGCCTGGGATGCCGATCGTCTTGCCGGCCAGATCGGCAGGCGTCGTGATGTTGCGCTCCGCCTTGGAGAAGATCACCACCGGGAAGCGCGTATACCAGTTCAGCACGTAGCGCACCGGCAACCCTTGCGCGCGGCCAAGCACGACCTGGTCGCCGCTGCCGAGCATGAACTGATATTCGTCGACGCCGACCAGCTTGAGGTAGTCGTTCTCGAAGCCATAGCTCAGCTCCAGCTCGATGCCTTCCTCCTGGAAAAAGCCCTTTTCAAGGCCGACGTAGATGGGCGCAAATTGCACGTTTGGAATAAAGCCGGCGCCCAGGCGGACAGTTTCGCGGCCGAACGTTTGGGTTGCGTTCGAGATCCTCGGCGTGGAAATCGGCGCGCACCCTGCCAGGACGATGGCGACGAACAGTGCAATGCGGAGAAGTGAACTCTTTTTCATAGCAGTTTTAGCCCCTTTTTATCTTTATCCTTGATTTGGTCTGTTGCAGTCGCAGCGTCCGGCGAAAGCCGAACCCATGCATCCTTACCTCTGCCAGTGCAACAGCCGCGCTTCCAGCAACAGGACGGCCAGGTAAAGCGCCTGGGCGATCAGCACCAGCATGAAGATGGCCACAAAGATCATCGGCGTGTCGAGCACGCCGCGCCCCAGGTTGATCAGATAGCCAAGGCCGGCGGTGGCGCCCATGAACTCCCCGACGACGGCGCCGACGACGGCCAGCGTGGCGCTCAGTTTCAGGCCGCCCAAAATCATCGGCAGGGCGGCGGGCAGCTCCAATTTCCAGAACATCTGGCCGCGCGTGGCGCGCAGGCTGCGCATCAGGTCGCGAAGGTCGGGATCGACGCTGCGCACGCCGACAATGGTGGCGACCAACGTCGGGAAAAAGGTGATCAGCGCCGTGACCGCCACCTTGCTGACCAGGCCGCTGCCCATCCAGATGACAATCAGCGGGGCGATGGCGACGACCGGAATGCTCTGACTGGCGACGATGTAAGGGGCGGCGATGCGCTCCAGGCTGCGGTGTTTCCCCAACAGATAGCCGAGGACGAATGCAGCGCTCAGGCCGATTGCCAGCCCCAGTGCAATTTCCAGCAGTGTGACGCCGACGTGTAGCCACAGGGAGCCGGCGGCCATGCTGAGGAACTTTCGCCAGACCAGCGCCGGCGAGGGCAGGATGAAGGGCGGATATGCTCTCCATTCGACCAGCCACGCCCACAGAGCGACCATGCCGATCAGTGTCAACGGCGCGAGCAGATAGGTGTGATAGCGGCTGCTCCATGCGCGCCACGCCGGCAAAGGGGAGGGGCGAGGCCGATATCGAATTTCGTCTTTAGACACTTCAAACATCCTTGCCTTCTCCTTTTTTATCGATAAAAAACGCCCCAGGGGCGCAAGACCCTTGGGGCGAAAAACCAGCCTGTTGCAACTTTCTGCATAAGTCTTTCTTGCCGCCGACGCAGAACAGGCAAATGCGCCTGCTGCTTCGAGCATGCAAGCTGCAATTGTGGCAAGCTGCAATCGTGCAGCCAGGAGCGACGCCCGGCCGCACGTTCGATGCAGATGCATTCACCAGCGCTGCACTGGAGACAACAAAAACCCGGAGCCAAAAGGTCTCCGGGACACAGGTTGCCTCTAATACAGCACGGCGACCGCCCTGCTGTCTGCTGGCTCCTTCTCCCATCCGGACTATACCGTCGGCGTCGGCCTTCCAGGAAATCCTGGTCACCGCACTCCTGCTAGGCAATCGTCGACGCATTTGCGTCGCCGTCATCGCTTCGCTCGCGGGCTTACCGATCGTTGGATCGGATCACCGCCGGTCGGGAATTGAGATCGTTCTCTCACCCTGCCCCGAAGGTCTGCAGATATTTAATTGTCTATAACTATAGACGAGACGAGCCGTCGCGTCAAGTAATTGGGCTTCCTGTAAAATTTTTCACAAGCACCGTTGAGCGCATCACGCCGGCGTTTGATGGAAGATCGGCGCCAGCGCAGGATAGAGCGCCCGATAGCGCGCATAGGCTTCTTCGTAGACGGCCTGTTGCGCCGGGTTGGGCGCCGTTGAGCCGGTCACGTGGATGGTGCGTCGGCAGGCAGCGTCGACGTCCGGCCAGGCGCCGCCTCCTACGCCCGCCAGCAGCGCTGCGCCGTAGGCTGCGCCTTCGGTTGTGTTGACCGTCACCAGCTCGGCGTTGAGCACATCGGCCAGAATCTGTCGCCACAGGGGGCTTTTGGCGCCGCCGCCGGAGACGCGCACCTGCTCCACAGCCACTTTGCCAGCCGTTTTGATCAGCTCGAAGCTGTCGCGCAGCCCGAAGGCGACGCCTTCCAGCACGGCGCGGGTCAGGTGCGGCAGCGTGTGGCGCACCGTCAACCCTACGAACGCCCCGCGCGCCAGCGGATCGGGATAGGGGGTGCGCTCGCCGGTCAGGTAGGGAAGATAGAGCAGTCCGTCGCTGCCCGCCGGAATGTTCGTTGCAGGCGCCAGCAGCTCGTCGAAGCTGAGACCCGGCGCAAACGTGTCGCGGTGCCAGCGCAGGCTGCCGGCCGCCGACAACATGACGCCCATCAGGTGCCAGCGACCGGGCACGGAGTGGCAGAAGGCGTGCAGTCGTCCTTCAGGCTCGATGAACGGGCCGTCCGTCGTGGCGAAGACGACGCCGGATGTGCCGAGCGCCAGGGAAATCACGCCGCTGCGCACTGCGCCCACGCCCACTGCGCCGGCGGCCTGGTCGCCGCCGCCCGCCATCACCGGCACGCCGATGGGCAGGCCGGTGGCGTTCGCCGCCTCCTGCGAGAGATAGCCTGTAATTTCGGGGCCTTCGTGGGTTAGAGGCAACATCTCCTTGGGAATGTCGAGCGCAGCCAGCACCTCGTCCGACCACGTCCTCGCCTTCAGGTCGAAGAGGAGCATGCCCGCCCCGTCGGCGACGTCGCAGGCGAACTCACTGGTCAACTTGTAGCGCACGTAGTCCTTGGGCAGAAGGATGCGACGCGCCTTCCGCCAGACGTCCGGCTCATTTTGTTGCACCCATAGAATCTTGGGGGCGGTGAAGCCCGTCAGCGCGTCGTTGCCGGTGATTTCGATCAAGCGTTGCTTGCCCAGGCGACGTCGGATTTCGTCGCACTGAGGGCCGGTGCGCTGGTCGTTCCAGAGAATGGCCGGGCGCAACACCCTGCCCTCTGCATCGAGCAGCACCAGCCCGTGCATCTGACCGGTGAGGCCGATGCCCGCCACGGCTTTCGGCTCGACGCCGGACCGCCTCAGCACTTCCCGAATGCTCTGCACGGCGCCGTTCCACCACAGGTCAGGGTCTTGCTCGCTCCATAAGGGGCGCGGGGTTTGAAATTCATATTCGGTGGCGGCGACGGCGATCACGTCTCCCTGGTCGTCGATGAGCAGCGCTTTGGTGGCTGTCGTTGAAGAATCGATTCCGATAAAGTATCGCATTGCTCTTTACCTCTGGTGTTTGTGCAGTTCATCAGGGTGGAACATGATAAAAAGGGCTTTCAGAGCGAAATTGTGGCCATCTCTGCATGGATGTTCTGCGTGTATGGTAGTAAAAGTGTAGAAGCGTGTCAATTGGAATGCGCGCCTTGAACGTTGCGCTGCGCGTTTTTGTGATATAATCCGCTGCAACCAACACACCGACCGGTTCACCCCTTCTCAACAACAAAAACGGAGGAAAAGCATGGCGTTCCCGATCCCCAGCATGATTCTGAAACAGTTGTACACGTTCAACAGCCTGAAAAACACAGGCGCCGGCGTGAAATTTTCGTTGAAGAACCGCTTGAGCGATGCGACGATCACCGGGCTGCACTACGTGAAATTCGACGACAAGACCGTGCCGCGCGAGGCGATCACCATCATCCTGGACGACGGCACCGTGCTGACGCCCGATCAGTTGGCGGCCAAGCCGGTCGATTTCCCGTTGCGCCGCACGTTGGACATCGTCTGTAAGATTCCTCCGTTGGAGTTGGGCAAGCATAAGATCGAGGTGAAATTCGACGCCGCGCCCTTCGGCACGCTCACGCTGAAGGTGGACGGCTCGATCGCCAAAGAGGAGGAGCGCCGCGTGGTGATCCCTCGCGATCCGGTCGACGATTACAGCGAGGAGGCGATCAAGGCGCGGCAGCGGTTTGTGGAGGAGTTCACCGGCCACAAGCTGCAACACATCAACCACTACTCCTTCGATCCCCACATCCTCAAAGGCAACATCGAGAACTTCACCGGCGTGGCCCAGGTGCCGATCGGCTTCGCCGGCCCGCTGCGCATTCACGGCGAGCACGCCCAGGGCGAGTTCATCGTGCCGATGGCGACGACCGAAGGCACGTTGGTCGCTTCCTACAACCGCGGCATGAAGGTGCTTAACCTGTGCGGCGGCGTCAAATGCACCGTGATCGGCGACGCCATGCAGCGCGCGCCGGTCTTCGTTTTCGACAGCGCTCGCGAAGCGCGCGAGTTCGTCAAGTGGGTGCAGGAGAATTTCGCCAAAATCGCCGAAGAGGCGGAAGCCACTTCGAGCGTCGCCAAGCTGCAATACATCGATCCCTATCTGGCCAGCCGTTTCGCCTACCTGCGCTTCAACTACACTACCGGAGACGCCGCCGGTCAGAACATGGTTGGCCGCGCCACCTTCGCCGCCTGCTCGTGGATTCTCGACAACTATCCAGGCATTCGCCACTTCTATCTGGAATCCAACCTGGCGACCGATAAGAAGGCGTCGCAGGTGAACGTCATGCACACGCGCGGCAAGCGCGTGGTCGCCGAGGCCACCCTCAAGCGCGAGGTGATGCTCGAACACATGCGCGTGGAGACGGAGAGCCTCTTCTACCACTACAACGTCTCCAACATCGGCGCCATCCTCTCCGGCGCCAACAACAACGGCCTGCATTCGGCCAACGGCATCACGGCGATGTTCATCGCCACCGGCCAGGACGTGGCCAACGTCTCGGAGTCCTCCGCCGGGATCATTTACACAGAGCTGACGCCGGAGAACGACCTGTACATCTCGATCACGATCCCGTCGCTCATCGTGGCGACCTACGGCGGCGGCACCGGCCTGGCCACGCAGCGCGAGTGCCTGGAGCTGCTCGGCTGTTGGGGCAAGGGCAAGGTCTATCGGCTGGCGGAGATCATCGCCGGCGTGGTGTTGGCGGGCGAAATTTCGCTGGCTTCGGCGATTTCGTCGTCGGACTGGGTCTCCAGCCATGAGCGCTACGGGCGCAACCGCTGAGAGACGAGAGGAGGAGAGCAGGAGAGGAGGAGAGCAGGAGAGGAGGAGAGGAGGAGAGCAGGAGAGCAGGAGAGGAGGAGAGGAGGAGAGCAGGAGAGGAGGAGAGCAGGAGAGGAGGAGAGGAGGAGAGGAGGAGAGCAGGAGAGCAGGAGAGCAGGAGAGGAGGAGAGCGGGAGAGGAAAGATGTATGCGTGAGTTGCTGCCTACGTTGGAGCGCTGGCGTCATGAACAGAAGCGCATCGCGCTTGCCACCGTCGTGCGCATCTACGGCTCGGCGCCGTTGCCGCTCGGCTCGAAGATGGCGATTGCGTCGACAGGCGAGATGGCCGGTTCTGTCAGCGGCGGCTGCGTCGAAAGCGCAGTCGTGCAGGAGGCGCTGGAGGTGTTGCGCAGCGGCCGCCCCAGGCTGCTCACCTACGGCATCGCCGACGAGGTGGCGCAGAGCGTCGGCCTGGCGTGCGGCGGCGTGATCGAGGTGTTCGTCGAGCCATTGCCGGAGTTTTGACTTGCAAGGGGCGCGAAGGAAATCCATCATTTCCTTCGCGCTTCTTCGCGTCACTTCGTGGATGCTCTATAATGGATCGGTATGGCCGGGACGGACGCATCGATCTATCGCCAGTTTGAAGAAGCCGTGCGCAGGGGCCGTCTGGTCGCCATGGCGACGGCGCTGACCGGCCCAACCATCGGCGCAAAGATGCTCCTCTGGCCCGGTGGCGGGTCGGAGGGTTCTCTGGGAGAGCCAACGCTCGACGCCGCGGCGCGTGAACGGGTCGCGCAGGTCTTTGCTTCGCTGCGACCGGAGCGGCTCACCGTCGAGACGGCGGGCGGGCCGGTCGAGTTGTTTCTCGATGTGCAGCCGCCGCCCCCGCGCCTCTGGATCGTCGGCGCGGTGCACATTGCCGCGGCTTTGGTGACATACGCGCGCACGCTCGGCTTCTACACCATCGTCATCGATCCGCGCACCGCCTTCGCCGCCCCAGAGCGTTTCCCTCACGCCGACGAGCTGATCACGTGCTGGCCCGACGCCGTCTTTGCAGAGGTCGGCCTGGACGAGAGCGCCTGCGTCGTCGTGTTGACGCACGATGAAAAGATCGACAATCCTGCGCTGGCGATGGCGTTGCGCAGCCCGGCGCGATACATCGGCGCGCTTGGCTCGCGGCGCACGCACGCAAAGCGAGCGGCGACGCTCAAGGCGCTTGGGCTGGAGGACGCGCAGATCGCCCGCATCCATGCGCCGATCGGCCTCGACATCGGCGCGCGGCGGCCTGAAGAGATTGCGCTGGCGATCATGGCGGAGATCGTAGCGGTGATGAACGGAAAGGTGGAGTAAAGGAGCGAGGGAGAGGATGCAATGAAGACGCAAGAGATTTTGGAGAAACAGCGCAAGTATCTGTGGCCGAACCATATTCTGTACTACACCGAGCCGCTGCCGCTCTCGCACGGCGAGGGCGTCTATGTCTGGGATACGAACGGGCGGCAATATCTCGACTTTTTCGGCGGCATCCTGACCACCAGCGTCGGACATAACCATCCGCTCGTAGTGGAGCGCGTGCGCGAGCAGGTGGGCAAGCTCATCCACTCCTCTACGCTCTATCCGAACGAAAAGCACGTGGCCCTGGCGGAGAAGCTGGCCGAAATCACGCCGGGGCGGCTGCAGATGTCCTATTTCACCAACTCCGGCAGCGAGGCGAACGAGACGGCCATCGTGGCCGCGCAGACCTATACGGACAACCGCGAGATCGTGGCGCTGCGCCACGCCTACAGCGGCCGCACCTCGTTGACTATGAGCGTCACCGCCCATTCGACCTGGCGAGTCGGCAAGAGCTTCAGCCCAGACGTCAAACACGCCGTCAACCCATACTGCTATCGTTGCCCTCTGAAGCTCACCTACCCGGCCTGTGGCGTCGCCTGCGCGCAAGACATCGAGGACGTCATCCGCACGACGACCTCCGGCCGCATCGCCGCCTTCATGGCGGAGCCGATCCAGGGCGTCGGCGGTTTCATCACGCCGCCCGACGAATACTTCCAGATCGCAGTGGAGATCGCCCGCCACTATGGCGGCGTTTTCATCTGCGACGAAGTGCAGACCGGCTTTGGACGCACCGGCGTGCACTGGTTTGGAATTACGCACTGGGGCGTGGAGCCGGAGATCATGACCATGGCGAAGGGCGTCGCCAACGGCCTGCCGATGGGCACCACGATCACGACGCCGGAGATTGCCCAGGCGATGGTCGGCAAGGGGTTGACCATCAGCACCTTCGGCGGCAATCCCACCTCCTGCGCTGCGGCGCTCGGCACGTTGGAGGCGTTGGAGGCGGCGGGCGGGCCGCAGCGCTTCGCCGAGCTGGGCGCGAGGCTGCGCAGCGGGCTGGAGCGCCTGGGCGAGAAATATCCGCTGATCGGAGAGGTGCGCGGCAAGGGGCTGATGCAAGGCGTCGAGATGGTGACCGACCGCAAGAGCAAGGAGCCGGCGCCGAAAGCCGTCGCCCAGCTCTTCGAGGAGACGCGCGAGCGAGGGCTGCTGATCGGCAAGGGCGGCCTCTACGGCAACGTGATTCGCATTGCGCCGCCGATGACCGTCAACGAAGAGCAGATCGATCGCGCGCTGGAAATTCTCGACCACGCACTGGCCGTCGTGCACGAGACGCAGGGCGTAGGGTAAGGTTTCGTTGTTGGGCGGGAGAGCCGCCGGCGCTCAACCGCCGCAACGTGCGGGAGCGACTCGAACAGGAGGAGAATCCGCCGGAGGCGCTGCGGCGCAAGCCGATGGCGCTCTTCGCTCACGCCACGACGTCGGCCAAAGACGGCGCAAAGTGAGCGACCTGCTCGCGCAACCGCAGCAGCGCCAGGTCTTTGGCTTTGGCCTCGAGCATGACGTCGAAAGGGCGCACGCGCAGTCGCTGCGCAAGCTCGACCAGGTCGATGAAGGCGAAGGGATCGACAAAGTCGCTGTGTTGGTTGGGCAGCGGCGGCTGGAGGCGCTCCCCGGCGACGGTGCGCACGATGCGCAGCGCCGTGCGTGGACTGCTGAAATGAATTTTGGGGCGCTGGTTGGGCGGCCAGGTCGCCAGCGCAGCGGCCAGCGCTTCCCCCAAGGTGCGCCCCTCTGGATTGAAACAGCGTAAGTGTAGCGCGTCGAGCACGACCGGGATGCCCGTGCGGCGATGGATCCACAGTACGTCCTCGAGGGAAAAACGCCGGTCGTCGTGTTCGAGCGCCAGGCGGCGGCGCACGCGTTCGGGCAAGGCCAGAAAGCGGGCCACAAAGCGGTTGCGCGCGGCGTCGGCCTTGTCGTAGACCCCGCCGACATGCACCACAACCACGGCGTCCTGATCCAACCCCATTGCATCGAGCAAAGCGGTCGCCGCCGACAGCTCCGTGTGGGCGCGCTGCACCTGCCCTTCATCCGTTGCGCTGAGCCGGACGTAATAGCCTGGATGCAGCGTCACGCGCAGGCCGAACTGTCGGATCAGATCGCCGGTTGCCGCGAGTTCATTGGCGCATTCGTCGAGCTGGCGGTGAAACGCAGGGAGCGACGGATGGGTCAGATAGGGCGCAAGCTGCCCGGCGAGCCGATAGAAGCGAATCCGCCGACGATGGAGGTACTCGAAAATATCGCGCAGATAGGCCAGGCTCACGCTCAGATGCGGCGCATGCTGCCAGCGCCGGCTGTCGTGTGAACGCAGCGGCTCCCCCAGCACTTTGACCGGAAAGCCCAGACGAATCGGCGTCGACTGCGCCGGCGAAGGATGCGCAGCAGAATCTGATCCGCATCGCTGCGGTTCGGAGGCGTCAGGCGCAAGTTCGTCGGCGTTCATGTCTGGCAATTGTAGCGAGAAGTCAGCCTCCTGTCACGAATTCGGCTGGAACTTTGCAACCTTTTGCGCGATCCTGCGTATTGATTGACGACAAAGCGATCACGGAAAAGCGATCACGGAGAAACACAGCGCCATCGCGATAGTGCGCTGGATCGCAAACGACCGGATTGAAGTGACCGTGACATTGACGTGACCGTGACATAGACAAAACAGAGAGAGGTTGCACAAATGAACGAAAAACGCATGTTGTATCGACACCCGTCCGACAAGGTGATTGCAGGCGTATGCGCCGGCGTCGCCGAATATTTTGGCTGGGATCCGGTGCTGGTGCGCGTTCTCTGGGTGGCCGCCACCTTCATGAGCTGGGGCGGCGGATTGTTGGCCTATATTCTGCTTGCGCTTTTCCTGCCCACCGGCAATAATACGGTCGGCCAGCTGCGCCCGCCGGCGCTGGAGCTGAGCCAGAAAGGCGTCACGTGGGCGGCCGGCATTCTCATGGGGGCCGGCGTGCTCTGGCTGCTGGCGAACCTGGGTGTTCTGCCCGGACTGTGGGGCGCGCTCTGGGGGGTGATCGCAGTAATCTTCTGGCCGGCGGTGCTGATCGGCGCAGGGTATCTGCTCCTACGGGCGAATAGCGACCGCAACATCGACCAGGAGCTTGGGCAGGCCGCCCGCCGCATGAAGGAAGCCATGGGCAACGCCATGCCGGGCGCCGATGAATTCCAGGCCCGGATGAACCAGATGCGCGCGCGAATCTCTCTGCGGCGCAGCCGCACCAACCGCATGGTGTTGGGCGTGTGCGGCGGCATCGGCGAGAAGCTGGGCGTAGACGCCAACCTGATCCGCCTGATCTGGGTGGCCGTCACCCTGGGTTCGATGGGGCTGGGCCTTCTCCTCTACGTTGGCCTCGCCATCCTGATGCCGGAGGAGCAGACGCCCACCTCGACCAACGGGGAGGTGCAGCACATTCAGGTCATGGACCGCGAGACGCATCGCTGAGGTTCGCAGGCGTCTCCAGATTTTGCAAACGCCTCTTGTAGCTTCTCCGCTACGAGCAATTATCCAACTGACTGAGCAATGAGACGGTCGCACCGGGCCGTCTCATTGCATTTCTGCGCCGTGGTTGTGAAGGGTATAATGTTCAATCGGCGCGATGATTTTCATAGCTCAGGAAGAGAACGACAGGATGAATCGGACAGCTTATCTGTTGATCGGCGCCGCCGCCGGCGCCGCCATCGCCGCAGCATTGCATTATTTTCTGGGGCCGGCGCCGGGGACGACGTACGACGCCAACTACCGCTCCCGACTCGATTTCGCCCTGGAAGAGGGTCGCCGCGCCGCCGCTGCGCGCGAGCAGGAGCTGCGGCGACAGCTGGCGGATTTACGGAAGCGGGATGTGTAATTGGGAAAGTGTTGCGTGTTGCGTGCTGCGTGATGGGTGGAATTGTCCACGCAGCACGCAACACGAAACACACCACACACCCCAAGGCGCTTATCACGCGCCTGGCTCCAACGGTTGGCAGCGCGGACAGAAATGCGTGCCGCGCTGCGCCACTACGATGCGTTCAATCGTTGCGCCGCAGACCGGGCAGGGCTGTCCGGTGCGGCGAAAGACGTTGAACTTCTCCTGAAAGCCCCCGGGCGCGCCGCCGGGGCGGCTGTAATTCTGCAGCCCGCTCGTTCCCAGGCTGCTCCCTGCATTGGCGACGCCCTCGCCGAGCACCTGCTGAATGGCCGCGCGCAGCGCCCTCACTTCCGCGTCGCGCAGCGATCCGCCCGGACGCGCCGGATGGATGCGCGCGCGAAAGAGCGACTCATCGGCGTAGATGTTGCCGACGCCGGCCACGATGCTCTGGTCCAGCAGCAGCGCCTTGACGCTCGCCGAACGGCCATGCAGCGCCTTTGCCAACGCTTCATCGGTGAAGGCGGGGTCGAACGGCTCCGGCCCCAGCTTCGCCAGGACAATGGACGGATCGGAGGTCAACCAGATGCGCCCGAACTTGCGCGCATCCTGAAAGACCAGTTGTTGCTCGTTGTCCAGATGCATCACGACGTGCGTATGCGGCGCCGGCGAAGCGTCGGCTGCGATCAAATAGAGCCGACCGGTCATGCGCAGGTGGACGATCAGGGTTGCGCCGCTTGCGAGATGAAGCAGCATATACTTGCCGCGACGGCCGAACCGGACGAACTGTTGTCCGGCCATCTGCGTTGCGAACGCAGCGGCGTCCGGCAGGGCGATGGTGCGCGGCCAGGAAACCTGTACGTGGACCACGGTGCGGCCGCTCAGCAACGGCTTCAGTTCCTGAACATAGGTTTCAACTTCGGGCAGCTCTGGCATAGGAAGCGATGTCTCGTGGTTCTGTGTGTTGTGGAGAGCGACGGACGATAAAACAGCGTGCAGCAGCTCGCCTGTTGGGCGTTTGCCCTTTGCGCTCAGTTGCGTCGGCTGCGCCACCAAAGCAGGCCAAAGACGACCAATGCGCCCGCCGCCCCTAGACGCAGCCAGTGCAAGAACGCAACAATTGCTGCAGATGAGAATGCGACCGCCGTCCGCTCCTGTGACGCTGGCGGGGCGACCAACGTTGCGCTCGTCTGCGCTTCGCCTGTGGCCAACGTCGCCTCAGCGCTTTCCTCGACGGACGTCGCCGTTGCTTCTTGCTGCGGTGCGAAGTCTTTGCTGCGATCGAGGCTCTCTGCACCGGCGGTCGCTTCGTCCAATGCCGGGGTGGGAGCAACTTCATCCGGCGCGTGCTCCGCTTCGGGCGTCAGAACGGGTTGGGCCGTCTCGGCTGTCATGGGAGAGGCAATTGGCGCCGCGCCTTCCGGCGCTTGTGGCGCCGTCTCCGCCGCCACATCCTGGGCGCTTTCTCTTGCGAGCGCTGCAGCGGGCGGAACCGCCATCGACCGGACTTCTCCTGGGCCAGAGGCGATGGAGCCTTCGGTGTGCATCGGAGCCATTCCGCTCCCGGTCCTCATTGATTGCAGCGGATCTTCGTAGGAGCCGCCAAACGCAGCGCCCTCCGCCTCCGACGCCGCCGGCAACGCTGCGCCTTGCGGCTGAACATTCGGGGCTGCGCTGCTTGCGACCACGGAGGAGGGTTCCTCAACAGCCTCCGCGGCGACCGCGGCGGCGCTCACAGGCGCTTCGGTGGGTTGCAACGCCGGAGAGGCTTCCTGCGCGGGGCTGTCTACCTGGCGGTCAGTCGCCTCCATCTCATCGCGGCGATCGGGCGCAGCCGGCGCTGCGGGCTGCGCCATCTCCGTCGCCGTGGGGATGGACGCAACGGCTGCGTCGGAGAGCATAGCGGCCGGCGGTTGTTCCATCGTTAAAAAGGTGGGGAGAATCAACGTCACCAGCAGCAACGCCATGCTCGCAGCCATGGCGTTGCGCCAGACCGGGCTGCCCGCCCGCCAGAAGCGCCGCCACCCCTCGAACCACTCGCTCCATCTCTTCGATCGAGGCGAAGGCGTCCCTCTGCGCGCGTCCGCTACGCTGCGCGGTTCTGCGGTCACAACGCCGACGACAGGGGCAGGTTCATGGAGGGGCTGCCCCACCTGATCCCTCGTCAGTGCAAAGGAGCGCGGCGCCTGCAAAAGCGGCAGATTGCGCAGAAGGCGCACCGTCTCCTGCAATGTCGCCAGCCGCCAGGCGACCGAGGCATCGTCGAGGATGGCTCGTTCGATCAGCGCGCGTTCCTCTTCGCTCACAGCGTTGTCAATGTAGGCGGACAGCAGCTCGTCCGTGATCTCTGGATACCGTGATGTCGTCATGGTTTGTGATGGTTTTGCTATTGTCCCGCACCGGGCGGGAATAGCAAGATCTCTTTATTATGGACGGAACGAAGACGGCAATAGTTCCGGGCGCCGAAGCAGAAAGTCTCGCACGCGCGTGCGCGCTCGATTGAGGCGAGACTTCACCGTTCCGATCGGCGTTCCGGTGATTTCGGCAATTTCTTCGTAAGAGTATCCGTGTACATCGCAGAGCGTCAGCACCAGGCGTTGGTCGGGAGGCAATTCGGCGAAGCTGCGCTCGATCAGCTCGGTCAATTCCATCCGTTCCACATAGGCGTGCGGATCGGCCGAGCCATCCTCCAGATGGGGCGAGTATTCTTCTTGTTCGACCAGATCGTCGAGGCTGTCGGTGACTTTGCGTTGGCGCGAGCGCAGCAGGTCGTAGCAGGTGTTGGCCACGATGCGGATGATCCAGCTTTTGAAGCTGCCGCCTTGAAAAGTTGCGATCGAACGAAAGGCCTTGATGAAACTTTCCTGAACCGCGTCGGCGGCCGTCGCCTCGTCCTGCAATGTCCGATAGGCGACGCTGTAGGCGAGGTTCTGGTATAACAACACAAGCTGATTGAACGCATCGAGATCGCCGGCCGCCGCCTGTGCGATCAGGGCGGCCTCGTCGATCTGGGAGGCGTTGCGGGCGTTATGCATGTCCATCTGCCAATTTTGCAGTCCTGGTTTGACGTTTCTTCACCGACTTAGTATACTGGATAGCATACTGATGGTCGGTGTGATTTGCGCCGAAGTGGCGGAACAGGCAGACGCGCACGACTCAAAATCGTGTGGGGTGACCCGTGTGGGTTCGACTCCCACCTTCGGCACTCAAAACGAGCCCAATGCACGTTCATCAGCATCTCATCGGGTGCATGATCCTCAACGCTGGACATGCACCCCCGCCATGCAGACGAAACGCTTGCGTTCGCCCTCCTCACTTGCATTTGTGCATTCTCCAGCCTTTCCGCACCAACATCCAGAGCGATTATAGCAGGGGCGACGAGCTTCGTAGAAACATGTTTGCGTAGGAAAAGGGGTGGCCTGCGGTCCAGCATTCGATGAGAAGAGTCGGTACACTGGTTCGGATATGAAGCAACTGCGAACCATGACGACGCAATGGATGTCTAAGATGAAAAGAATCGATTCATTCCCTCTGACCTGGTCCTTTCTCAACCTGTCGCGTCTGTTCCCCTCTATCCGAGATTTTTCACCCGGCCCGGCGCTGTGGATCGGGCTGTTGGTTACGGCGTTGGCGTTGACCGCATGCGGCGCGCCCGGCGGAAGAGGGAGCAGTGAAGAACGCCTGATTGAAGAGACGCGGCGCATCGCCCAGCAATTTCAAGTCGATCGAGACCTTGCCCAGGCGCAGGCGGCGCTCGAAGCGCTGGAGGTCGCCAATCCCCGGCAATGGCTCATGCTCCAGACAGAGATGATGATCGCCGAAGGCGCCGATCCGTCGCTGACGGCGAGCATGGTCAAATTGACCGAGGCGCTCAACATCCAATCCAACGTGATCCGGGCCTACGCGGAGCGCCAGGGGCTGCTTGAGCCGACGCCAACCTTTGTCCTCGAGGCGGTCGCCGCAGCGCCGACGCCTACGCCTCCGCCGTCGACGGCGGAAAGGACGGAGGCGGGCGAGGCCTCAGCGGCGTCGGTTGCCGAGGAGGGGGTGACGGGTGAGCAGGCAGGGGAGCTTGCGTTGCCGACGCCGACCCCGCTGCCCACGACGCCGTCGATCCCGCAGGGGCGCTCCACCGGCCTGGTGAACGTGCGCAGCGGTCCGGGCACGACGTTCGCAATCGTCGCCTCGCTGGCGGAGAATGACCTGGTCGAACTGATCGGTAAGACGCCTGCAGGCGATTGGTGGCAAGTGCGCACCTCCGGCGGCGCCACCGGTTGGGTCTTCGCGCAGTTGTTGGAGGCGCAGGGCGACGTGAGCGCCGTGGCGGTGGCCGCCAACATCCCCGATCCACCCACGCCCACACCGACGCCTGCACCGGTGGTCGTCGCCGACTCCCCTGCAGCCGAGGCGCCTACACCTGAAGCGCCGGCAGAGCCGACGCCTGCGCCGGCGCCCGCCGGGCCGGATTTCCGTCTCGTCGAGAAGCGGCTCTGGGACGTCTATGAAAACGGCGGCAGCAAGGATGGTCCAACCGTGCGCTGCGGCGAAAAGCGCGAGCTGCATGTCTTCGTGCGCGACGCCAACGGCAACCCCCTCAACGGCGTGGCCGTGCAGGCCCAGCTCGGCGCCCGCGAAATCATCGTCACCGGCGCCCAGGGCAAAGGCGACGGCAAGGCGGAGTTCGTCCTCGGCGGCGGGCAGGACGTCGCCGTGATTCGCGATGTGGACGGCCGCGAAGTCACTTCAGACGTCGCCTACGGCCTCACCACCGACCCACGCGCCATTCCGTTCGAGTATCTGATCGCAGGGCAATATTGCGCCGATGAAGCGGCGTGCCGAGCCTGGATCGATTCTCCGTTCCCCCCTTGTTATGGGCACTATAGCTGGAGCGTGACCTTCCAGCGCAGCTATTAGCGGCCCCTCATGCTGCTATCACGCATAGGAGAACATGCATAGGAAAAACATAGGCATGGGGGAATCCGTTTTCAATCTACTTTGGTGCAGGCTTTGCAGGCTGCCTGGCTCCGTGCGATAATCGACAGTTGAAGCGCGATGCAAATGACTGCCCTGCGCCATGCAAAACGACGGAGACAGGTCATTGAAAGAAGAATTTATCCAATATGCGCCGCTCTTTGCAGGGTTGGCGCCGGAAGAGCAAAAACATCTCGCTGAACAATTCTCCCCGCAGACGGCCAAAGCAGGCGCCGTCCTCTTCCAGGTCGGCGACGCCGCCGACGGCCTCTATTTGATCGGGAAAGGCTTCGTGCGCATCTTCACTGCAAGCGGCGCCACCCTGGCGACGTTAGGTCCAGGCAGCGTGCTCGGTGAAGACAGCCTCTATCGGGGCGTCCCCTATGATGTGAGCGCTCACGCCGCCTCTGACCTGGAATACTGGAAATTGTCGGATGCAGACCTGCGCGCCATGATCCTCCAGCGCCCCACGATCGGGCTGAAGCTGAGCCAGAATTTCGGCAGCCTGATCGCACAGATGCAGGATTACCTGATCCGACAATTGAGCAAAACGCCGGAACTGAAAGGGTTGCCGCCGCACACGCTGCAGGCTCTTGCAGATCACCTGGAGCCGCGCAAGCTTGCAGCCGGCCAGGTGCTCTACCGCGCCGGCGACGCAGCCAGCGGACTGTTTTTAATCGAGAGCGGACGCATCGAGATTCAACCGGAAACGGGCGACGGCGACCGGGAAGAAGCCGGGAGCGGACGTCTGCTGGGCACGCTGGCGCTGCTCACCAACAAACCGCAGACGGCGACGGCGATTGCCCGGGAGGAAGCGTTGGTTTGGGCGCTTTCCGCCGATGATTTTCACGCCATCGCCAGCCGCCAGCCGGGGCTGCGACGCGCCCTGGCGCACAACGTCAGCGCCCGCTTGAGCCGCAGCGATCAAATGCAGGCCGTGATGCGGCTTGCCCAGATGCCGATCTTTTCCCAGTTGCCGCCGGCGACGATTCAGGCCATCGCCCAGCGCATGGTGCTGCAGCACGCGCCTGCGGGCGACCGCGTCTATCGCGCCGGTGAGCTGGGCGACGCCATGTACCTGGTGGAAAGCGGCGAGGTCGAGTTGACCGCCGAAAACGCCGTCGGCGTCGTCGAAGAAATCGGGCGCGTGGGCGCCGATGGTTTCTTCGGCGAACTGAGCCTGTTGACGGGTCAGATCCGCGTGGAGGACGCAACGGCGGTGCGCAACACGAACCTGTGGGTGCTGAAAAAGGCCGATCTGGATGCGCTCGCGGCGCAAAATCCGGCCATCGGCAAGGCGTTGAGCCAGGGGTTGGCCGCACGCCTCTCCAGCGCCCAGAGCGCCGAGGAAGAAGGGTTGCGGCGCTTCGCCCTCTTCGCCGACCTCAGCGCCGGCGACCTGCGCCAGATTGCGCCGCTGCTCCGCCCCATGCGCTACCGCGCCGGCGAGTTGATCTATCGCGCCAGCGCGCCGGCCGACAAGCTCTTTCTGATTGAACGGGGCAACGTGCGCGTGCAGACGCTGACGGGCGGCGCCTATCTGCTGGGGCCAGGGGAGTCGTTCGGCGAGCGCGCGCTGATCACCGAACAGCCGCACAACACCACGGTCAGCGCCGACACCGACGTCGACGTGTGGACGCTGAGCAAGCAAGACCTGGATATGCTGATGAAGCGCTATCCGGCGCTTGCGATCAGCCTCACCCGCATCATCACCCAACGCCTGAGCGAAACGGCGCAGACGCCCGGCTATGCGCCCCCTGCATCCGGCGCGATGGGCGCGGCAGTGGAGGCGCCATCGCGCCGGCGTCAACAGGCGACGCCGGCGACGGAGCCGCTGCGGCGCAGACGGCGCAGCTTTGGAGAATGGTACGCTAGCCTGTCGCCGGGCGCGCGCATCCGTTTTATTTTGTTGATGTTGCTTCTGCTCGTGCTGCTCTGCGTGACTGTGCCTTTCACGATTACGACCATCATCAGCGGCGTCGGCGCAGCGAGCAGGGCGATGGCCGCCACGATCAACAACGCCCTGGACAACGCAAGCCCTAGCGCCGATTTGACCATGGCCGAGCGGCTACGGCTGGCGGATGCACAGGTGCCGCCGACGCCGACCTACACGCCCTTCCCCACGGCGACGCCGCTTCCAACCCTGACGCCGACGCCGACCCAGACGCCGCCCCCCACGCCGACCTCGGCGCCTGTGGTGGCGCAGGCGTTTGCGCAGGCTGCGCCTGTAGCGGCGGCGCCGGTCGTTGAAGCAGCGGCGGAGGAAAGTGCGCCGGAGGCGAGTGCACCCGAAGAGGAAGTCGTCGCGGCGGCTGCGCTTCGACCGCGCGTGCTCGACAGCCGGCTGGGCGCGCTGGGCGTCACGGTTGAGGACGCGGCGGTCGAGCCGGGACAGCCCTACTGGCGTCTCGTTGAAGTGCGTTGGGAGGATGAACGGGAGGCGGCGGGCAAACATCACATCTACGTCGATGTGATCGACGAAAACGGCAATCGCGTGGTGGGGCAGCCGGTCACCGTCTTCTGGGGCGACGGCAGCTACACGGCCCCGCTAGAGGACAAACCTGCGCCGGACTTCGGTTTCAACTTTCAGATGTACGCAGCCGGCTACGCCTATGGCGTCCGGGTCGAAGGGCTGCCGAGCGATGTCTTGCGCGGGGCCGGGCTAGGCGACCTCGAAAAGCGCTTCTTTGGGATTCACGTCTCCTATTATCTGGTCTATCAGCGGACAATAAAATAGGCCGAAATGATCAGGGGTTGAAGTTGTCCGGAGTTCTCATGTGTACAAGGTGACGTCGCGCACGCCGACGACCACCTGACGGCTGCTTTCGACCCAGGGATGTTCCGCGCCGTTGCGTCTCCATGGAGAGAGAATGCGACGCCACCAACGATTGGCGGTCCAGTTGCTCTGCATCACCGCCACGCTATAAGGTTCGCCGCGCAGCCAGTGACGCAAAAAGACGGAGAGGCTCGGTTCAGGGAACCAGTTGACACCGAGCGCGCCGTTCGTCACTCTGGCGCCGAGCGACAACCATCGTTGCGCCAGGGAAAGGCCATAACAGTTCACCCCGTAGACGGCGCGCAGATCAAGCCGCTCCGGCGACTGTTGAACAATGCGCTGAAGCTGCGAGAAGGTTTCCTCGCCGATCAGGTGTTCGCCGCGGCGCCCAACCAATACACCCTCCCGGCCATGGACGAGCAGAAGTAAATCCACGGTGTGGGTCTGGCTGAGCTCCAGCAACGCAGCGACGAGCTTGGGCCCTGTGGCGTCGTCGTCTTCGAGGATGCAGACGCGGTCATAGCGGCGATGCGCCCCATACAGACGCAACAACAGCTTGGCGTACTCCTCGGTCGCCCAGTCGATCGTCGCCATGACCCAGCGCGGAGGGCGAATGTGGGCGATGTGGCCGACGTTTTCCAGGAAGACCAGCAAGGCGATCGGTTTTTTGTGCATGGCGGCGTGCGTCACGACAGATCACTCGTCCCGCGGCTGCACGATCTTCACCTGAAAGTTTGTGGTGAGCGCCTGCATCCCTTCGGCCAGCTTCTCCCACGTGCTGGATTGGAAGATCGCGCGCGCCTTTTCCACGCTCTCGACCTCGCCGCCGCCCAGAATCTCAGGCGAGTTGCCCCAGATCGTGTACCACACGTCGGAGAATTGGAATCCCATGCGGGCAAGCGCCGGCGCCATCTTATTGACCAGATATTCCTGACATTCCTGCTCTTTGCCCTGC
Source organism: uncultured Caldilinea sp. (assembly GCF_937128415.1). Taxonomy (GTDB): domain Bacteria; phylum Chloroflexota; class Anaerolineae; order Caldilineales; family Caldilineaceae; genus Caldilinea. The sequence continues at coordinate 40,659 of NZ_CAKZMJ010000061.1, forward strand.
TGCATGTCGTAGCTGATCAACACTTTGACCATGGTTTTTCCTCCCGGGGAACCCCTCATCGATCCTGCAAAAAGCGACGCTTTCTTATAGTCTATCATAAGAGACGCACTTGATCGCAACGAAAGTTCCTGTTTCCCTTCGGATGCGGGCAACTTCCCGCGTCGATGATATACTGCTTTTATCGAGAAATATTTCAGCGTCAAACGAATGGATGTGCATATGACTACAACCACTGTCCCCGCTCGCTCTGAAATTCCGGTGGAGTACACCTGGGATCTGGCCAGTATTTTTGCGACGCCCGCCGATTGGGAGGCGAAGCTGGCCGAGGTCAAAGAACGACTGTCGCTCACCCGGCAATTTCAAGGCCGGCTGGCCGAAAGCCCCGATACGCTGGCCGATTGGTTGGAGCACTATCAGGCGTTGATGGCCGATGCACAGCGCGTGGTGATGTACGCGCAGCTTGACTACAGCGTCGACACCAACGATCAGACGGCGGCGGAGCGCGTCGCCAAGGCGACCTCGCTGGCCTCGATGGTGCAGGCGGCGGTGGCCTTCGCCGAGCCGGAGCTGATGGGCATCGGCTTTGAGACGCTGCGTCGCTGGCAGGCGACGCAGCCCCGGCTGACGATCTATGCGCATTATTTCGACAATCTGGAGCGCATGAGCGCCCATGTGCGATCTGCGGAAGTCGAAGAACTGTTAGGGCTGGTCGAGGACCCGTTCCGCACGGCGGCCAGCACGCATGGCGTCCTGGCCAACAGCGAGCTGGTCTTTGCGCCGGCGCGCGCCTCCGACGGCGAGCAGCGTTTTGAAGTCACCCATGGCACGATCGCGGCGCTGCTTTCCCACCCTGACCGGGAAGTGCGGCGCACGGCCTGGGAGAGCTACGCCGACGGCCATCTTGCCTTTCAGAAGACGATGGCGAACGCGTTGGCGGCCGGCGTGAAGCAGAACGTCTTTCGCGCGCGGGCGCGGCGTTTCGCCTCGGCCCTGGAGGCTGCGCTCACGCCGCCCAACATTCCGACGAGCGTGTTTTACAATCTGATCGAGACCTTCCGTCGCCATCTGCCCATCTGGCATCGCTACTGGCGGCTGCGCAGGCGGGCGCTCGGCGTCGAACCGTTGCGCGAGTACGACGTGAAGGCGCCGTTGACCGAGGCGAAAATCACCGTGCCGTATGCGCAGGCGGTCGATTGGATCTGCGAGGGGATGGCGCCGCTCGGCGAGGAATACGTCGCCGTGTTGCGCCGCGGCGCGCTGGAGGAGCGCTGGATCGACGTCTATCCCAACAAGGGCAAACGGCTCGGCGCTTTCTCCTACGGCGGCCCCGGCACGCATCCGTTCATCATGATGAGCTACAACGACGATCTCTTCAGCCTCAGCACGCTCGCGCACGAGCTGGGACACTCGCTGCACTCCTACTACAGCTGGCGGACGCAGCCGATCATCTACGCCCGCTACACCCTTTTCGCCGCCGAGGTGGCGTCGAACTTCAACCAGGCGCTGGTGAGGGATTATCTCCTGCGCACGCAGCGCGACCGCGAGTTCCAGATTGCGGTCATCGAGGAGGCGATGAGCAACTTTCACCGCTACTTTTTCATCATGCCGACGCTGGCGCGCTTCGAGCTGGAGATCCATGAACGCACCGAGCGCGGCGAGGCGCTCACCGCCCGCATCCTCAACGACCTCATGGCCGAGCTGTTCGCCGAAGGCTACGGCGACGAATTGGCGATGGATCGCGAACGCACGGGCGTCACCTGGGCGCAGTTCTCCACCCATCTCTACTCGAATTTTTACGTCTATCAGTACGCCACCGGCATCGCCGGCGCGCATGCGTTGGCGCAAGGCGTGCTCGAGGGCCGAGAGGGGGCGGTCGAGCGCTATCTTGACTTTCTGCGCGCCGGCGGCTCGCGCTATCCGCTCGACGCGCTGCGCCAGGCGGGCGTCGACTTGAGCAGCCCGGAGCCGGTGGAGGCGGCGTTTAAGGTGATGGCCGGGTACGTGGAGCGGCTGGAGGAGTTGTTGTTGTAGGGGTTAGGATTGGGCAGGCCGATACGCCACAAACCCATCTCTCTCATAGCGCTCCAATCGCCCCTCTTCCGCCAGATATTCCAGGTGCGCCAGCGCCTCGGCGACGGCGAAGCGAATCTCATGGGGACTGAGGCGGTCGAAGTCGAAGATGGCGTAGCTGACTTCGAGCGCGGTGGCGCCATTGGCCGCCGCTGCGTAGGCAGCTTGGAGCCGCTCCTCGTGATGGCGCAGCAGTTCGCACAGACGCCCTCGCCAGTCGAGAATAGCCTCGTAGTGGCCGGGCAGCGCCAGCGTCACCTCCAGCGCCATCAAGGACTGCAGGGACTCCATGTAGCGTTGCAGCGGATTGGGCTGCGTGGAAGGCCAGAGGCCGATGTTGGGCGTGATATGCTGCAGCACCTGATCGCCGCAGAAGATCAGGCGCTCTGAAGGCGCATAGAAGAGGAGCTGTCCGTCGGCGTGGCCGGGCGCGTGGATGACCTCGAATCGGCGTCCGGCCATGCGGAGGGTTTCCCCTGGGTTCAGGAACGCCACATCGACCGGCGTAGGCTGCGTCATCTGACGCAGCTTTTGCTGTTGGCTCGCCACGAGAGCGCCCACCTCGGGCGGCGCGCCCACCCGACGTAGATACGCCGGCAACGCCTCGTCTTGCCGTTCGCCGTGCACCCACGCCGCTTCGGCGACTTCCCACTCGCGCGGGGACATGAAGACCGGCGCGCCGGTCTCTTGCTGCAGACGCCCGGCCAGGCCGATGTGGTCGGGATGCATGTGCGTCACGACAATGCGACGAATGTCGCCGAGCGCTATCCCAAGCCGGGCGAAGGCCGCCTGCCATCCTGCGTAGATCTCCGGACGATGCAGCCCTGTGTCGAGCACGGTCCAGCCGTCGTCGTCTTCGAGCAGATAACAGTTGACGTGATTGAGCGCAAAGGGAAGCGGGAGCCGAACGCGGTGGACGCCGGGGACAACCTCTTCGACGCTGCTTGGAGCGGTGCTGATGGACATGATGCGTCTGTCTTTCTCCGAGTGGATCGTTCAGTCTTTTCTTCATACCGTAGATCGTCGGCTTCGCCAAATCAGGCAGGGGGCGATATGCATGCCTGTTTGACCCGAAGCGCTGATGAAGGTATGATTTGCTACGCAATGCGCGTTCCTTGTTAAACTTTCACCTCAATCTACACATGCGTCTCACCAACAAAAGTTTTATTATCGTCAACGACGACCAGCCAACACCATTCAAAGGAGGAGTCAAACGCCATGGACACCACCAATTTGATCGAGAATTTACAGCGCGCGCTCCGATTCGATGCATCCTTCTATCGAGAAGTGGCGAACGATGAGCGTTACAACCAACAGGCGCTGACCGTCGTCATCCTGGCCGCAGTGCTCTCGGGCGTCGGCGCATTCCTGGGCAGCCTTTTCAGCGGGGCCATTCTGGGCGCGTTCCTGGGCCTGTTGCTGGGCGTCGTCGTCACCGTCATCGGCTACTACGTTTGGGCCTATGTGGTGCAGTTCGTCGGCGCACAGTTCTTCCAGGGGCAGGCGACGGCGCCGCAGTTGTTGCGCGCGCTAGGCTACGCCTACGCGCCGACGGCGCTGAACATGCTCAGCTTCATCCCTTGCGTCGGGGGGCTGGTGGCGTTGGTCGGCAGCGTCTGGGCGCTGGTCTGCGGCTTTTTCGCCGTGCGCGAGGCGCATCGCCTGGATGACGGCAAGACGCTCCTGACGGTGATCATTGGATGGATTCTCGTGGCCATCATCACGGCGATCCTCGGCGTCTTTGGCGCGCTCTTCGGCGCCGGCGCGGTGGGTTTCGGTTCGTTGCTGCGCAATTGATAGACAGCAATGGATAGATAGCCGAAAATGGATAGACAGCAGAAAATCGACGCAAGGATGTAAGCATTTTATGCATGTTGAACTGTTGGCTTTGACCCGGCGCAATCCGGCGCTCACCCCCGCCGCCCTTGCGCCTTACGGCGATCTCGCTGCGATTTTCGCCGGCAAGAGCACCTACGCCGAAGCGATCATGGAATTCGCCGGTCGCGTCTGCTATCGCTCCACTCAGCGCATGGGCGCAGCGCCGGACTTCATCGCCGCGCGTGTGCGCGAGGGGCATGAGGACATCATCGAACACGTCGTCGTCACCGTGCGCATCCGCAACTCGGCGGAGCCGATGCGCTGGCGCATGGTCAACCGCCACTGCGAGGTCTCCGATCTGGGCGACGGCGAGTGGATCGTCAGCGGCAACGCCCGCGTCTGGCTGGATTTCTTCCGTCGTGGAGTGGCGTTGGAGGCGCTGCCGATCCTGCGCGCGGCGGCGCCGTCCGTTTTTAGCGAGTTTGCGGAGGGCGATGGAGTGTACGAAGGGGGCGCCGCAGAAGTCGAGCCTTCTTACGTCCGGCCTTCTCACAATGGCCGGGCGCCGATTCCCGACATTTCCGCCCTGCTTCCTGTCCAACTTGGCCCGATGCGCGTGACCCTGTTGGGCTACACACAGCCGCTGCTCGAGGATCCAACGCTGGCGCTCGATCATGGCTCCGCCACCTTTTTCTTCGAGGGGATCAGCCGGGCGTGCACGCATCAGTTGGTGCGCCATCGCCTCGCTTCGTTCAGCCAGGAATCGCAGCGGTACGTCGAACTGAGCAAAGGCGGCTGGAAGGCGATCGTTCCGCCGGCGGTGGCGGAAAATGAAGCGGCGATGGCCGAGCTGGCCGAATTCTGGCGCATCGCCGAGGAAAAATACGCGCGGCTGCGCGAGCTGGGCATCCGCAAAGAAGACGCCCGCTTCCTCCTGCCCAACGCCGCCGAGACGCGCATCGTCGCCACCATGAACTTTGCGGCGTGGAGCCACTTCCTCTGGCTGCGCGCCGTGGACAAAGCCGCGCAGTGGGAGATCCGCGCGCTGGGTCAGGAGGTGCTCAAGATGCTGCACGCCATTGCGCCGGAGGTGTTCGCCGAGCACTGGCGCGTCTATCAGGAGCAGTTTGCGTGAGGAAGGGAACATGCGCACCTTGCGTCGCTGCGCGTCGGGGGATGCAATCCCCCCCGACGCCTTTCCCGATATCCGGTTGGCCGTGGATGCGCTGCTGATGTAGGGGATGTCTCTGTAGAAGTCACGATTGTCTGCTGCTCACTTCACCTTTGACGCTGCGCCTTGTCTGTTTTGACTGCGCCTTGTCTGTCTTGACACGTCGCCGTTCTGGAGAATCGGTCGGGGTCCCCCGGCTCCTTTGCAGAAATGAGGTGCACGATGCAGGATGCAACCCGAATGCCGAGCCTGCCCAAAGCGATCGACGACGAAGATGAAATCGATCTGCGTCAGTATCTGGAGGCGCTGATTGCCTGGCGATGGGAAATTCTGGCGACGATGGTCGCCGCCGCCCTGCTGGCGATGGGCGGCGTGCTGGCGATGCGCCTGCTGCAGCCCCCCGTCTACAAGGCGACTGCGACGGTGGTGATTGCGCGCACCAGCAGCAACATCAACTTCGACGACACCTTTCGCACCGTGTTGACGGAGCAGAATCTGACCACTGCGCAGCGCGCCGACGTTCTGGTGAGCACGCGCCGCGCTGCGCTGGTGGGGCTGGTTTTCAACGGCGCCGTGGCGCAAAGCGTCGCCGCCGCGCTCGACGCCAGCTTCGACGAGGAGGAGCGCCTCCCCTCCCGGCTGTTGGAGCGCATCGAAGCCACGGCGGTGGCGGCGCCGGGCAGCCGCACCGAAGGCGACCTGATCCGCATCACGGCCAGCGCCGGCGCGCCGGACAAAGCGGCGGCGCTGGCGAACGCCTGGGCGCACAGCTATGTGGAGCATGTCAACCGGCTCTACGGCCAGGTGCCGGAGCCGCTGATGGCCTCGGTGCAGAGCGAGTTGGCGCAGGCGGAGGAGACCTTCCAAGACGCCCAGCGCGCCCTGGAGGCGTTCATTGCGGACAACCAGATCAATCTGCTCGAGCGTCAGATCGCCGAAAAGCAGCAGATCATCGCCAGCCTGCAGGCGAGCAAGCAGACGGCGCTCCAGACTTTGCTCGACGAAGAGCTGGCTGCGCAGCGGGAGATGATCGCCGCCTACATCCAGGCGTCGACGCGCAACCGTCTGTTGCTCTTTGAAAAGGAGCAGGAGTCCCGACGTGCGTTGATTGCGGCCCTCCTCGACGCCGATCGAGAGAATCGACTCCTCGCCTTCCAGATGGAGCAGGAGGGGCGCCGCAAACTTTTCGAGCAGGCGTTGCAGGCCGAGATGGAAAATCGAGCCCTGGCGCTCGCCGCCGATCAGGAGCTGCGCCGTCAGCTCTTCGAGGCGTACGCCGGCGCCGACATTCGCACCCGGGTGGCGGCCTTCAACGAACAGGTGGACGCCCGGCTGCAGGCGCTGGCGCAAAGTTACGCCACGCGCCAGCGTCTCGAACGGCTGCTCGACGACGCACGTGGACTGCTCGCACAGGTGAGCGAAGCTGGAGAGGCGGGCGCGGCCACCAATGTCCTGGCGCTGCTCCTGCTGAAGAGTCAGGTCTACAGCACCGGCGCCGCGCCCGAAGTTGCGGCGTCTGCGCCTGCCCCTGCGCTCAGAAGCGAGTGGACGCTGGCGCCGCCGCCCAGCATACCGCTGCCGACCACCGCCGTCACCGACGCGGTGCAGCCCGCCTTGTGGTTAACCTTCCAGACGAATTTGTTGTCGACGGTGCGCGCCGAGATGCAATCTCTGTGGCTCAGCTGGACGCGGGCGCAGCAGGCTCAGCTGCAGCAAGCGGTGAATGACGCCTCCAGGAGCGCAACGCCCTGGCCGCCCCTGCAGCTGCGACTGGACGATCTGGCGTCGATCGGCGTCAGCGCCGACAGCCAGGTCGCCGAGCTGACCACCCTCGTGCGCGTGCTGGAGGAGCGCATCGCCGGGCTGAACGAGGCGATCGAGGCGCAGACGCAGCAGCTCCTGGACAACGCCGGGTACATGCTGGTCACCCCTGAACGGTCGGAGGAGGATCCGCTCTTCGCAGCGATGCAGGCGCACTATGCCGCGCTTTTCGATGTTCCCGCACTGACGGACGCCATCGCTGCGAGCGGCGCGCTCTCCGGGACGGTTCTGGCGCGCTACGAGGCGCTCTTCGCACCTGGCCCGCTCGTCCTGGCCGCCACGGCGCTCACGGCCACTACGCCGCTGCTAGAAGCCGTGCAGACGCGCTATCCCGAGCTTTTCAACGCGGGTGAGCTTTCGCTCCTCGCCGGACAACCGGTGACGGACGCCGCGCTTTCCGCCCTCAGCGCAGCGCGCGTTCAGGAACTGTTCGAACTGCGGGGCGTCGAGAGCGCCGTGAACTCCATGGCGGCGACCACGCAGTTGAACGCATGGATCGAAGGATTGGAGCAGGAAATCCGAAGCCTGCAGGCGCAACGCGAAGCGCAGATCAGCCGCCGCGACGCGCTGACCCGCGATCGCGATCTGGCGCTCAAATCTTTCAACACCCTCAAGAATAAGCTGGCCGAGCTGCAGCTGGCCAGCACGGCGTTGGCCAGCGAGGTGCGGTTTGGGTCGCCTGCGCTGCCGCCGCTGCATGCGGAGACGCGCGTCAGCCTTGCGATGGCGGTGGCCTTGGGCGCGCTGGCGGGGCTGAGCTTGGGGACGCTCGTCGCCTTGCTGGCGCATGCGATGGGCAAAAAGCCGTTGTTGCTGCCCGGCGGTGACTGACGCAGGCCGGTGAGGGGTTATTCTTCCCTCGTGTGCGTCACACCTGCGCGTCGAAACAGAGGGACGCCTTCGGCGTACACGACGCGAAAGAGCGGATGTCCTTCGCTTTCCATCTGAGCAGCTTCAGCGCGCGTATAGACCAGGATATCCGTTCCGAGACCGCAAAAATCTAGTTGATAGCGCAAGGGGCGCTCCAGAAAGGGCAATGGAGACCGGCTCACCAGCACCATCAAGTCCGCATCGCTGCCCGGCGTGGCGTCTCCGCGGGCCAGAGAGCCGAACAGCCAGACCTCCTCAATCTCCGGATAATTCTCCGCCATGCGTTGCACCGCCTTCTTCAGGCGCGTCCGCACCTCGTTGAGGTCGAGCGAGAAGATCTGCACAGAAGGTGAGAATCTTCGTCGTATGGGCGATTGCTCGTTCGGCGTCGGCTTGCGTGTAGTATTCATAAGGCGCTCCTTGCGGATGAGAATCGGGGTAGCGCGGTGGAATATAATGGCGATCAAGCTCTTTGGCCGCGTCGAGCAGCGCCGCGTCGGCCTGCCATGAAGCTGGAAGCTGCTGAAGCAGCGCCGCCACCGAGTGTCCCCAGGCGTTTTGATTCGCTTTTAGAAAAAGCGCCTTCACCGCTTTTTCAGCGCTCTGTTGCGCTGAAAAGCAAGCCCACTCATAGTCGCCGCTTTCCAGCGAACGTTTGGCATGGTTCAGGTCGCGTTGCGCCTGTCGCATCCAGTCTTGATAACGGGCCGGCATCGATCGGTCTCCCAAGCTCCGCCGCGAACACGGCGCTGACTGCAGCTATTATAGGCCCGTATGATTGCAGAAACAAATTGCCTGTGGATTCGAACGGCGCGCCGGTGATTCTGCAATTGCACATGCCCGGCGTGTGCAAGATTGTAAGCGAAAAAATTCAGAAAATTTCGGGGATTTAGAGCGAAGGGAATCCTTTTTCACCGGGAGGGTGGTCCGATCGGGCTATTAGGACGGCAAGGGCGTACAGCATCCAGGGCAGGAATGCGAGTCTGGTTCCCCATAGGGTGGCATCCAGTTGTCCGTGCACCAACATAGCGACTAAAGCGCCCAGCACCCCTCCCGCTAAGGTGCGAGATAGTCCTGTTTGGCGCCGCCAGGTGACGGTCAGCAGCGCGATTACAGTCATCTGAATAGCAAGCCAGGCGATCAGGCCCGGCAATCCCAAATCGACGCCAATCTGCAAGATCATGTTGTGGGCATGGGGAATATCTACTGAAGGGGAGATCAAGAAATAAGGATACAGCAAGGGAATCACACGGTTAAAATGCCCAATGCCTACACCGGTGAAAGCAAAGTCCTGAATGGCATAGAGCGCTCGCGCCCAGATTTCCAGGCGTTCATCCAAACCGCCGATAGCGCCGCCTGCGCTGATCTGTTCAAGCACAACATCAGGGCTCATCCACAAAAATGCCCCGACGACAGCCAGCGCCAGCGCTGGAGCTATCCACCACAGGCGCGGCCACCGCATACACACTACAACACCTAATGATGCGATCGCCGCCAGTTGAGCGCCCCGACTGCGTGTGAAAAGGATGATGGTTAGTAATAGTAACGTTAGAGTAGCCAACATTAAGCGCCAAAGCAGTTTTTGCCATTGTCGGCGCAAGGTAGACGACTGCGGGGCGATCAGCAAAGCTGCTGCCAGCGGCAGCACAACCACCAACGCACCGGCCAGGATATTCGGATTGATCGTTTCTCCGAATTGTGCTGTAATGGTTGCAGCGCGTCGCTGAAATGGGGCAAACCATGTCCATGTTCCCTGATCTATTACGATCAGAGGTCCGACGAGCGCCAGCAAGCCACCGAAAACCAGCAGCATCGATGCGAGCAGCCCAGGGTGTCTTCGGAAAAGCGGCCAGCGTACAGCGCCTGTATAGAACGCAACGCCGAGCAATAAATATCCGGCGGCTTGCCAGGCGATGCTCTGCTCGACGGCGGCCCAAATATTGACTGGCAGCCAGAGGAGCAGCACAATCAGTGCAAGATTTAGGGGAGATGGCGGCAACATGCGCCGCTCAGCTAGAAAAGCAATCGGCCAGAACGCCAGCACCGCCAGCACCGCGACAAACAATTTGCCCTCCGGCAAGAGCCGATCAGGGAACAGGATGATCAGAAAAAGATTCGCCAGCCACAAAGGCTCGAGCCAGAGAAGAAGGCGCATATATTTGTGTAAGAGAACGAACTTATGCGTCAAGATGCAACACCCGGAGCCGGGGTGGCGGCAGAGCCGGAAGAGAAGGGTAATTTGTCATAGCTAGTGGCAAGGCGCTCTTCATGCGGGCCATACTCAGGGATTAAGTTTTTTAAGCAGCAAACGATAGCATCTCGGTCATTGAGCTGAACAGCTTGTTCTAGAGCTGCGAGCGTTTCATCCAGGCACTCCGGCACGAAATGACTGGCGTTGTTCGCAATAAAGACTTTCTCGTGGCGCGTGCGTTCATATTCTTCTCCGGGCACAAAAAGCTCCTCATAGAGCTTTTCACCTGGCCGTAGACCTGTATAAACGATTTCAATATCGCGCCCCACTTCCAACCCGGAGAGACGGATCAAGTCGGTTGCCATGTCAACGATTCGCACCGGCTCACCCATGTCCAGCAAAAACACCTCTCCGCCTTTTCCTAAAACCGCCGCCTGCAACACCAGTTGCACGGCTTCAGGAATGGTCATGAAATAACGCCGCATCTCAGGATGGGTCACCGTCACCGGGCCGCCGGCGGCGATCTGTTTGCGGAACGTCAACAGTACGCTGCCACGGCTGCCTAGCACGTTGCCGAAGCGCACGGCCATGTAGGCGCCACTGGCATGAGATCCGAATTTGTGAACCACCAATTCAGCGGCGCGCTTGGACGCGCCCATAATACTGGTTGGGTTCACGGCCTTATCAGTCGAGATCATGACAAAGCGTTGGACGCCTACGGCCTGCGCCGCCTCCACAACGTTGCGCGTGCCAAAGATGTTGTTGGTGATCGCTTCCACCGGATTGATTTCCATTAAAGGCACATGTTTATGTGCGGCGGCATGAAAGACAATTTCCGGACGATGCTTCTGGAACAAGGTCATCATTCGCTCACGAAAGCGAATGTCAGCAATTACCGGCGTAATAACAATTTCACCTTTAACTGTACGTTGGTTTTCTATGAGCAGTTCGTTATAAATCTCAAAAATGGAATTCTCACCATGTCCCACCAAGATGAGTTCGGCGGGACGGCAACGAAGAATTTGACGACAGAGCTCGCTCCCAATCGATCCGCCGGCGCCGGTGACCAGGACGCGTTTGTTACGTAACAATCCGGCGACTGCCGCCGTATCGGTGCGAATTGGTTCGCGTCGCAGTAAATCTTCGATGCTTACTTCTCGAATCTGAGAGAGCCGCACAGTGCCATCGATTAGTTCGTATAATCCAGGAACTGTGCGCGGCTGAATGCCGGCTTTTTCGCAGATGCGCACAATTTGACGTATCTCAGAGCCGGATGCAGTCGGCATCGCAATGATGACTTGGTCGATATTATGCCGTTTCACCAATTCAGGGATCGCCTGACGGTCGCCCAACACCGGCACACCGTTCAAGCTCAGGCGACGTTTGGCTGGATCGTCGTCCACAAATCCGACGACATGAAGGCCCAGCATGCGGTTGTTTTGGATTTCACGAAGCACCATGGCGCCGGCGTCGCCCGCTCCTACGATCAGCACCTGACTGGGGTTTTGAATGAATGCGCGCCACCTGAGCAGTTCATGAGGACGATAGCGCTCCTGGATGAGACGAAGAAGGAAACGGCTGCCCGCCAGAGCGCCCAGGCTAAGAATGCTTTCGAGCAGCCAGATGGAGCGCGATGGCATATGTGGGATTCCCAACATCGGCAGCGCGCCAAAATTGAGCGCAAAAATTAGGAAGGAGCTGACTGTAGCCGCCAGCATGATCATCTTCATCTCGACGATGCTTGCATAGCGCCACATGCGATTATATAGATGAAAACTGTAATAGATAGGGAGGCGCACCAGGGGCGCCAGCAAGAAATATATCCAGTTTTGCTTAAGGTACGGCCAGACGCTTATCAACGCTTCGTAACGAATGACGAAGGCACAAACGCCGGCCAACAAGATGAAGGCGAGATCGATCGCCATCAAATAGCGAACGCGCAGTCCGGTTAAAGCTGGAGTGGAGGATTTTTGAACATGGTCGGACTTCATGAGCACTCCGCATTGCGGCGTTAAGATTGTAAGCGTTGCTGACGCTGCTAGATTAAGGATATGCTTAGATGCATATAAGCAGGCATCTTTGCAATATAGAGATTATACCGTTGCTGTATAAGCATGAAGAATTGCAGAGAGGAGCGATTATAGGAATGGGAATAGCACGATCTTGGGCTTCTGGAAAACATGAAAAGAGCTTCATGGATTCAACGTCCTGAAGCCCCATTCTGTTTCAATTTAGAGGCTGTTGAAAAAGAAAAGACCTTCCAGCAAAGTGAAAATAATCTCGCCGATCATCAAAAAGGTTGTGCTGTTGATGAAGATTTCTTATGGAAGAGGTTTTTCAACAAGCTTGGATAATTAGCAGATTATCTTGATAAACTTGTAGGTGCAAGCCTGAGTCTGCTTTCCCTGAGAGGCCCAGTGCGCTGCACTACACTGTTGTTAAGATTTGCATCTACAACAATTTATTTTGTCAGAGATAAGATAGTGCGAAGAATCAATTGTATGTCGGTGTATAGAGTGCGTTGCGCCATATAAGCCAAATCGATTGCGAGTTTGGCAGGCATGATTTTTTCTCGGTAAGTTGTCTCCCAATCAGGACCTTCAAGCAACTTTTCTTCATGTCGAAAAGCGAGTGAAGCCGCGCTGGTGATCCCAGGTCGATACGCTAAGATTTGTCTTTGTTCGGCAGTATACAAAGCAACATAACGAGGGTCTTCAGGACGAGGCCCCACCAAGCTCATCTCTCCGCGGAGGACATTAATTAATTGAGGGAGTTCATCTATTTTCGTGCGTCGCAACCACCGTCCTGCCCGGGTCACGCGAGCATCGCCAAAGACGGTGATGCCTGGGCCGGAACGATCGGCATTGACGACCATGCTGCGGAATTTGAGGAGCTTGAAATGTTTGCCGCCGCGACCAACGCGAGCCGCTCGATACAAAATTGGCCCTGGCGAATCCAGTTTCACCCATATCGATACGGCTAGAAGTAGTGGCGAGAGCGCCACTAACCCAATCCCTGCAATGATAATATCCAAAAAGCGTTGCCATCGATCATCGACGATGTTGGGCGACGATGGTGTGGACTGCGGTGATGACATCGTTGACATCTTCGTCACTCATTTTGCTGTAAATTGGCAAAGACACCTCTCGGAGGTACTGCTGATAGGCAATAGGAAAATCCTGTGGCTGATATTTGTACACTTCTCGATAGTAAGGATGCAGGTGCAAAGGAATGAAATGCACACTTGCACCGATATTGTGGGCTTTGAGCAACTCGATGAACCGGCCTCGATCTATTGTTAATTGCTCTAAATTGAGGCGCAGCATGTACAAATGCCAGGCGTGGCTCTGGTGCTTACTCTCCTGCGAGTTGGACTCTTGAGATTCTGATTCAGAACAGTATGAATCAGGATCAAGAGGGATTTGCACTTCTGACAGATCAGAAAATGCATCGTGATACATTTGGGCGATGACGCGCCGCCTGGAAGCCATGCGCTCAGCTTTGGTTAACTGCGCTAATCCGATTGCTGCGGCTATATCGGTCATGTTGTATTTATAACCAGGGGCGATGATCTCATAATACCATGACCCTTCGGCTGTATAACGCTTCCAAGCATCTCGGCTAATTCCATGTAAAGCCATGATCCGACAACGCTCAGCGATTTGATCGTCGTCCGTCACAATCATGCCGCCTTCGCCTGTAGTGATGGTCTTGGTGGCATAAAAGGAAAAGCAGACGGCGTGTTGAATGCCGGGTAACGCTTGGCCGATCATGCGTCCTTTATAGTGAGTCGGAAAGGCATGGGCAGCGTCTTCAATGATGGCTAACTGATGGCGAGAAGCAATTTCCCTAATCTCATCTAAACGCGCAGCGAGCCCGGCAATGTGAACAGGAATGATTGCCCTTGTGCGAGGAGTGATCGCTGCTTCAATGCGTTCAGGATCAATGTTGAAATCTTCTGCACAGATATCCACCAGCACCGGTTTTGCATCAAAATATCGAATGACCTCCGCAGTGGCAGCAAAAGTGTAGGGGGTTGTAATTACTTCGTCTCCGCGCTGCAAACCAATGGCTTCTAGTGCAAGATGCATGGCTGCCGTGCAGGAATTCACTGCAACGGCATGTTTGGCACCGACGAACGCAGCAAATTCACGCTCAAAACGCCGCACTAGAGGTCCTGTGGTGATCCACCCTGAATCCAGCGTCTGTCGAACGAGATCGTGTTCATTCTGGTCAATATCTGGCAAGGCAAATGGAAGAAAAACGGATCGCGTCATAAGCATGTTTACAGTTCGCCATCGTTAGGTTTGGTCATCAGGCCAATATAGTGAGTACGTAGAAGGGTGAGATTTGCTAAAAGTGGATAAAGTATATCGGTTAACCCGCCCAGCTTTCTTGCAAGAGGAGGAAGCAGAGTGATCGGAATCAGCTGCATCCGATAGCCTGGGAAAAGATGTAAAAGCTGTTTGCGTCCCATGGGCAGGGTATTGGGGTTCTTGGGATTGCGATAACGAAAGTCATACCAGATGACGGCGCCGCCGGGCTTCAGCACACGATTCGCTTCTTGGGCAACGTTCATGCGCATCCTTGCATCTAAAATTGAGCTGAACACAGTGAAAAAGATAACTAGGTCAAAGGAAGAATCTTTATAAGGCAAATATTCTGCATTTCCCTGCATCCAATGAAAAAAAGAAGGATATCTTTGTTTTGCAGAAAGGATTCGACTTTCCAGCAACTCGATTCCAAACAAATGATTCGGTTGTGCACCCCATTTTAAGAATTCGGCAAGCACGTCTCCATTTCCACACCCAATGTCAAGAATATGAAAGGGCGTGAGGGGTAAAAGGTGCGCTTGTTTCAGCAGGGTCTGTAAAGCCAGCGTACGTTCAGCGACGATTTTCCGATTGCCAGGGTTGTTGGCCGACCACAATTTCTGGGCAAAATTCGCTTCCTGATAGTGTTGATAAGTGCGCCGAATACGCTCAATTTCGGGCGATGTCTCGAACGATTTTTCCGACACAAGCTGCATGCCTCCCGACCATGATTCAAGGCGATTTTACACCCCATAAAGAGCGCCACTTCCAAAGACCATAGAGAAATCCAAGCCCATAGGCGAAGTGGAGCGTGGCAAAAATAATGGGTAGATAGGGTAGTAAATGTTTATGATTGCGTCCCACATACAAAGCGGCGAGACTATTCGCCATTGTGTATGCCGCCACCGGCGTCAACCATATTTTTCGATGAGATAACAAATACATTGCTATCCCGCCGAGGCATGTGATCACAAAGATTCCCGGCGCTAAATGGCGGTGCGCCGGAATCGCATTGCGTTTTTGAATCACTCGGACTTTGTACATTCCGTAATTGAAATATTGTTTCCACAAACTTTTCACGGACGAACGACTGTAATACACCGAATGAACTGAGGGGTCTAGCCATATTTTGCCGCCGTTCTGCACCAGGCGAAAGTTGAACTCGTCATCCTGGTTGCGAATTAGCTCCTCATCTAGTACGCCAATTTTATCGAACACAGAACGACGATACGCGCCGAAAGCGACGGTGTCAACAAATCCGGGTTTGACATTTTTCATACGAAAAGCTGCGCCGCCAACGCCAAACCAGGAGCTCTGTGCGAGCGCTATGGCTTGAGCAACCGTCGTTTTTCCTATCGTCTCGATCGGGCCGCCTACGCAGTCGGCCCCGGTTTGCTCGAGCAGCTCAACGCACCGAGAAACATAATCGGGGGCGAATTTTGCGTGTCCGCCGGCAACGATGATGACATCCCCTTTGGCTTTCTGCAAGGCAAGGTTGAACCCTGCCGGCATGCTACGCTTGGGATTTTCAATTAAATGAATGCACAGAGAAGACTGCGAAGCTGCAATTCGAGCAATCTGCTCAGCCGTGTTGTCTGTCGATTGACCATCCGCCACTAAAATTTCCATTCGCTCATGAGGGTAGTCCTGCTCTAATAGAGCGCACAACGCCTCATGAATAAATGGACCCTCATTGCGTACAGGAAGAATGACCGAGACAAAAGGTGAAGTATGACCGGACATGAAAGTCATTTTCCGATTTCTTCTAGAGTTTTAAGAAGGAGGCGCGCTCTCTCCTCCAGTGGGAAAACCGTCGCAATGCGTTGCGAGGCCCGCTGACGAGCTTGCACGTCGGCGGACAGGGCGCTTCGAATCGCCTCTGCAATCTGTGGCAAATCGCCGTAGGGAACAACATAACCGGCGTCCCCAACCACCTCCGGCAAGGCGCCGCGATTGACCACCACCGGAACGCATCCGGCCAGCATTGCCTCCGCCAATGACATGCAGAACGATTCGTAATAGGACAATTGAACATAGACGCTCACCGTCTGCATAAATCGACGCAAATCATCATAGTTCATTGGACCAGGAATGAGTACGTTCGGAGGCGCAATCTCTCGGAGCCGACGGATTGCTTCGTCTTCCTGATAAGGTCCGATGATCCAGAAAATACAATCGGGGAATAGCGTTGCCAGTCGAGTAAAGTGCAGCACCCCCTTGCGTTCTAACGTTAGCTTATTGATGCCGCTTACGGTCAGTATAAAGCGTTGACGCAGTGCACTATCGATAGGAATTGCTTTCTCTGCGAGAGCCACGCCATGTGGAATGACGCGCACCTTCTGTGGATTTACGCCTGCGTTAGCGATTGCCTCGCGACCAGCGAACTGGGACACCGGAAGCACCTGATCGGCCAGGCGAAAGACCCACCGGCCGATCCAGCGACGCGGGCCTGGGCGCATGTTCCCATAGTTGATTTCAGATTCGTTGGCCACATCATAACCACTGGAAACGACGATGCATGGCTTGTTGAGCCATTTGGCCACTAAAAAAGGCAAGAGTGCATGAAATGCTCCAAACCAGGCAAAGACCAAGTCGCACCAGAACACCCCTCGAATCGCTGCCACTGTCGCAAGAAACAGTTGCCAGAGGGTTGCATGGCGTACATACAACTCTCGGACAACATGCTGGCTGCTCAAAATCTCTTGGTCGATGCGAGTAAAAGTCGCCGGATGGTTATGAACGAAAAGAATTTTCATTTTGAATTTGTGAATCGCTGGTGATTTGAAGGAATAGAGAAAACTATTTACGAAAGACGATGGGTTGGCGAATTGAGAATGACATCTTCTCCAGGGATGCTAGTTTGGAGATGCTGCTGTCTTTGCCTTCCAAGCGACAACAGAAATTGGCGCGCAAAGATAGAAAGTAGAATCCAGAGAAAAATCATCATCCAGGCGACATTCCAGATAAAATCGACGAAACCGCCTATCACTATTACAGTGTTGACCATAAAAAAGCCCATCGCAGCAACAAACACCGGCGTTTTCGGCAAGGTTAATAATGCATTGTAGATCGTTTGAATGACAAACCCTACGATAAAAGGAGCTGCGATTAGCCCAGCCCAACCGAAGTTTGCCCAAGCTTCGGCGATGAATAGTGTATTGATAACACCCGCAGTGCCACTTTCTACGGCGGCCGGATTGATGATTTCCATGATAACCCGAGCAGATCGGGCATGTTCGACGCCGAAAAGCGTTCCGGCAAGCCATCCTGGAAAACTCGCTCCCTGCAGGAAGGGGTGTAAGGAGGGAAATATCATAAAGTGAAGCGGAACGCCTGCGACTGCAGTCATGAGGATGCGACCGATAGGTCCTTGCGCAAGCCCGATTTCCAGATGACCGGTTGTCACAATATACAAAAGTGAAATCAAAAAAACAGTTAACAAGGCGATAGAAATAATTCTTGCTAGAGTAAATCCTCCTCGAATAAAGCCTCGAATGAAAAATAATGCTAACAAATAATTGAGAATGGGCAGTTTTTGACCGTCGCTTGTCACTGCCAACACTGCTGTAGCAAATGTCATGAAAAACCAGAGTTTAATTTTGCGGTTGTGTGGATACAATGATGAGTACGCAAAAGCGACATAAGACACAAATGGGGCTAAGAGAATGGAAAAGAGATTGCGAATATACTGGTTGCCGCTAAATTCTCGCCCTGCCTCGATGCGCAATTGCGCGAATTCAAAGCTGGATATGTTAGAAGAAAAGAGTGCAACAAATGGAGCTTGCCCTACTACCGAATATACATAAAGAGTGGCTGCGAGAGCAACCAATGACATGCCGCCCCAAAATGTTAACAGTGCGCTATCCTTTGGGCTTTGCAAAGGGCGAAGCGGAGTTGCGAAATATGCAAGCAGCTTGGCTCTCACTCTCCCTCCCCATACAAATTTTTGGGTGAGAATCATGGCGATCGGCAACGCAATCAGGGTGTAGGCAATCGACCAATAGGATAGGATGAGATGCTCTTCAGCTACTCTTGAAATGAGGTAATGTTCAACTCCAAACACAAAGGCTAAATTGATGCCGATAAAGCTTTGCAAAATGAGTCCAAAATAAAAAAACCAAGAAACGATGTTCAGGCGTCGCAGAGACATGCTGCCTGAAGCCATCTGAAACAGGCGAAAACTGGCGATAAAAATCAGCGCCGAAATGGAAAGATAATGAAGATGCATCTTGTTATTCCTGACATCGACCGGTTACCGTTCGTTGTGCGCTTTCAAGGAGGACGCGTTGGTCGCCTGTTCGATCCGTCGCTGTCGCCTCATGCAAGATTTGTCTCGCCTCTGCACACCGACCGACGTTTGCATACGCTACACTCAGGTCCACCAGGTAGGGAATGTATCTGCGGCCCGAAGGCTGTTGCAAAATGGTTTCTAAGAAGTGAAGCCCCTCTTCTTGTCTACCGCTATTAAAGAGGGCTTTCCCCAGCCAAACGGCGTTATCTAAGATGGGTTGTCGATTATAGACTTCCTCAAAAATTCTCGCTGCATTTGCATAGTCTTTTTTATAGAAATGTGCTCTTCCCACCATGAATTGAATCTGGGGAGAATCGCTATTCTCAGACAAGGTGGAACCGAATTCTATGACTTCATCGAATCGATTTTTTGATAGCAATAAGTGAAGGTACGCCGAAGCAAGCAATGGATCTGTCTTTATCATATCCTTGGATTGTTTTTGAATTCCTATAGGGAGATCATCGCCTTGTTCGGCCAGCACTTTGACGAGAAAAATTCGCTCGGAAGGTCGGGATAGATCGAGCATCTCTATCATTTTTTGCCCGTCCCCCTCTGCGAGCGCGCTTTCAAGCATGAAGTTTCGAGCTAAATCAGGATGCGTGGCAAGACTCTTCTGAAAATGTCGACGCGCTTCAGAGAAATTGCCAGCTCGATAGTGGGCGACGCCTTGCAGGTAAGGACTTGCTTGATTTGGGAAATACATCATTGCCCCGTCGCGTGTAGTGGATAAGGCTCTCAGGAGCGCCAAATTTCCCCAATTGCTCTGCAAAGAAGAAAAAATAAAAAAGCAGAACAAAATCGCTGCAACGAAAACAGTGACCTGGAAGAGTGCGGTTGTTTGGGGCCATCTGAAAACCAAATGTCGACGTAGGGTCATATTAAGACTCAAGACGAGATCAAGTCCTCATGAACCTGTAAAAGCAAATCGGCGGCTTGTTTTGCGCGTTGTTGCCAGGTGTGTTTTTCCCGAACCCGAAAAACATTATCTTGCATTTTCTTGAGCTCCGAAGGGTGATCGGCAAGATAAGTAAGCAAATTTTTAAGCTCCTCAGTGGAGTGCACCACCCATCCAATGCATTCTGCTTGCACAAATCTGGCGGCTTCTGTGTTGCCTGAAACAATCATCGGGACTCCGTAACCCAGCGACTCAAATAGCTTTAGTGGAATGGCAAAACTGCGATACTCATGCGGCGGATAAAATAACAAAGATATATCGTTTTGGATATACAGTGATCCCAATTCCGTTTCGTTGGCGTGAACGATAGAAATATTTGACGCGAACCATGCTTCATAAACGCTTCTCCAGGCATCCCATTCCTGTTTGCGACAAGAGATTGTTAATCGTAGATTCGAGCTTTTATGTACAGCCTGCAACACAGGTCGAATATCATACAATGGAGGAACGATGCCACCTACATAAAGAAGGTGTAGAGTTGCTGGCGTATCGCATTGTTGCAAATTTGAACGTGAAAAGTTTGCATCCGGAAGTTTACAACCTGGAGGCAATGCGATCACACGAGTTTCATCCCTAAAAAAAGGGAGCACCTTCAGCATATTGATAGATGGGAGAAATAAATAGTCTAGATAACGAGCGTACAAGTATAGTTCGTAATGATAGAGAGGATAGCTGATTAGCCACTTATACCACTGAATGTTATTTCTGTATTGATCAAATTTCCAGTGTATATCTCGATAAAAAAGTCCCAATGGAATTTTTCTCACTCGCAACCTATCAAAGATAGAGAGTTCTTTAAATGCTTGGCCGATGGCAAAGGTTTTATCTCGCACGATCGGTGGCGCAGTGGTTGCTTCTCCATAAAAGAATTGATATTGAGAATCGGTTGTGTGGGATAAGTCTTTCATCAACCGAGAAATTTTTTCAGCGCGCTGCGAAAGAACGCCGGTGATTTCATAAATATCGTATCCTAAAGAGCTAAACGCCTCTAACATCTTAATAGGACGCACCTGACTTCCACTTTGAGGAGCGTTAGACAGCGGTGCAGGATAATAGAAAATCATTTTACGAGTCATTAGGCATCTCGTTTTTACTTCCTGATTGATTCAACTTACCATCTGGCTATCAAGGTTTTGGTAAACATAAAAACATGAAAAGTTATGTCCGTGAATGCTTATCAATCAATAAGCTTATCGCTTCTATCCTTTGAAAATGTTCATTTGCGTTTTGAGAACATAAAGCATATAGAGAATCGTCCACAAAATTGCAGTTGCCACTGTCAACATCGGCTCATGAAACGAAACGGACATGAGCAAAAAGGTCGCTCCAGCAGGCAGAAAAAGAAGCACGTTTTTGGCAAGGATTCTAATCACATTGCGTCGCGGCACCCCGGCGGTCGATAAGATTGAATAGTTGATATAACCGTATACAAAGATTCCTGTCGCCGCAAACAAGAAAATGGAGATGCGCGGCTCCTGAAGCATTCCCCCAATCCACAAGGAAAGAAATCGGGTCACAAAGTTGGCGATGTTCCAGCGCAGCATGCGTTCTTGCTTTTCGAGCACGTTAAATATTGTGCTTAGGGGTGAAGAAATGAACCAGACGAACGCCCAAATGCTTAAGATTTGTGCATAGCTCCCGGCTTCCGCCCATTCAGGCCCGAAGAAAATTGTGAACAAATCGCGTCCGGTCAATGTCAGCGTGAGCATGGGAAACAGCCCAACGAGGACCAGCCGGTGAAAGGTGTTTTCGACTAAAACCGAAAGATTGCCTTGCTGATGCGCTTCGGCGGCTCGAGGATAAAACACCTGCGCGATGGCGCTTCCGATCAGGCTCATCGGCAACTGCAAAATCCGAAATCCAAGCGAGTAATACCCCACCACTGCGGATGAGAAAAAGGCGGAAAGTAGAAAGGCCGGCAATTGCCAGGAGAAACTGTTTAGAAGGGCCGACCAGGCGTCATACAGGGGGAATTTACGGTACCGTTTCACAGCGGCGAGGATCTTTCGAGGCCGCACCGCTTTCTGAAATATATCCTTGTCGTCTCGAAAAATTTGCACCCCGAGCGTAAGGACGGCAAGCATCTGTCCACCGACGCTCGAAATAATCAAAGCGCCGCCGGGTGCAACCCCGGTGAGCCCGAGCGTAATTTGAGAAGTTACCGTGCTGACCGACTGAAGAATGCGCGAGATGGACAGGCGGCCAAAGTGACGAGTGCGCGTGTTCCAATAGTTGAATCCGAGGAAGACGCCGGCGAGAAATGTCGCCGGCGGAACCAACCACAACCAGGGCCCCAATGCGGGAGCCTTCAGAAGATGGATGATGAACTCACGTCCCCATCCGATGACAATTAAGGCGAGCAGTGTCATCAAGACGGCGAAAAAAAGCGTCGCTCCTAATACATTCGCCGCATCTTCATCTTTCTCCGGCAGCGTGATCGCCAGTTCGTAACGTAAGCAGGCAATCACCCCCAGAATCGTTGTAATCGATGTGTAGATTGCCAGCACGCCAAACGCCTCGGGTGTGTACAGGCGCGTTAAAACAGGCGCTGCTAAGATTAACAGCGCCTGTGCAAAGGTGGTCCCTGAAACTAACTTAAGAACATCGCCTCCAAAACCACCCCTGGCTCGCTTAGCTGGACCATTGGTGCGAGGAGGCGAGGTTTCGACGATGGAGGTTTCAGACATGTAATATATTTTAGTGGCTTTGTTTTTTATGCAATCATTTCCGCAGCAATGCCTAGTCGCTATGCACTGGTTTCGGCACTTGCGTCTGCGCAGGCGAGCGCCTCCGCCACCGCGCGCACCACCGTCTCTTGCTGCGCCTCGCTCAGCTCCGGATAAATCGGGATCGCCAGCGTCTCCTGCGCGGCCTGCTCGCTGGCCGGGAAGTCGCCGACTTTGTAACCCAGGTCGGCGAAACACTCCTGCAGGTGCAGCGGCGCCGGATAGTAGATCTCGCAGCCGACGCCGTGCGCCTTCAGGTGCGCCATCAGCGCGTCGCGGCGCCTGCTGCGAATGACGAACTGGTTGTAGATGTGGCGACCGTAGCCCGCATCGCAGGGCAGGCCCACGTCGACGCCCGCCGCGGTGAACAGCTGGCGGTAGCGCTCGGCGTTGCGTTGGCGCGCAGCCGTCCATGCGTCCAGATGCTTGAGCTTGACGCGCAGCACTGCGGCCTGGAGCGCGTCGAGGCGGAAGTTGCCGCCCACCACCTTGTGGTAGTACTTGGGGCGGGCGCCGTGGCCGCGCAGCAGGCGCACGCGGTCGGCGAGGTCGGGATCGTTGGTCACCACCATGCCGCCGTCGCCGAAGCCGCCCAGGTTCTTGGAGGGAAAGAAGCTGAAGCAGCCAAGATGGCCGAGCGAGCCGGCGCGGCGGCCTTTGTACTCGGCGCCGATGGCCTGCGCAGCGTCCTCGATGACATAGAGGCCATGGCGCTCGGCGACGACGAGGAGCGGATCCATGTCCGCCATCTGCCCGAAGAGATGCACGGGCATGATGGCGCGCGTGCGTGGTGTGATGGCCGTCTCGAGTTTCGCCGGGTCGAGGTTGTAGGTCTGCGGGTCGATGTCCACGAAGACCGGTCGAGCGCCGAGGCGTGCGATGGAGCCTGCCGTGGCGAAGAAGGTGTAGGGGGTGGTGATCACCTCGTCGCCGGGTTGCAGGCCGATGGCCATCAGGCTCACGAGCAGGGCGTCGGTGCCGGAGGAGACGCCGACGCCGTAGCGGCAGTGGGAGTAGGCCGCCACCTCCTCCTCCAGCGCCTCGACCTCCGGGCCGAGGATGAACTGCTGCGACTCCACCACCCGCTCGATGGCGGCGTGGATTTCATCGCGCAGGGCGGCGTATTGGGCTTTCAAATCGAGCAATGGCGTCTGCATCTCGTGGGTCACTTTTTTTTAACCTTTTCCGTTCACTTTGAAAAGAGCTTTTGTATTCATATTTCAGGAGTTGCACAGTTCGGCGAAACCCTTCCCGTAGAATGGGACTTTTTGGCGCCTTGTAGGCGCAGCTGCGCTTCCTTCTCCCCCTCTCCCAGCATTGGGAGAGGGGGCCAGGGGGTGAGGGCCCGCCTCCACCCACCAAGAGCGTGCGGCTGAGAGCCGCACCTACGATGAAACCGATGTCATTCGCGTAGGCGCAGCCCGCAGCTGCGCTTCCTTCTCCTCCTCTCCCAGCATTGGGAGAGGAGGCCGGGGGTGAGGGCCTACCCGATCCCACCAAGAGCGTGCGGCTGAGAGCCGCACCTACGAGGCTCCTTTCTCCCCCTCTCCCGGCACTGGGAGAGGGGGCCGGGGGGTGAGGGCCCGCCTCCACCCACCAAGAGCGTGCGGCTGAGAGCCGCACCTACGGTGAAACCTGCACATTCGCGTAGCACGCTACCGGTTGCCATGGGTTTCAGTATATCACAGCGCCTTCGGTTCTCTGTGGGGGCGCCGGACGGGTGAACGCAGAGAGCATCTGCGCTACACCAGCGGCCGCTCTTCTGGCCAGTCCAGGCAGCGAAGGACGCCCGGCTCCACCTCTCGATAGCGCCAGCCGCTTTCCGGACACAGCCAGTTGCCGTCGGCGTCTTTCTCCACCAGCCGATGGCCGTGGCGACTCATCCAGCCCTTCTGCACGGCGGGCACGCCCGCCATCAGGGCGTAGTCGGGAACGTCGGTGCGCACGACTGCGCCGGCGGCGATGAAGGCGTACTGGCCGATCGTCACCCCGCAGACGACCGTGGCGTTGGCGCCGATGGTGGCGCCGCGGCGCACGAGCGTGCGCTGATATTGCCCATGGCGCACGATCTGCGAGCGCGGGTTGATAACGTTGGTGAAGACGCACGACGGCCCGCAGAAGACGTCGTCCTCCAGCTCCACGCCGGCGTAGACCGAGACGTTGTTTTGAATCTTCACGTTGCTCCCGATCACCACGCCGCTCGCCACGAAGACGTTCTGCCCCAGGTTGCAGTTGGCGCCGATGCGCGCGTTCTGCATGATATGGCAAAAGTGCCAGATCTTCGTGCCGGGGCCGATCTCGCACGGCTCGTCCACGTAGGCGCTGGGATGGACATAGTACGTTCTGTCGTGCATGGGATGCTCCGGGATGCGTGTTGCGTGTTGCGTGGTGCGTGTTGCGTGGTGCGTGTTTCGTGAGAGAAGCTCAACACGCACCGCGCACCATCTTCAAAAAGTCTCAATCGGTAAATGGACCGGTTGTCCGTTGGTGACCAGCGAGCGCTGCGCCGCCTGCAGCACGCGCAGCACGCGCAGCCCGCTGGCGCCGTCGGTCAGGGGCGGCTCGCGCGTGGCGATGGCGCGCAGGAACGCCTCGCATTCCAGCCGCAGCGGCTCGTCCTGGGGGTAGGGAACTTCCGTCCCGTCGTGGCGCACGGGGATCGGCTGTCCCTCCTGCCATTCCACGCGCTGGTCGTACAAGACGAGCCGCTTGTTGACGTCGTCGAAGCTGGCCATTCGCCGCGAACCGATCACCACCAGCCGTTGCTCCTTGAAAGGGTGCAGCCAGGAGACGTAAATGTGGGCGCGCACGCCGTTGTCGAAGAGCAGGTTGGTCACGGTGACGTCGGCGATGTTGGGCTGCAGGTAGGCGCCGCCGCACGCCACCACCTCGAAGGGCATGCTGCCCAGCAGGCGCAGGATCACGGCGATGTCGTGCGGCGCAAAGCTCCACAGGATGTTCTCCTCGCGGCGCACCTTGCCCAGGCTCAGCCGGTTGGAGTAGATGTAGTGCACCTTCCCCAGCTCGCCCTGGTCGATCAGGTTGTGCAAGGTCACGACGCCGGGATGGTATTCCAGCACGTGGCCGACCATGAGGATGCGTCCGTTGCGCTCGGCCAGCCGCACCAGCTCACTGCCCTGCTCGTAGGTGAGCGCCAAGGGCTTCTCGACGAAGACGTCCTTGCCCGCCAGCAACGCCTCTTTGGCCAGGCTGTAGTGCGTCTCCGCCGGCGTGGCGATGACGACGCCCTGCACGTCTCCGTTTTTCAGAATGTGTTCTGGATGGTCGAAAATTCGGCTTTCGGGCGCCAGGGCGGAGGCTGTGGCGCGTCCCTGTTCGGTGGCGTCGCAGACGGCGTGCAAGGCGCCCAGGTGATTCAAATTGCGCACAAGATTTTTTCCCCAGTAGCCGCAGCCGATCACTGCGGTCAAGGGGCGCCGGCGATGCAAAGAAGAGCTCTCGGTCGCCGCGGAAGGATTGGTGAATGCCGCCATGAATGTCCTCATGCGTTGACTGAAATCTTGGTGCACGCGCTGTCAAATCGCCTGCGGCTCATCGCCGACGCGATGCGCAGTCATCGATTATAACGAGGCTGCGAAGGCAGAACCAAAACGCGCCCGGCGCAAATGGGGAAAGGGGAGTGAGATCGGGCGCCTGGAAGGAGCGCCGGGGGAGGGATGCGGAAAACGGCGCAACGCGGCGATTATTCTTTTCCCAAAATCGGCGTAGCGAGGATCGGTTTGAATTTGCACGCGCAGCGCGGAACTCTCTGCATAAACGTTCAGCCTGTGGGGAAACCGTTGGACAAGAAACTCCTTCGCCGGCAGCTCTTCCACCTGCTCTAGCTGTTCGACCGCCACCACTAGGTCCAGGTCTAGGCTGACCACCGGTTCGACGTAGGCGTTGACAGCCTGCCCGCCGATGACGCAGTAATGAATTTGATGTTCTGTGAGCAAGGAAATTAGGCGCTGAAGAAAGTTCGAGCGATCCATAGTCACGGTTTGCCGGTAGGTCAGCGGATGCATATGCGCATTCCTTTTTAGAGATCTCCCCTGGCGCCGGGCTTCTCAGTCGCCCGCCACCGCCATCGCAGCCGTTCGGTAAAAGGAGAGATTGTCGCACAGATACTGTTCTGCGGTCGCGTGCTGGCGCGCCAGGAAGCGGCGCAGCACCTCCTCGCGCGAGACGGCCTCCTCCGTCCACCAGATCGGGTGCAGGTTGATGTGGAGTTTATATTTCGCCTTCGTCTTGCAAAATTTGCTGATAGAGTGCGTCTCTTACTCGAAAGCCGGCGAAATCGCACAATGCGTCCAGGTGCGGCTTGATGGCAGGAATAAGACGCCTATGTTTTGCTTCAAGCAGGACCCCAATCAACCCTATGGGACGAACTCCAAGATAACGCGCCGTCTCGCGTCCTAAACGTTCATCCATCAACAGCAATTCGGCCTGAAGCTCGATTGCCAGCACAATCGCCTCCGCTTCGCCGGCGCCCAGTTCCTGGCGCAACGCTTGCGCCAGTCGCTGATCTCCAATGGTACGCATTTGAATCCATGTGCTTGTTTTAACCTCGTCTGCTCCTGGGCGTTCAGCGCCATCCAATACAACTTCTTGCCATACAGCTTGTGGGACAAGCACTTCGCCGTAGAGCTGACGCAATAGGTCAAGTTTGCCAATTCGCGCCAGATTGATAAGAGGAGAGGCGTTACTGACAATCGTCATGGCGTCTCAATGCGTGCAACGTCGCCAGGTCATCTTCATAATCCTGGAGATCGTAATGAACGGGGATCTTGCGGGCGCCCAAAAGCATTTGGAAGTCCCACACGGATATTCCGGCGATCTCGCTCGCTTTGCCAAAGGATAATCTGCCTTGCTGGTACAGGGCAAGCGCCAACTCTTGCTTAAGTTCATCGACCGTCAAACGCGCTGCATGAAGAATTTCACGCGGCACCTGAACCGAAATTGTCGCTGACATGTTAGACCTCGTTTACGCTATTTTTGAATCACACTTCTTCCCTTGGCGACGGCGCCGGGCTTCTCAGTCGCCCGCCACCGCCATCGCAGCCGTTCGGTAAAAGGAGAGATTGTCGCACAGATACTGTTCTGCGGTCGCGTGCTGGCGCGCCAGGAAGCGGCGCAGCACTTCCTCGCGCGAGACGGCCTCCTCCGTCCACCAGATCGGGTGCAGATTGATGTGGAGCGAGCGGCCGCGCAGCGTTTTGAGCTCGGCGAGCAGGTCGCCGTGACGCCATTCGCGGCGCGAGTCGCTGCGATAGACGAGATGGCTGCGGTAGCGGTCGTCGTCGGCGTAGGCCGGCGTCGGAAAAGGAAGGCGCTGCGGCTTCAGGCTCTCCATTTCGCCGTTGGCCACCGGCCGATGCATGCTGTAGGAGTCCAACGGCCCCAGGATGGCCTCTGCGCTGGCGAACAACTGCGCCAGCCGTGCGTGCATGGCGACAGGCTCCTTGGGCAGCACGGCCGGATCGACGTGCAGCCCAATGCGGTGTCCCATCTTTCGTATTTTCGCCAACAGCGCCTGGCTGCGTCGCGAGGCTGGGTTGTAGGCGTCCGCGGTCAACAGCACGTGAAAGACGGAGCGAACGCCGCACTCCGCCTCGACTTCCGCCAGCGCACACGCCGCCTCCAGCGAAAGGTCGACGTCGTGGCGCAACACCACCTGGTCGTTGCGCGCAATATCGACCTCATCGAACGAGACAAAGTGGTAGCCGTGGTGAAAGAGCGCCTCAAGCAGCGCTCTGTAATAGGCGTAGGTGAAGGGTGGATAGACCATGAATTCTCTCTCAAATTATTTTAGGAGTACGGTTCGACCCGATCCAGTGCGAGTAGAAAAGAGATGAAGTCATCGAGTTCAGCTCGCAAACGTTGATAGCAAAGAGACAGTCCCTCCGTCAACTCTTGTAAGCGCAGTGGTCGCAGATTGAAGGCATAAACGTTGCGGACCACGTGGCGAAATCCACGATATTCGTCCAGGCAAAAACGAGTTTCCTTGCTGATCACGGCTGGGCGAACGCCGTCGATCGCCGCCGACATTTGCAGTAACAGATCGCGATGCCAATCCGGTCCGGTGGGGCTTGATTCGTCCACAGTGCGCGCAATATCCTCAAAGATGCGTTCGACGCCGGAATAGAACCCGTGCAAGTTGAGAGCGACGCCATCCAGATAGCCGTCGTCGTTATGCTGCTGCGCTTTATGCAGGAGCTCTTCGGCCCGTTTGACAACGCGCTCTAGATCGCTCAGCGCTTCCTGCATGCGACCGGCGAGAGCGGCATAAGCGGTCATAGTGGAATTCCTGAAGTTTCAATTGCCTCAACGAGAGCCTGATTCAGCGTTTCGGCGCGCAACAGATCGATCGGCGTCGAAGGGTCCAGGTCAAGCAGCCGGGCCACGACCTGATAATAGACGCGTTCATCTAATCCCCAGACAAGCAAATCGATGTCAGAATGAGGAGAGAATGGTTCACGGCGCGACAAAGAACCAAAAAGGACGACGCGGCTTGCTCCATATTCATTCTTGAGAAGTGCAGCAGCGCGCCGGGCCGTCTCCCATGCCCGCAGGCGTCGCGCTTCCTGCATCTGGCGCTCTTTGGCCGTGCGTCGCCGGGCAGTCGCGCGATAGCGCATCATGTCCTGCTGTGTGATAGCTTGCACCGATCTCATTGAGTCCACTCTGACAAATGGCTGCGAAAAGCCGCTCTTTTTTCGTCGATGACGATTCTCTTGTTGCCTCTGCCTCTCGCTCGTCACCTTTCCCTCGCAGTATATCATAAGCCCATCGCCACCGATAGAAGCGATGGTTAAAGCGGAAATGTGCACCGGAGGCGAGCATAAAGTGTCCTTCCCGGTTGCATTCGGCGACGTTGTCGCTTGCAAGGCCGGGCGGAAGTTTCGATACGGTTTTCGTTCACCTTTTGTTGTACTCTCTCCACCAGGATGAAAGCATCGACGAAACCGGGCAAGCGCACTTCTCGCAAAGCGCATCCGCCGGAAAAGATCTGTCCGGTCTGCGGGCGACCGTTCACCTGGCGCAAGAAGTGGGAGAGGTGTTGGGATGAAGTCCGCTATTGCAGTGAACGTTGCCGCCGACGGCGAAACTTCCGCTGACATGCGGCGCTCCTTTCGCGATCGCGGCGAACTGATCGATTATCTGCGCTGCGCCTTTCCGGCAGCCGCCGCAGTGGACGACGCCGTCACGGCGACGGTCGGGGGACGACGCGCCGCCGAGGCGCTTCTGGAGCAGATCGACCCGGTTCGCTATGCGGCGACGCGCAATTCTCTCGCCGGCGCCGTCACCCGCCTCTCGCCCTATCTGCGCCATGGGGTGTTGAGCCTGGCGGAGGTGCGCGACGTCGCCCTGCGCAAGGTGGACGCGACCTGGAAAGCCGCCAAATGGATCAACGAACTGGGCTGGCGCGATTATTTTCGACGCGTCTACGACGTCATCGGCGGACGCGTCTGGCGCGACCTGGAGCCCCTCAAGACCGGCCTGGCGCCCTCCGACTACGCCGACGCCCTGCCGGCGGACATTGCCGCAGGTGAGACGGGGCTGGCCTGCATCGACGCCTTCAGCCGCGAGCTGCGCACCACCGGCTATCTGCACAATCACGCCCGCATGTGGCTGGCGGCCTACGTGGTGCATTTCCGTCGCGTGCGGTGGCAGGCGGGCGCGCGCTGGTTCCTGACCCACCTGCTCGACGGCGACCCGGCCAGCAACAACCTCTCCTGGCAGTGGGTGGCGAGCGCATTTAGCCACAAGCCCTACATCTTCAACCGCGACAATCTGGAGAAATACACGGACGGCGTCTATTGTCGGGGCTGCCCGTTGCGAGGACGCTGCGACTTCGAGGGCGGCTATGCAGAGATCGCAGCCCGACTCTTCCCTCAGGCTCGTGCAACGGAGCCATCCTCTTCTACAGTCGAGACGCTGCGCAAGGTTGAGGTCGACCGATCGGACAGTTCAGCGATGCGCGAGCTGCACAAATTGAAAAATCCGGTTCTCTGGATTCACGGCGACAACCTCAACCCCCACAACCCGGCGTTCCGCGCCTTTCCCGCCGCCCCGGCGATTTGGGTGTGGGACGACGCCCTGCTCCAACAGAGCCGAATCAGTCTCAAGCGCGTTCTTTTTATCTACGAATGTCTGCTCGAGCTGCCTCTCGTGATTCGGCGTGGAGAGGTGGCGACGGAGGTGCTGCGCTTCGTCGCCGAACATGGCGCCGACGGCGTGGTCACCGTTGCCAGCCCATCGCCAGGCTTCAAAAGAAGATGGCGGCGGATCCAACAGGCGCTGCCGGCTGCGGCCTTGCCGGACGCTCCTTTTGCGGCGCCCTCCTCCCCGCTCGATCTGCGCCGCTTCAGCCGCTACTGGCGCAAAGTCGAACATCTGGCCATGCAGCCGACCGCTGCGCAACGCACTTTGTGATATACTGAACGAAGTTGACTCTGGCGGATGGTTCTGAAGATGAGGAGCAAGTGTCCATGAACGGCAATCTGCGCTTCGCCCGCTACGCCTGGGGCGTGGTGGCGTTCAACGTGCTGGTGATCATCTGGGGCGCCTTTGTGCGGGCGACCGGCTCCGGCGCCGGCTGCGGCGACCACTGGCCGCTCTGCAACGGGCAGGTGATTCCGCGCGCCGAGCAGATCGAAACCCTGATTGAGTTCTCCCATCGCGTCACCAGCGGCCTGGCGTTGCTGGCGGTGGTGGGGCTGCTGGTTTGGGCCTTCCGCGCCTTTCCCAAGGGACATCTGGTGCGCAAGGCTGCGGTTGTTTCCATGGCGTTCATGATCCTGGAGGCGCTGATCGGCGCGGCGCTGGTGTTGCTGCAGTATGTCGCCTTCAACGTTTCGGTGGGCCGCGCCATCTGGATGGCGGCGCATCTGGTCAACACCTTTCTGCTGCTGGCGGCGCTGGTGTTGACGGCGTGGTGGGGACAGGGGCGTGAGCCGGTGCGCCTGCGCAATCAAGGCGTCGTCGGCGGGTCGCTGCTGCTGGCGATCGTCGGCTCGCTGGTGCTGGGCATGAGCGGCGCCATCACCGCGCTGGGCGACACGCTGGTGATCACGGGCGGCATTTCTCCGGCGGAGCATGCGCTGGTGGCCACGCTGGTGGAGCTGCGCATTCTCCATCCTGTGATCGCTTTCATCGTGGGCGCGCTGGTCGTTGGCGCGGCATGGATCGCTATGCAGCGTCGTCCCTCCACCCTTACGCAGCGGCTTGGCCGTCTGCTGATCGGCCTGTACATCGGCCAGCTTCTGATCGGCGCCTTCAACGTAGCGCTGCGCGCGCCGGTTTGGATTCAGATGGTGCATCTGGCGGTGACCTGCATCCTTTGGATTCTGCTCATCCTGCTGGCGGCCAACGCTCTGGCCGTGGGCGCCGCGCAGCCGGTGGAGCGCAAAGGCGCTCGCCATCTGGAGGCTTCGCGTCCAGTTTCGTAGATTGTGAGGGCTCTTACACTGTTGCTGAAAATTTTGACAGTGTGGGGACAATCGTGTATGATTGAACTATCAGCTCTATGCTGCTCCAATCTCTCATTCCTCTAGTCTGTCAGATCAGCCCTCCTGATCACTTGATAGACGATAGGAAATGCCCCTCCTGGTGACAGGAGGGGCGATTTTTTAGGCGAGCAATTCCCGAAGGGCGCGCCTCCGGCGTGAGGTGGGGTGCGGCGAAATCTGCGGCTACGAGCCGCAGCTACGATGCCCCGGAGCTTCTTTAGCGCAGATCGCCGCTGTGCTTGCCCGAATCATCCAAAAATTTTGTGGTCTGGCGAGAGCGTGCGGCTGAGAGCCGCACCTACGGAAGACCGTCGTGGTTGCGTATTTCGTAGGCGCTGCCCGTAGCAGCGCTTCGCCGGTTCATCCCGTGTCTTGGGGGCCTGTCGATGACGTGCGGCTGGGAGCCGCACCTACGGAAGAGCGTCGTGGTGGCGTATTTCGTAGGCGCTGCTCGTAGCAGCGCTTCGCCGGTTCATCCCGTGTCTCGGGGGCTGTCGAGGACGTGCGGCTGAGAGCCGCACCTACGGAAGAGCGTCGTGGTTGCGTATTTTGTAGGCGCTGCCCGTAGCAGCGCTTCGTCGGTTCATCCCGTGGCTCGGGGGCCTGTCGAGGACGTGCGGCTGAGAGCCGCACCCACGGAAGAGCGTCGTGGTTGCGTATTTCGTAGGCGCTGCCCGTAGCAGCGCTTCGCCGGTTCATCCCGTGTCTCGGGGGCTGTCGAGAGCGTGGGGTTGAGAGCCGCACCTACGAAGAGGCCGAAATGGTTTTGTGAAAACCATGAAGCGGAGCTGTGTTGTTTCCCGACGCAACGCGGCGGCTCATTCGATGGGCGCGCATCGCTCCGCCGTCAGCTCTGGGCTCTCTGCGAGAGCTGCGGCGGGCGTCAACCAGACGCTGTGCACGAGCAGGCCATCGTCGGCCATCCACAGCGCCAGGGTGTGCACGCCCTCGTCCAGCGAGAACAGAAAAGGCGCGTCGCCGCCGCTGGCCGCCGGCAGCGGTCGCCACACAAAATCGTTCGCTCCGGCGAAGCCAACGATAGGGATCGCCTTGTCCTCCTCAGAGCGTGGAGAGAGATTGTCCACTTCTCCGAAGACGGCCTGGTTGTTGACCGGAGGGCTGACGCGCTCGCCCGCGGCGTAGGTGGGCGCGCAGCCGCAGACCAATAGCGCGTAGTCGCCGGCGGGCAGCGCCACCTCAAAGAGCAGACCCGGCCCCAACGTCGGCGCGTCCAGGGTCAGGTCGTCGAGCAGCGAGGCGCCCTCGTCGAGCGGCGCCGGCGTGAGCGCATCCTGCACAGGCGGGCATCCTTCATAGGGCGGCGGCGTCTTCCAGGCGTACGCCAGACCTTCCTGGCCTGGCGGCAGGCGAAGCGCCTGACTGACAGGCAAGAGAACGCCGGGGATTGCGCCGAGCGTCGCCTCTTCCCCATTGCCGTCCCCCTCCGTCGGCGCAAGGATCACCCAGACGATCTCATGCTGCGTCTCCGCGCCCTCGTCATCGACGGCGGCGACCACGGTCAGGTAGGGGCCGCCCTCCAGCGCTTCGGGCGCCGCCTCGCCGACGATGACGCGGCCCTCCTCATCCTCGACGAACGTCAGATTGGGCGGCAACCCTTCCACCGTGACGGTGAAAACTGCGCTGTCGACGTCGGTCACGACGACGGTGACCGTCACAAGTTCGCCGACGGTCACCGTGTAGACGTCGGCCATTTCGATGCGCGGCGGGTCATTGACGGCGTTCACCGTGATCGTCACCGGCGCAGTGATGACGCGCTGCAGGTCGTCGCTGAGCTCGACGGTGAATCCATCTTCGCCGAAGAAGTCCGGCTCCGGCGTATACAGGAAGGCGCCGGTCTCCGCGTCGAGCTCGTCGACGACGCCGTGGCGCGGGTCGTCCACCAGGCTGAAATAGACCGTCCTCCCTTCGGCGTGACGCACCTCCAGAACGCCTTCCAGAGGCTCATCCTCGTCGGTCTCGAACACAAACTCCTCGAAGCGGAAGGGCGCCGGATCCAATTCGACGGTGATGGTGAAGCTTTGCGTGATCACGGCGCCGAAGGCGTCGGTCGCCGTCAGCAGCACCGGATGGTCGCCTTCATCTTCATCCAGCGGAACGCCGGTGAGCAGGACGCTGTTTGCATCCTCTTCAACGGCGACGAGCCGCAGCCAGTCCGGCAGCACCGGCGCTTCGACGGTCAATGCGCCGCCTGCGAGGATCACCGGCCCGGCGGGCGGCGTCTCTTCTTCGCCGGCTGCGTCTTCTTCAGCTGCGCCCTGCTCCAGGAGATTCTCGCCCTCTTCGGCGGCAGGCCCGGCCGCTTCAGCGCTTGTCGTCGAGGCTTCGGTAGTGGCGTTGGACGACTCTTCAGGTTGCGGCGGACCCGCTTCTTCTGTTGACAGCGGCGGCTCCATGTTTTCTTCATCGGCATGCTCGTCGGCATGGACGTCGGCCAGCGCAAATGTGACCGTGTACATATACGTCTGATTCAAATAGGCGGTCGTCACCGGTTCGCTGGCGAAAACCCACTGAACCGTGGGCGTCGGCGTGGCTGTAGGGGTCGCCGTTGCGGTGGCCGTAGGCGTGGCCGTCGCCGTGGCGGTGGGCGTCATCGTCTCGGTGGCGGTCGCCGTGGGCGTAGGCGTGAGTGTGGCCGTGTGGGTCGGCGTCGCTGTGGCCGTTGCGGTGGCGGTGGCCGTCATCGTGTCAGTTGCAGTCGCCGTGGGCGTAGGCGTGAGCGTGGCCGTGTGCGTCGGCGTCGATGTGGCCGTCGCCGTGGCGGTGGGCGTCATTGTCTCGGTAGCGGTGGCCGTGAGCGTGGCCGTAGGAGTGGCCGTCGCCGTGGGCGTGGGCGTGAGCGTGGCCGTGTGCGTCGGCGTCGCTGTGGCCGTTGCGGTGGCGGTGGCCGTCATTGTCTCGGTTGCGGTCGCCGTGGCCGTGGGCGTCGCTGTAAACGTAGCTGTGGGCGTGCCGGTGTTCGTCGGCGTCGGCATCAACGTGGCGGTCGCCGTCGCCGTCGGCAGCGGCGTCCAGGTGGGGGTGAAGACGGGCGTCCAGGTCGGCGTGAAGACCGGCGTCCAGGTTTGCGTCGGCGTCGGCGAAGGCGTGTTCGTGGGCGGGACAGGCGTGTCGGTCGGCTGCGGCGTCCAGGTCATCGTAAAGGTGGGTGAAGGCGGCGCTGTCACCACGATCAGGATCGGCGTGGGCGTAGGCGCCTGCGTAAACGTAGGCGTCGGCTGCGGCGTGAAGGTTGGTGGCTCCGTCGGCGTTGACGTCGGCGCCACCGGCGAAGGCGTGAAGGTGGGAATCAGCGTGACTTCAGGCTCTGGCGTGATCGGGGCGGCCGGGGTCGGCGCTTCCGAGATCGGGAAAAGCGTTGCGCCGATCACATAGCCGATCAGCAGGAGGATGAGTGCGCCGCCGCCAAAAACGACGATGCGCGCCCATCGCCGGGTGGATGGCCTGTCATTTCGCATGCTCATGTTGACTCTCTCCTCTTCTTCGCCCTGCCATTGTCACAGAAACGTCGTCACCGACAAAGGAAGCGCCCACAAACGGTCCTATCAAAGGTTCTGTACGCCAGCTTCTCCAGGTTGACGAACTGCGCGCTGCTTTGGTTCCACGTTGGGTCGTTGATCTGTTCCGGATTGTCTGATGGCCCTGGTTTGGGCTCTTTTGGGCCTCTTGTGTATTGAAAGCGCATATACTATACTACAAGGGTACTGGGAAAGCAGCGCATCTCCGTCCTTTAATTGCAAGATTCTCCATATCCATTTTTCAGACAACAGAGGAGTCCTCCTATGGCAACAGCAGCGCAGGCAAAGCCGCCGATTCAGTGGTGGCTGGTGTTGATTCAGGGCATTGCAACGCTTCTTGTCGGCGTCTTTCTCTTGACCGATCCCGTCCTCATGTCCCGCATGATCGTTTTTTACATTGGTTTATACTGGTTGGTGACCGGCGTCCTGTCGATCGTTCGCATCTTCACCGACCGTGGCAACACGGTCTGGAAGTTAATTAGCGGCGTCATCGGCATTCTGGCCGGCTGGTATCTGGTCGCCAATATCACGGATGGATCGGCGCTGGTGTTTGGCGTCGCCGTCGTCATCCTGTTAGGGATTCAGGGCGTCATCATGGGCGTTTTCGGCCTGCTCGAGTCCTTCCAGGGGGCGGGTTGGGGGCCTGGCGTCATCGGCGCCATCTCGGTGATCATCGGGCTTTTGCTGCTCGGCAGTCCGCTGGGCTACGTTGCGGCGCTGCCTCTGGTGATCGGGATTTTCGCCGTCGTCGGCGGCGTCTTCACCATCATCTTTGCGTTCCGGCTGCGCAGTGCGTAAAATAAAAAGTAGGGTCGAGGAGGTGGCGGGTAACCCGCCACCTTTTTATTTGGCGGCTCTATGATGTTAAGGCAATGCGAGGAACGGTGAGGGAGCGCATCACCTATATCGGTCACGCCACGGTTTTAATGGAAGTGGACGGCGTGCGCATTTTGACCGATCCGGTGCTGCGCTACCGTATTGTCCACCTGCGCAGACGACGCACGCCGCTCTTGCCGCGCTGGCAGGAGAATATCGACGCCGTCCTGATTTCGCACCTGCATTATGACCATCTTGACCTGCCTTCGTTGCGCAAGCTCGGCAAGGGGACGCGCCTGATTGCGCCGTTGGGCGCCGGCGCGCTGCTGCGCCAACATGGGTTTACGAACGTGGAGGAGATGCGCGCAGGAGAGCGCACCAGTGTGGGCGGCGTAGCAGTGACGGCCACCCTGGCCGTGCACAACGGTGCGCGCGGCCCTTTCGGCCCGGTCGCAGAGTGTGTAGGGTATGTGGTCAACGCGCAACGGCGGCGCATCTATTTCGCCGGCGACACCGATCTCTTCCCAGAGATGGCGCAGATGGCCGGCAGGATCGACGTGGCGCTGATGCCGGTGTGGGGCTGGGGGCCAACGCTCGGCGCGGGCCACATGGACCCCTATCGCGCCGCACAGGCGAGCCGCCTGATCGCGCCGCAGGTCGTTATCCCGATCCATTGGGGCACGCTCTATCCCCTGGCGATCCACCGGCTGGCCCGCACCTTTCTGGTGGACCCGCCGCTGCAGTTCCGGGAATTCATGCTGCGGATGGCGCCCCAGGTGGAGGTGCGCATCCTGCAGCCAGGCGAGCACAGCGATCTTTGAGCACCCCGGATGCGCCTGTTCATGAGTAGCACATTCTCGCCAGATTACAAGTAGCTGCGGCTCGCAGCCGCAGGTCCCTGGTGGGGCGGGCCCTCACCCCCTGGCCCCCTCTCCTAATGTCGGGAGAGGGGGAAAAAGGAAGCCTCGTAGCTGCGGCTCCCAGCCGCGCGTTCTCAGAGAACCGTAAGGTCTTGCAGAATTCAGGGAAGCGCAGCTACGAGCAGCGCCT
>NZ_CAKZMJ010000062.1 GCF_937128415.1 uncultured Caldilinea sp.
CCATTCCAAAATCATTACGAATCATCGATTGCGCGTTGAGAAAAGAGCCATGAAACTCTTGAACTGGATCACTCCCGACGCCGGCGCCGTGCGCGTCGGCGTGGCGACCGACGCCGGCGTCATCGACTGCAGCGCCATCGGGTTTCCCGCTCTTTCCATGGAGACCCTGATCGCCCAGCCGGAGGCGTTTCACTCGTTGCAGAGAGCCATCGACCACGCGGTCGCCGATCCGGCGGCCCATGCGTTGCGCCTGCTCGACGAAACGACGCTGCGCTTCGCCCCTGCGCTCACCCACCCGGGCAAGATCATCTGCGTCGGTTTGAACTACCGCCGCCACGCCGCCGAGTCGGGGCTGCCTGTGCCTTCGACGCCGGTGCTCTTCTCCAAATTCAACAACAGCCTGGCCGCGCACCGCGAGGCGATTCCCCTGCCGCCGACCGCACACCAGTATGACTATGAGGTGGAGCTGGCGGTGGTCCTTGGGCGCCGCGCCCGCAATGTGTCCGTCGAGGAGGCGTTGGGATGTATTTTCGGCTATTGCACGGCCAACGACCTCAGCGCACGCGACCTGCAAACCCGCACCAGCCAATGGCTGCTCGGCAAGACGCTCGACAAGTTTCTCCCGCTCGGCCCCTATCTGGTCACTGCGGACGAGGTGCGCGATCCGCAAAATCTGTCTCTCAAGTGCTGGGTCAACGGCGAGCTGCGCCAGAATTCCAACACGGCGGATATGATCTTCAGCGTGGCGGAGATTGTCAGCTACATCAGCCAACACTTCACCCTGGAGCCGGGCGACGTCATCTGCACCGGCACGCCCGAAGGGGTGATTCTGGGCATGGCCGAAAAGGTGTGGCTGCGCGCCGGAGACGAGGTGACGGTCGAAGTGGAGGGGTTGGGACGGCTGACGAACGTGATGGCGTAGCCGATTTCAGCACTCGATGACGTTCACTGCGAGGCCGCCGCGCGCCGTCTCTTTGTACTTCGTCTTCATGTCGGCGCCGGTCTCGCGCATGGTCTTGATCACCTTGTCGAGCGAGACGTAATGTTTGCCGTCCCCGTGCAGGGCGATGCGCGCGGCGTTGATCGCTTTCACCGCGCCCATGGCGTTGCGCTCGATGCAGGGGATTTGCACCAGCCCGCCCACCGGGTCGCAGGTCAACCCCAGGTTGTGCTCCATGCCGATCTCGGCGGCGTTCTCCACCTGGGCGGGCGAGCCGCCGCGCACTTCGGCCAGCCCGGCCGCCGCCATCGAACAGGCCACGCCGACCTCCCCCTGGCAGCCGACGTCGGCGCCGGAGATGCTGGCGTTCTTTTTGTAAAGCGTCCCGATGGCGCCCGCCGTGAGCAGAAAGCGGATGACGCCGTCTTCGTTGGCGCCGGGCACGAAGCGCATGTAATAGTGCAACACCGCCGGGATGACGCCGGCCGCGCCGTTGGTGGGCGCAGTGACGACGCGGCCGCCCGCTGCGTTTTCCTCGTTGACGGCGATGGCGTAAACGTTGACCCAGTCCATCACGTTGAGCGGATCTTGCAGATTGGCCTCCGGCCGCTCGACCAGCTTGCGATACAGCTCGGCGGCGCGACGTCGCACCTTCATGCCGCCGGGCAGGACGCCCTCCGTCGTGATTCCCCGCTGCACGCACGCCTGCATCACGTCCCAGATGCGCAGCAGGCCGGCGCGAATTTCCGCTTCGCTGCGCCACGCTTTTTCGTTTTCCAGCATGAGCTGGCTGATGCTCAGGTTGTGCGCCGCGCAGAGCGCCAGCAGCTCCTCTGCGCTGTCGAAGGGATAGGGGAGCGGCGTGTCATCCTCCTTGATGCGGTCGTGGCCGATTGCGCTCTCGTCCACGACAAAGCCGCCGCCCACCGAATAGTAAGTCGCTGCGTCGAGAAAGGCGCCGCCGGCGTCCAGCGCAGCGAAGGTCATGCCGTTGGGGTGGAAGGGCAGCGCGCTGCGCCGGAAGAGAATGTGCTGCTTTTCGACGAAGGAAATCGGCTGCTCTCCCAGGAGCAAAAGCCGCTGCGTCGCCCGCACGGCCTCGATGCGCGCGGGGATGGCGTTGACGTCGACGGTCTCCGGCTCCTCGCCCAACAGGCCGAGCATCACCGCCTTGTCGGCGCCGTGTCCCTTGCCCGTCGCACCGAGCGAGCCGAAGAGCTCGGTGCGCACTGCGGCGACCCTGGGCAGCAACCCATCGCGCCGGAGCCGCAGCGCAAACCGTTTCGCCGCCTTCATCGGGCCGACGGTGTGCGAGCTGGAAGGGCCGATGCCGATTTTGAAAAGGTCGAAGACGCTGATTGACATAATTTTTGTGACGTCGCTCCTGACGTGACGCAGCGCCAACCTCGGCTGCCCGGATGGAAAGTTGAACCGGTGACGCCGCTGTAAAGCTTTCAACACATCGATGACTCGATGATATTGAAGCATAGGCGGGCGGTTCTTTGCAATCGCCGGGAATCCATTCATGGCTGCGGCGCTGCCGTCATCGAGCGCGCACCCGCATATCCGGCGTTGCAGCGTCATTCAGGGTTTGTCTTGTCTTCATCGTCTTGATCGATTCGTCGCCCTTTTCGGTCGTGGAGCGCCAGCTTGCGTCCAACGAAGGCAACCTCCAGCGCCAGGCCGGCCAGCACAAAGGCCAGGATAGGCCATTGGTTTGGCAGACTCCAGGGGTTGAATGGAGCAGTGGGAGGCGGTGGGATGGGAGAAGGCGTTGGGTTCGGGCCACCCTCTGTCGATGGTGTTGTGGAGGGCGAGGCCAGTGTCATCATCTGAGAATTTTCCCATAGGCAGTCGTCGGCGGCTTCTTCTGCAATTCGTTCTGGGGGCGTTCCTGAGGTCAACATTTGAGTGGTCAGCTCGCTGAGTTGGCTTTCGCTGCAGCGGGCGACGAGCGCTTTCATCTGTTCAGGAGGGAGCGCCGTTAAAACGCTGCGCTTTTCGGTCGGCAAGCTGAGCAATTTCTCGAGGCCGCTCGTCTTTGCTATGAAATAATTGATGGATGTGCCTTTGGCTGAAGTCGCCATAGCCGGTCCTCTTGGCTGGAGTTTCTGAATGCGCCTCGTCACCCTGCCGTTCGACTCGTCGATGCGCCCTTTCTTCTTTGTTGAAAGCGTGAAAACTTCTAGCATTCGCAATGCCGTCATGCGTTGACAGACGGTCTGCTTGGTGATAAGATGTTGTTGCTTAAAACGTTTTAACTATCGGTTTAACACAGCTTCATCCAGAACAGGTCTTTGAATTCATCCTAAGAGACGATCGTGGCGCACGCTGCGCCGATGCTTTTCTCTTTGTCGCTTCATCCACAACTTCTATGAATTTGAGGAGGACACAACTATGAAATCCGCAACGCAACCTGTCACGCTGGGTCTGATCGTCGGCAATCGCGGGTTCTTCCCGGCGCATCTGGCCGAAAGCGGCCGCAAGACCATCCTCAAGGTGCTGGAAGAGGAAGGCTTCCGCGTGATTGCGCTTTCGCCGGAGGAGACGCTCTACGGCAGCGTCGTCACCCACGCGGACGCCCACAAATGCGCCGATCTCTTCAAGCGCCACCGCGATGAGATCGACGGCGTGCTCGTCACCCTGCCCAACTTCGGCGAAGAGCGCACCATCGCCGACGCGCTCCGCTGGTCGGGGCTCAATGTGCCGGTGTTGATCCAGGCGTTTCCCGACGACCCCAACAAGATGACCGTGGCCGACCGTCGCGACTCCTTCTGCGGCAAGATGTCCGCCTGCAACAACCTTCGTCAATATGGCATCAAATATTCGCTGACCACGCTTCACACCGTCGATCCGGAGAGCGACTCCTTCCGGCAGGACCTGGCGCGCTTCGCCGGCGTCTGCCGCATCGTGCGCGGCTTCAAGAACGCCCGCATCGGCGTGATCGGCGCGCGCCCGGCCGCCTTCAACACCGTGCGCTTCAGCGAGAAGCTTCTGGAGCGCAGCGGCATCTCCGTGGAGACGCTCGACCTCTCCGAGGTCTTTGGCCGCATCCAGCGGCTCGACAACGAGGCGAGCATCGTCAAGGAGAAGCTGGCGCAGATCGAGCGCTATGTGCAGACCGCCGGCGTGCCGCAGGAGTCGCTGTTGCGCATGGCCAAGTTCGGCGCCGTCGTCGATGAATGGATGAAGGAGACGGAGCTGACCGCCAGCGCCGTTCAGTGTTGGACGGCGATGGAGGAGTATTACGGCGTGGTGCCCTGCACGTTGATGAGCATCATGAGCGACAGCCTCATGCCTTCCGCCTGTGAGACCG
This sequence comes from uncultured Caldilinea sp., assembly GCF_937128415.1. Lineage (GTDB taxonomy): Bacteria > Chloroflexota > Anaerolineae > Caldilineales > Caldilineaceae > Caldilinea. The sequence continues at coordinate 4,257 of NZ_CAKZMJ010000062.1, forward strand.
ACATCGCCGGCACCGTGGCCATGATGGCATTGGCCTTCGCCTCCGGCAAGCCGAGCGCCATCGTGGACTGGAACAACAACTACGGCGACGATCCCGACAAGGCCATCATCTTCCACTGCTCCAACCTGCCCAAGAGCATCTTTGTGGAGGAGAAGGACGTGCAGGCTGCGGGCGGCTTGATCCGGGCCGACGACATCGCCGTGATGGACTTCCAGGAGATTATCGCCGGCTCCGTGGGCAAAGAGAACACCTTCGGCACGATCGTCGGTCGCGTCAAGGCGGAGCCGTTCACCTATCTGCGCGTCTCGACCGACGACCTCAACGGACGCATCGTCGCCTACGTCGGCGAGGGCGAGCTGACCAATGACCCGATCAAGACCTTCGGCGGCTACGGCGTCGTGCGCGTCCCCAGGCTCCAGGAGCTGTTGCACTACATCTGCGAAAATGGCTTTGAGCACCACGTCGCCATGAACCTCTCGCAGGTGGCCGCGGCTGTGCACGAGGCGCTCAACAAATACATGGGCTGGTCCACCTACTGGCACAAAGGATGAACGGAAAGCGCGGAGATCGGGGGCGGCGCAGCCGCCCGATCTCCGCATGCGCCCGGCGGCCTCGCAAGCTCGTGGGGAAGCCGGAACAGTGCAGTTGCGAGCAGCGCCTGCGCATGGCCGAAAATCGGGAAAGCGCAGGCCGTACACCTTGTATCAGATTTTCACATGCCGCAAAGGAGTCTGGCTATGGGATTGCAAGAAGAACGACTGGCGCAGATTCGCGCCTTTATGCGCACCCAGGAGATCGACGCACTGGTGTTGCGGCGGGTGAGCAGCTTCGCCTGGGCGACCGCCGGCCATCGCTCCTACGTCAACACGGCGTCGACGGACGGCATCGCCACGCTGGTGATTACGCCGGATGAACAGTTCGTGGTGACGAACACGATCGAGGCCCCGCGGCTCGATCAGGAAGAAGGGCTGGCAGCGGCGGGCTGGAAGCTGCGCGTGGCCCCCTGGTGGAAGGCCGACGACACGGTGGCGCGGCTTACGGCCGGCAGGCGCGTCGGCGCGGACTTCGCCATGAGCGGCGCCGTAGACCTGTCCGACGCTATCGCGTGGCAACGTTCGCTGCTGTTGCCGGAAGAGCATGAGCGCTTCCGGGCGTTGGGCAGGATCTGCGCCGAGGCGATGAACGCCGCCATTCGCTCGATCGCACCGGGCATGAGCGAGTACGAGATCGCGGCGCAGCTCGCCTACGAGACCGAGCGCCGCGGGGCGCAGGCCATCGTCAACTTGATCGCCACCGACGAGCGCATCTTCAAGTTCCGCCACCCGCTGCCGACCGACAAGCGCCTGAACGACTACGCCATGCTCGTGCTCTGTGGCCGCCGCGACGGGTTGGTCTGCTCGATCACGCGGCTGGTGCGCTTCGGCAAGCTCCCGGATTCGTTGCGCGTCAAGGCGGACGCCGTGGCGCAGATCGACGCCGCCTTCATCCTCGGCACGCAGCCCGGCCGCACGCTGGGCGACGTCTTCGCCGATGGACAGGCCGCCTACTCGGCGACCGGCTTCACCGACGAGTGGCAATATCATCATCAGGGCGGTCCGGCGGCCTACGAACCGCGTGAGCTGATCGCCACGCCGGGCGCCGCCCAGGTGGTGACGGCGGGTCAGGTCTACGCCTGGAACCCCTCGATCGCCGGCGTCAAGTCCGAGGACACGATTTTGGTGACCGAAAGCGGCGTCGAGGTGCTCACCGCCATCGAAGGCTGGCCGATGCAGGAGGTTTCCGTCAACGGGCGAAGCATTGCGCGGCCGGCGATCTTGGAAGCGTAGCTTTGGCGATGCGCGAAGTCTTGGCAATACATCCACGCCGGAGCATCCGAGCGGAGGCGATGACCGACGCGCGCAAGCGTAGGTCATCGCCTTCGGCGTGACGTTTGGACTTGCTTTGTGTTTCGATTGCTTCGAGGAATGGATCATGTTAGAGGCGCTCAAAGAAGAATTGCACTGGCTCCATCTGGAGCTGCCCAAACAACATCTGGTGACCTGGACGAGCGGCAACATCAGCGCGCGCGATCCGGAGTCCGGCCTGGTGGTGATCAAGCCCTCAGGCGTGCGCTACGAGGAGCTGCGGCCCGAGCACATGGTGGTCGTCGATCTGGAAGGCAACGTCGTCGAGGGCAATCTGAAGCCCTCTTCCGACACGGCCAGCCACCTGTACATTTACCGCCATCGCCCCGACGTCAACGGCATCGTGCACACTCATTCTCGCTACGCCACCGCCTTCGCCGCCTGCGGCATGTCGATCCCCGTCTATCTGACGGCGCAGGCCGACGAGTTCGGCGGGCCGATCCCGTGCGGCGGCTTTGCGCTCATCGGCGGCGAAGAGATCGGCCGAGTGGTGGTTGAGTCGATCGGCTCCTCGCCGGCGGTGCTGTTGAAGAATCACGGCGTCTTCACCGTGGGGCCGACGGCGCAGGCCGCGCTCAAGGCCGCCGTCATGGTCGAAGATGTGGCGGCGACCGTCTGGCTGGCCTTGCAGATCGGCAAGCCGGAGCCGATCCCCGACGAGTTGGTGGCGAAACTGCACTATCGTTACACGCACGTGTACGGACAGTAATTGAAGCAGAGGGCGACAGACAAAGGGTCGTACGGGTCTGCTATCAGAAAAAGGTTATGTCTGTCATAAGCGATTTGAGGGCGCGCCTGGAGCAAAGGCTGCGCGATACTTTACCGCAATCGACCCGTGGACTTTGCAGAAGGAGAATCCGCTTATGACGACGACAACGCAACTCGGCATTCAGGTGCGCCTCGACGCCTCCTATGAGGAGGCCATTGAGCGGGCGACGGCTGCGCTCAAGGAGCAGGGCTTTGGGGTTTTGACCGAGATCGACGTCCAGGCCACGCTCAAGCAAAAGCTGAACGTCGATTTCAAAAAGTATAAAATTCTGGGGGCGTGCAATCCGCCGCTGGCGCATCGGGCGCTGACGACTGCGCCGGAAGTTGGTCTGCTGTTGCCCTGCAACGTGATCGTGTATGAAGACGAGGCGGGCGGCGCGGTCGTGACGCTCACCGACCCGATGTCTATGGTCGCCTTCCTTGACAATCCGGCGCTGCGACCGGTGGCGGAGGAGGCGCGCAGCAGGCTGGAGAAGGTGGCGCAGGCGTTGACGCAGCCAAGTTGAGCCTACAAATTCAACTATAAATCCAATACGCCGGAAGCGCCGGCTTCGTGGGCGGCCAAAATCCGCTCCGCCAGGGCTTCCGGCGTGAGCGCGTTGCGCGGCGGACGCATAGGCGTCTTATTCCACAACGACGTGTCCACTGCGCCGGGCCGCACGACGGTGACGCGCAGTTTGCGCTGCTCTTTGGCCAGCGTGGCCGCAAACGCCTCCAGCCCGGCCTTGGCGGCGGCGTAGGCGGAGAGGCCGGGCAGCCGCAATTTCTCACTGTACGCGCCGAGATACATCAGGTGCGCCTGATCGGCCAGCAGAGGCAAGCTGTAGTGAGTCGCCAGATAAGCGCCGGTCAGGTTGGCGTCTAAGATGCGCTTCCACGCCTCCGGCTTCATCTCCGCCACCGGGCTGGAAAGAATGTCGCCGACTGCGTACACCCAGAGGTCGATGGCAGGCAGCTCTTGGGCGGCGGAGTAGATGGCGCGCTGCACCGCAAACTCGTCGGCGACGTCCGCCTCGTAGCGAAATTCGGTGAGATCCGCCAGGTCGTGGGGATGGCGGCTCACGGCGCCCACCGTCCATCCTTTCGCTCGCAACTGTTGCGCCAGCGCGCGACCGATGCCGCCGCTGGCGCCGAAAATCAACGCTGTAGCCATGCTTCGCCCTTTCTGTTCTCCCCGGATGCTCAGGCAGCCCCAGACACTTTCAGCGGTGAATCAGCGTTGCGAAGACGCTGGGATCGACTTCCGGCGTGAAGCCGCCGGGAATGCCCTTGACCAGCACGCTCACGGCGTCATGGCTGTGCAGCGACTCTTGATGCGACGCCACGATTTTGAAGTCCTTGATGCGCGGGTCGGGGTCGAGCTTTTCGTGAAGCAGCCGCACGGCGTCTTCGACGAACTTGAGATAGGCGGCGTTCAGCTCGGCGAAGGCCTGCTCATCCTCGCGCTTGACCATCACCTGCGTTTCCGTTTTGAGTGCATCCAGGCAGAGGTCGCGCAGGTCTTCGATCCACAGGAAATCGTTGAGCTCCACGCTGACGCGCGCCACCGAGCGTTGGCTATGCGGCACGGCGGCGATCCCCCGCTCCAGGATGGCGTGCTGCGATAACTCATAGCTGCACGGGCAGGTCGAGGCGTACACGAAATCGAAGTGGATCAGCTTGCGCACAGCGCCGTAGCGGTTCATGCGCGCTTCGAGCGCCACCTGATAGTACTGGTAGCCGAGCAGGCCGGAGCGCAATGACTCGTTGAGCATCGGATAGTTGAAGCGCAGGATGAGATACGCTTCCAGGCTGCCCAACGAGCGGCGATAGTCCTGCAAGATCGCCTCGAGCAGGTCGAGGTCGAAGATTTCGTCTTTATACTCGTAAAAGGTGCGCATCACGCGCGACATGTTGATGCCCTTTTTGTGCGCTTCAAGCGAAACCGTGCCGGTCACCGAGGTCTCCAGCGTCAGCGGCTGGCCGTCTCGAGCCGCATAGCGCAGCGGCAGCCGAAAGTTGTGGATGCCCACCTGTTGAATCGCCACGGCGCTGCCCTGGATCAGCGAGGCGGGGCCGTTCTGCAGGTCCGGCAGCGAGGCGCGATAGGCTTCCGTCACAACGAAGTCGGCGTCGTAAAAGCGTCGCGGCGAGCGTGCGTCTTGTGCGGGTGCGGCGACGCTGGGAGCTCCGTTGCTGTGGCGTACGGCGCTATGATGACCGTTATGACCGTTGCTCCCAAATCCGTTGCCGTTGAATCCGTTTGAATTGCGAATATCCATAGAGCCTCCATTCAAGGTGATGTTCAATTTGCTCGATCGAGGCAGATCTTTGTTGTTCATCTGGTTGCCTCCACTTTCTGATTCGTCAAGGCGGCTGCAATTTCGGCCAGCGTCTGGCCCGTCTGGGGGTGCACCCATTCGCCCGCAACGTCGGCCAGCGGGACGGCGACGTGGGCGAAGCGCAACACGTCTGGGTCTGGCAGCGGCCTGCCCTCTGTTTCGATAATTTCCCGGCCATAGAACGCTAAGTCCAGGTCGATGGGCCGCGGCGCGAACTTGTCCTGCGTGCGCACGCGCCCCATGGTGGACTCGATGGCGCGCAGCGCCTGACGCAGCGCTGCCGGCTCCAGGTCGGTCTCGGCGCGAACCGCAGCGTTGGCAAAGTCCGCCTGGCCGGATGGTTGCCCGTCGGCGCCGAGCGCAGGCGTGACGTAGACCGGGCTGACGGCCAGCACGCGCAGGCGCGGGTGGCGCTCCAGCTCGGCCAGCGCGCGTTGGATGTTGCGCTCGCGGTCGATGTTGCTGCCCAGGGTGATCAGGACCTCCATATGCTTCACTCCTTCGAGGGCGCCGCGCCCATCACTTCTGCGCGCGTCCGGTAAATCGTCAGCCCGACGGAGCGAGAAAAGCGCACGGCGCCCGGCTTTTCGACGGTCAGCTCGACCGCCTCGATGCGCGGGTCGGTCTCGAAGCAGATGCGCATCAGGTCGGCGGCCAGCTTTTCGACGAGCTGCGGCGCAGCCGATTCGACGTGGGCGATCATGGCCTTGGCCGCCGTGCGATAGTTGACGGCGTCCTCGATGGCGTCGCTGACGCCGGCCTTGCGTGTGTCCGCCCACAAGGTGACGTTGATCAGAATGTCCTGGCGGTTGGCGCGCTCGTCGGGCTTGATGCCGACGATCCCGCGCACCAGCAGGTCCTTAATGAAAATGCGGTCCAGTGAGTTCGTCACGCTTTTCTTCCTTTGCGATTGCCGCTGCACTGCGCAGAGTCTCAAGGCGCATCACTCTCGAAAGCGCCTTGACGCGTCCTCTGGCTGTGGCAAGCGGAGATGTTTAATTGAGCGAAGCCAGAAACTGTTCAATGGCCGTCAACGTGGCCTCCGGGCATTCTTCATGCGCCACATGGCCGCACGCCGGAATGACCGCCAGGCTGGCGTGCGGCAGCGCTTGCGCCAGGCGCACGCTCTGCTCCGTCGGCACGATGCGGTCGTCGTCGCCTGTGATCACCAGCACCGGCAGCGTCAGGCGGTCGAGTTGGGCGGGCAGGTTGTTCGCCCGGCTGGCGCTCGTCAGCTCCCAGAGCGCCCGATCCCAGTTTTTGATCTGCAACGGCGCCGTGTAGCCCGCCCAAATCTCGTCGGTGATGCGCTGCGGGTCATGCCAGGCGGAGCGGGCGAAATCAATGCCCCAGTCCTGAATGCGTCGCGCAATGAGCGGGCCGATGTGTTGCATCTGCGGCGTGCGCAGCAGCCACTGCACGAATGCGTTCGGCCCCCCGCTGTACACCGCCGGGCTGATCAGCACCAGCGCCTGCACGCGCTGCGGATATTTTAGCGCCGTGAGGATGGCGATGGCGCCGCCGGCCGAATTGCCGACCAGCACCGCCTTTTCTACACCGAGCGCATCCATCAAATTCACGGTGAGGTCGGCCTGCGCCTCTGCACTGTAGGGCAGTCCACGCGCCCAATCGGCCGGCGTCCCCCACTCGCCGCGCAGCGGCCGCTCGGTCAGGCCAAAGGCGGGGCGGTCGAAAGCGATGACGCGATGGGCTGCGGCCAGGGGAGCCATGATCTCGCGCCAGGAGAAGACGCTGGCGCCGAAGCCGTGGAGCAAAATCAGGGTCGGCTCACCCGTCCCTAGTTCTTTGTAATGCACTTCCAGGTCGTCGCTGCCGAGCGGAACGCGTATGAAGCGGCTGTCCCGCTCCGCCAGCGCTTTTGCTTCCTGGAGCCCGGCCAGCGGCGGAACGGGGATCAAGAAAGGTCCAAAAGCCAGAGCCAATGTCAGTGAACCTACTGCTGCAAGCAACACCTTTTGCCAACGCTTCATGACCGTGAAGTATGACGCAGTGTCCTGGCGCATGCAGTACGAGCGCTTACAAACTTGGATATAAGTTTTGCAAAGATTGGACAATTTCGGGGGAGACTATTCGGTTGCGAGCGAAAGCGTCATGTAGAGCACGCGCACGAAGCGGTCGCCGACGCGCACGCGGCTGCTCTCGCCGGTGAGGGTGAAGCCCTGCGCCTCCCAGAATTTGAGGCAGGGGATGTTGAACTGCTCGACGCCGACGCGCACGGTCTTGACGCCGGCGGAGGCCGCCAGCCACGGCTTGAGCAGCGCCCACGCCTGGCTGCCGACGCCCTGGCGCTGCAAAGGCTCCGCCACGATCAGCGAGCCGATATAAGCGGTTCCATCTTCCGGCCAGTGGAGCCGCAGGTCAAGGGCGCCGATCAGCTCTGCGCCTGCCGAGGGATCGTTGCGATCGATGCGGCGCAAAATGCCAAGCAACGAGCGCCCCGGCGTCTCCTGGACGGCGGCCAGCTCCCTCCTGGCGTGGTCAGGAGGCGGCGCCTCCAATTTGTAGAGCCGCCAGTAGCCGGGCGTCACGGCGTAGACCGCCTGCAACGCCTCGACGTGCAGCGTTGGGTCGAGCGGCATCAAGGTGATGAGTTCCGTCATGGCCAGCGTCTATTTCCGAGCGGGCATGGTTTTCTGGAGAAGCAAAAAGTAATGAAAATATTGTCAAATATGCACAAATTCTTGTTTCCTTTTGCGCCTTCGCATTGAATCTCTTTCAGCGCAACGCCTTCGCAGCAGCCTTGCGCAGCTCGGCGAGCTCCCGGCGCAGGCGCTCCAGCTCGTCGCTGGTGCGTTCGAGCTTCTCCCGTTCGACGCGCACGAAGCGCGTGTACGGTGCGATCGCCTCGCGCATGCGCTGGAGGCCGTCGGTCAGCTCGCGCTCGAACTGCCGCGTCAGCGCCTCGTTCAACTGATTGCGCAGGTCGTTGATGGCGCTGCGCAGCTCCTGTTTCAGGCGGTTGCGACGGTAGGGCAGCACGTAAAAGCCCAGCGCGGCCAGCGCGCCGGCGCCGAGCAGGCCGGTCACGTCGAGCAGCGTGGTGTGGAGCAGCGTCACCAGGATGGCGCCCAGCCCCAGCGCGCCCGCCTCGACGGCGGCGGTCTGCACCAGCGCGCTTTGCACCTGCTGCGCCAGCTTGAGCGACTCGGTCTGCGGGTCGTAGGAATCGACGATGCGCTGCGCCTCGCGGCCGACGCTGGCGAGCAAGGTCTGGCGATTCATCTCAAAGCTGCTTCCCACCCTCCCCACGATCTGATCGGCGTGGTGCGCCGCGCGCGCCTGGAGATACTCCATCACGTCGCGCCACTGTCGGTAATCGCGATCCACCATCCAGTCGATCAGGTCGCTCACCTGCTGTTCGACCGCACGCGAGGTGTCCGCCACGACCACGCGCTCGAACTCGGCGCGCACCTTTTCCCCGTTGATGAGGTCGAAGACGCGACCGAGGCGCAGGGTTTCGTCGAAAAAGCGGTCTCCGCGCTCGGCCATGGCGTACAACACGTTGTCGACGTGGCTCAGGTGATACTTGAAGTCGCGGCGCATGTCGGCCTCATGCGCTTCCAGCTGTGTTTCGATGCGGTCGAGCGCCGCAAAGTCGTCCTTGAGCACGGCGCGGCGATTTTCGATCACGCCTTGATACTGGTTGCAAAGGCGTTCGGCGACGCCGAGAGGATTCTCCAGCTTGAGGCGCAAACGCTCACCCGCGTCGAGGGAGGAGCGAATATACTGTTCGAGCGCCCCGAAGCGGCTGCGTCGCCAGAGGTCGTTTTCTTCGAGCCTTCGTCCATTCTGGCGCGCCTGCTCCTTGGCGTTGAGCGCCAGCCGTGCGCTGATGGGAAAGATGCGCGGGGCTGTTCCCAACAATTCGGCGCTGTTGCGCGCAACGAAATCGATAATCTGTTCAAGCTCCTCCTCGCGCTCGATCAGGTCGATCTTGTTGATGACGAGAACGATCTTCTTGCCCCACTCGCGGATGCGTTGCAGCAATTGCCGCTCGCTCTCGCTGAAGGGCCGTTCTGCGCTGGTGACGAAGAGCACCAGGTCGCTGCGCGGGATGAAGTGTTCGGTGATCTCTTGGTGACGTTGGATGACGGCGTTGGTGCCCGGCGTGTCCACCAGGTTGATCTCCTGCAGCCAGTCTACGGGCAGAAGGATCACCACCGTCTCGTCGCCGGTTGTCTCTTCGCTCTTGCGTTCGCCGTAGCGCAGCACCTGAATTTGGCTGGTGGTGGGCAGCACGCCTTCGGGCAGCAGCCGCTCGCCCAACAGCGCGTTGAGGAACGCCGTCTTGCCGGCGTTGAATTCCCCCACGATCACCAGCAGAAAGAGTTCATCGAGCTGCTCGCGCGAGCGCTTCAGCAGTTGCACGTCGTCGTCCGTCGCTCCCAGCCGTGCAAGCAGCACGCGCAGGTCCTCCAGCACGCTGCGCTCGCGCCGTAAAATCTGGTCTTGTTCAGCGGTCAGAATGCGTTGCAAGGATCGTCTCCAAATTCCATCGCTGCGTTGATTGCGTTTTGTGCGTCATCGCAAAGTCGCCCAAAGACGCAAAGAACTTCCCCCAGCATCTCTACGCAACACGCACCATCTATCTCACGATCACGCATCATTTTCATCATCCTCTTCGTCACGCAACAGCACTTCGCGTCCGCGGCCTGCGCCCAGATCGGGGCCAACGACGCCGAGTTTTTCCAACTCTTCCATCAGGCGCGCAGCTTTCGGATAGCCGATGTTGAGCTTGCGCTGGAGCATGCTTGCGCTGCACGTGCGCATGCCGCGGATGGCGTCGATGGCGTCCTGGAGCAGTTCATCGCGGTTGTCGAGCTGGTCTAAGATGCCGGCCCACGGTGCAGAAACAGGCTGCGTCGCGCCTCCGCCGGCTTCCTTCCAGAAACGCACCACGTTGGCGATCTCTTCATCGGTGACGAAGCAGCCCTGCACGCGCTGAAGTTTGCCCGCATCGGAGCGCATCAGCAGCATGTCTCCGCGTCCTAATAGCCGCTCGGCGCCTGGGCTGTCGAGAATGACGCGGCTGTCCACTTGGCTGGTGACGGCGAAGGCGATGCGCGTCGGAAAATTCGCCTTGATCAGCCCGGTGATGACGTCGGTGCTGGGGCGCTGCGTCGCCAGGATGAGATGGATGCCGGTGGCGCGCGCCATCTGCGCCAGCCGGCAGATCTGTCGTTCGATGTCCTCGGCGGCGGTCATCATCAGGTCGGCGAGTTCATCGATGATTAAGACGATGTACGGCAAGGGCTGACCGTCCTTCTGCCTGCGCACAGCGGCGTTGTACGCGTCGATGTTGCGCACGCCGACGTCGCGAAAGAGGCGGTAGCGGTCGTCCATCTGCAACAACAGCCACGTGAGCGCACCCATCACCTGCTCGACATCGGTGATGACTTTGCCGTAGAGGTGTGGAATGCCGTTGTAGCCGGGCAACTCGACCATCTTCGGATCGACCATCACGAAGCGCAGCGTCTCCGGGCCATGCTGCATCAGCAGGCCGGTGACGATGGCGTTGATGCAGACCGACTTGCCCGATCCGGTTGCGCCGGCGATCAGAATGTGCGGCGCTCGGGTCAGGTCGAGCACAACCGGCGCGCCGGCGGTGTTGCGACCCAACGGCAACGCCAGTGCACCGCCTTTGCGCAGTTCTGGACTTTCCAGGATGCCGCGCAGGCTGACCAGCGATTTGTCCGGGTTGGGCACTTCGATGCCGACGTAGGGCCGGCCGGGCACCGGCGCTTCGATGCGCACGGCCGGCGCCGCCAGCGCCAGCGCCAGGTCGTCGGCCAGGCTGACGATGCGGCTGACGCGCACCTTGCGCTTCTGCCCCGCGCTTTCGACGTAGAGCGGCTCCACGCCGAACTGCGTCACCGTCGGCCCGCTCTCGACGTGAACAACGCGCACCGGCACGTTGAAGTCTTCCAGCGTGTCTACGATCAATTGTTCGATTTGTTTCACATCCCGATTGTTGTAAACGCCTGCATCTGCACGCAGCAGATCGAGCGGCGGGAGACCGGCGGACGCGCGTGGCGAACGTGCAGGCGTCGCCTTGCGCTGGGTGGGCGCCTCGCCCGCAGACGTAGACGCAGGCGGCGTTGCAGCCTTTTTTTGCGTCCGCGGCCGGCTCGACGTCGGCGCAGAGGGGGCGGGGACGCTTTCATGCACTCGGGGCGCTGCTGAAACGAAGTTCGGCGTTGGCGGCGTCCGGCGCTCTTCCTCGACGCCCGAGCGAATGCGCCCAGCTCTGTCTGCGATATATTCTCCGACCATCGCCAGCCAGCGGACGGTCAAG
>NZ_CAKZMJ010000063.1 GCF_937128415.1 uncultured Caldilinea sp.
ACGATGTCAAGGAAACGATGTCAAGGAACGACCGAAACGGAGTGAGGCGATAAACGTTTGCCGGAAGCGGCGCTATCTGGCTAACAGAAAATCCAGAATCAAGCTATGGACGATCTGTTCAACCTGCGAGCGGTCGTCGGTGAAAATCGGGGCGGACGGAGGCGGCGACGCCACCCGAGCGTATTCTGCGGCCTGCTGCGCAAATGTGACCCATTCGTCGGGCGCCGTCTCCGGAAGCGCTGCAACGGCGGCGCGGAAGCGCGCCAGCGTCGTGGGCGTTTTGGTTGCAATCACCAGCGAATTGGCCAGCGTGGCGGGCGGCCCTGGTTCGTCGATGACAAAGACGCTGGGAAAGACCTCCTGAAGCGTCGCAGCCATGGCGTCCACCAGCGCGTAGTTGACGTCCGTCCGCCCCACGTTGACGGCGACGACGCCATCTTCTGTCAGATGGTCGCGTACCAGCGCAAAGAACTCCACCGTCGTCAGGTGAAAGGGGATGTAAGGCGGCCGGTAGGCGTCGACGGCGATGACGTCGAACTGCACATCGGCCGGCTGCTGCGCCAGCCAACGGCGTCCATCCGCCGCCACCGCCGTATAGTTGGGCCACGTAGCGCTGAACCATTGCTCTCCCACGCGCAGAATCTCCGGGTCCAGCTCCACGCCTATGATAGGAATGTCGCCATAGAGGGTCGTATAGAGGCCGGCGACGGTGCCCGCCGCCGCACCGATGAGAAGCAAGTTGCGCGGCGGCTTCTCTCGGAACAAGGGCGCCAGCAGAAAGTAATCCCAGATGCCCTGGCTGAGCAACGCCTCCGGGTGATAGACGCTGTGGATGCCGACGCCGTCGTTGAGCTTGAGATGGCGCTCGCTGCCCCACTGGCGCACTGCGATGTAGTTGAATGCGCTTTCGTCTTCGTAAAGGATCTGGCCCGAGCGACCGTCGTCCCAGGCGGCGCGCACGCCCTGCGGCTGCCACCACCACGCCGCTGCAAGCACGGCGAGGAGCGCCGCCAACGCCAGCCAGCGAGGCCGGCGTCGCGCGCTCAAGGCAATCACGGCCAAGAGCGCCATCGCCAACAGATAAAAAGTCCAACGCGTGCCGAAGGCGGGGATCAGCCAGAGCACCGGCAAGAAGGCGCCAATCAGGCTGCCCGCTGTGGCGACGGCGGAAAGACGCCCCGCAGTTCGACCGAGATGGGCTATCGGTGAGCGGCGATGATGCGTCGCAGGCGACTCCGTTCGATCGGTGGAAAGCGCTTTCTCCTGCTCGCTCATCGCAATGCGAACGGCCCACGGCGTGGCTGCACCCAGCAGGATCGCCGGCCCGGCGAACAGCAGGCTCACGGCCAGCAGCGCGCCGAGCAGCAGATCGGCGGCGAAGCTCGCCATGCCGTGCGAAGCCAGCCGCAGCACCGGCGCGCTCGCCGGCGGGATCAGCGCTACGCCTAGAGCAGCGATCGTCAACGTCAGCTCCAGCGCCTCGCGGCGGGGATGACGGTCCGCCAGCCAGCCGCCCAGCCACGCGCCGACGGAAAGGCTCAACAGGATCAGCCCGATGACGGCGGCCCACACGATCTGGCTGTTGCCAAAGGCCGGCTCCAGCAGGCGGGCGGCGCTCAACTCCATGCCCAGCGTCACCAACCCGGCCGTGAAGACCAGCAAATAGAGCGAACGCATGGCGCGCTTGCGAATTCCCAGGCTACGCTGTCATTGCGCGACGCAACTGCAGGCTGGCGTGCGTATACTCCATCAGCTCGATGGCGTTGCCGTCCGGATCGCGGATCCACGCCTGCAGCGAGTGGTCCAGGCCGGTCTTGATGGGACTGACCTCCACCCCCCGCGCCTCCAGCATGGCCTTGACTTCAGCCAGGCCGGTGACTTCCAGGCAGAAGTGCTTGTACTGGCTGCCGGGTTTCAGCTCCTGCACCTGGCCACCCCACTGTTTGACCGCGAGTTTCTGGTCGAAAATTTCGATGAACGTAGTATTTCCGCAGTCGAAATAGTAGCCCATCGTCTCGCCGTCGTCGGTTGCAAGGGTGAACTTGACCGGAAAGCCGAGGACGTCTCGATAAAAGGCGACCATGGCGTCGATCTGGTCGGTGAAGAAGCAAACATGCGCTAATTGACGGATCATACAGCGTTCTCCTGTTGGATGTCGGCGGCGATCAGGGCGGCCGCCTTGCGCCCTAATTCTACGGCATAGTTGGTGCCGCGATCCCAAGGGTAGACCTGGCTCATCGAGGCGAAATACAGCCCCGGCAAGGGCGTGCGCAGCGCAGGGATCATTTCCAGATAGCCGACCGGCGGCACAGGCTGGGCGTATTTCGCCTTGTGCACCCAGGCGCCGGTGATCCACTCGCGGCGAAAGGCCGGGTTGAACTTGACGAGATGCGGCGCGAATTCATCGAGCAGCTCCTCGGCGGAAAGCTCGAAGTAGCGATGATCGGCCGGCAGATAGTCGCCCAGATAGAGCAGATGATCGCCGGCATAGTGCACCGGATCGATCATGTTCGTGTGCTCTACCAGCGCCAGGAAAGGGATGCCCTCGCGCTTGGGGAGGCTGATCCAGTACATGTCCTGCGTCAGCTTGCGGTCGAGCGCCACCGTCAGCACGACGGCGCCCAGGCTTTTGAGCCGCGCCAGCTGCCCTAGATAGGTGGACGGCAACTGGGGCGTGAGCCTTTGCATCAAGCCCGGGCTGACGGTGCAGAGGACGCGATCGAAGCGCTCCGCCTGCCCGTTGACGATGACGTCATAGCCGCCGTCGCTGCGCGGGTGCACGCCGGTCACAGCGCAGCCCGTGTGAATGATGGCGCCTTGCCGACGCACCCGCTGCGCCAGGTGGTCGATGAAGGCCTGAAAGCCTCCGTCAAAGTAGGCGAGCCGGGGCGTGCGCGCCACGACGCGCGCCCAGAACCACGC
>NZ_CAKZMJ010000064.1 GCF_937128415.1 uncultured Caldilinea sp.
CGCCGTGTTCGTCGGCGTCGGCGAAGGCCCCGGCGTGGGGGTATTGGTGGGCGTTGGCGTATTGGTCGCCGTGGGCGTGTTCGTCGGCGTCGCCGTCGGCCCCATGTCGGGGAACGGATAGCCGGTCACCCAGGCGGGGTCGGCGGCGTCGGGCTGGTTCGAGGCGCCGAGCGTGGCGTTGTTCGGCGCGCCGGCGCTGTCCGCAGCGCTCTGTCCCGCCCCTTCATCGAAGCGCCACAGATCGACCGTGTTGGCATCCACAGCGTGCGGCGCCGTCGGAACGGCAAAGTTGCCTGTGTAGCGCACAACGTTGGAGATGCGCACATCGTCCAGCGCGCCGGCGAAGGCCGGATAGCCTGCAAACGCGCCCATCTGCACCAGCGGCCCTTGCGTCAACGTCGGGCCGGCGGCGCTGGCGGTGGAAGCCTGTCCGTTGACGAAGGTGCGAATCGCGCCGGCGCCGTAGGTGGCGGCGACATGGTGCCAGACGCCCGCCTGCAACACGGTGGGGTGAGTGTTCGATTGCCAGCCCTGATTGGTGCGCACCCAGAAGACGATGCGCCCGTTCTCCATCTCAACCGACCAGCCGCTGTCGTCGTCGCCGCCCAACACGACGATTCCCGTTTCGTTGGCCGCAGCGGGCCGCAGCCACATCTCAACGGTCACAGGCCCGCCGCCGACCGTGGCGCCTGCGCTCAGGAAGTCGTTCACGCCGTCGAACTGCAGGGCGAAGTTGCCGCCGGGGGCTGACGTGGGCGTCGGCGTTGCAGTTGGCGGGATCGGAGTGGGCGTCAACGTCGCCGTCGGGTCCGGCGTGGGTGTATCCGTAGGGGTCGGCGTTGACCCGCTGAACTGGACGCTGACTTGGCGCACCTCAGGCGACTGAAGCGCGTTGGAGGAGGTCAGGTCCAGACGATACTGGAAGTAGCGCGCAGGTGGGCTGGCGATGACGCCGCCGCTCACCGCCGCCCAGTCGCTCCAGTTGACGCCGTCCACCGAGATGCGCGTGAACGCTGCGACCCCCGTCCCGGCGGGCGTCAGTGCATCGAGCGCCATGGCGCTCCAGGGCGCGCTCTGGCCCGCGTCGAACACGCAGGAAGTGTATGAGCCAGCCGCAGGATACTGCCCGACGCGCGCCCAGTCCACGTTCATGGGGCTGGCGCCGAAAGTCGTCGGCGTCTGATGGTAGATAAACGCCCAGGTGTTGAGCGTGGGCACGCCGGGGATCGTCCCTTGCAACGCGCCGTTGACATAGAAGCGCGATTCAGTCATATCCCACTCGATGCGGAAGACATGGTACTGCGTCAGATCGATGGTGGGAATGTCGACGTCGATGAGCGGCTGCGTCTCACTGCCGTCGCGACCGCGGATGTACGTCGTGTTCGTGTCGCGCGTGACGAAGATGCGCAGCGCGCTGTCCGCCGGGAAGGTGCTGCCGTAGTAAAGCGGCGGCAGCTCTCGATAGAAGCCGATGTCCGGCCAACCGGCGTAGCCGCCGTTGACGCGCTGCTGGGCGCGCACCTCGATGAAACGCGGCTGATACGGCTGAAAGTTGATCTGCGACCGCAGCAACGAGCCGTCGAGCGTCACCACGCCGTTCGAGACCACGGGCGGCGCGGTGTACCAGGTGTTGGCGTAGCCGATCAGCCAACGGTTCGTATCGATGGAGGCGCCGTTGAAGTAATCCTCGACCGTGGCCGGCAGGCGCACTTCGCCGCCGTCGGCGTCGCTGACGCTGACCGTGCTCAAGACGGCGCACGACGCAGCGAACTCGCTCGCAGAGGTCTGGATGAAACCGCCCGGCCCGACAGGGATGAAGGCCGGCGTCGGCGTAAAGGTGGGCGTGTTGGTCGGCGTCGCCGTCGGTGTAGCGGTGGGGGTGTTCGTGGGAGTAGCGGTGGGCGTCGCCGTAGGTGTGTCGGTCGGTGTGCCGGTGGGCGTCTCGGTCGGCGTCTCGGTCGGCGTCGGCGTGTTGGTGGCCGAGCCGACGGGCGCATTTTGCAACGTGACGCTGCGCACCTCCGGCGAGCGCAACACATTGGTCGTCGCCAGGTCGAGTCGATACTGCAGATACCGGCCGGCCGGGCTGACGATGGTCGCGCCGCTCGTCTGCGCCCAATCGCTCCAATTCACGCCGTCGTCGGAGGTGCGCGTCCACGCCGTCACCGCCGCGCCCGCAGGGAGGTCGGCGTTGAGCGTCAGCGTCAGCCAGTCGACCGGCTGACCGGCATCCTGCGCACAGGAGACAAAGCTGCCGTTCGTCGCATATTGTCCGGCGCGCACCCAGTCCACGCGCAGCGGGCTGACCCCGTAGGTCGAAGGCGTCTGGCTGTAGAGAAAGGCGTAGGTGTCGAGCGTGGCCGCGCCGGGCGTCATCGCCTGCTGCACGCCGTTGACGAAATAGCGCGTCTCTGCGCCGTCCCATTCAATACGGAAAAGATGATATTGCGCCAGATCGACGGTGGGCAGATCGACGCTGTAATAGGGGCTGGGGCTGACGCCGTCGCGCGCCGCGACATAAAGAGTGCCGTCGGTGCGGGTGATGAAAAGACGAAACGCCGTCGTCGCCGTCGGCGCATTGGGATCCAGCGGAGGCAGGGCGCGGTAGTACCCCAGGTCGATCGGCCCGATTGCGCCGCCGTCGCTGCGCGCCTGTGCGCGCGTCTCAAAAAAGCGCGGCTGCGTCCCTGCAAAGCTCATCTGGGAGCGCAGATACATGGCGTCCAGCGTCACCGCCCCATTGGCGACTGTCACGGGCGCCGTATACCAGGTGTTGGCGCTGCCGACGAGCCAGCGACTGCCATCCACCTGTGAGCCGTTGAAGTAATCTTCGAGCGTCGCCGCCAGACGCAGCTCGCCGCCGAGCGCGTCGCTCACGCTGACGTTTGTGGCAGTGGCGCAGCTAGGAGAAAAATCGGCGGCAACGTCATGTACGATGACGCCGCTTTGCTGCGCCTGCGCCGTTGCAATTGGCAGGATGCGCAGCCCCACCAACGCTCCTAGCAGCCCCAAGATTGTGGCCAAGGCCCCCAGCTTGCGCATAACGTTCGCGTGCATTGCCACCCTCTTTCCCCAGACAAACATTCTGTTCTGGTCCGTGCGCGCCATGGGTAGATTCCTTCGTTGAATTCGTAAAGGGCGCGGATACGCCTTCGAGTAAAGCACGCGTTCGCAATGCGCCTGTCGAGCAACAGTGAGTTTGAAGAAACGCCGACGCGCCCAATCGGCTCCCACCGATTGTCCGTCACAGCATATCATGAATTCCAGCGTCAACGGCTTACAGTTCGCTGACAGCATGTTGAGGAATCGAGGCGCGCAGATCGGTGCACTTCGGCGAAACGACCTGGCGCCTTGCATGGTTCGGCTTTGCGAGAATGAGAGGAGCGCCCCTCATCGGCGCACGCGTTTATAGCGGGCGTTGAACTGCTCGTCGTCGACGATCTCGACCTTGACGGGAATTTTGTAGGAAGCCAATCGCTCTCGGCAGAAGGCGCGCATGCGTTGTCGAAAGGCTTGCGCCGGCTCGGGCTGCGCCAGGTTGACGCGAGCGGTGACGATGGCGCCGGTGAGCGGGTGCGGCTCGCCGACGACGACGGCGTCCACGACGTTTTCCATCTGCAACAACACGCTCTCCACCTCGGCGGGGTAGACCTTCTGGCCGCCGACGTTGATGATCTCGGTCTTGCGTCCCAGAATGCGGATATACTCGCCGTCCACCTCGACCATGTCGTTGGTGTTGAACCAGCCCTCTGCGTCGAAGGGGCTGGGCGCGTTGAGGTAGCCCAGCATGGCCGAATGCGCTTTGATCCAGAGCACGCCGTCGACGACTTTGGTCTCGAATCCTTCGCCGCCCACTTTGACCCAAAGCGAGCCGGAGTCTTTGGATTTGGAGCGCAAAATGCCCAGCTCCGAAAGACCGTAGGTCTGTTGCAGCTTGATGTGCGGGAAGAGTTCGTGCAGACGAGTCAGCGTGCTTTCCGGCATCACTTCGGTGCCGTAGGTGATCAGCTTGAGCGAGGAAAGGTCATAACGCTCGTACGCGTGCGACATCAACAACAGGTTGAGAAAGGTCGGCGACGTCGGCAACATCTCCGCCTTGTGGCGCTCGATCGCCTGGCAGACGACTTCAGGATCGCGGTCGCGCAGCGAGATCACGACGCCGCCGTTGGAAAGCGTGTACAGCAAGGTGTTGACGCCGCCGATGTGGTCAAGCAGCAAAAAGGTGATGGTGCGCATACGCTGGCGAGGCGTCTTGAATTTTTCGAGCAGCCGCGCAAAATTGTGCAGCGCAGCCTTGCTCTTGCCGGTCGAGCCGGACGAGAAGAGCACAAGCCCGGGGTCGCCCGTCTCGCGCAGCGCAACGATGAGCGCGTTGTCCGCCGTGCGGCCCGTGCGCGTGAACTGCCAGCGGTCCTGCTCGTCGATATGGACGATCGACTCGACCTGCGCAATCTCCAGAAACTCCTCACGGTGCGCCTCCACCGCTTTGGTCAAGGGCACGACGATGACCCCGCGTTCGATCAACGCCAACAACAGAGAGACCGCTGCGGGCGAGTAATCGCCTTCCAGCGTCACCACCTCGCCAGGGGCGACCCGATGCTCGTCCAGGAAAGCGTTCCAAAAACGCACGCGCTCGAGAAGCTCGCCATAGGAGGTCGTGCAATCGTTCCAGATCAGCGCAGGCTCCGTCGCCCACCCGGCCATGCGCTCAATCAACCACTGAATATGCTGCCGGTGCATAAATTTTCTCCACTCGGGTCTCACGCAGCGCAGGCGCCATCCAGGCCGCCACCCCGTAGATCAGCGCCGCCGCAATCAAGGAAACCGTAAAGCTTGACATCATGCTCACAAGGATCACCGCCGTTGAGCCAAGCACAGAAAAGACGCCGTTCATGCCCCACGCCCAGGAGACCAGCGCAGGCGCCGCCTGTCCGACCTCGCGGATGCCGGTGGGGAACGGCATGCCCATGAAGAAGGCCAGCGGCGCAATCAACAGGACGCTGGCGATCACGCGGGCAGCGTCGGACAGCCCCAACAGCGCAGAGAACGCAGCAGGCAACGCCCATACATAGAGCAGAATCAGAGCGGAGACGACCAGGATCATCTTGGGCAATTGCGTCTGCACCCTCAACAGTCGACGCCCCAGCAGGCTGCCGCACGCCGAGAAGCACAACATGCTGAAGATCGTCGTCGTGATCGCCAACGTCGGGTAGCCGATGAAGAGCGTGAAGCGCTGGATCAACACGATCTGCACGAACATGTACGCCATTCCCAAGGCGCTGAAGTAGGCGAGCATTTTGCCGGCGTTGGGCGTCGCCAACCCTGCGCGCTGGTTGCGCCAAAGCGGGTAGACGATGAACAAGATGGCGGCCGCCAGGCTAAACCCCAGCATCGTCAGCAGAATGATGTTGCCCATCGGCACGCGCGCGCTCAAATTGCCGGTGCGCGCCCCTCCTTCCAACAGACGATCCCATTTGAAATAATTGTAGTAGAAAGGATGGTCGTCGGTGACCGGATAGATATTGAAGGGGTAACGCTCCTCAAACACGCGAGGATTGCGCGCCGCAAGATACTGGGCGTAGGCTGTGCCTCGTGGGGTGAAGGGATCGTGCAACACGGTGAAATTGTTTTCCAGCGCCCACGCCTCCAATCGCTCAACCTGAGCCAGGGTGAAAGGCGAGGGCGAGACCAGCAGGTTGATGGCCGACTGCGTATCGTTTTCAATGACGAGAATATGCGCAGCCGGATCGCCGACCCCGCGCCTGCGCAACGCCTCCGCCGCCAGCCCGGTCAGCCGTAGGGTCTCGATCGGCGGGTCGGTGGCCGCACGCGTCCAGGAGAAAACGCCATTGGGCGTCAATCGCTTCAAGGCCAGCTCGAAGGCCTCGACCGTATAGAGATAGGACTCGGAAAGCACATAAGCGCCCGTGTTGAGCGCAGCGATGTTGTCCAGCCCGATGCCCTGGATCACGTCGAAACGCTCGTTTGTGCGGGTGAGGAAGCTGCGCCCTTCGGCGGTCAACACCTCTGTCTCACCGGAGGCCAGGTTGCCTGTGAAGGCGGCGTAGCGATTCACCACCAGATCGACGACATCCGAATTGAGGTCGATCGCCACGATGCGCCGCGCGTTGTGGAGCTTCGCCAGCAGAATGTCGATGCCGCCGCCGACGCCCACCAGCAAGGTCGAGGGTTGAGGCTCGCTCAGCAGGTAGGGTGCGCTGATGATGGCGTGGCGCAGGAAATTGAATTTCGCCAGGTCGCCGTCATACGCAAAAAGCCCCGTCATCGAGGTGCCGTCCAATGTAACGAAGTGAAGCCGATAGGTTGCACCCTCCGGCTGGTGAACAAGGCCCCGTTGACTCACGCCGCCCACGATCATCGGCTCGGTCACTTCGACCGCGCGCGTGACGTCCACGCGCGCCACCGGATTCCAGCGCGTGTATTCCGGTCGCTCGGCGCCGCTGACTTGCAACGCCCAATGCAAAGGTTTGGATTCGGGCACGGGCAGGTAGATCGGTTGAACCAGCGTAGCGATCAGCAACGTCGCCTGCGCCGCCGCAGCAAGGCCGGTTGCGATGCGCCACCGCCTATCCACGTCGAAGAGCAACGCCGCCGCAGCCGCCAGCAGAGCCGTCAGCAGGATGGCGCTCGGCGCGCTCAAAAAATGAACCACCCAGATCACGCCGAGCGTGCTGACGCCCGCGCCCAGCAGATCGGCGAAGTACAGGCGATGCGCGTGATAGGACCACACGCTGAACGCGCCGGCGATCACCAGGCCGCCCAGGGTGAAGGTTGTGAACAGCCCTGCGAAATAGATCGCCAGCCCCGCCAGCGTGCGCGGCAAGTCTTCTATGCGCAAAGGATCGAACTGCACAAAGGAAACGATCGCCAGCATAGCCAGGATGCTCAGGCTGAAGGCCAGCGCCAACGGCCCCAACCGCGCCCGAATCACTTCATGTCGCCACTGCCGCACGGCCAGGAAGACGCCCGCCGCGCCGCCGCCCAACAGCGCCACCCCCACCACCAGATAGGTGAAGTGATGCCAGATCATGATGGAAAAGATGCGGGTGAAGATCACCTGCAACGCCAACACGCTGGCCGAAATTAACGCCACGCCTGCATACATCCAAAATCGCCTCACCCCACACCCCCCAGTGTAATCACCTGACCGGTGATGTAGTCGCTCTCCGGTCGAACAAAGAAGTCGATCACGTTCGCCACATCTTCAAAGCGCCCCAGCCGTTTGATGGCGAGCCGCTCGATGATGGCGTCGATCTTTTCCTTCGGCACATTGCGGATCAGATCGGTCTCGATCGGCGTCGGCGCCACGACGTTGGCGGTGACGCCATAGGCCGCCACCTCGCGCGCCAGAATCTGCGTGAAGGTGACCACGGCGCTCTTCGAGGCGGCATAGAGCGCCTCGCCCTCCAGCCGCAGCGGCACGGCCACCGTACTGATGTTGACGATGCGACCGTAGCGGCGACGCTGCATCAGCTTCACCGCCTCTCGGCAGAGCAAAAAGACGCCCTGCATGTTGGTGGCGAAGATGCGCTCGGCGGTGGCGGCCGGCGTCAGCAGCACATGGTTCATCGACGCAATGCCGGCGTTGTTGATCAGCACGTCGAGCCGGCCGAACTCCTTGCCGATCGCCGCCATCATCTTGCGCACACCCGCCTCGTCGGTGACGTCGACGCAGAAGTGTCGGTAGCGCTCCAGCGTCCAATCCGGCTCGCTGCGACTGCAGCCAACCACCTGTGCGCCGCGGCGGACGTAATGCTCCGCCAGAAAACGGCCGATGCCTTTGCGCGCGCCAGTGACCAACACCACAGAGCCTTCCATCACCCTTGCTCCGCCGCCAGCTGCATCACATAGTCGGCCAGCGTCGCCACCGAGAGGAAGGGGCTGCGCGTCTGCGACATAGCGCGGTCGTCCGCCAGGACGACGACAAGGTCAAAGGCCTCCTCCAGCCGCTGCTCCACCTCGACGATCAAGGTCACCAGCCCCATCGAGTCGAGCGCCGCCGAGCGTCCGATCAGCCGCGTGGTTTCATCCAGCGCAGGCAATTCCGCCACGCCCTGGCTTTCCAGCACATCGCGCAAGGCGGAGAGGATGACGTTCACTACTTCGCTTCGATTCAAATTCACCGTTGTGCTCTGCATAAATATCCTTTGCGTCAATGTTTTCTCTGCGTAAAAAATGATTGCCGCTGTGTGTGGTTTCTCTTGCAGGCGCCCGACGCGCCGCCGACGGCGTGACCTTCGACCAATCGCTGCATCCCGTCATGGGGTGCGGCGGCGATACAGCTCGAATTGCCCCAACGCCTCGACCCGTTCATAGCCGGCCTCCTGCAGCCGCTCCACCG
Source organism: uncultured Caldilinea sp. (assembly GCF_937128415.1). Lineage (GTDB taxonomy): Bacteria > Chloroflexota > Anaerolineae > Caldilineales > Caldilineaceae > Caldilinea. Next base: position 8,363 of record NZ_CAKZMJ010000064.1, read on the forward strand.
GGTAAACGTTCACCCACCGACCGAACTCGCCGATGAGCACAAAGTCCGGCGCCAGCTCGGTGAAATCGTACAGTTCGGCGACGGGCGTTTCGCCCAGCCACACCTGGCGCACGGCGCGGTTGAGCAGCAACTGCGGCGGGTAGTGATAACGATGGTCGGTCAAAAAGCCCATCTGCGGCTCCCAGGTCTCGACCAGCGCGTCGAGTGGAACCTGCCGGTTCATCACCGCCGCCATCTGCGCTGAATCATCCGGCGGTGCAGAAGCGATCGTCCAGGTCAGCCGCGCCGCCGGCGCTGCAATCATCACGACCAGCCAGAGCAAGGCCGCCAGCCCGCCGTAGCCGACCGCTCGTCGCCCCCGTTGCGCAGCCTGCCATAAGCGTATCGGGCTGAAATTCGCCGTCAGGTCTCGAAACATCCACGCCACAAAGAAGGCGGAGAAAGCCAGGCCCACGAAGGCATAGCGCAGCCAGCTCACCGACGCCACCACATACCAGCTCAGGTTGATAAGCGTAAGCAGATAGAGGATCGCCAGTTGCTGGCGTTGCTCCTGAGACAGATTGACCTTGCCCGGTGGGCGCAGCAACGCGTAGCCGGCGTAGAGCAAGGCGGGGAAGAGCGTCCACAGAAAGCTCTTGGCGCTGAAGAGCTCGCCGAGCGCGCGCATCATCAGCGTCGGCGAGAAGACGGCGGCCGCGCCGGCGGTGAACTCGCGCAGCATCGCCAGGTTTTCGCCGATCGTGGCCGGCCCCAGGTAGACCAGCGTGAACAACTGCCACGCCCCAAAAATTAAAGCAGTGACAATGCCCGGGATCAGAAAGATGCGCTGCGGCAGCTTGAAAAAGAGCCAATTCAGCCCCCAGGCGACCAGCAAAGTGGCGCCCAACACCAGCAAATATTGGTACTTGGTGACGACGCTCAGCCCCAGCAGCGCGCCGACGGACGTCAGCTCCCACCAGCGGCTGCGCCGCCAGCGCGTGAACCATAGGAGAAAACCGGCCGCCATGAAGGCAAGTCCCGGCGCTTCGCCCAGCACCTGGCGACCGTACTCGACCATGCCGATGGCGGGCGTGGCCAATAATAATGCAGTGGCGACCAACGCGCTGCGCAGGCCGAGCAGGTGACGCGCCAACAGAAACATCCACAGCGTCGCCGCCGCCAGGTAGAGCACCATCACCAGCCGCGCCTGCAACAGGCCAATGCCGAAGAAATGAAACGCAGCCGCAATCGGCAACATCACCGTCGGTCCTACGCCGATGGTTGGCCCATAGTGGCGAAGCCCTTCGCTGCTGTAGTCGGCGTAGACGCCCATCGTCACCAGCGCCTTGGGCACGTGCAGGTGCGAGCCTTCGTCGAACCAGGTCTTAGGATAATCGGTCAGGTTGTAGAAAAACAGGAAGAGGATCAAGAGCGCAGCGACGGCGACGGCGAGTCGCTTCGCCCACACACCGATCCGCTCGACCTCCTGGCCAGGCTGCGACGTGGTTGAAGTCATCATGGCAATTCCCCTTGCGCACTCGTCAGCCGACTCAGGCGAACGCCTGGGCTGACTGTTGAAGCAGCCGATGTTGGACGACTTCTGCGGCCGCATGTCCGTGACGGCTCACCGATTCGCCGTTGGTCAGCGCAGGGTAGATCTGCGCGGTCGTCACCAGAAACAGTCGCTCCACCGGCGTCTCCACCTGCGGGATGAGGTGCACGGAGTTCAAGCCATGCAACGGTTCGACGTAGCGCTCGCGGTGCACCAGGAAATAGCGCACCGAGGCCGGATCAAATTGTGGGAACATCACGCGCAGGTGCTCCATCCACATCGCTTTGATCTCTTCATCCGATAGACGAATAAGAGGGCTGTTGGGCGCGGTGTACTTGGGCAGATAGACGAGATGATGGCCACCCACGTATGCAGGATCAATATACGAAGTCGTCTCGATCACGCCGGTGAAAGGAATGCGCGGGTCTGTAATGTTGAGCGTCCAGTAGCCGGTCAGCGGCCGATCCAACACGAGCAGCGGGCAGACGATGCCTAGATACTCGGTCTGCGCAAGAAAGTCATGATATTCCTGCGGCGCAGAGGGGATCAGACGTCGGAAGATGGGAACCTGGGAAGTGACCACCACGCCATCGCAGCGATGGACGCCACCCGTCAGACGCACGCCGGTCGCGCGCGGCGCAGCGTCTCCTTCGATGCAAACTTCCTGCACAGGCGTCGAAAGGTGAATGCGCCCGCCGTTGGCTTCGATGCGCCGCGCCATCGCTTGAATCAGCGTGATGTAGCCGCCGATGAGGTGACCGGCCATCTCCTTCTGGCTGGCGCCCTGTCGCGTCGACTTGACGCGCACCAGCCGCGACCAGATCCACGTGGCGGGCACGTTGCGAAAATCGCCGTCAAACTTGGCGGCCAACATCGGACGCCAGATGTTTTGATAAGTGTTTTTTCCGCTGAGCCGGATCAACCACTCTTCGACGCTGACGCCCTCCAGCTCCCGCCAGTCTTGAATGCGCTGCGCCGCCAGCACAGTCAAGCCCAGGCGAAAGCGATCGATCCAGCCGAGAGGGGGGAAGCGCAGAAACTCGATGATGTTGTTCATCGAATAGAGGGCGCCGTTATGATAGAAGCCGGTGCGCGTCTCCCGAAAGCGGAGCTGATCGGCGACGCCCAGCTCCGTGCACAACGCGTGCAGATGCGCATCGCTCGATAGGATGGCGTGATAAAAGCGATCGACCTTCACCCCGTCGGGCAAGGTCAACGGCCCCGCCAATCCGCCGAGGGTGGACGACGCCTCGAAGACGTCGACGGCGACGCCCTCTTTGCTCAGGTAGTAGGCGAGCGTGATCCCCATGATCCCGCCGCCGACAATGGCAATCTTCAACGTTCCTCCAGACATCTTGCTCTTTCCAGGGACGGCGCCTGTTCGGTTTGTCGCGTGGTGCGTGTTCCGCGCAGCGCACCATTGTGTGACGCAACACGGAACACACCATCCCATCAAGCGCATCCCAGGCTGGCGCTCAGCCTTGTTTTCCCAGGATTTCTGCGATCTGCTCCGCCGCAGTCCCATCGCCGAGCACGGGCGGATGCTCGGCGGGCGGCTGAAAGGTGCGCCAGGCTGCAACAATCTTACGGCAATCGGCGCCGACGAGGAGGTTCCAACCCACCTCCACCGTCTCGGTCCATTCGGTCTCTTCGCGCAGGGTGAGGCAGGGTTTGGCGAAGTAATACGCCTCGCGCTGCACGCCGCCGGAGTCAGTGGCGATCAGGCGGGCGTTTTCTTCGAGCACCATCATGTCGTAATAGCTGGCCGGCTCCGTAAGCAACACATGCGGCGCAAAGCGGGCGTCGATGGCCTGCAACGCTTTACGCGTGCGCGGATGCACCGGGAAGACGATCCGTTCGCCGACTGCGTTGAGCGCCTCGACGATGCTGCGCAGCCGCTGCGGGTCGTCGGTGTTGTGGGCGCGATGCACGGTCACCAGGGCATAGCGGCCCGGTTCGAGCCGCAAACGTTCGAGGACGTTGGACTTTTCACGCGCAAGCGCGCGATGGTGCAACGACGCGTCGAGCATGACGTCGCCGGTGATGTGCACCCCTTCCACGATGCCCTCGCGCGCCAGGTTGGCGGCGGACTTGCTGCTCACGCAGAAGCAGAGGCTGGCCAGATGGTCGGCGATGATGCGGTTGATCTCCTCCGGCATCGTGCGCACGAAGCTGCGTTCGCCCGCCTCGATGTGTACGACCGGAATGCCCAGCTTGCTCGCCGCCAACGCGCCCGCCACCGTGGAGTTGGTGTCCCCGCGCACGATGACCGCATCGGGCTTCTCCTTGAGCAACACCTCCTCCATGCCCACCAACATGGCCGCCGTCTGGCGGGCGTGCGTGCCGGAGCCGGCCTCCAGGTTATAATCCGGCGCTGGCACGCCCAGCTCGTCGAAAAACGCCTGCGACATGGCGTAGTCGTAATGCTGGCCGGTGTGCACTAAAATTTCGGTGTGCGTTTTGCGCAACGCCCAACTGACCGGCGCCGCCTGGATGAACTCCGGCCGCGCGCCGACGACGGAAACAAATTTCATCTTACGATCCGCTGCGTGAAATCAGAAAGACGCCCAGCATCACCACCAACGTGCCCGCCAGACGCAACGGCGTGATGTTCTCGTTGAACAGCAGCCAGGAGGCCGTCAACATCACCACATAGCTGAGGCTGGCGAACGGATAGGCGAAGCTCAGATCGACGCGGGAAAGTGCAGCCAGCCAAAAGACCGTGCCGCAGACGTACAGCGTCAACCCGCCGATGATGAAGGGGTTGGTGAAAATCTTCCAAAGCGTCGGTCCGATGTCGTGCAGGCTGAGCGTGATCTGGCCGGTGAGGCTCATGCCATACTTCAACGTAATTTGACCGATCGCCCCTGCGATCACGCTGACCAGAATGTAGCCGATGGCGATTGTCATGATCTGTCTTCTCCCGCTGAGCATCTCTGATGATGTCGTCTCCATGATTGTCCCCGATTTCCTCTTCAATGGACGGCGAGCTCCCGTCTGTCGCCCGCCGCAAGCGGTTGCACCGCCGGCGCCAGCCGCAGCCGACGCAGCAGCACGTTGCCCTGAAATGCTAAATGCGCCCGAATCGTGCGCAAAATTTTCGCCTTGGAGGCGCCGAAAGCGCGCGAGTAGAGCGTCGTCGGATACTCGGCCACCTTGTAACCGGCCAGCATGGCGTTGACCATCAGCTCCGTTCCGGCCAAAAAGCCGTTCGATTCAAACGGAATGCGTGTGATCACCTCGCGGCGATAGGCGCGGAAGAGCGCCGTGTAGGTGTGGATGTGCGGATCCACCAGCAGCCGATAGAGCAGCGACGAGCCTTTGCTCAAAACGATGCGATAGCCGGGCACGTTGGCGATGGCGCCGCCGGGCGCGTAGGGCGACGCCGTAACAATGCTCACGCCCGGCTTCAGATGGGCGAGCAGCGCCGGGATCGTCTCGAACCGATAGGTGCCGTCGCTGTCGGTGGTGACGATCACCTCGCCCGCCGCAGCTGCAAAGCCGGTGCGCAGCGCAGCGCCCAGCCCCCGGTTGACCTCATGCCGCTCAAAGCGAAAGGCGACGCCCGGCGCATCGACCCCGCCAAACGCAGCCGTCAGGGCGGCGTAGGTGCCGTCTTTGCTGCCGTCGTCGACGAAGATCACTTCCACCCCTTTGACCGTCTCGCCGGTTGGCAGCGCCGTCCCCATCAACCCCTGGGCCACCGGTAAAAATTCGGTCAACAGCTTGTCTACGTTGTCCGCCTCGTTGTAACAGGGTATGACGATCGAAAGCAACACGGCGTTCAATGTCCTTTCCACTATGCAATCCCTACTATGCAATCACTGCGCTCGCAACGTTGGGCGCCGCGGCCGCAGTGCGGCCATACGCAAAGCGGGCGTCTAACATCCGCTGCCGAATCTGTTCCCGAATCGTCTCGGCCAGGCGCAACGTGCGCAGCCCATGTTCGGCGGTGACGCGCGGCTGTTGGCGCGTACGCACGCAATGGACAAAATGGTCCAACTCTGCATGCAGCGGCTCGGCGATCGGCACATGGATGCGCTCCACGACGCTCTCCTGTCGATACTTGACGCCGCCGTGGTTGTGATGAATGTATTCGCCGACGGTGCGATAGTGCACCTGGATCGACTTGTTGAGCAGGTCGCCCTCGATATACGCCTCCAGTGCGGTGACGTCGATGGCGCGCACTTTCTGCTCCGTAACGCGCGACGCAGTCAACGTGAGCAGCGGCCAGCGGGCGAAGCGCAGGGTGACGCTGGCGTAGTCGATGGCGCCGCTGAAGACGGTGAAGCCGTCGGCCTCGATCTGGATCGGGTCTGCGCCCGCCAGATCGAGCGCCAGGTCCAGATCGTGCACCATCAGGTCGAGCACGACGTCCACATCGGTGTTGCTGCCCACATAGGAACTGAGCCGTCGGAAGTTGACGACCAGGGGCGACATGTTGTCGAGCACATGTTTCAGCTCACCGTAGGCCGGGTTGAAGCGCTCGATATGCCCCACCTGCACGATGCGCCCCGTCTCTTCCACAAGCTTTGTCAGCGCCTGGGCCTGCATCCAGGTCTCGGTGAACGGCTTTTCGACGAACACGTCCAGCCCGCGCTCCAGGCATGTCTTCACCAGTTCAAAATGGGTCGGCGTCGGCGTGGCGATGCTGACGGCGTCCACCTGCTCCAACAGGGCGTCGAGGCTCTCGAAGGCGGCGACGTCGTACTGCGCTGCGACGCTGCGCGCCGCATCGGTCGCAGGATCGTAAACGCCCACCAGGTCGGCGTAGCGCAGCGTCGAAAAGACGCGCGCATGGTTGCGCCCCATGCGCCCGGCGCCCAGCAGGCCAATTCGCGTTCGTTCCATCTTTCCCTCCTATGTCAAAACAGGCTCTCGCGTCGCCGCAATCACGGCGTCGGCCACCGCCTTCACGTCCGCTTCCGTCAACGCGGGATGCACCGGCAAAGAGAGCACGCGTGCGCTCGCCGCCTCGGCGACCGGCAGCGCATCGCTGTAGCCGCGCGCTTGATACACCTGCTGTCGGTGGATCGGGATCGGATAGTAAATGCCGTAGCCGACGCCCCGCTCGGTCAGTGCAGCGATCACCCGGCCGCGAGACTCCACCGCCACCGTGTATTGATGAAAGACATGCAAAGCGCCTGGGCGCACCTTGGGCGTCTCCACGCCGGGGGCGTCGGCGAGCAGCGCCGTCAGCAAGGCGGCGTTGCGTCGACGTTGCTCGTTCCAGCCGTCCACCCGCCTCAATTGCACCAGCCCGATGGCGGCCTGCATGTCGGTCATACGGAAGTTGTAGCCCAGCGTCTCGTGCACGTAGCGCTGACGCATGCCGTGCTCGCGGATCATGCGCATGCGCTCCGCCAGCGCCGGGTCGTCGGTCGTGATCATGCCTCCTTCGCCCGTGGTCATGTTTTTGGTCGGGTAGAAGGAATAGCAGGCTGTTCCCCAGGAGCCCATCGGCCGGCCGTTGAGCTGCGCGCCGTGCGCCTGGCAGGCGTCCTCGATGATGGTCAGGCCATAGCGTTCGGCAATCGCAGCGATGGCGTCCATGTCGCAGGGTTGGCCGAACAGGTGCACCGGGAGGATCGCCCGCGTGCGCGGGGTGATCTGCGCTTCAATGGCGGCCGGATCGATCGTGTAGTGCTCCGGCTCGATGTCGGCGAAACGGGGCGTTGCGCCGGCGTACACGATGCAATTGGCCGAAGCGATGAAGCTGAACGGCGTGGTGATCACCTCGTCGCCAGGGCCGACGCCATGCGCAAGCAGCGCCACATGCAACGCCGTGGTGCCGGAGCTGACGGCCACGGCGTAGCGCGCGCCGACCCAGGCGGCGAAGCACTCCTCGAACTCGCGCACGCGGCGCCCCTGCGCCAGCTGGCCGGAGCCTAACACTTCCAGGACGGCGGCCTTCTCCTCTTCGCCGATCAACGGTTTTGCAATCGGGATCATCTTGTCTCTGTTTCCCTTTCCGCCGCCCCGATCTCGATCTCCCTCTGGCAGCGGGGGCAGCGCCCGCGGCCATGGTCGTCGATCTCCAGCCGAGCGCCGCAGGCGCACACATAGCCCACCAACCGCGCCGGCGCGCCTAAAACCAAGCCATAGGCCGGCACATCGTGCGTCACCACGGCGCCGGCGCCCACCATCGCAAAACGTCCGATCTCCACGCCCGTCACGATGATGGCGCCTGCGCCGATCGAGGCGCCGTAGCGCACCACCGTCCGCCCCACCTCCCAATCGTCGGCGCCCTTGAGAGAACCGTCGGGATTGATAGCGCGCGGATAGCGATCGTTGGTCAGGCACGCCTGCGGACCGATAAAGACGCCATCCTCGATGACTGCGCCGTGGTAGATCAACGCGCTGTTCTGAATCTTGACGCGGTTTCCGATGTGCACGTCGAAGTCGATGTACACATCTTTGCCGACGTTGCACTGCTCGCCCAGCACGGCTCCTTCGCGCACCTGCGCGCGGTTCCAGATGCGCGTGCCCTTGCCGATGTGCGCTCGCGGCGAGACATCGGCGGTCGGATGCACGAAAAAGTCTGCTGCGGCCTGTGGCTCACCGGAGCCGTTGATAGGCGCGGATTGCATCGTTCAACCTTTCCACTTGCTCAGGCTTGCCCAACGCCTGATACCACCATTCACGCACCATCAGTTGCCCCTGGCTGAAATCCAGCCCCTGCCACATTCGCACTGCGGCGTCGACGTCGCCTTCCAGCGCGTAAATTTCCCCCAGCATCTGGCGCGTCGCCCGGTCATGGGGCGCGGAAGCATAGGCGGCGAGCAAATGCGCTTTGGCCAGATCGAACGCTCCCTGCGCCAATGCAATGGCCCCAAGCCGACGGCGCGCCGTGGGCTGCCAGGGATCGAGCGCCAACGCCGCTTCAAAATGGAGCTCCGCCGGCGTCAGCTCTGCGCGAAGCTGGCGCCGCACCTCGTCCTGAAACGACCAGGGTGGGCGCTGATATGTCCCCAACTCGACTCGCGTTTGCAGCACGGCGCCGAGATTGGCTTCCCAACGGGCGGCGCCACCCGACATCAGCGTCGCCAGCAGAAACGGCGTCGCGAGGCCAAAGACCAGTCCACCCCCGATCGGCGCGCTCGAAAACAGCACAGGCTGAACGCCTTCCATGGCCGCCTCGTAGGCCGTGGAAGCGCTCCAAAGCAGAAGCGCGGGCGTGAAAAAGACAAATGCAGCCAGCGAGCTATAAAACAGCTCCGCCTCGAACAGACTATGCACCAGAAAGGCGCCCAGCCCCGCCAGCCCCCCGATCAGAAAAATGCGAGTGGCGCGCTCGGCGATGCGTAAGGCGGCGACAGCGTAGGTCACCGTCGTTGCGATGAGGCCCAACCATGCAAACAACGCCACCACCCCTTGTTCGAGGGCCAGATGCAGATAAAAATTGTGGGCGTGATAGAGGTAAGGCACATGGACCAGATACGCATACGTCGCATAGACCATCACGGCTGCGCCCAGGCCGCTGCCGGTGAAGTAGTAATCGGCGATCAACGGCAGCGAATTGCGCCAGAGGTCCAATCGGCTGAGCGCCGATGCATCCTGAATGCCCAGTTGCGCATCCAGCCTTGACGAAGCGATGACGGCGAGATAAACCAACGCAGCGCCGGCCGCGCCCAACAATGCGGCGCCATCGAGCAGCCAAAGCCACCTGCTCTGAAAACGACGCTTCAGCGCTCCGCGCAGCCAGCCATAGCCCACCGCCGCGCCGGCGGCGCCCAGCCCCAGAAACGCCCCCCGCGAGCCGGTCAACGCCAGCGCCGTCAAACTCAACGCAAGCAACCCGCCGACCAGCAAAGCGGCCCCTCTGCGTTTTCGCGTCCATGCAATCCACAATACAGCTCCCAGCACGGGGACAGTCATCGCCAACAGTTGAGCGATCAGATTGGGATTGGGAGTCGGCGGCCATGTCGCCGCCATGTTCCATGCACGGCCCCCTGCACCCACAAACTGGGCCAGATAAATCGCAGAGACGAACGCCCCCATTAGCGCGGCCGCTCCTCCCAGAATTCGGACGATCATTTGCGTCGAACAATATTTGCCCAGCAGCGGCGCCGCCAATACAGCCACAAAACCACCCAGTAAAAAGAAAAAGCGCTCGATCGCTCTGCCTTCGTCGTATGCGACCCAAACTGCGACCACCGTCGCCGCAAACAGACTCAGAATGAAGCCGTAACTCGCCCCTAAAATAGCGCTCTGCAACCTTACGAAAGCCTCGGGAGCGAAACTTCCGCCTTGCTCACCTGCTCTTTTTGCATCGACTCGTGAAGCCATGCGCTGAATCCGCCTTTGCGATGCGTCTGTATGTTTACACGAACTTCTACAGACGGTTTCGGCCAACATCCCTGGCAAATCTGGAAAAATTATAGCACCCGCACAACCCTCCATAACTTACAATGTGCTGACAGCCGGTGACGCTCTTCTCTGGACAAACCTCCGACGAGGCTTGGGAGGCGACATAATCTCAATGCAACAGAAAAGGGTGGTCGTCTGACCACCCCTTTTCTCCGTCTCCGCGCGGCGGCGCAGGTGACTGGGTCTGCTTACGTCTTCGAGAACTGCAACATCTGCCATCCGACGTTCACAGCGCTCTTGGCGCCTTCCCATGTATTCAGCCCTTTCAGGAAAGTCAGAATCGGGCCAGGGCGCAGCGACCATTCGCGCGTGGCGCGCTTCTGCCAGTATTCCAGCTGCTCCGCCGTGAGATTCTCGTAATCGAGCACGGTCGATTGATCCATATCGACCTCCTCCCACTTGGTGCCGGGGCGGAACCAGTTGTTTTCGACCACCTCGTAGAAGAACGGCGTGCCGGGATAGGGCGCAGCGATGTGGAAGAGGGCGATGTCGAGCGGCAGCGCTTTGGAGTAGGCGATGGTCTCCTGGATCGTCTCCTCTGTCTCCCCCGGAAGGCCGATGATGAAGTATCCCCAATTTTTGATGCCGGCGGCCTTCGCCCACTTCAACGCCTTGAAGGCCTGTTCTTTCTTATATCCCTTGCGCGCTCGCTTCAAGATCATCTCGTTGGCGCTCTCGATGCCCCAGGAGATGAGCCAGCAGCCGGCCTTGCCCATCAGGGTCAGCATCTCCTCATCCACGTAATCGACGCGGCTGTTGCACGTCCAGCGAATTTTGAGGCCGCGCTCGAGGATGAGGTTGCAAAGGCTGACCACGTGGTCGCGATTGACCGTGAAGAGATCGGCGTACATGTGGATGTTGGTGATGCCCAGCCGGTTGAGATACTCCAACTCCTCAACGATGTTCTCCGCCGAGCGCACGCGCACCGAGTTCTGATAGCTCACATGCTTAATGCAGTATTTGCAGCCGGCCGGACAGCCGCGGCTGGTGACGATGAAGGTGAACGGCCCTTTGATCATCGGCATGCGCTGCTTGTCGAGCGGCAGCATCTCGTGCAGCGGGATGGGCAGATCGTCCAGATTCGGGATAAACGGGCGATCGGGGTTGATGACAATCTCGTTCCCGTTGCGCCACGCCAGCCCCAGGATGCGGGCGCAGGGGTTGTCGCTCTCCTTGACCGGAAACTCGTCCACGACCTCTTGGGAGCCGATGCGCCGTCGCTGCGGCATGCTGGTCTCCGCCAACATTTTCGCCACGCGCGGGTTGGAGGGCTTCTTGCCCTCAAACGCGTCGATCAGCTCGCGCAGCGTCATCTCCGGCTCCCCGCGCAGCACGAAATCCAGCGCCGGGAAAGGCTGCATCGTCTCCAGCGTCATCGGCGTCACATGGGTGCCGAAGGCGATGGTCTTGGCGCCCAGCGACTTGGCCAGAAAGACGCCATACATGTCGTTGCGCAGCGTGGGGGCGGTCACTTGCGTCATGTAATACTTGGGGCGCAGCTGATCCAACCGCTTCTCGAATTCTTTCCACCCCATGCGCAGCGCGTTGGCGTCGATGATTTCCACTTTATAATCAGGCGCCAGAATCGCCGCCATTTGCGCCAGGCTGACCTGCGGCCAGATCATGTTCTCGCGCGAGCGCCGCCCCACGCGATGCTGGCTGCGAATCCAGATGGCGCCGTCGGGCGTCGGCGGGTTGACGAGCAGCACATCGACCGATCCGGGCGGCCGCGTCGATGAGGTCAGCGTCTGCACGCTGGCGCCGGCGTCTGGGAATTGAGAAGGGCGCAGCGGCGGGATGCGCCGCGTGCCCAGATTTTCGCGAATGTCCTCCGAAAGCTCGATGTTCGGCTGTTTGCCGTTGACATCGTGCTGGGTGAAATGGGCAGTCATTCAGGTTCCTCCATGAAAAACAATTGTCTTCCAGGAAGCGCCAAAGCTGCCTGGAAGACGCCACGCAATCGATAGCCTCATGGCTGTGGTTGGAGACGTTCGCTGCGCACCGACACCGGCCCCGCTGCGACGGGCTTCATGGTCTCCTTGCCCAGCAGATCGCTGGCGGCCAGGTCCTCGCGGATGCGCAACGCCTCCAGCGTCTGCATCTGCAGCCAGGCGACGAGCAGTTGCAGCCCCATCAGGCTGAAGACCGCGCTGCTCAGGAAGTACAGCCAGAGCTGCATCAACGTTGCGCCCATCAACGCCGCCGTCAGGCTGCCGATGGCGAAGCCAATGCCGATCAGCAGAACGACCAATCCCGCCCAGCCAAAGTGGTGCTCCCAACGCACATTGAAGAGCGGTTTGCCCCATAGCCCCTGGCGCACCGGCGTTTTGTGAAACAGGGCGACGAAATAGTTGAAGCTGAACCCCAGCGCGATCAGCATCACGCCGCCTACGGCGAGCACCAGCGCCGAGAAGAGGGCGAAGGCGCCCAGCGGGCTGACCGTCTGCACACCTTGCAAGCGCACCCAGATCAACCCCAGCCCAATCAACGCCGCAATTGCAAAGCTGACCATGCCGATCAGCCCGAAAGGCCGCGCCGGGTTGTAATTGAGCGCCGTCCACACGATCGATTGCCCAAAGCGCATGCCATCGCGCACCACGCTCAGTTTGGAGCGGCCGATGCGTTCGCTGTAGGGAATCGGCGCTTCGACCATCTTCAGATTTTCATGCAAGGCGCGCGTGCTCATGACAGGCGTCAAGTTCAAGCCATCCGGCAGCGGATAGAGCTGCGAAAGGATCGACTTTTTGAAGACGCGCATCCCGCTGGCGGAATCGGTGATGTTGGATGCGCTGATAAGGTTGACAAGCCGGGCGAAGATGAGATTGCCGATGCGGCGCATCAACGGCATCTGACTCTCTGCGCCGGCCATGCGCGAGCCGATCACCAGGTCGGCGCGCTGTTGCTGCGCCGCCTGCAACAGCGCTGGGAAATACTCCGGCGGATAGGTGCCGTCGGCGTCCAAAAAGCCGATCCACTCGCCGGAAGCGGCGGCGAAACCGGTTTTCAGGGCTGCGCCATAGCCGCTGTTGCGCGCATGCTGCACCAGGATGGCGCCAGGCTGGGCGCGCACCAGCTCCGCCGTGCGATCTTTCGACCCATCATCGACTACGATCAGCTCCAGCTCGTCAAACCCGACCTCGCGCAGCTTCTCGCGCGTCGCCAGCACGCGCTGCATAATTTCACCGATGCCGTCTTCCTCGTTGTAGGCCGGAATCACCACCGAAAACGTCGCCATACACTTGCTCTCCTTCCATTCAACCGCCCATGACGGCCTGCTCTGACGCGGGAAAGCTCCCACTACAAATAAACTTGCTTCGAAGGATCGCGTCGCTGCGTCCCATCGATCTTGCGCAGCGCCTTCGCCGGAACGCCGCCCACCACGGTGTAGGGGGGCACATCCTGCGTCACAACGGCGCCTGCTGCGACGACAGCCCCTTTACAGATGCGCACACCATCCGTTATAATGGCGCCAGCGCCAATCCAAACATCATCTTCAACAACAATGCCTTCGGCCGTAATGCCTTGCTCGACCATGGGCCGCGTCGGGTCATCGAAGACATGGTTGACGGCCAGCATCTGCACCATCGGCGCAGTGTAGACGCGGTCGCCAATCGTGATCCCCCCTTGCCCCCGAAGAACGTTCAATTCCCCGATCAGGCTGTTGGCGCCGATGTGGATGAAGGCGTGAGGTAAATCGCGAAAATTGTAAACGTGCAGCACCGAGCCATGCATCACGAAACTGTTGTCGCCGATCCGGATGCCCCTGGGGCAGGCGTGCAGATAAACGCCCTGATCGATATAGACGTTGCGGCCGAGCGCAACATTGTCGGCGAAACGGATGCGCACGCCGCTTTCAATGGCGGCGACTCCCTCCATCCGCAGAATCAGGCGGTAGGCCAGCGCGCGCAGCCCAATACCGATCACCGTAGGAATCCACCCAAACAACGACAGAATCGTTTGCTCGACGATGTATTTTTTCAGGCTGCTCGCCTGTCTATGAATATAGAGAGACAGTCCTTGTCCGGCGTCGCCGGGAACGTTCATGCGAGCCATGAATCACAATATCGTCGTGACGCCTCTGCGCTTTTATGCTGATTGAGAGGCTGATTCCTTTCTGAAGGTATCCTACCAGCTATTTCTCACGCTGGAGCTTACACTTGGCTGACAAGTGCCCATAAGAACAGAAAATTCTGAAAACGACGATGTCCAGACATTTGCCCAACGTTTCGTGGTGGATTGACCAATGGAGACGTCTCGACCGTTGCTCATCAACTAAACACACCCCAAAAAAATTGCATCCGTAGGACAGGCGTTGAGCAATGCGCGGTGATTTTGCTTAAAGTGAATGCACGTCGAAACCAAGAGACCGTCGCCTGCAGGATGAAAGCAGAGCTCCCTATGAATTTCGACGCTTTAAATCAATCTTACAGCCACGAATCTAAAAAAGCTTACTATGTAAAATAGGTCTTTTGACAGTGGATAAACGGACGCCTTTTTGTCATGCTAAAGTCAAAGCGCAAAGACGCGAGGAAAAGTTGTTCACCTCAGCAGAGCATGTGGAGACAGGTGAATCACCGGAGCGGACGGAATCATCAGAAGACGGAATCGTCAGAAGAGGAAAAGGTGAGGCATGTTGATTGGGATCACAGCGGCAATTCTCATTGCGATTAGTGCGGGTGCATTTGTCATCCTCCTGGCAGCGGCGGCGATGACCCGGCGCACTGTAGAGATGGAGCCGGCGCTGGAGGAGCAACCGCTAGACCGCTGGGCGCCATCCGCCGGCGCGTTCAGCGCACAGACGACCACGCAGCTGCGCACACTCTAAACAGACGCTATCTCGGAGGGCGTTGTAAACGAAAAAACGTCGCTGAGCACACAAAGCTTTCCCACTTTTTTGCGCCCTTGCATCTCTGTTGCTCTGCGTTGAATCTACTGTCGCATCAGACGAGTCGCCGCTTTTCTATCTGAAAACCTCTATCGCACCACCCCCTCCCGTGAAAAAGCTGTAGCGAATTCGATCCCAAGCGATGATAAATTCTCACTGGTGCGTTTCTATCCCCAGTCGCTTCAACAGCTGAGGCCAGCCCTGTTCCAGCAGTTCATCCACCAACGCCGCCATCGACAGATACTCCTCAAGTCCTGCGCCATGAGGGTCGTCGATCTCTTGATAGCGTCCGGCCAGCTCGCTGAGCAGAAAAATCTTCGATAAAGCCCCGGGCAATCGGTAAAAAAGCAACTGGCGGTGCGCCTCCTCCATGACCAACACCAAATCCGCCTTGCGCAGGTCGTCTTCCACCACCGGCTTGGCGTACTGATCCGCCGGCGGGATCTGTCGCGCCTCCAACATCGCCCGGATCGTCGGGTCGACCTCACGGCCGGGCTGCGCCTGCACGCCCGCCGATTCGACGCATATTCGATCGTCTAACCCCGCTGCTCTGATTCGCTGTTGCAGCAAGGAGGCCACATAGGGCGATCGACATACATTGGCGGTGCAGACCACCAAAACGCGTTTTTTGAAATCTGCGCAGGAATGGTCAGCGCCAGCAGCCATGGATCGTTACGCCGGAGCTACTTCACAGATTTCGGCCGGCCGGCGCGCTCGGTTTCGAGTGGAGCGCCATTCGTGATCGAGGCGCGGGAAACAGGCTGAGGCGACACCACGGCGGCGGTCTCCGCAGCCGCTTTCGTATGGCGTCGCGAAGCATAGTAGCCGCTGTAGTAGCGGTCGCGATAGCTCTTGTGGTACGAATAGTAGTAGCCGTGTTCGCTGCTCGTGACCCGATTCAACACCACACCCAGCATGTATGCGTTCACCTGCCGCAAGGCGCCCAAGGTCTTTTGCGCGATGTCTCGATTCATCTTCTCCCTGGCGAAGACGAGCAGCACGCCATCGGTGCGACTCGCCAGGGCGGCGGTGTCCGAAACCACGGTGACCGGGGGACTGTCGATCACCAACAGGTCGCAGTCGCTGCGCAGACGTTCCAACAACTCCTGCATGCGACGCGAGCTGAGCAACTCGGAAGGATTGGGCGGCAGTGGGCCTGAGGTCATCACGCGCAGCTCCGGCACGACGGTCTGCTGCAGCGCGGAGGCGAAGCCATCCAGGTTGCTGACCAGCGCGCTGGTCACGCCGACGTTGTTCACCAACCCAAAGGCGCGATGAATCGTCGGTTTGCGCAAGTCGGCGTCCACCAGAATCACCCGTTGGCCGGTCTGCGCAAAGGCGATCGCCAGGTTAGACGCAACAAAGGATTTGCCTTCTCCGGGCGTAGGGCTGGTGACGACCAGCGCGCCCAAGCCGCGATCGACGGACGCGAAGAGCAGATTGGTGCGCAAAACCCGAAACGCCTCGGCGTCGGGCGTATGGGGTGCGCTCAACATGATCAGCGGACGTTCCGCCGAGTCTATATTGGATTCGGGCAGAACGCCGAGCGTCGTCAGCCCCGTCGCCCGCTGAATCTGCTCTACGTTTTCCAACCGATCATCGAGCAATTCAAGCAAGTAGGCGCCTGCCACAGCCACGCCGGCGCCGAGGATGGCGGCGACCGCCACCAGCAGCCACCATCGATTGGGCACCGGTTGGGTGGGCACCGCCGGCGGGTCGAGAATGTTGATGGTGTTGGTGGAGCCTTGATCGGTGTTGGCGAGCAGGCCGACGTAGGTGGACTGCAACGTCGCCATCTTGGCTTCGAGCGCAGCGATCTGATCCTCCAACTGACGAATCTGACGCGCGCTGAGCGCCGCCGAAAGCTCCGCCCGGCGACGGCCGATCTCCTCCTCTGTGTCGCGCATGCTCTGCTCTAGTTTGCGCAGTTGTTCCTGGATGAAGATTTCACGTTGTTGCCGCTCCTGCCCCCCGGGGCTGAGCAGGATCAGCTGATTGATCAATTCCGTGGCTACGGCGTAGGCGCGCTGTGGATCGACGTCGGTGACGTTGATCTCGATCAACTGGGACTCGGTGCGCACCGTGTACTGCGGCAGCCAATCCATGCCGAGCGCCTCCATCGTCGCCCTCTTGATCGAAGGGCGCTGCATGATTCTGGCGTAAGTCTGCGCCAGCCCCTGCGTTAAGGAGAGCTGTTGGCTGTCCGGGTTGCGCTCTTGAATGGCGGTGCCGACCATGACCGTGCCGCTGGCGATGTAGACATCCGGTCGCATGCGCGCAAAAATGTAGGCGGACGTCCCCGCCAGCGCCATGGCGAGCAGGATCAACCACCACCATCGCAGAATCGGACGTAAATAAGCCTGAAGTTCCCGTTGATTCATTCTCTGTATACCTTACCACAGACGCGCTAGCGCGTCCACACCGGATACATGTCATCGAACTCGCTGACGAGCAGCCTGCGCTGATTGGAGCCATCGGCGTTCATGATCCAGAGCTGCGTGCGCCCCACTTCCCGGTTCGAGAAAAAGACGATTTGCTGGCCGTCGGGCGACCAGGTCGGATGTTTGTCCCATTCCCAGTTGTTGTACGTCAGTCGCTCGACGATGCTGCCATCCGGCGTCACCCGATAGATCTCGTCGTTGCCCGGATTGCTGGAGACGAAGGCGATCCACTCGCCGGTGGGCGACCAGGCCGGGTCGTAGCTGTCGCGGCCAAAGGATGTGATCTGCCGCGAGCGGTCGGAATTGATGTTGCGAACGTGAAGTTGCGCCACGCCGTTGGAATCCCGACGCACAAACACCTCCTGCTGACCATCGGGCGAAAGCGTCAAGGTCTTTCTGGCCAGCGGATAGATCCAATCGCGCGTGATCAGGCCGGTTTCGCCGGTGGTCGGATTCAGCACCCAAATCTGCGCGCCGGGTCCGGAGCCGCGTTGGAAGAAGATCAGGTTCTTAAAGGCGTCTGGCAAGGCGTCTGGGATCACCTCGGTGGGCGTGGGCGGCGGCGTCGGCGTGAAATCGCGCTCCAGGATCAGCGGCGGCGTGGTCGGCGTGGCGGTCGGCAGCGGCACCGGCGTCGGCGTAATCACGATCCAGTGGAACGGCGTCGGCGAAGGCGGCCCATAGGTCTCCGCTTCTGCGGTCGCCGCTAAAGCGAGCGCCGCCGCGGTCGCCACGTTCTGCGGCGTCGGTGTGGCGATCACGTATTCGCCGATCACGGCGTTATAGGGCAGCGGCGTAAAGGTTGGCCCACCGGCCCTGGCCGTAGCCGTGGCGGCGACGATGCGCGCCACCACCGTCGCCACATTCTCGGCGGGCGGTGAAGGCGGCACCACAAAGGGCGTCACGTACTCGGTGGGCACGGGCGTGAAAGTGCCGGTCGTCAGCGCTACGGCGGTGGCGTAGGCGGCGTAGGCGGTGGCCGTTGCAGCGTTGGCCGGCGTCGGCGTTTCGACCACGACCGCAGGGAGGCCGGCCAGCCGCGCCGCAGCCTGCACCGTAGCCAGATTTTGTGGATAGGGCGTCGGCGTCACAAAGGGCGGAACCGGCGTGTAGGTGCCGGTGGTTGCGGCGACCGCCGTGGCCGTCTGTTGCAGCGCAACTGCGGTCAACACATTCTCCGGAACCGGAGTGAAGGTCGCCACCAGATATTCGAGGGTGGGCAAGGGCGGTGGAGTCGCCGGCGGCGGGCCGACCTCCAACACCAGCGCCGGCGCAACGCCCCCCGTCTTCTGACCGTAGCCACTGTCCCATGCGAACAACGTGTCGCCCGTCCCGTTGGTGGAGGCGGTGATGCGCACGATGACGGATTCGGCGCCGTCGAGACGCTGCTGCTCCAACCAGCGCAGCGTCTCCGGCTCCAGCGTCCAGGTGTTGAGGCGGTCGCGTCCCAGGTCCTGCGTGCGCAGCTCGCGCAGCGTGATCGGCGCGGCGGCGCTGTAGACCATCATAAAATTGGCGCCGATCAGGCTGGCAAGCTCATTCTCCGGGATCAATTGCACGCGCCAGATGCCGTCGGCCTCTGGATTGAGGCGTTCGTCGGACAGGCCGTTCAGCTGCAGCGCGCCGCTCAGGATCGGCGCGCCGCGCGGGATGCGACCGAGATTGAAGCGAACTGCGCTGAGCAGCGAACGGTCGCTGAAGACGCCTGCATATAAGAAAGAGTCATTCAGGCCGACTTGCACCTCCTCGGAGCTGTCCCACCAACCCACGCCGCCGCTGGGCGGCGTCAGGACAATGCGCTGCGTTTCGCTTGTCGTTACGACGGAGGGCGTCGCCACGTCGGCCACTGCGACCAGTGCAGGCGTCGGCGTGGGCAGAACAAGTGCGGGCAGCGTTGCGGTGGGCGCTGCGGTCGGCGCGTCCTCCCGGGGTGTGGGAGACGGCGCAGCCGTGGGCGTTGACGTGGCGGTGACGGTCGCCGTCGCTGTGGCGGCCAGGGCCGCTTCGGCGGGCGGCGTTGGGCTCGGCAAAAGAATGCCGAACGAGCCGTTGACGGCGAACATGGCGCCCGCCGCCAGCGCAGCGATCATCAGAACGGTTGCGAAAATCAACGCGCCGCCAGCGCGGCGTCTCGGTCGTTTGGTCGCAATCTCGATGCGCCTTCCGCCATTTTGCTTCGTCGCCAGGTAGTACGGACAGCGGACGTGGGCGTCGCTCAAGCAATAGTTCGCCTGATGATCGGTCGAGGGAGACGTGGCAGGCTTGGTTCCAAAACAACGATGCGCCGGCGTTGGCTCGCTCAGCATGATCGTTTCGTCATCGAAGAGACCCAAATATGGGCATGCACACATAGATGTTCTCACCTCTGCCGCGCTGCTTGAGACGACGAATGCGCCTGTGCAGCCAACGCACGCTCTCCTGAATTCGCCTTCATCCACCGCTCGAGCCAGTCGACGGCGGCGCTCAGATCATCCACCAGCACAACATCGGGGTCTTGATGAGCAAGTTCGTCCAGTTGCTGCGCCTGCCTGCCGGTGCGCACCAGGATCGGCTGACAACCGACCGCGCGCGCAGCCCCCAGATCAGCCATACTATCGCCGATAAACGCGCAACGCGCAAGATCGAGCCGCCAATCATTGGCCGCCGCCAACAACAACCCTGGCTTGGGCTTGCGACATTCGCAGCCTGCGTCAGGAGGATGCGGGCAGAGATAGACGGCGTCGATGCGTCCCTGCGCAGCGTGCACCATCGAGCGCAGATGATCATGGATCCTCTCCACTTGATGATTGGAAACGATGCCACGACCGATAGCAGATTGATTGGTAACCAAAATGAGGGGGAGATTTAAGGCTGCGAGCCTGGCGAGCGCATCCAGCACGCCAGGCAGCAGGATCAATTCATCAACGGATTTGACGTAGTCGGCGCGTTCGACGTTGAGCGTGCCATCGCGATCGAGAAAAACTGCTTCCACCACACGCTCTGGGCGCGGCTCTTCAAAGGCTTGCGACGGAAGTCGTCGCAAGCCCCGGTCGTTATCTTGCATGTTTTACCGCCTGCTGCACCAGTTGGCGCACACTGGCGGTCACCATATGTTCGAGAATCATGTGCACGTCCTCGATCTGTTCGATCGAATGATTCTGCACCACCACAGGGATGTCCACCAATGCGGCCAGCTTTCCACCATAGTAGCCGCTGAATCCGATCGTCGTTGCGCCCAGCTCACGCGCGGCGGTGACGGCGTTCAAGACGTTCGGCGAGTTGCCGCTGGCCGAAATCGCGATCACGACATCGTCGGCGTCGACGTATGTGAGCACCTGCTCTCGGAAGACCTGATCATAGGAGGCATCGTTGCCCAGCGCAGAGAAGAGCGCCATATTGTCGTTGAACGAGACGGCGCGCAGCCGCGGATAACCGGGCACGGCTGTGTTCTTGCTCAGGTCGGCGGCCATATGCAACGCTGTCGCTGCGCTGCCGCCGTTGCCCATGATGAAAACCGTCCTGCGTTCGATCCAGGCTGTAAACAAGGCGTCCACCACCTCGCTGATGGCGCCCCACGGCAGGTTGAGCAGAGTCTTCTGAAGTTCGCCTGCATAGGTTTGCAGGAATTGAGCGCTGTTGTACATGGCCTCCTCCTCGACCGAATTCTGTTGCTCGAATCGTAAGCTGACCGGCGAGCGTCGGTTCAGCCGCGGCGATAGTTGAAAATGATCTTGGTTCCGTCCCGCTCGAGATGAAAGGGCAACTCGCGCAGATGATGGAGGGCGCTGCGCACGTCGTCCTGCTTTTCGCGAGGGCAATAGAGCAGCAAAAAGCCGCCGCCGCCTGCACCGGTGATCTTGCCGCCCAATGCACCGGCGCGAATGGCTGTATCGTAAATTTCATCGATGGCGGAGTTGCTCACTTTGCTGGCGAGCTGTTTTTTCAACTGCCAGGCCTCATGCAACAAAAGTCCGAAGTCATCCAGCGCTCCTTCTTCCAGCGCAGCCTTGCCGAGAAGCACCATGCGCTTCATTTCCCGCAACACCGGCCGCCGCTCCTCGATGTTGCTGCGCTGTTCGGTCAGCACGCTTTCGGCCTTACGGGTCATATTGGTGTAAAAAAGCATCAAATTCTGATTGAGGCGCCGCGCTACATTCGGCTCCATGGCGATCGGCTGCACCTGCACCTCGCCATCTGGACAGAACTGCAAGACGCGTTGCCCGCCAAATGCGGCGATGTACTGATCCTGCACCCCGATCGGTTTTTTGAGCACATCGATCTCGATTTCACAGGCTTCACGCGCCAGCGCCGCATGGTCTTTGGGCGTTCCCAGGTACATGTACATGGCGTGCAGCAGCCCCACCGTCACCGTGCTGGAGGAGCCAAGCCCCGATCCCTCGGAAGGGATGTCGCCCATGGTGTTGATCTCGACGCCGTGGGTGATGCCGGTGCGACGCAGGCTCTCGCGCACCAGCTCATGCTCCAGCTCATCGATGCTGTCGACCAGCTCGGTGCGCGTGTAGCCGACGCGAATCTTGTCGTCGAAGCGCTCTTTGATGATGACGAAGATATATTTGTCAATGGCGGAGCTGAGCACCATGCCCGGCTCCTGGGCGTAAAAATCGGGAAAATCGGTGCCGCCGCCAAAAAAACTGATGCGCAAGGGTGTTTGTGAAATAATCATCCTTTGTTCTCCTCACATTGGGCTTGCGACGTCTCGGGTGAACGTCTAGCGCAATGCGGCGTCATTCCAGACCGGCGCCCGGATAGATGCACCGAAATTGCGCAACGGCGCAGCCGATCACATCGGAAGCGCGGTGTGGCTCGCCTCCTGCGCCCGGGCGTAGCCGGCGGGTGTGCCGATATCGATCACGAATTCTTCGGGCAAAATGGGCGCGCCCCAGACGGGCCACCCAAGCGCCAGCATCTGGGGCAACAGGTCGCGACCGAAGTCATAGACGGCGTTGGCCGGCGCCAGGGAAAGAATCGAAGGCTCGCAGATCAGAATGCCGGCGTTGGCCAGATCGGTGAAAACCTGGTCGGCGGGCGGCTTCTCGACGAAGCGACGCACAGCGCCGAACTCATCCACTTCGACCAACCCACACTCGGTGGGGTTGGGAACCCGATACAGCACGATCGTCATGCCTTTGCCGCTCGCTCCAACCCTCGCCTCATGAAACGCAATGATTCTGGCGAGGTCGACGTTGGTGAACACATCGCCATAGACGACGACGAAGCGTTCGTTGAGGAAAGGTTCCAGGCGCTTGGCTGCGCCGGCGGTGCCCAGCAGCTCCGGCTCGAAGGAATAGGTGAGCGTGACGCCAAAGGCGCTTCCATCTCCCAAATAACTCTGGATAACATGGGCGGCGTGATGCAAATTGATGGCAATTTCGGTCACCCCGTAGCTGCGCAGCCAGCGAAGATGGTGACCAAGCAACGGCTGGCCGTTGACCGCCAACATCGGTTTGGGAAACTCAGCGGTGAGGCTTCCCAATCGCGTCCCTTTGCCCGCCGCCAGAATCAACGCCTTCATGCTCGCCCTTTCTTCATCTGCTCGCCGCCCAGGGTTGCGTGCGCTCACTTTCCGCTTGTTCAATAGGCGCCGCGCCCCTTGACCACGGCCGGCAGCGTCTGGAAGACAAGAATCTGAATATCCATCCAGATGCTATAGTTGCGAATGTAAAACATATCGAGCCGCACCCGCTCTTCGTAAGAGAGGTCCGAGCGGCCGGAAACCTGCCACAAGCCGGTCATGCCCGGCTTGACGGTCAGCAGATTGAGCTTCATCCGCCCGTAGCGGCTGTGCTCCGCCGGGCTGATCATGCGCGGACCGACCAGGCTCATCTGCCCCAACAAGACGTTAATCAACTGCGGCAGCTCATCCAGGCTGGTGCGGCGGAGAAATCTGCCGACGCGCGTGATGCGCGGGTCATTTTTCAATTTCTGATTCTTTTCCAGCTCCAGTTTCAACTCAGGATGCTGCTCCAGAATCTCATTGCCGTTGACGTGCATGGTGCGAAACTTAAAGGCGTCGAACGGTTTACCGCCGACGCCCAGCACGCGACGGCGATAGAGCACCGGCCCTGGCGAATCGAGCTTAATCAGCAGGCTGATCCCTAAAAAGAGCGGCAACAAAAACGGCAGCGCCGCCAAAATCACGGTGTAATCCAGGATCGTCTTCAACAAGGCTTCGCCGCGAGTCAGCCGCAGGCGCCGCAAGCTTGTCAGAGGAACTGCATTGCGCGTGGTCACTTCCATCCCCGTTGTAAACACCTCGTATAGACCGGAAGAAAGCCGCATGCGAATGTCCGAACGCTCGCTTGTCAGTTGCTCGGAGAGCGCCACGAGCTGCTCGCCATCGATCGCCGTCGTGGCGATCACCACCTCTTCCACGTTGTACTCATCCAAAATCGCAGGCAGGTCTTGCAAGGCGCCCAACACCTTGAGACCATGCACCTGATCGCCGGGCGCGTAGGCGTCCTTGCCGTTGACGCTGACGAAACCGGCGATCTCCATGCCCGAGCCGGCGGAGTCGCGCAGCTGGTCAGCCAGGGCGACCGCCTCTTGGTTGGCGCCGACGATCACCGTAGGCGAAACGAAATAGCCGTACCGTCGCGCGCGGTAGGCGATGCGTCGCATCGTGAGACGGAAAACGCAGAGCAGCAAGGTGGAAAACACCCAGGCGTAGAGCAGCCATGCGCGTGCGATGACAAACTCCGGGTTCAAAAAGCTATAGACGATGACCGCCATGATACCCCACGTCACGGCGTTGAAGACGCGCCCATACTCCGCAATGCCGCCGAGCAGAATGTTAAAATCGTATAATCCGACCAGCGCGAAGATCGCCAGCCAGGTCGGCACGAGCAGCAACGAGAGGAACAGATAGTCTTGCGGGTTCGGCACGATGTCCTGCGAAATCGCCAGACCTACGGAGAAGCGCAGCCAATATGCCAATGCAAACGCAATCATCAGGACGAAGGCGTCCCCCAAAACCAAAAAAAGGCGATAGCGACGCCGCTGCGAACGAAGCGTTTGACGAGATTGAGACTCAATTTTTTCTGAACGGCCAACCACAACCTTGGCGTTTGCAGACATAAGCTGACCCCACACGCGGATGACTTGCACTGTGCGATTGGTTATATTTACTGCGCTCATTGTAGTTGAAAATCGTTTCTCATTTTCTTACAATCCGCTGACAAGTCATCCTACGCTTGGAACAGACGCTCTCATCGCCAACCGCAAATCTGCGCCTGGATTTTTGGATGGTCCTTACTCCTTCCCTAAATGGGTCTTTCGGTCATTGACAATTTCAGCAGACATGACTAGAATCGGATTATGGATGACGCTTTCGGATTTTCTCCTTTGCCATACCGATTTTGTGCTTCGACAGTTGCACAAAGGTTGGGAGACGCAAAGTCGGCTCATCCCAACCCGTCAGACTCCACCCGCAACGATGGAACTCCAAAGCACGCGCAGGCGTTTTCCATGAAACAGACGCGCATCGGGCGCCATGTTTCATGTTTCCATCCAATCTTCCTCTATCGCTAACCAGGACTTTTGTAGAAAGGAGTAGGGACCATGAAAGTGATGGTCAACGGTCGCAACATCGAGGTGACGGATTACATGCGCGAGTATGTCACCAAGAAAGTCGGCCGCCTCGAACGCTACCTCCCTCAGATCGGCGAAGTGCGCGCCGACCTGACCCAAAATACGACCCGCTCTGCGGATGACCGCTTCACGGCGCAGATCACCATTTGGGCCAACGGACAAATTCTGCGCGCCGAAGAGTCAACCAGCGATGTCTTCGCCTCCATCGACGCCACGGTGGACAAAATCTCCAGCCAGATTCGGCGCTTCAAGGGGCGCCGCTTCGATAGCAAGCGCCGCGCCACACAGGCCGCCATGCGCGAAGTGGAACGCGTCGAGGCGACGATGCTCGAAGAAGCTGAACCCGAAGAGGCGCCGGGCGTGATCATTCGGCGCAAACAGTTTTTGGTGACGCCGATGGAAGAGGAGGAAGCGTTGGAGCAGATGGAGCTGCTCGGGCACGATTTCTTCGTCTTCTACAATCCGCAGACGAGCAGCATCAACGTCATCTATCGTCGCAAAGATGGCAACTACGGTTTGCTCATCCCTGTGATTGCCTGAGTGAACCCAGCGCTTTCATAAGACAAAAAAACCGGCGCCGCCTTGGCGCCGGTTTTTTTCGCCGTTTCACGCCCATCCTTCCAGCCACTGCTCGATCGGATCCGTCGAGCGAACGAGATGCATCCCCGCCGCCGCAAATCGCGCAAACGCCGCCTCCGCCGCCTCGGTGTAGTCGACTACGCCCGGCACCACCACCGGCGACATGCAGTCCAACAGCAAGTAAATTTTCTGCAACTGTTCCGGCGCGTCTTGCTGATAATGCTCCAACAGATCCTGCACCGTCCAGGCGACGCAGTGGCTCTTCGCTTCTCCGGCCACGAGAATGGCGTCAAACGTGCGTAGACGATCGAGCAACTTCTGGTTCACGGCGCCGATCGGGACGCCCCGATGGTCTGCTCGCACCTCCGGCTCAATCGCAGAATAGTTCTCGGTCAAGGGATGATTGCCCTTGATTTGAACGTCAGGCTGGCTGCTGCGGACGACGCTGTGGAAAAAGATTGCTTCCTCGAAGGAGGCCACCAACGCATGCCCGATCCCGCCCAGCATGGCGTGATAAGGCCACACCGTCAGGGCGTAGTGCCCGGACGCCGCCAGCGTGCGTGTGTAGTGCAGGAGATGGGCCTGCACATACGCCGGCTCCAGCCCCAGCGTCGGCCCCAGCGCAGGGTTGAAACGCCAGACGCCGCGCTCGATGTCGTCCACCGTAATTTGCGTGTGCGGCGCCGGATGCTCGCCGGCCTCGTTCACGAAGAAGAGAGGATGAAAAATCTGCGCAGCCTGGTGGGTGTCCATCGTCGGGAAGATTTGGGTAATGACATCCAGGTTGCGATAGATGAACTCACAGAGCCGACGGTTGTCCTCCACGGCGCCCAAGCCGGAGCGTCCGCCTACGAAAAGCTCAAAATCGGGAATGCAAAAGGTGTTCTGCACGTCGATCGCCAGTAAAGCCACGCGAAAACGATCTTCGCCGGCCAGGCGCAGGTTATGCCGCCTCGCCCAATCCTTCGCCTCTCTCGCCCGCTCCGCATAGGGAACCCGCCAAACCTCGCCCACTCGCTGCGGATCGTAGTGAGGAGGCAACGGCAATGATGTGCGCATTTTTTCCCTCCGCCGAACTGCTGTCTGCTCAACCCGGTTAATGTAGATTCAACACTAACCCAATCTTAGCATACCTCTGTCTGACTTGTCCAGCGGGATCGACGCAAAGGGAATTTGACGAACGATTTTGGCGCTTTGCAGGCGCCGCTCGTAGCTGTGCATCCTCGCATTCCCCAGGACCTTGCGGGACATTAAGAGCGTGCGGCTGGGAGCCGCACCTACGATGAAACCGACGTACTCTCGTAGGCGCACCCTCTTCCCCCTCTCCCAACATTCGGAGAGGGGGGTGGGGGGTGAGGGCCTCCGCTCCGGCTCCTGGGTGCGCCTGGGGTGTGCGGCTGGAAGCCACACCTACGGTGAATCCAGAGAATTCGGGGCTGCGCCGGCGCTTTCTCCCCCTCTCCCAACATTGGGAGAGGGGGCCAGGGGGTGAGGGCTACCATCGTCGCCGGATCATTTTGGAAGATTGATGGCGCTTGGTGGAAGGGGGCAACTACGGAACATCTATCTCAAGAAAGCAGTTGCAGCGCACCGGCCAGAACCGTTTGCGCCACCACGTCGTCGGCGAGCGTGCGTGCGTTGAGCTTGAAGGTAGTGATCCCGATCCGCCCGCGTCCATAGGGCATCTCCGCCAGCAGCGAAACCGGCCTGTGGATCCATCCCAGCGCCAGCCCCGCCCAGCTGTGCGTGCGATAGGCCCAGGAAGGCAACCCCACCAGCACATAGTCCGGCATGATGGGAGCGTATTCCATCTCTAACAGCGGACTGCCGGGCAGCGCAGCGAAGGGGCCCTGCTTCTTAATCCAGGCGAAGGAAGTCGCCCAGTCCCCCTGCCAGTGGGTGCCTTTGCGGGCGACGACGGCGCCGGCGGGCAGACGGAGTGCGTCGGGACCCTCGCCGCTCCCCTCCTCGGCGAGCAGCAGGAGGCGGGCGCCGGCCTGCACCGCCCGCTCCAACGTCGAGGTGTAGCGTCGAGCGACCAGGATGGCGCCTTCCGCTTCGACAGCCCCTTCCTCGACCCGATAGCCCAACCTGCGCAGCGGCTCGACCAGCGTCGGATCGTCCACGACGCGCAGCCATTGCTCGGTGCGCGGCGGGGAGACGCAGGCCAGCTCGACGGCGTTGGCGGCGATCTCTCGACCGTCCGCCGCCAGCCAGCGCGCTTCCAGCCGCGCCATGCCGGGAGTGGTCAGCGGCGCGTGCACGACGCCGCCGGGCGCAGGAAGCTGTCCGCTGTAGTCGCCGACGCGCCAGAAGATCACGCCGTCGCTGCGTTCACCGTCGACGCCGAAGCAGCGCATCTCCACCGGAACGGCGTCGCCGGGACAGCCGCTCCAGCGCTGAGGGCGCAACGCCACTACATTGTCCTGATTCAGCGGGACCAGAATTTCTTGCAGCCCCTGTTTCACCTGCCGTTGCATCGTGAGCAGGCCGTTGCATTCCCAGTGGACATCGGTGAATTCGGTGATCACGTAGCCGGCGATGGTTGGATGGAGGCGCATGGTGGTGATTTCGTAGTGTAGACTGCGCGCCATGTGCTCCTGAGAAGCCCGGATGAACGCCTGAAACGATCCAAACACAGCCTCCAGGCCATGGTCGTGAAAGCGCAGCGGCATGGCGTGGGGATAGACGATGCCCTCTCCCCACTCGTGGCCCGTCTCGAACCACCACGGCTCGCGGCCTTTTTCCTGGATCGTTGCAGGATCGGGCAAGCCCCAGTTGCCGAACTCCGACACGAGGAGCGGCAGGTCGGCTCTGCGCTCATGGAGATAGTCCTGGGCCCAGACCCAGTCATTGGCGCGGCTGGCGAAATCGCCCACCCAGGCGTCCCACTCTGCGGCGTGATCGGGAATGGCGCGATAGTGATGGAAATCCTCCAGGTCGCCCGCAACGTGGAAATTGTCGCAGCAGGCGGAGTTGTCCACGATCAGCCGCGTGGAATCCACGGTTTTGGCGTAGTGATAAAAGTCCGCCAGCCAGCGGCGATGCTCCGGATTGCGCGGCAGGTCGGTCCCCCAGTTTTCGTTGACCAGCGTCCAGGCGATGATCGATGGATGATTCCAGTCGCGCTCGACCATGGCCCGGAAGGTTTCCTTGATGCGGCGATCGGCGGCTTCGGTCAAGAGCACCCAGTTGGGAATTTCCGTCCAGATCAGCAGGCCCACCCGGTCGGCCACGTCATAATACCGTGGGTCTTCGATCTTGATGTGCGTGCGCAGACAGTTGAGGCCGAGCGCCTTGGCTTTGCGCGCCTGATCTTCGAGGAACTCCAGGCTCGGCGGCGTGTAGATCGTTTCCGGATAGTAAGCCTGGTCGAGCGCCCCGCGCAGGTAGATCGGCTCGCCGTTCAGATAGATGCGCCCGTTTTTCGCCTCCACCGTGCGAAAGCCGCAGGTGGCGGCCAGGCGATGGTGCACGGCGCCGTCGAGCATGATGGCCGCTTCCACCGTGTAGAGGTGGGGCGTCTCCGGGCTCCAGAGGAGCGGCGCATCATTGAGTGCGACGCGACCTGCGCCGGTTGCATCGAGGACAGTTTCGGCGATGCGCCGCCCATCCGGTGCGCGCACGGCGACGCGCACTTCGGCGGAGGAGGGCAAGACTGCGCTGAGAACGGCCTGAACCTCGATCGCCCGCTCGGCGGGGAGAGGCGTCAGCCGCAGACGCACCAGATGCAGCGCCGGTCGCACCTCCAGCCAGACGCTCTGCCAGAGGCCGCCGATGGGGCCGTACCAGCTTTGTTTGCCGTGTGGAATTTCACTGAAAGGATGGTCCGGAAAGCGGCTGCGGTCGTCGTCGGGGTCGGCGACGCGCACCACGAGCACATTTTCGCCTGTGCGCAGCGCCGGGGCGACGTCGAACTCAAAGGGGAGATAGCCGCCCTCATGTTCGCCGATGCGTTGGCCGTTGAGCCAGACGACGGCGTGGTAATCTACGGCGCCGAAGTGAAGGATCGCAGCCTTGCCGGTCAGATCGCCCTGCCAGTCGAAGCGCCGACGATACCAGGCGACGCCGCTGTAATGGCGCAAATCATCGAACTGCGCCTGCCACGGGGCAGGCACGCGCGCGGTGCGCCACTCTTGAATCTGCGTCGCGTCGTCGCCGCCGGCCGGATCAACCTGAAAATCCCACAGGCCGTCAAGAGACATTTTGAATGTCTGGTTCGTCATAACGAGGCTAATCCTTTTTGTTTTTGATGGAAATTTGGAACGATAAACTGGAATGCGACTTTATGGCTCCGCTTCGGGTCTCCGAAAGACCGGTTTCCCTGCGTCAAAATCCACCTGCGCCAGATAAAGCCGTCGCATGCCGGCGGGGTATCCCACATAGGGCTCGCGCCAGGCATGGTACGCAACCCACAACTTGCCGCCGGCATCGCGGAAGAAGGAGGCGCCTCCGGGGCCGACGTGCCGACCGGCGCTGGCGAGCACAGGTTCGTTCTGCGGCTTGACGCACGGGCCAAGCGGCGTCTCGCAGATGGCGTAGCCGACGGCGTAATTGCGGCTCTCCCACCAGTTCCCGGAATAAATGAGATAGTATTTGCCGTCATGAGCGACCATGCTAGGGTTCTCGATCAACGGTGTCTCCCACTCCTGGTCATAGGCGATCAATCGCACCGGCTCTCCGAGCAGGCGCAAACCGTCTTCGCTTAACGGTTGGGCGTAGATATAGATCGGAAAACCACAACAGTTTCCGTCATTTTTCCAGAGCAGATAGAGCGCGCCGTCGTGATCGACAAACGGTTCAGGATCGATAGAGCCGCCTTCCTCCAACTGGCAAACAAAAGGCGTCTCGCTGGAATCCACAAAAGGGCCTTCTGGGGAGTCGCTGACGGCGTAGCTGATGCATTGACGCTCGGCCGCCGCCAGTCGCGTGGTGTAATAGAGCACAAACTGACCCTTGCGAGCCAGGACGCTCGGCGCCCAGGTGAAGGATTTGCTCTCCTCCGCCCAGGCGGGCAACTGCGGGAGCGCTTCCCCGCGAACGCCGGCTTCCTTCCAATTCACCAGATCGGCGGACTTGAGCACCTGGATATGGAGCCCTCTGGCATTGGTGGCATAGGCGTAGTACTGGCCGTTCACATACAAGACGAATGGATCGGGAAAATCCAAACGATAAACCGGATTTTGATATTCCATCGGCGGAACCATTGCAGGCGGCGCCTGAATCGGGGTGCAGGCGGAAAGTAGGATCAAAAACAGAGCGATCGCAAGGGTGCGTGCGCCGGATCGACGCGCGCCAGACTTCCAACGGCTTCCCATAGACCTATCGTCCACCCATCCCGGTCAGCATGACGCCTTGGATGATGCGACGCTGGAAAATCGCATAGAAGAGGAGCACCGGCGCGCTGGCGATCACTGTGCCGGCCATCACGAGCGCCCTCTCCTGGATGTAAGTCCCCTGCAGCACGGTGAGACCGACCGGCAGAGTTCGCAGCTCCAGGGAATTGAGCACCACGAGCGGCCAGAAGAGGTCATTCCAGGCGCCCAGGAAGACGAAGATCGTCAGCGCCACAATAGCGGCCCGGCTGAGCGGCAGCACGATTTGCCAGTAGATGCGGAAACGCCCTGCGCCGTCCATCAACGCCGCCTCTTCCAATTCTTTGGGCACAGAGGTGAAAAATTGGCGCAAGAGAAAGACGCCGAAGACGCTGACCGCGCCTGGCCAGATGAGCGCATGATAGGTGTCGAGCCAACCCAGGCTGCGCACCAACAGAAACACCGGGATCAGCGTGACCTGTCCGGGAACCATGAGCGTAAAGAGCAGCAGCAGAAAGATAGTGTTGCGACCGGGAAATTCAAGGCGGGCGAAGCCATAGGCGGTCAGGCTCGAAAGAAAGACGCAAAGCACGGTGATGATGGTGCTCACCACGACGCTGTTGATGAACCATCGATCGACCATGAGGTCTTGGCGGGTGAAGACGGCGCGATAGTGCTCAAGCGTCGGGTTGGCCGGCCAGAGCTGCAGGGGCCAGCGATAGACCTCCGCCGCCGGCGTGATCGAAACGACGAGCATCCAATAGATCGGAAAGCCGACAACGATCGCCAAAGCGATCAACACGGCGTAGTGCAGGGTTCTCATCAAGAAGCGATAGACGCGGTATTGGTTCATCTGCTTTTCTTCGCCTCTCCTCAATACTCAATGACGCTGCGTCGCCCAAAGATTCGGAATTGAATCAACGTGAAAAACAAAATCACGAGCGCCAGTGCGACGGCGATGGCGGCGCCGTAGCCCATCAGGAAATAGCGCCAGGCGGTCTGATACAGGTAGATGATCACCGTGTAGGAAGAGCGCCCGGGACCGCCGCCGCCCGTCATAATGTAGGGTTGACCGAAGACCTGGAAATGGGCGATCAACTGCGTGACAAAGACAAAAAAGATGGAAGGCATCATCAAGGGGATGGTGATGTGACGAATGGTCTGCCAGGTGTTCGCCCCATCGATGCGCGCCGCTTCATAGAGATGGTCGGGAATTCCCTGCAACCCCGCCAGATAGATCACCATCGGGAAGCCGAAGCCCCACCAAACGGTGGCGAGGCTCAACGAAGGGATCACGAGATTGGGATCCGCCAACCATCGCACAGGCGGCAGGCCAAGCCAGACGAGAAAGTAATTGATAATGCCAAATTGCGTGTTCATCATCCAGCTCATGATGATGCCCATCGCTGCGACCGAAAGCACCACCGGCGCGTAGAAGACGAACCGGAAAAAATCGCGGCCGCGTATCGGCGCATTGACCAGCATGGCCACGACCAATGCAAAGATGGTGTTGATAATGGAGGTCAGAAAGGCGAAATAGAGGCTATTCCTGAGCGCGATCCACCAGATGCCGTCTCGCATCAGGTTGATGTAGTTGGCAAGCCCGATAAACGGCTGCTCTCTGGCCAGAATCTTCCAATCATGGAGGCTGATCCAGAAGGAGTAGAAAATCGGGCCGGCGACAAACGTCACAAAAAGAATCAAAAACGGCAGGATGAACAGGTAGTTTGTCAACGTATACATCGGCGTGCGCCAGGTGCGCCGATGCTGATGGGCGGTGTGCCCTTGGGTCGTTGAAAGCTCGGTCGCCATGCTCCTCCACAGATTGATCGCTAGCTGAATCGCGTTCTATTCGTCACAATCTTCCAGGAAGCTTTGAGGTTTCCTGGAAGATGAATGCTTTGCTGAAGGTCGACAGACAACCTCACAGTTGACTCCGGATCACGGACTCTCCGGCGGAGTCCGTGATCCGGAGCGTTGGAGAATGTCCTACGCGAGGCGGCGAACAAGCGCAGGCGCCTTGTGCGGATTTACCGGCAGCGGTCCAAAATATCCTGGACGCGTGCGTTGGCGTCCGCCAGGCCCTGCTCCACCGTCTTCAGGTTGTTATAGATCGCATCGAACTCCGGCATGTACCCCTGATCGATGACCTGTTGGATGCAGGGGTGGGCAAAATCGTAGCGGCCGATCTCCTGGAAACTGGTCCCCAGCACGATCGCCGACAGGTAGCGGTCCGGCGTCAACGACTCGAACTGCGAGATGCGGGCCGGCGGCTGACCCGAAGTCGCCCATAGCGCGCCCTGCTCCGTGAGGAAGCTGATCAGACGCTTGGCGGCTTCCAGCTTCTCGCCGGCGAGCGTCGGCGGCGTGTAGATGACGTGAGAGCTGATCCAGGTGACGTGCTCATCGCCAATCTTCGGGAACGGGCAGACGCCCCAGTTGATCTCGTTGTCGTTGGCGAAGTTCAGGAACCAGCTACCCTCCGGCAGCATTCCCAACCGGCCGGCGGCCATGGTCTGCCAGGTGTCGAAGCCGGCCGGCGGCGGCGCCACGTGCTCGACGTAGATCAAGTCATACCAG
Source organism: uncultured Caldilinea sp. (assembly GCF_937128415.1). GTDB lineage: Bacteria > Chloroflexota > Anaerolineae > Caldilineales > Caldilineaceae > Caldilinea. The sequence goes on from NZ_CAKZMJ010000064.1 coordinate 41,651, forward strand.
AACTGCACGGCCTTTTTCACGGCGTCGCTGGTCAAGGTGGCGTTGCCCGCGCGATCGCTCCAGTCGCCGCCGAACTGCCACATGGTGGAAAGCGTGGTCGGCTTCTGCCAGCTCACCGCCGTGCCCCACTGCTCGATCTGGGTCGGATCGAATCCTTCCTCGCCCGCGCGCTTGCCATTGGCGTCCTTGGTCAGCTTCCTGGCGGCTGCGACAAACTCCTCTGCGGTGGCCGGGCACGTCTCCGGGTCCAGCCCCGCTTCGACAAAGAGGTCCTTATTGTACCAAAGCCCCCAGCCATGGATGTCCAGCGGCACGCCGTAGCGAGCGCCGTCCAGCTCAAGCGCCTTCAACACCTGCGGGTAGATGTCGCTCACCGGAACCGGACCGCCGTGGTCGTCGTAGTAATCGCTCATGTCGGCCAGCACGCCCTGCCCGGCGAACTGCGGGATTTCAAATTCGTGGAGCAGGAAGAGATCGGGCGGGCTGCCGGAGACGAGCGAGGTCAACAGCTTGTCGAAGTAGGTGCCCCACGGCATCATCTCGACGCGCACCGAGACGTCGGGATTCTCTTCGGTGAACTTCTGCACCATTTCCACCATCGTCACGCCGTCGCTGCCGGTGAGGCCGTTCCAGTAAATGAGGCGAGTGGCGCCCGCGCCAGCCTCGGCGACGATGGGCGTGGCGGTCGGCGTTGGCTCCGTCGGCGCCGCCTCCTCAGCAGCCGGAGCCTCTGCGGCAGGCGCTTCCACGGCAGGCGGCTGGCTCGGCGGAGGTGCACATGCACCGATCAGCAGCGCAACGATCAACATGCCCACAACCCAGAGACGCATACGTTTCATTTTTCTTCCTCCTTCATCGTTGAACTTTTTGGAGAGCGTTGAACTTTTTGGAGAACGTTGCAAAGAAAACCCGCGCAAATTCTGCGGACTTCACGAGCTTGCGCCAAACCTGCATGGCAAACGCTCCTCTCCCGTTGTGCAGGAAAGACGCCGATCGAAACCTGTTGTCAGCCGAGAATTTCATAATTTACTGTAACAGAAATCGTCAAAACCGTCAAGGATTTTCATAAAAATCCGAAACGCATGTAAAATCTCATCTAGCGATTCATGATGTTCTGCAAACAGATGACTTCCTTTGCGCTTCCCAGGTGATGCTCAGAATCTCACTGACTCTTTACAAGGAGCGACGATGAACGAAGAAACCTCGAGCTTGCAAGAAGCCGTCGGAGCGTTGCGTCTGTTGCGCCTGAGAACGGAGCCTCACGAACGCGAGCACGCCATCGCTGTGCTCAAAGCCCTGGGTTCTCAGCCTCGCATGGCGATCCTGGACTTCCTGGAGCGAAAAGTGGCCAACGTCTCTGAGATTGCACAGGCGCTTGATATGCCGTTGTCTACTGCCAACCTGCACGTGACTGCGCTCGAGGAGGCGGGGCTGATCCGTTCGGAAGTCGTGACGGCAAGCCGGGGCGTGCAGAAACTCTGCGCGCGCCTATACGACGTCGTTCTCCTTCTCCTTCCTCAGGCGCCTCCTACGTCGATGAGGACGGCGACCATCGAAATGCCGATCGGCGCCTTCTACGATTGTGAAGTGACGCCCACCTGCGGTCTGGCTTCGACGGAAGGGCTCATCGGCCACCTGGACGACGCGGCCTCCTTTTTCGAGCCGGAGCGCATCCACGCCCAGCTTGTCTGGCTGACGAGCGGTTTTCTGGAATATCGCTTTCCCTATCGCCACGACCCGGAAAGCCCGGTGCATAGCCTGACGTTGAGCGCAGAGATCTGCTCCGAGGCGGCGCCCTTTGCATTGGACTGGCCTTCGGACATCTTTGTGGAGATCAACGGCAAACTGATCGGCGTGTGGACGTCGCCTGGCGACTTCGGGGGCGAGCGCGGTGCGCTGACGCCGGCCTGGTGGGGAGAGTGGAACAGTCAATATGGGCTTCTGAAGACCTGGCGCGTCGACGCCAACGGCAGTTCCATCGACGGCGCGCCCTCCTCGCCGGTGCGCATCGACGACCTCGAGCTTGACAAGCGCCCCTACATCGCCGTGCGCATCGGCGTCAAGCCCGACGCCGTCAACGTGGGGGGAATGAATTTGTTCGGCAAGGGGTTCGGCAATTACGCACAAGACCTTGTTTTGAAGATCACCTACGCTCCTGTATCGCGAGAAAATAGCGACGCCGAGGGATGGACGGAAGGCGTTTCCGGCGCTCCACGTGAGATATGAATTCTAACCGAAACCACGAAGACGCCAAGAAAAGCATTTCCTTGTAGCTGCGGCTCATAGCCGCAGTTCTGACAGACAGCGCGTAGCCGCAGGTTCTGACAGACAACTACGTCGCCGCCAGAGGCGATAACCTCCTGAGTCGCCTTTCGCCGAGAAAAAAGGTGCGGTTGGGAACCGCACCTTTTTTCTCGGCGGACGCAGGACTTTGAGCGAATCAGGGAAGCGCAGCTGCGCCGAACGCTCTAAACAATCTTCGTTTTTGGCGTCATCTTCAATGACGCCTTTCCGTGAAGCGACGATTCGCGAGTCGTTCTTGCTATTCTTCTACCGTGGAGAGAGTCGCAGCGCTGTGAACGAAAGCGGCGGCAGCTGGATCGTCGCCCGGCCGTCGCTGACGCGCGGCGGGGCAATCGGCTTCGCCACCAGGTGATTGGGATTCTCCCAGGTGTTGAGCGCCTTGGGGTCGTCGCCGGCGAGCTGCCAGGCCTCGCATACGGTTGGGTTGCGGCCATCCTGCCAGACAAAATCGGTGACGACGCTCTCGCTCAGGCTGCGGTTGACGATGAAAATGGCGCCCTGGCCGGTCGCCTCGTCGTGAGAGGCGGAGACGTCCAGCACGGGCACGTCGCCGTATTTCTTCGTCTCCACGCGCGGGGCTTTGACCAATACGTCCAGCGCCTGCCCGCGCGCGTAGTTGCTGACCAGCTGGAAGACGTAGAAAGACGGATGCTTGAGAAGCTCGTCCCCGCGCGTGTGCAGCCAGGAGATCACGTTGACGATCTGCGCCACGCAGGCGATCTTGAGCACATGGCTCTTGCGCAGGAAGACGTTCAGCCACTGGCCGACGACCAGCGCATCCTCCAGGTTGTACATCTCCTCGGCCAGATGGGGCGCTTCGGTCCAGTTGCCCTGCAGCGGGTCGCCTTTATACCAGACTTGCCATTCGTCCCAGGAGAGATAGATGTCGTGTTTGCTGCGCTTTTTGGCTTTGACGTAGCGCAGCACACCCTCCAGCGTATCGACGAACTGTTCGAACTGCACGGCGCTGGCGAGAAAGCTGGGTGTGTCGTTTTCGCGGTTGCCGGCGTAGTAATGCATGGACAGATAGTCCATGTGCTCCCATGCCTCTTCCAACGCCACGCGGTCCCACTCCGGATAGGTGGGCATCTGGTCGTTCGAGGAGCCGCACAACACGGTCTTGATCGACGGGTCCATCCACTTCATGAGCTTGGCGGCCTCGCGCGCCTTGGCGCCGTATTCGTGCGCCTCCAGGTGCCCCATCTGCCAGGGGCCGTCCATCTCGTTGCCCACACACCAATATTTCACCTTGTGCGGCTCCGGGAAGCCATGCTTCGCGCGCAGGTCGGACCAGTAGGTGCCGGACGGCGTGTTGCAATAGTCGACCAGATCGCAGGCGCTCTGAATGGTGCCAGTGCCCATGTTGACGCCCAACATTGGCTCGGCGTTGATGGCTCTGCAGAAGAGCATGAACTCATTGGTGCCGAACTGGTTGGTTTCGATGGACTGCCAGGCCAGCTCGCGGCGTCGCGGTCGCAGCTCCTTGGGGCCGACGCCGTCCAGCCAGTTATAGCCGCTGAGAAAGTTGCCGCCCGGATAGCGGATGGTGGTGTATCCTTGCGCGCGCAGGGCGTCGAGCACATCGCGGCGCAGGCCGTTCTCATCGGCGTGCTTCGACTTGGGATCGTAGACGCCCTCGTAGATGCAGCGCCCCATGTGCTCGGCGAAGCCGCCGAAAAGCAAGGGCGAAATTTCTGCAATCGTGCGGTTGGAATCCAGAAAAATTTGTGCTCTCTGTTGCGTCATAAGAAAGTCCCTATCGATGTTCGTCAAAAAGATTGATAAATTTGCAATTCAAACAATAGAAAATGCTGCGTCGGCGAATTAGCTCGATTGGCGCGCTGCAAGGCGAGCGCTCAACCGACGACGCGTTATCGCCCGGCCAGCCCTGCGGTCACGATGCCGGCGATAATTTTGCGCTGGAAAATGGCGTAGAAAATCAGAACCGGCATCGAGGCGATGAAAGCGCCGGCGAAGGCCAGGCCGCGCTGGATGTAGCTGCCTTGTTGAATCACCAGCAGGCCGACCGGCAGCGTCAACGCTGCGCGTTCGCTAAGGACGATCAACGGCCAGAAGAGATCGTTCCAGAGGCCCAAAAATGCAAAGATGAACAGCGCCACCATGGCCCCGCGCACCAGCGGTAGACAAATCTGCCAGTAAATGCGAAAACGACTGGCGCCATCGACGCGGGCGGCGTCTTCCAGTTCGCCGGGAATGGAAAAGAAATGCTGCCGCATCAAAAAGATGCCGGTCACGGAGGCGGCGGCGGGCCACCAGATGGCGTGGTAGGTGTTGAGGAGCTTCAGATCGCGCAGCAACAAGAAGGCCGGGATCAACGTCACCGCGGAAGGAATCATGAGGCTAAAAATCAACAAGGAGAAGAGAAACCCTTTGCCTGGAAACTCCAGGCGTGCGAATGCATAGCCGCTCAACGAAGACAAGAACACGATGATTGCCGTGCCGACCGTTGCAACCAACAGACTGTTGATGAACCAACGCACGATGGGCAATTGCGGGTCTACGAAAATCTTTTGAAAATTGCTCAACGTCGGCGGGTTCGGTATCCACTCGATCGGGAATTTCATCTGATTGGCTTCGAGGGTGAAGGCCATTGAAATCATATACAGCACCGGCACCACTACGATCAGCGCCAACGGCAAAAAGCACAACCACAGGAACAAAGAGCGCGCCACATAGCGGCCCAAGCGCCGTCGCTCTGGATATACGATCGTCTGATTCATTGCAAATCTCCTCTTTCTGCTCCTTGCACCCACATCCTGTCGCCGGGGCCGGCTCAATATTCCGTCCGCCGCCGCATCAGCGTGAAGAGAATCACGGTGACCACGATCATGATCAGGGCCAGCACCACCGAGATGGAGGAAGCGTAACCGAAGCGGAAGAATTTCCAGGCAGTCTCATAGAGGTACATCGTAGCCGAGCGGGAAGCGTTGCCGGGACCGCCTCCGGTGATGATGTACGGCTGAGCGAAAACCTGCATATGCGCAATGAACTGCGTGACCACCACAAACAACATGGTCGGCATCAATAACGGCAAGGTGATATGCCGAAACGTTTGCAAAGGGCCTGCGCCGTCGATCTTGGCGGCCTCATACAGAGGTTCGGGGATGTTGTGCATGCCTGCAATAAACACCAACATCGGAAAACCGAACGTCCACCAAACCGTGGTGACGGCCAGCGCCGGAATCACCATGTCCGGATTGCCCAGCCACGCGATGCGCGGGCCGCCCAGCATCGTTGTGATGAAATAGTTCAGAATGCCGATCTGTGTATCCCACACGCGGATCCCGATGATGCCCAGCACCGACACCGACAGGATGCCCGGCGCGTAAAAAAGGACCCGCAGGAAGTTGCTGCCGATGAAAGGATGCTTCAAGCCGGTCGCCACAAACAGAGCAAGAAGAACATTCATGACGACCGTCAATGCGGTGAAATAGGCCGTATTGCTGAGCGTCTGCCAGAAGATTTTGTCTTGCAGCAGCGCCTGATAGTTGGCCAGACCGATGAAGGCCTGATCCTTAAGCATGATCTTCCAGTCGTATAGGCTGATCTGAAGGCCGCGGAAGATCGGATACAACAAAAAGACGCTGAAGAAAAAGAAATGGGGAAGAATAAACAAATAATTGGGAAGCTGTTTGCGCAGCCTCTTCCAACGCTGATTCTGCGCCGCAGCAGTGCGCGACGACGATAGTGTGGAGGTGGCCATGAGTCTAATTGCTCCGTATCCCACAAGCTGCGGACGGCCGATCTCTCAGAGCTGCAGAATCCGCCCGCTCGCTCCAGGTGACCGATGGCGTGGGTTTGGACGAAATCGCCCAAACCCACGACGACAAAACTGGTTGAACATTACGGACGATTCAAGATCGCCTGCACCTGCTCGGCGCCCGCCTTCAATGCCGCAGCGACATCCGAGGTGGGGCTGGCGAGGGCGTTGCCGACCGCCGTCTCCCACGCCGTTTGAATTTCGATGAAAGATTTGTGCGCCAGGTCGGTGCGGCCGATCTCGTTGAACTGGCGAGCCGCCGTGGCGACGGACTCGATGGCCTGCACTTCCGGCAACGCCTGCACCGACTTGAGCGCCGGCACCTGGCCGGAGGTCGCCCAGTAGGCGCCATTTTCGACCAGGAAGGTCATCAACCGCTTGGCCTTGGCGATGCCATCCTCGTCTACGCCTGTGGGGATGGACATGATGTGAGAGTCGAACTTCACAGCCTGCTTGCCATCCGGCGCCAACGAATTGATGTACGCAGTCTTGGTCACCGCTGCAATGTCGGGGTTGTCGCGCATAAAGCCGCCCGTCCAGGTGCCTTCCCACATGAAGACGAGCTTGTTGTTCTTGTACAGGTCGCCCGCCCACATTTTACCAGGGATCGCCGGCGGAGCGACATAGTATTTATACATCAGGTCATGCCAGAACTGCACGGCAGCGATGGACTCCGGGCTGTCCAAAATCGCGGTCTTGCCGTCTTCGCTCACGACGCCGCCGCCAAACTGCCACAACGTGGTGGGAATGGTGTAGCGCGGCCAGGTGTAGTCGATGGCCCAAACGTCGACATTGTCCTTGTCGAATCCTTCCTCGTTCGGGTGGCGGCCGTTGACGTCCTTGGTGAGCTTCTGCGCCATCTCGATAAATTCAGCGCCGTTCTTGGGCAGGACGTTGGGATCCAACCCCGCCTCCTCCATCAGCTTGGTGTTGTACCACAGCAGCCAGCCGTGATTGTCAAAAGGCACCGCCATGGTCTGGCCGTTGACGGTGATGGCGTTGATGAGGTTTTCGTTGAAATCTGATTTGTTGAGCGTGCCGTCATTGAAGATGATGTCGTCCATCGGCATCATCAGCCCTTCAGACGCCATCTGGTTGACTTCCGCTGCATGAAAGATCACCATGTCCGGAGGCGTGCCCGCGGCCACAGCGGTGGGATACTTCTGGAAGAAAATGTCCCAGGGATACCCCTCGGAGTTCAGACAGAGGTCGGGGTTGGCGTCGACGAACTGCTGCAACAGCTCGGCGAAGACAGCGCCGTCCGAACCGGTCAGACCGTGCCACAGGATGAGCGGATCGCTGCATTGGCCGAAGTTGTTGACCACCGGCGTTGGCTCCGCAGCAGGCGCGCTGACGTCCGCCGCGGCGCCGGCGTCCGTCGCGCCTCCCTCTGCGGGTGCAGCCGCCGGCGCGCCGCCTCCACACGCGGCGAGCAACAACGCCATCACCAAAACAAGCGTGAGGCCGAATGAGAACTTGCGCATTTTCTTCTCCTTTTGTGTTTACCAGGAAACAAACAGGGAACAATCTTTTGTTGAACGACGCAGCATGGACTGCTGCGTTGCAACCGAAACGCCAAGCGAGATGCTTTCTTTCTCTGCACTCATACGGACTCTCGAATCACCAGCCGACAGGGCATCTCAAAACGCCGTCCTGCGCCGGTGTACTCTTTTTGAATGCGCTCAAAGAGCGCTTCGGCCATTCGGCGCCCCATTTCAGCCGGATACTGCGCCACCGTGGTCAATCGCGGCCGCACCCATGTCGCCTGTGGAATGTCGTCGAAGCCGATCACCGCCATCTCGTCCGGAATGCAGATTCCCTGCGCCTGCGCCGCCTCCATGGCGCCGATGGCCATCAGATCGTTGATGGCAAAGACCGCAGTCGGCGGCCGGGTCAGAGATAAAAATTTCTGCACGGCGCGCGCGCCGCTTTCCACCGACCAATCGCCGATCTCAAACAATTCAGGTTCGATCGGCAAATGCGCCTGTTGCAGAGCTTTGAGAAATGCAGCCTTGCGCCGCGCGCCAGCGGAAAATTCCTCCGTCACGCCGATGAATCCGATGCGCCTGTGGCCTTTTTCCTGAATCAGCCAGGTGGTCGCCTCGAACATGGCGCGATCATCCCGTCCGAATACGACGTCAACCCGTGGATGTCGGATCTGCTGACCCAACACGACGACCGCTGCGCCCGTGCGTTCGATAAGAAGCTCCAGCTCCTCTTCCCCCAGGTGATACGGCACCATGATCACACCATCCACGGGACGCCGAATCACCGACTCAAGGAACATCTCCTCACCTTCACGCGTGTGGTCCGAGTTGGCGATCATCACATCGTAGCGATGGACGTGCGCCACATCCTGAACCGCCCGCACCATGGGGTGATAGAAGGGATTGCCGATGTCTGCAATCATCATAGCGATCATGAAGGTCTTTTGCCCGCGCAGGCTGCCTGCGTGAAGGTTTGGGTAATAGCCAAGCGTCTCCACCGCCTCCAACACGCGGCGACGCGTCTCTTCGCCAATAGGGATGCCGCCCTCCACCCCGCTTAACACCCGCGACACCGTGCTCTGCGAGACATTCGCCATGCGAGCTACGTCTCGCATGGTGACGTTTTTTTTAGGACTCGAACTCGAACGCGGCATCAGAACCCTTCTGGATACAAGTTAAAAAAGAGTTACGCAGTTAGGTGAAATTCTGCGCAGAACACGACCTTCCTGGAAGCTTAATGAAATTCAATCGATAATTCTGGCAACCCGCAGGCGCAGTTCGTAGCTGCGCTTCCTTGATCCACCCCGAATCTTGCAATTCACCGCAGACGTGCGGTTGGGAGCCGCCGCTAATTATCACCGCCGGCGATTTGCTCAAATCCGCTCTATCGATTGTCAGGCCTATCGATTGTCAGGTTCAACTGCGTAGCATGAGTTAAAAAGTTCTTCGATAGGTTTTATGCAATCGTATGCGGTAATTCGTAATATAGCATACGAAATTACGCTTGTCAAGCCCTATTCAATTGAAAAATTTTAATAAAAAACTTTGGGACGGATATGAAGCAGCGTTCGGCGCATCGGTGAGGGCGAGCGGGGTGGCTTGGCGACGTTGATGAAGGCCCCGATAAACGCCGCCAAAGGCCTTCCAGGAAGCTACAGGCTTCCTGGAAGGCGGCTAAACTGCGCAGTCTTCATAATCGACTATTCTACATCCAGCGCCACCACCGACATCTTCGGCACGATCAGCGTCATCCCTTCGGATGTGATCTTTGCGTTGTAAAACGGCTGAGGCCGAACTGCGTGGGGCTGTTCAAAGGTGTTGTGGGCGTTCATGGCGGCTGCGCACAGCACGCGGCCTTCCCAAACGCCGACCGTCATGCCGCGGATCAGCACCTCCACGGCAAGGTCGCGCGTGGGATTGGCGTTGCTGACGGTGAGATGGAGTTTTCCCTCGGCGTTGATGGATGCCGAGGCGGAAAGGGCGGGCACGCAATAGTCTCCCAGGTGATAGGACTCGCTGCAAATATCGATCGGCACGAGTGTGGCGTCCTGGTGCGCAGCATAGAGGTCGAACACATGGTAGGTGGGCGTCAGCAGCATCTTTTCGCCCTGGGTCAAGATCACCGCCTGCAATACATTGACCGTCTGCGCAATGTTCGCCATGCGCACGCGGTCGGCGTGGTTGTTAAAAATGTCAAAGGTCACGGCGGCGACGAGCGCGTCGCGCATGGTGTTCTGCTGGTAAAGGAAACGCGGATGCGTGCCCGGCTCCACTGCGTACCACGTGCCCCATTCGTCGACGATCAACGCCACCTTTTTCTCCGGATCATATTTATCCATAATGGTGCCGTGTCGGCGTACAAGCTCTTCCATGTAGCGCGCTTTGGCGATGATCTCGATCCAGCCGGACTCGTCGAACATCGTCGCCGACCCTTCGCGTGAGCCGTCGGGCAGCCGCTTGACCGACGTGTAGTAGTGGAGCGCCAGCCCGTCCATCTGCCGCCCGCGTGGGGTGCGAGCGTCGCCGGCCTTGGCCATGAGCACTTCGGTCCAGTGGTAGTCGTCGCCGGCCGGGCCGCAGGCAATGCGAAAGAGCTTGTTGTCGCCGTAGTCGCGCGCATAGAGGGCGTATTGGCGGTACAGGTCGGCGTAGTACTCCGGCGTCATGCGGCCGCCGCAGCCCCAGTTTTCGTTGCCGACGCCGAAATATTTCAACTTCCACGGCGCCGCGCGGCCGTTGGCCTTGCGCAGATCCGCCATCGGGCTTTGGCCGTCGAAAGTGAGGTACTCCACCCACTGCGCCATCTCTCGCACCGTGCCGCTGCCCACATTCCCACAGATGTAAGGCTCGCAGCCGACCTGTTCGCAGAGATCCATGAACTCATGGGTGCCGAAGTGGTTATTCTCGATGACGCCGCCCCAGTGGGTGTTGACCATCGTGGGACGTTGGTGGCGCGGGCCGATGCCGTCCATCCAGTGGTATTCGTCGGCGAAACAGCCGCCCGGCCAGCGCAACACCGGCGCTTTGATCTTGCGCAGCGCCTCCACGACGTCGGTGCGAATGCCGCGAACGTTCGGGATGGGCGAGTCCTCGCCCACCCAGATGCCTTCATAGATGCATCGTCCAAGATGTTCGGCGAAATGGCCGTAGATGTTGCGGTCGATTTTGGTTTTGGCAAGTTTGACGTCCAGCGTGATTTCGTTCATTGTTCACAACTTTCCACTTGATAGGTTTCCACTTGATAGGTTTCCACTTGATCGAGAGGATGGGTTCGATTGTGCGGCGTCCTCGCCGTAGAGATAGCACTTCACCGCCCTGCCTTCCACTTCTAGAGTGGGCGGCTCGGCGTGTTTGCAAATCTCCATCACGTGAGGGCAACGGCCGGCGAACTTGCAGCCGACGCGGCCGTACTCCTTGACCTCCATGGCGCCCAGGTTGATGGGCCTGGCCCACTGCTCGCGCTCCGTCACGACCGGCTTGGGCACCGACTCTTGCAGCAGCTTGGTGTAGGGATGCAAGGGATTGCCCAACACCTTTTCCACGGGGCCAGACTCCACCACGACCCCGCGCAGCATGATGGCGATGCGGTCGCTGATGTAGTAGGCGGTCGCCAGGTCATGGGTGATGTAGACGACGCTCACTTTCTGTTCATCGCGCAATTTCTTGAAGAGATTCACGATCGACATGCGCAGCGAGGCGTCCACCATCGACACCGGCTCGTCCGCCAGGATTAGGTGCGGTTGGGGAATCAGCGCTCGCGCCACCGAAACGCGCTGAATTTGGCCGCCGGAGAGTTCATGCGGGTAGCGCTGACGCACCTCTTCCAGCGACAGCCCCACCTGATGAAGCGCCTCGTCCACGATCGGCGCCGCCGCGCGGCGGTTTTTGGCGCGACCGAACTGGATCGCCGTCTCAAACAGGTAGTCCTCCACGCGGCGCAGCGGGCTGAAGGTCTCGAAGGGATTTTGAAAGACCGGCTGCACCTTGCGCATGAACTCCATTGCGTCGCGACGGCGCTTGATCGTGGAAAGATCGCGGCCTTCAAAGACGACCCTGCCTTGCGTCGGCTCCAGGTCATGCAGCAGCACGCGCGCCAGGGTCGTCTTGCCGCTGCCGCTCTCTCCGGCGACCGCGAAGATTTCCGGCCTTTCTGCATCCAGGGAAAACGACACATTGTTCACCGCCAGCAGACGCCCTCCGGCGATAAACCCGCCGACGTGGAAGGAAACGGTCACCCGATCCACCTGAAGCAATTTCTTCTCCCCGTTCATTCGGCAGCCTCCGTCACAAGATGGCAGGCGACGCGGTGTTGATGGGGCAGGCGCACCATGGCCGGCGTCTCCGTTCGGCAGCGATCGAAGGCCAGAGGGCAACGCGGGTGAAAGCGACAGCCGCTGGGCGGGTTGGCCAGGTTCGGAGGCGCGCCGCTCAGGCTCTCCTTCACCGACTTGTCGCCGATCATAGGCAAGGAGCGGATCAAATGCTGGGTGTACGGATGACGCGGCGCGGTGAAAATGATCTGCGTGGGCGCCTCCTCGACGATGCGGCCGGCGTACATGATGCCCACGCGGTCGGCTACGTTGGCGTGGATGGCCAGGTCATGGGTGACGAGCAACACGGTGTTTCCGCTTTCGGCTTGAATCTCTTTGAGCATTTGCAAGACCCCGCGCTGCACGACGACGTCGAGCGCCGTCGTCGGCTCGTCGGCGATGATGAGGCTTGGCTGGAAGATCGTCGCCAGGGCGATGGCGACGCGCTGGCGCATGCCGCCCGAAAGCTGATGGGGATACAGATTCAAAACGTCCGGCGGCAATCCGAGGCGCATGACATGGTCGCGCGTCTGCTCCAGAAACAATTTTTTGTTCGGAATGCCCTGATGGGTGCGCACGATGTCTTCAAAGGTGCGGATGATCTTGCGCACAGGGTTCAACACGCTCATGGAGCCTTGCATCACGTAGGAAATTTCCTTCCAGCGCACGGTCTGGCGCAGCTCCTCCGGGTCGATCTTCGTCATGTCCACTTGCAGCGCGCCGAAATCGTAGAGCACGTGGCCGGATTCGATGCGGAGCGGCGGCTTGACCGTCCCGGAGATCACCTTGATCAACGTCGTCTTGCCGCAGCTCGACTCGCCGGCGATGCCGTAGATCTCATTCTCGAAGAGTTCCAGTGATACGTCATCCACCGCGCGCACCGATCGCGAGATGCCGTAGACCTGGGTGCGATAGTATGCGCGCAGATTTTCCACCTGTAACAAGGGCATGGGTTATGCTCCAATCCGTCTGAGGCGCGTGCGGGGGTCGATGAATTCGTTGACGCTGGAGAACAGGAGGTACAGGCCGAGGAACAAGACCACGGCGACCAGAATGGGCGCGGCCAGCCACCACCAAACGCCCGCCACCAACGCCTGATGTTGATTGGCCCAGAAGATGGTCGTTCCGATCGTCGGCACCGTCACGTCCGAAAGGCCGAGCACGCTCAACGTCACCTCCATGCCGATCGACCAGAGCATGTTGTTGATCGTCGTGGCAAAGACGACCGGCAAGACGAACGGAAGGTGCTCGCGCAGCGTCAGCAACAGCGGGGGCGTGCCGGAATAGACGGCGGTGCGCGTGAAGGCGCGCTCTTTCAGGCTCAACACCTGCGCGCGGATCAGCCGCGCGTCCCACGGCCAGCCGAACAGCCCTAGCAGCAACGCCAGCGTGACCAGGCTCAGTTGCCCCTGCAGCAAGAAGCTCAGCAAGACCAGGATCGGCAACACCGGCAACACGACGAAGCTATCGTTCGCAGACATCAGCGCGCGGTCGATGAATCCCCCGCGGTAGCCGGAGACCAGGCCGACGAAGATCGCGATCAGCCGCGACACGACGGCGGTGATCACGCCCAAAATCAACGAATTGCGCACGGCAAAGGCCATCCACCAGAGCAGATCCTGGCCGCGGGAGTTGGTGCCGAAGGGATGCTCCAAAGAAGGCGGCAGATCCTGCGGCGTCATAAAGGTGCGCGTCGGCGGATAGGGAGAAAACCAGGCAAGCGCGGCCAGCAGCAAAGTGAGCATCAGAAAAAGGGAGGCGACGCGAAAACGCCCATCGTATCGGAGCAAATCGCGAAAAACAGCCAGCATAGCTTCATCCAATCTTATTGATGGCGGACTCTGGGATCGAACAGAGGATAGATCAGGTCCAGGATCAACACCGCCGTCGCCACGCCGATGATGGAAAGCAACGTAATGCCCATGATCAGCGTGTAGTCGTTCGCCATAACCGCCTGAAAGGTGAGCGTTCCCATGCCCGGATAGCCGAAGACCACCTCCATGATCAGCGCGCCGCTGAAAATCAGCCCTAACTGCAACGCCAGGCCGGTGATCTGCGGCAGCATGGCGTTCGGAATGATGTATTGACTCAGGATGCGCTTTTTAGGAAGCCCCGTGACTTCGGCGTAGACGACGTAGTCCTCGGAGATGATGTTGGAGGTCAACGATTTCATGCCGACGAACCACCCGCCGACTCCAAGCAGGATCAGGCTGAGCAAGGGCAGGATCGAATGGCGCAGCACGGTCCAGGCGAAGCTCCAACTGAACTCGACCCGCGTGCCGGGCGGATAGGCGCCGCTGAAAGGGAAGATCGGAATCCAATAGGCGAAGACGGCGAGCATCACCAGAGCCACAATGTAATAGGGGATCGGGCGGATCGCCTGGCTGAGGATGTCGACGATCTGGATCGCCCGGTTGTTCTCATAATAACCGGCGATGGCGCCCAGAACGTTTCCAACAATCCAGGAGATCAGGATCGCCGGAATGAGCAGGCCGAACGTCCAGGGCATCGCCGTCGCCAGGAGCTGGATCACAGGCGTGGGAAAGGAAGAAAGCGACGGCCCCAAATCGCCCCGCAGCAGGCGTCCCCAGAAGGCGAGATACTGCTCCCACACGCTGCCCGACAGACCGTACATCTCGGTCAGCGCCTCGCGCATGGCGATGATCGCCTCCGGGCTGACGTGCGAGCCGCTCATCATCAGTTGGCTGACCTGCCGCTCCACCGGATCGTTGGGCGAAAGACGCGGAATGATAAACGTCAATGTGACGCCCAGAAAGATCACCAAAATGTATTGCGCAATGCGAGGAACCAGATAATTCAACACAAACTTGCGCACGTCTTTTCTCCATGCAATGAAATGACCGTGCAGTGAAATGGCCGCCCGCTGCGGAGGCGAGCGCTTTCGGAGCGGGCGGCCATGCCAATTCACGCCTTCGGCTTGATCTTCACATACATGTACTTTGTATTCGCCCAGTTGGCCACGGGATTGGTGTATGGATTCTCCGCGGTGGGGAAGCCTTCCCAGTAGCGCTCGTCGCACACGGAGAAGACGTTGTAGGACATGATCGGCGTGATCGGCATCTCGTTGACGGCCAGCTTGATGAACTCTTGCCCCAGCTCGATGCCCTTCGGATCGTCGAAGTCGAGCCGCTGAATCGCCTCGATGATGCGATCCAGCTCCGGATGGCGCCATCGCATCCGGTTGCGTCCGACGGCGTTTTCGCCCGTAGGCCGATAGAACGAAGAGTGCCAGGACTCCAGGAAGAAGAAGAGGTCGGGGTGGCCGCCCCAGGTTTCGACCGTCCAGCCAAACTCGGCGTCCATTTCGCCCAACAGCGTCAAGCGAGCGCGCGTGGCGTTGTCGCGCACGTCCAGCGAGGCGTCCACGCCGAACTCCGACCAGTTTTCGACGATCATGGCGGCTCCGCGGTTCATGACCGGACGCGTGTCGCCTTCGGCCATCAGCGCAATTTTGAACACCTCGCCGTTAGGCAACACCCATTTGCCGGCCGCATTGCGCGTGCAACCGGCCTTCAACATCAGCTTTTCCGCCGCCTCCAGGTCATGCTTCCACCACCCGTAGCCGATGGCCTTGCGAATTTCGGCGAGATCGGTGGGCACCATGTCGCCGAGCGACTTGCGCGCCTCCTCGGCGATGCGTTGCGCAGCGTCGGGGTCGTAGGGCTTGTACTGTTCGCCGTTGCCCAGGTCCAACGTGAAGTTGTTCAGCCAATCCTGCATCGGCTCGAAATAGTAGCCGGGGTAGAGCCCCGTCGGCGGCACGTGGATGGCGGAGATCGTCGCCGCGCCGCGGTACGAAGCCATCGCCACGCGCACGATGTCGATCGCCAACGTCAGCGCCCAGCGAATGTCGCGGTTGTCCAGCCCGGGCTTCTCGTTGTTGTAGATCACGGAGGGCAGCGTCGGGTCCGGGTGCGCCCACGGGAAGGATTTGAACCAACCTTTCGAGGTGGGATTGGTGCGCGCCAGGGTGATCATCCCTTCCGGCGCAATGTCGTGGATCACGTCCAGCTCGCCCGATGTCTGCGCCATCACCTTCTTGTCGCTGGGGCCGGCGTTGATGTACATGGCGTATTTGGGGGCCGGCATGCCGAAACGCGCCAGCGTCGTGCGCTGCCAGTCCTCGCGGCGCTCCCACAGGTACCAATCGCCCTGCGGGTCGTAATCCTTCAACACATACGGGCCCAGACTTACAGGGGGGTTGAAGGTGTAGGCGACGATGTCGGACTGCTTTTCAAAGACGTGCTTGGGCATGATGAAGCACGCGCTCCACCGCACGGTGAAGAGGCCGTGGAAGCGCGAGTTCGGCTCGGTGAGGTTGAAGACCACCGTGTACTTGTCGGGAATCTCTACGCTGGCCACATATTTGTTGAACTGGCCGTTGTAGTTCATGCCAGGGGTCGCCTTGAGGGTTTCCACCGTGTACGCGACGTCCTCCGCCGTGAACTCCACACCGTCGCTCCAGTAGATGCCTTCGCGCAGCTTCACCGTCATCTGGGTGAAATCCTCGTTGTAGATCGGCTTCTCGGCGGCCAGCGAGTTGTCCCACACGCCGTCGATGCCGGCGTCCGGATCAATGTACCAAAGGGCGTCCAACGCAAGCTGCTGCAGTCCGGTCGATGCGCTCTGGATGCCCGGACGCCAGCGGTTGAAGTCGTCAGCCGGCACCACTCTGCCCGTCGGGTTTTCCAGGATCAACGTCTCCGAGCGCAGCACGCCCGGCGCGATTTCGCGATCCCCCGCCACGCTCACTGCGGCGCCTCCGCCCGCCGCGGGAGCGGCTCCACCCGGCGCCGCCGGCCCGGCGCAGGCGGTCAGCATCGCGCCTGCGGTCACAAGCCCCAGCTGCGCCAGGAATTCGCGTCTTGACAGCGTATATCGGTTCATCTTTTTCTTCTCCTCTGGTATGTACTACAATGGGAATCGAGAACGAAACGGGAATGAAGTTCTGACATCATCGATTGTAGGTAGATATCGATTGTAGGTAGATCGATTGTGGGTAGATCGATTGTGGGTAGGCGTGCACACCTCCAAGCATGTTTGACCCGAAGCTTATGATCGACTTTGAGAATCTGTCGCTCTGTGCGGAGGAGCTGCTCGATCTCAAAGCGCGTTCCCTGTAGGGCGCGAAAAGAACGCCATGCGTTTGCGACGCTATCCATGCAAGACGCGATAGGCGCACTCACCGACGAATCAAAAAACTTTCAAATCGACCTTCAAATTTTTAGTTGACAGTGGGAAAGCAACTGACTAAACTATATTGAAAATTTTCTAAATTGTCAACCCCCGTTTTCAATTAAAATTTTATTAAAACATCTAATCTCAATTGTTTTCAAGCAGGGTGTCCGAGGTGACCGTGAGCAAACGTCCATCTCTTCGTGAAATCGCAGCCATCAGCGACGTCTCGGTTTCGACCGTTTCCCTCGTGTTGAACGACCGGCCCGGCATTTCCGAACAGACCCGCCTGCGCGTGCTAGAGGCGGCCAGCCAGCTCGGTTATGAAATCGGCTCGCCTTCTGCGCCTCGGCAGGCGACCAACACCATCGGGCTGATGATCGAGCATGGCTCCATTCATGCGCTGATGGACATTTTCTACGGGGATGTGATCCGCGGCTTCCAGTCCGAGGCGCAGCGGCTTGGCTATCAAGTCCTGCTGCACATGTACGACCAGCACAGCGAAGAGTTGAATGCCCTGCAGTCTGACCTGGTGGAGCGCGTGCAGGGGCTGATCATCGCTAACGACGGCGACATCACGCCGGAGATGGTCGTGCAGTTGGAAAAGGCGAGCGTGCCGCTCGTCTTGATTGAAAATCGAATTGAAGGCCATCGACTGCCCAGCATCCTCGGCGACAACTTCACCGCCGGTTACACGGTCACGCGCCATCTGCTTTCGCTCGGCCACCGCGAGATTGCCATCCTGCGCGGCCCGACCAAATACAGCAGCCTGGTGGATCGGCTGCGCGGCTGTTTTGCGGCCCTGGGCGAGGCGGGGGTGACCGTGCCTGAGGCGTTTCTGCCGCCCCCGGCGTCCGAGCATCCACAAAAAGGCTACCTGCAGATGAAAAGCATCCTGTCCTTGCCTCGCAAGCCGACTGCAGTTGTAGCCATCAGCGACAAGACCGCCTTCGGCGCCATGAGCGCCATCCACGAAGCCGGGCTGCGCATCCCAGAAGACATCGCCATCGTCAGCATCGACAATGTCGCCAGCAGCGTCTACACCAATCCCCCGCTCACCACGTATCACATTCCCAGGCGGGAAATGGGCGTGCTCGCCATGCAAAAGCTCCATCGCATCATCGAAGGAAGAGCGGAGATTCCGGTGAAGAGCGTCATGTACGGCGAGCTGATCGTGCGCGAGTCCTGCGGCGCGCAAAAGCCGGAATGAGGCCGTTTCCGGTATAATAGCTTCATGGCCTCAACCGACGCCTCGCCGATTCAAGAGCCTCATCACGCGTCCTCTCTCCGGGACTGGCGATGGTGGACGCCGGGCCTCGCCCGGTTGCGCACCTATCCGCCGGCCTGGCTGCGCTATGACTTGAGCGCCGGGCTGGTGCTGGCCACCATGCTTGCGCCGGTGGGCATGGCCTACGCTCAGGCCGCCGGCCTGCCCGCCGTCCACGGCCTCTATGCGACGATCGTTCCCCTGCTGGCCTATGCGATCTTTGGCCCAAGCCGCATCCTCGTCGTCGGACCCGACTCTTCGCTGGCGCCGATCATCGCCGCCACGGTGCTGCCGCTGGCGCACGGCGACGCCCAACGCGCCGTCGCACTGGCGGGGATGATGGCGATCATGGCCGGCGTCGTCTGCATCGGCGCCGGCGTGGCAAGGCTGGGCTTTCTCACCGAGCTGCTGTCCAAACCCATTCGCTACGGCTACATGAACGGCATTGCGCTCATCGTGTTGGTGAGCCAGGCGCCGACGCTCCTGGGCGTTTCAGTGCAAGGGGACAACGCCCTGCAACGGGCGTGGGAGCTGCTGGAGGGAATCGTAGCCGGGCGCGTCAACTGGGTCGCTTTTGCGATCGGCGGCGCAGCGCTGGTCGCCGCCCTGCTGTTGAAACGCCAGCCGCGCCTCCCGGCGATGCTGATTGTGCTGGTCGGCGCGACGCTCGTCGTGACGCTGTTCGACCTCGACGCCCGCGCGGGCGTGGCCGTCGTGGGCGAGATCCCCACCGGCTTGCCGACGCCTGCGCCGCCGCAGGTCGATTTTAACGAGCTTGCGCCCTTGCTGCTCGGCGCCGTCACCGTGGCCATTGTCGCCTTCGCCGACACCAGCGTGCTCTCGCGCGCCTACGCCGCCAAAACGGGCGACAAAGTCGATCCCAACCAGGAGCTGGTCGCGCTAGGCGCCGCCAATCTGGCTGCGGGCTGCTTTCAGGGGTTTCCCATCTCCAGCAGCTCGTCGCGGACCCCCGTCGCCGAGGCGGCCGGCGCGCGCACGCAGCTTGCCGGCGTCACCGGCGCCGTTGCGGTGACGCTGCTCCTCCTCTTCGCGCCTTCATTGCTGAGCAACACACCCACCGCCGTCCTGGCGGCGATCGTCATGGTCTCGGCGCTCGGCCTCATCCAAATCTCCGATCTGCGGCGCATCTATCGCATCCAGCGCTGGGAGTTCTGGCTGTCGATGGCGTGTCTGGCGGGGGTCGTCCTCTTCGGCGCCATCCAGGGCGTCGGGCTGGCCATCGTGATCGCAGTGATCGAATTTTTATGGGACGGCTGGCGGCCTCATTCCGCCGTGCTGGGCCGCGTCGACGGCCTCAAGGGCTATCACGACATCACGCGCTATCCCAATGCCCGGCTCATTCCTGGGCTGGTGCTCTTCCGCTGGGACGCGCCGCTCTTTTTCGCCAACGCAGAATATTTCCGTACGCGCGTGTTGGAGGCCATCGCCGCTTCGCCCACGCCGGTGCGCTGGGTGGTGGTCGCCGCCGAGCCGGTCACCAGCGTCGACGTCACCGCCGCCGACATGTTGGCCGAGCTTGACGACGCCCTGCGACAGGCCGGCGTTCAACTCTGCTTTGCGGAGATGAAAGATCCGGTCAAAGACAAGCTCAAACGTTTTGGGCTGTTCGAGCGATTTGGCGAAGAGCATTTTTTCCAGACGATCGGTCAGGCGGTGAGCACCTACGTCAAAAAATTTGACGTGGATTGGGTGGATTGGGAAGATCGTTTATCGAAGAATGCCGCGCAGGTCACGCCTGAGGCGTCCCGTAGCGCTCCGCCTGGAGCGTCCGGCTAGAGGCCGAACCCGCGCTCTCATGCAGGTCATCGCTTCCGGCGTCATGTCATTGTGCGCCAGAAACTATTGCGGCTGCGAGCCGCAGCAGCTCAGATGATAAAGGGAGGCTGAAAAGTCAGAGCTTTATGCGTACATCCACCGAACCTAAGCCGAAAACAAACCCTCTGCAGACGCTTGAATTGCCGGTGCGCGGCATGGATTGCGCCGAGTGTGTGCGACATGTGGAGCACGCATTGGCGAAGACGCCGGGCGTGGCGTCTGTTCAAGTCTTCCTGTCCGCCGAAAAGGCGATCTTGCAGGTGGACCCTTCGGTGGCGTCGATCGAGCAGCTGCGCGCGGCGGTGGCGGAAGCGGGCTACACCGTGCCGGAGCCTGCGGAGGAGGCGACGACGAAAGCGCACGCAGGGTATACGCGCAAGGTGTGGACGGTGCTGGCGCTGGTGTTCGGCGCCGTGCTCTTCGTGGTGGTGATCGGCGAGTGGCTGGGACTGTTTGAGCAGATCACGGCGCGCGTGCCGTTCGCAATCGGCGCAGCGCTGGTCGTGTTGAGCGGATGGCCGGTCTTCGCCAATGTTGCACGTGCGGCGCGCAGGCGACAGATCACCTCGCACACGCTGATGACCCTGGGCGTGCTCGCGGCGCTGGCGGTCGGCGAATGGGCGACGGCGGCGGTGGTGGTCTTTTTCATGCGCGTCGGCGACTATGTCGAGCGATTCACTGCAGAAGGCGCCCGCACTGCGCTGCGCGATCTGACGGCGCTGACGCCCAAACAGGCGCGCGTCGTGCGCGACGGCGTCGAGCAGGAGATTCCGGTGGAGGCGGTGAGGCCCGGCGAAATTGTCGTCGTGCGTCCCGGCGAGCAGATTCCGGTGGATGGCGTCGTCGTCGAAGGCCACGCCACGGTGGATCAGGCGACCATCACCGGAGAGCCGTTGCCGGTGGAGGCGGAGCCGGGCAGCCGCGTCTTCGCCGCCACCATCGCCCGCCTGGGCAGCCTGCGCATCCGCACCGAGCGCGTCGGCGCCGACACCACCTTTGGTCGCGTGGTCAGGCTGGTGCAGGAGGCGGAAAGCAACCGCGCGGAAGTGCAGCGCTTCGCCGACCGCTTCAGCAGCTATTACCTGCCCATCGTAGTCGCCATCGCTGCGCTCACCTTTCTGATTCGCCGCGACCCGCTGGCAATGGCGGCGGTGCTGGTCGTCGCCTGCTCGTGCTCGATTGCGCTGGCCACGCCGGTCGCCATGTTGGCGGCGATCGGGCGCGCTGCACGCGAGGGCGTGTTGATCAAAGGCGGCAAATACATCGAGGCGCTGGCGCGCGCCAACGTGCTGCTGCTCGACAAAACCGGCACGTTGACGCTTGGACGCCCCCAGATTGAGCGCGTGATCCCCTTCAACGGCGTCGAGCCAACCGAGGCGCTGCGCCTGGCGGCCTCGGCAGAGCGCGATTCCGAACATCCGCTGGCCGAGGCGGTGCGCGCTCATGCTGCGCGCCAGGGCATCCGGCTGAGCGAGCCGACGCGCTTCGAGGCGATCCCCGGCAAGGGCGTGATCGCCGAGGTGGAAGGGCATCGCGTCGCCGTCGGCAGCCACCGCCTGCTCGCTGCACAGGACGCCGCGCTCGTCGCAAGTGTGAAAGAGACGCAGGGCAGCGTGCTATGGGTCGTCTGCGACGGGAAGCCGATCGCCGCGCTGGTGGCGACCGATACGCTCCGCCCCGAAACGCCGCTCGCCATCCAACGCCTGCGGGAACTGGGCGTCGAGCAGATTGAATTGTTGACCGGAGACAATCCCGGCGCAGCGGCGGCGCTCGCTGAACCGTTGGGCATCCCTTACCGCGCCAACCTGCTGCCCGAGGACAAAATCGCCGTTGTGCGCGACTATCAACGGCAGGGGAAGGTCGTCGTGATGGTGGGCGACGGCGTCAACGATGCGCCGGCGCTGGCGCAGGCCGA
>NZ_CAKZMJ010000065.1:0-122500 GCF_937128415.1 uncultured Caldilinea sp.
CTGACGCCGGAAGAGAAATTGTTGCGCGCCATCTTCGGCGAAAAGGCGCGCGAAGTGAAGGATTCCTCGTTGCGCCTCCCGCACGGCGAACGCGGCAAGGTCGTCGACGTCAAAATTTTTGGCCGGGACGAGCATCGCGACTTGCCCGCCGGCGTGGAAAAGATCGTGCGCGTCAGCGTGGCGCAGCGCCGCCGCCTCACGGAGGGCGACAAGATGGCCGGTCGCCACGGCAACAAAGGCGTCATCTCCAAGGTGGTGCCGGTGGAGGATATGCCCTTCCTGGAGGACGGCACCCCTGTCGACATCATCCTCAATCCGCTCGGCGTGCCTGGCCGCATGAACATCGGGCAGATTTTGGAGGCGCATCTGGGGTGGGCGGCCTATCAGCTAGGGTTCAAGGCGGAGACGCCCGTCTTCGACGGCGCCCGCGAGGAAGAGATCGAGGCCGAGCTGGCCCGCGCCTGGTTGATCGAGCGCGCCTGGCGCGACGTCACCGACCGGGCGTGGCGACATGTGCGTGAACAACACATTGCACCCGAAGAGCTGCGCGATGACAACGACGCCCGCCTCATCTATCTGATCGAATGGTTGGAGCCGCTTGGTTACGATGCCGAGCAGATCTTCCAGAATCAGACCTATGCCCGACACGCTGCGTTGCGCGAGTGGCTGAGAGAGCGAGGCTACGCGCCCGAGGAAATTCTGCCCGAATCCTACGCCCAGCGTCGCACCAGCGCAGAGTCCAACGCCGTTGCACAGCGCGTGGCGATCTGGGAATGGCTGCTCTACCACGGCGAAGAGATGCTCCAGGAAGCCGGCCTGACGCCGGAGCCTGCGACGCTGGCCGAGCTGGACGACGAGACGCTGCACAAACATGCCGAGGCTGTCAGCCGCAAGACCGGCTGGCCGTTGCCGACGACAGGCAAACAGCGCCTCTACGACGGCAAGACAGGGGAGCCGTATGACTCGCCCGTGACGGTCGGCGTCGTGCAGATGCTGAAATTGCATCACCTGGTCGAGGATAAGGTGCATGCGCGCAGCACCGGCCCCTACAGCCTGGTCACGCAACAGCCGTTGGGCGGCAAGGCGCAGTTCGGTGGTCAGCGCTTCGGCGAGATGGAGGTGTGGGCGCTCGAGGCGTACGGCGCCGCCTACACCTTGCAGGAGATGCTGACGATCAAGTCCGATGACATCACCGGTCGCGTCAAGACCTACGAGGCGATCGTCAAAGGCGAGCCGATTCAAAGCCCCGGCGTGCCGGAGAGCTTCCGCGTGCTTGTCAAGGAGCTGCAAAGCCTGGCCCTCGACGTCGAAGTCATCAACGAGAAAGGCGAGACGATCCATTTCGGCAAAGAGGAGACCGCCGACAGCATGCCGCGCCTTGGCTTCAGCCTGAACCTGCCCGGTTCGGTGACCAAGACGGCCAACGAGTAGCAATTGCGGCCAACGAGTAGCAATTGCGGCCAACGAGTCGTGAAATGATTCGGTGGGGCGGTCGCCCCACCGTTCAGCTCAAGGAGACACCATGGAAGTCAAAGATTTCGACGCCATTAAGATTTCCCTTGCCTCACCGGAGCGCATCCGCGAGTGGAGCTACGGCGAGGTCACCAAACCCGAGACGATCAACTATCGCACCTTGCGTCCAGAGCGCGATGGCCTGTTCTGCGAGCGCATCTTTGGCCCGACGCGCGACTGGGAATGCGCCTGCGGCAAGTACAAACGCGTGCGCTACAAAGGCATCGTCTGCGACAAATGCGGCGTAGAGGTTGCGCCCAGCCGCGTGCGTCGCGAGCGCATGGGGCACATCGAGCTGGCTTCCCCCGTCAGCCATATCTGGTACGTCAAAGGGGTGCCGAGCCGGCTGGGGCTTCTGCTCAACATCAGCCCGCGCCACCTGGAGCGCGTGCTCTATTTTGCGCAGTACATCGTCACCAACGTCAACGAAGACGCCCGCTCGCGCGCCATTCAGCGCCATGAACGGGAGCTCCAGACGCGCTTGCAGCGCATCGAAAGCGAGGTTCAGGAAGAGCTGACGCGGCTGGAAAGCGAGCTCGAGCAGGCGCTCGCCGACCTTGAGGCGGAGGAGGAGCGCGCCATTCAGACGCTCAACGACCGCATCAACGAAGCGTCTTCCCAGATCATCGCCGAAGCGCAGCGCCTGCAGACGTGGGTGCACACCAACGAAGGCAAGAAGGCGCCGGAGGACAAATTCCTCTCCTGGTCCGACCAGGCTGTGCTGCGCAAAGGCGAGATCGTCTCGAAAGATTATGACCTGATCATCAACGATCTCGTGCAGAAGAAGCTCGACGCGCTCCAGCAGGAGTCGGACGCGGAAAAGGCCGACATTCGCATGCGCATCGGCGCCCAGCGCGACTACGTGCGCCAGGAGCTTGGCGCCCAGATCGACGAGCTGCGCCACAAGGTTGAGGTGCGGCAGGAAGAGGTGCGGCGCCAGATGGAAGCTGCGCTGGCGGATCTGAAGTCGATCGAGGAAAAGCAGCTGCTCACCGAAAATCGCTATCGCGAGCTTTCCGAACGTTGGGGCAACGTTTTCACCGCCGGCATGGGCGCCGAGGCGGTGCGCGACATCGTGGCCAAGCTCGACCTGGAAAAGATGCAAAAAGAGCTGCGCCGCGAGATGCGCACCACCAAGAGCAAGCAGCGGCGCAAAAAGGCTGCCAAGCGTCTGCGCGTCGTCGAGAACTTCCGCAAGAGCGGCAACCGGCCGGAGTGGATGATCCTGACCGTGCTGCCGGTGATCCCGCCGGAGCTGCGCCCGATGGTGCAGCTGGACGGCGGCCGCTTCGCCACCAGCGACCTGAACGACCTCTATCGGCGCGTCATCAACCGCAACAACCGCCTGAAGCGCCTCATGGAACTGGGCGCGCCGGACGTGATCGTGCGCAATGAGAAGCGCATGCTGCAGGAGGCGGTCGACAGCCTGATCGACAACGGTCGCCGCGGCCGCGCGGTCAGCCGCAGCGGCAAGCGCAAACTCAAGAGCTTGAGCGACCTGCTCAAAGGCAAACAGGGACGCTTCCGCCGCAACCTGCTCGGCAAACGCGTCGACTACTCCGGTCGCTCCGTCATCGTGATCGGCCCGGATTTGAAGCTACACCAGTGCGGTCTGCCCAAGAAAATGGCGCTGGAGCTTTTCAAGCCCTTCGTCATGCGCCGCCTGGTCGAAAACAACTTCGCCCACAACATCAAGAGCGCCAAGCGCATGGTCGACCGCATGAGCCCGGAGGTGTGGGATGTGCTCGATGAGATCACCAAAGAGCGGCCCGTGCTGCTCAACCGCGCGCCGACGCTGCACCGCCTGGGCATTCAAGCGTTCGAGGTGGTGCTGATCGAGGGCAGCGCCATCCAGCTGCATCCGCTGACCTGCGCCGCGTTTAACGCCGACTTCGACGGCGACCAGATGGCAGTTCATGTGCCGCTCAGCGACGAGGCGGTGCGCGAAGCGCGCGAGCTCATGCTGGCGACGCAGAACCTGCTGAAGCCTTCCAGCGGCGAACCCATCGTCGGCCCCTCCAAAGACATGGTGATGGGCGTCTATTATCTGACGGTCGACGAGGACGAAAATGCGGACACGGCGACATTGCCTACGTTCTCCAGCATGGATGAGGCGGAGTACGCCTACGCCATGGGCGTCATCAAATTGCGCCAGCCCATCCGCGTCTACTTCACGAGCAAATATGACAGCGTCTCCATCGAAACGTTGGAGCTGAGTGAACGCGTGCTCGCTGCGCTGAAGGGGCACGGCATTCAGACGGTGGGTCAGCTAATGGATCATCTGGCCCGGGGCGAGCGCAAGATGATCGAGGAAATCGCCGGCTTTGGCGCAGCGGCGATGGAAGAGACGCGCGGAGCGCTGCGCAAGGTCGGTTTGCTCGGCGCTTCCTGGCCGAGCGAGCGCCTCATGCGCACGACCGTGGGGCGCATCATCTTCAACCGCGCCCTGCCCGAAGAGCTCTGGTTCGTCAACGAGCTGCTTGACCGCAAAGGAATGGACGCCGTCGTTGCGCGCTGCTACAAGCACCTGGGCCGTCAGGTCACCGCTGAAACGGTGGACAACATCAAAGACGTCGGTTTCCGCTATGCGACTCGCTCCGGCATCACGATCGCCATTTCGGACATCAAGGTGCCGGCGCGTAAGGCGGAAATTCTGGAGCGCACCACCATCGAAGTGGAAAAGGCGGAGCAGCAATATCGCCGCGGTCTGATCACGGAAGAAGAGCTATACAACAAGACGGTCGAGCTCTGGTCGCGTGCTACAGACGAAGTCACCGATGCGGTCAAGGAGCTGCTCAGCCCGATCGAAGGGCTGGGCGCTATGGCCCGCTCCGGCGCCACCAAAGGCGGCATCAACCCGGTGCGTCAGCTTGCAGGCATGCGCGGCCTGATGGCGGATCCGAACGGGCGCATCATTCCGCTGCCGATTCGCTCCAACTTCCGCGAAGGGTTGACGGCGCTTGAATATTTCCTGAGCACCCACGGCGCGCGCAAAGGTCTGGCCGACACCGCCCTGCGCACCGCCGACGCCGGCTATCTGACCCGTCGTCTGGTCGATGTGGCGCAGGATGTCATCATCACCGAGGAAGACTGCGGCACCACCGCCGGCATCTGGATTACGGCTGAAGAATCCGCAGCCATGCAGGAGACCTTCAGCGAGCGCGTCTCGGGACGTTTCCTGGCGGCGGACGTCACCGACCCCGAGACCGGCGAGGTGTTGCTGCGACGCAACGAGCTGATCAACGAGGCGGCGCTGGAGCTGCTCAAGCGCCACAAGGTGGAAAAAGCCTATGTGCGCACGCCGTTGACCTGCGAAGCTCGTTTCGGCCTTTGCACCCACTGTTACGGCGAAGACCTGGCGCGTGGGGGCGTCATCAAACTGGGTGAGGCGGTCGGCATCGTGGCGGCGCAGTCGATCGGCGAGCCGGGCACGCAGCTCACGTTGCGCACCTTCCACACCGGCGGCGTGGCCGGCGCCGAGGACATCACGCAGGGTCTGCCGCGCGTCGAAGAGTTGTTCGAAGCGCGCACGCCCAAAGGCGAGGCTGTCATCGCCGAGATCGACGGCGTGGTGTCGATCGTGCGCGAAGGCGACGTGCGCATCCTGCGCATCAGCCGAACCGACCTGAAGCGCCGCGAGGTGGCGATCCCCGACGGCTTTGAGCTCCTTGTGGCCGACGGCGATCGCGTGCAGGAGGACACCATCATCGCCCGTAAAGAGGATGAGACGGTGGTCGCGGGCATGGAAGGCGAAATCTACATCGAAGGCCACATCGCCACGATCCGCCGCGAAGACACCGAGGTGTGGGAAGTGGAGCTGCCGGCCAACGCCCGGCTGCGCGTGGATGAAGGCGCAGTGGTCAAGGCGGGCGATCAGCTCACGGACGGCGCCAAGAACCCGAAGGAGATTCTGCGCATCTCCGGCCGTGAAGCGACGCAGCTCTACATGCTTTCTGAAGTGCAGAAGGTCTACCGCGGCCAGGGCGTGAGCATCCACGACAAGCACATCGAGGTGATCCTGCGCCAGCTGCTGCGCCGCGTGATGGTGCGCACCGCAGGCGACACCGACCTGCTGCCCGGCGAGCTGCTGGATCGCTTTAAGTTCGAGGACATCAACAATTATGTCATTTCCAAGGGCGGCCGGCCGGCGAAAGCGGAGCCGGTGGTGCTGGGTCTGACCAAGGCGGCGCTCAACACGGAGAGCTTCCTGGCCATGGCCTCCTTCCAGGAGACGACGCGCGTGCTGACGGAGGCGGCGATCCGCGGCCAACGCGATGACCTGCGCGGGCTGAAGGAGAACGTTATCATCGGCAAACTGATTCCGGTCGGCACCGGCTTCAGCAAGCGGCGCATCGTGCCAACTCGCATCGAGGACGAGGTCGAGATCCTGATCGATGAAGAGGTCGAGCACGACGAAGACCTGGGCGACCTGGAGGATGTCGACCTGAGCCTGGATGACTACGAGTTCGAGGACCTGGAGAGCGTCGCCGAACTCAGCGTTCCGCCGCTGGGCGTCGGCCTCGGCGATGAAGACGAAGAAGGGCTGGAACTCGACTTCGACGCGCTGGAAGAAGAGGACGAAGAAGAGGACGAAAGCCTCGACGATCTGGACGTGGAGATCGAATAGGCGCCGCTGCGCGGCGAGCGCCGCCCTTCGCCATCAACAATAAAAGCGCCGGAAGCATTTCCGGCGCTTTTATTTGTCTTCAGACGGTGGGGCGCCGGCGGCGCCTCTGCGGTTGGGAGCCTCCAGTTCAACGGCGAGCAAGACGATGGTGCGCGGCTGGACGCAATAGACGTTGGTCTCCAGGAGGGGCGCCTGGGGGAGAGAGCAAAAATCCTCAGGCGACGGCAGACTGGTGTCGAGCACCCGGCGCCAGTTGGTGACGCTGCGGCGCGGGGGCGGCGGCAACGTAAACGTGAGCGGCTCCCAGTAAAAGTTTGCAGCCACATAAAGCGCTTCGGTCGGGCCGCGAATCGTCAGCGCCAGGCTGCGGGAATCGTAGCTCTTGTCGGGTTGATAGGGCTGCACGCCATGCCACTCGATGCGGGCGTAATGTAAAAGCTCGATCAGGCTCAGACCATGTCCGTCGTGAAAGATGTTCAACTCTTTACGAAAACGGATCAACTTGCGGACAAATTCAAGCAGATCGGCATGACGCTGACATAAGCTCCAATCGAACCAGCTGATCTCGTTATCCTGGCAATAGGCGTTGTTGTTGCCGAGCTGCGTGCGGCGCACCTCGTCCCCCATCAACAGCATCGGCACGCCGAGTGACAGCAACGTAATGGCAAAGAAGTTCTTGATCTGACGCTGACGCAACTGTTCGACCGCCGGGTCATCGGTCGGCCCCTCGACCCCGCAATTCCAGGAGCGATTGTCGTTCATGCCATCCCGGTTGTTTTCACCGTTCGCCTCGTTGTGCTTTTCGTTGTAAGAGACCAGATCGTTCAGGGTGAAACCGTCGTGGCAGGTGACGAAGTTGATGCTCTGCTCAGGCCCTAAATTATCGGAGCCGTACAGGTCCGGACTGGCGAAAAAGCGCGCGGCCACGACCTCCACCATGCCCGGATCGCTCTTAACGAAAGAACGCACGTCGTCTCGAAACTTGCCGTTCCATTCCTTCCAGTGGTCGCCTAAAAAGCTGCCCACCTGATAAAGCCCCGCTGCATCCCACGCCTCCGCAATCAACTTCACGCCGGCCAGCACGGGGTCGGTCTCGATATCCCACAAGATCGGCGGCGACGCCAGCGGAACGCCGTTTTCATCCCGCGAGAGAATTGAGGCGAGGTCGAACCGAAAGCCATCGACGTGCATCTTTTCGACCCAGTAGTGCAGGCTGTCGAGAATCAAACGGCGCACCATGGCGTTGTTGGCGTTGAGGGTGTTGCCGACGCCGCTGTAGTTGGCGTAGCGGGCGCGGTCTTTTTCAAGGATGTAGTAGGTCTCGTTTTCCAGCCCACGGAAGCAAAAGGTGGGCCCGGCTTCGTCGTTTTCTGCGGTGTGATTGTAAACGACGTCTAAGATGACCTCGATGCCGGCGCGGTGCAACGCCTTGACCATGTCCCGAAACTCGTTGATGGCGCCAAGCGGGTCGCCGCTGACGCTGTAGTGCGCGTGCGGAGCGAAGAAGGAAACCGGCGAATAGCCCCAGTAGTTGACAAGGCCGGCGGGCGCATCCTGAGGGTCGAACTGAAAGATGGGCAACAGCTCCACTGCGGTGACGCCGAGCTGCTGCAGATAAGGAATCTTTTCGATCAGACCGGCGTATGTCCCGCGCCTGGCCGGCGTCACGCCGGAGCTGGGGTGGCGGGTGAAACCGCGCACGTGCATCTCGTAGATAATGGTCTGGTTGAAAGGACGACGGAGCGGCTCATCGCCTTCCCAGTCATAGTCGTCGGCGTCGATCACAACGCTTTTCATCGCCTGCGCCGCGTTGTCGCCGGGAAGAGAGGCCGCTTTGCGGCTGTACGCTTTGGGGACGGCGACGCCGCGGCCGTATGGATCGAGCAGCACCTTCTCCGGATCGAACCGCAAGCCCTGCTGCGGTTCGTAGGGCCCATAGGCGCGATAGCCGTAAATCTGACCGGCGCGCACGCCGGGCACAAAGACATGCCAGTAGGAGAAGGTGCGGTTGCGCTGCGGGTGAAGCCGAATTGTGCGCGCCGGGACGGCGTCATCGACGCTGTCAAAAAAGAGCAGATCGATGCCGGTGGCGCTGCGCGAATAGACCGAAAAATTCACGCCGCCGGGCAGAATCGTTGCGCCGATTGGAAAACTTTTGCCGGGCGGCAGCGCGTCTCCCCCTGCGTCGCTCATCATCCCTTCCTTTTCAACCCTCGCTCAGCTTCTATCGGTGCACCTCTCTGGCTCCAGCGCTTTTCCTAAAATCACATACGCCCGATAGCGCTCGAAACCGAATTTGCCGTAAAAATCGAGCAGCGTCGTCCAATCGATGACGCAGCCGTTGACGCCGTTGTCATGGAGACGGCGCAGGCCGGCGTCGAGCAGGGCGCTTCCCAGCCCCTGTCCCCTGCGGTCGGCGCTGACGCCGATCGAACCGATCTGTCCCCATGGCTTGGGCAGACGATAGGGATAGAAGCGCTCGATCGGTCGCACAGAGTCGGGGAAAGTCAGCAGACAGCATCCGTCGACCCCGCGCTCCGTCCACAGCAGCATATAGTCGGAGATGCGTCCGCCGTCGGCCAAAAACATCTCGGCCTCGTAGCGCCAACGCCCTGGAAATTCGCGGCGCAAAAAGTCGAGCAGCATCTGCTCCTGCCCGGGGACGGCGGGCCGCGCGGCGCACGGCGTCTGGCTGAGGTCGTCCGGCGGACGATACGTAGCCAGATTGGCGGCCATGTCCCAGACCGTATCGATGACCGCATACCCATGGCGTTGAAAGAAAGACGCCACGCCGATGTCCGGCGCGGCAGGGGCGAAGGGGCGCAGGCCGCCCCCGATCTGCGCGGCGCGACAGCCGGCTGCGAGCAGCCACTGCTCTGCAAGGTTCAGCAGGCGGCGCCCGACGCCGTTGCGTTGAAAGGCCGAAGCCACCGCCAGAAGCTCGATCCAGCCTTCGCCATGGGGGTTGACGGCGGGTTCTCCGTGCAGCGCCGAGGCCAGAACGACGCCGATGATGGCATCGTCGACGCAGGCCAGGAAAATGCGACGCCGGACGCCCGCCGATGGCCGCAGATTATAGCGCACAAATGCGTTCGAGATCGCCATATCGGGCGCCAGCGCCTCATTCCAGAGGTCGACGATGGCGGCTTCAACCGCAGCCAGGGGCGCGCCTTCGCAGGGGTCGATTTCATGGAATTCAATGGGAACGCTCATTGGCTCTTTCCTTCTCACTCTCTAAAAAACACAGGATGGCGTCGCTCACGCCTTTGGCCGCCAGCGCAGAGTGCTCGGTGAGCAGGCTGCGGTCGCCGCCCAGAAAGCCCATCTCCAGGATCGCCGCCGGCGTAGTGGGCGCGATGCGTCGGAAAGCATGATATTCGGTCATATTGTGGGTGACCGTGTTCGGATGAGGGGGCAAGCCGGTGGCGGCGGGATAGGCCGTGTTGATGCAATCCAGCAGCCGCTGATTGGTCTCCGGAATGACCGAATAGCGATGCACCGCCGCTTTGAAGCCGCTGGCGTCGATGCAACTGTCTGCATGCAGGCTGAGCAACACGGCGGCGCGCAGCCCTTGCAGCCGAGCATCGTATTCGTCGAGAATCGCAACGGAGGCGCCGGCGCGTCGCAGCCGCTCCGCCGCCAGCCCGGCGATTTTGGCGTTGACCTCCGCCTCGGTGAGGGTGACGGCGCCGTCGGCGTCTTCACAGACGGCGCCGGAGTCATGGCCGGCGTGGCCGCTGATCAGCGCCACCTCGCGATTCCAGGCCGCGGCCACGATCCCCGGCGGGCGCAGGCCGGCTGCGTCCGGCCAACCCAACCCCAGCGCCTGCGCCAGGATCAGCGCAATGCCTGCGATGCAGATCAGCAAAACGATCAGAAAAAGCTGGGACGCCCGCTTGAGCGCGTCTTGTCGCATGGATCGAAATTCCCGGCGCCGCCACGACGGCGCATGTCAAAGCAACCGAACGCCTCCATTGCCATGAACGCTGACAAGTCTTACGGCGCGCGCACGATCGTCTGCTCGGCGAACGTTTTCAAGTCGATGTTGGCGCCGCAGACGATGACGCCGACGCGCTTGCCTCGCAACCGCTCAAGCAACGGCCCGCAGAGCGCCGCCGTCGCTGCGGCGCCGGCGGGTTCAACTGCCAGCTTCATGTCGGCAAAGAGCATTCCCATCGCCCGCTGCATCTCCACATCTTCGATCAGCACGATCTCATCGACGAAGGTGCGACACATCTCGAAGCTGTAGGGCAGCGCGTAGGGCGCGCCGAGGCTGTCGGCGATGGTGCGCACGCGGTCGATCGCCTGCGGGGCGCCGGCCAGAAAGCTGCGGTGCATGGTGTCGGCCCCTACAGGCTCCACGCCGAAGACCAGGCAGCGCGGCTGAAGTTGTTTGAACGCGCACGCCATGCCCGCACACAACCCGCCGCCGCCGATCGGAATGATCACGGCGTCTAGCTCTGGCGCCTGGAGAGCGAACTCCAGCCCGACGGTGGCTGTGCCGAGCGCGGTCAGCGGACCTTCATAGGGATGGACGAAGATGCGCCCCTCCTCTTCCTGAATCTGCTGGACGCGCGCAAACGCCTGCTGCACGTCGGCGACCAGCTCGACGTGGGCGCCGTAGGCGCGGCAGCGCGCCACGCGAAACGGATTGGCGCTCTTCGGCATGACCACCCTGGCGGTGGTTCCCAGCAGGCGGGCGGCGAAGGCGACGGCGATGGCGTGATTGCCGGCGCTGACGGCGGTGACCCCGCGCGCCAGTTCGTCGGCGTCCAGGCTCAGCATGACCGTCAACGCGCCGCGCGGCTTGAACGAGCCGGTGTGCTGAAAGAGCTCTAGCTTGAGAAAGACGCTCGTATCGGCGCCGACAATCGCCTCAAGATCAAGCCCCTGCCATCGCCAGACCGGCGTCTCGCGCACCAGATTGCCGAGCCGCTCCCGATTCGCCCGGATTTCCTCAATCGTCGGATATTCCACAGCCTCTCCTTACATACGGAAGACGCCAAATTTTGATTCCGTCACCGGCGCATTCAGACAGGCGGAGAGCGCCAACCCCAACACCTGGCGCGTCTCGGCCGGGTCAAGGATGCCGTCGTCCCAGAGTCGCGCGGTGGCGTAATAGGGATTGCCCTCGCGCTCGTACTTGTCCAAAATGGGCTGTTTAAAGGCCGCCTGCTCCTCCGGCGTCATCGGCGGCTCCCCGCGCCGCGCCGCCTGCTCCATCTTGACCGTGAGCAGCACGTTGGCGGCCTGTTCTCCCCCCATGACGCTGATGCGTGCGTTCGGCCACATCCACAGAAAGCGCGGGCCATAGGCGCGTCCGCACATGCCGTAGTTGCCGGCGCCAAAGGAGCCGCCGATGATGACCGTCAGCTTGGGCACGCGCGCGTTGGCGACGGCGTGCACCATCTTGGCGCCGTCCTTGGCGATGCCGCGGTTTTCGTACTCTTTGCCCACCATAAAGCCGGTGATGTTCTGGAGAAAGAGCAACGGAATGCGTCGGGCGGTGCACAGCTCGATGAAGTGCGTCCCCTTGAGCGCCGATTCACTGAAGAGGACGCCGTTGTTGGCGATCACGCCGACGGGGTAGCCGTAGATGCGCGCAAAGCCGCAGACGAGCGTCTCGCCGTAGCGCGGTTTGAACTCGCGCAGCCGGCTGCCGTCGACCAGCCGCGCGATCACTTCGCGCACGTCGTAGGCGACTTTGAAGCTGCGCGGCAACACGCCATAGATCTCCTCGGGCGGGTAGAGAGGGTCTTCAGGAGGAGCGATATCGAGATCGACCGCCTTGCGCGTGTTGAGCGTGGCGACGATGTCGCGCACGATCTGGAGCGCCTGAAGGTCGTCCTCTGCATAGTGGTCGGCGACGCCGGAGATGCGCGTGTGAACATCGGCGCCGCCTAGCTCTTCGGCGCTGACATCCTCGCCCGTGGCTGCTTTGACGAGCGGCGGGCCGCCGAGGAAGATGGCGCCGACGCCCTTGACGATCACCGCCTCGTCGCTCATGGCGGGCACGTAGGCGCCGCCCGCCGTGCATAGGCCCATCACCGCCGCAATCTGAGCGATGCCTTCGGCGCTCATCACAGCTTGATTGTAGAAGATGCGGCCAAAGTCATCCGCATCGGGAAAGACTTCATCCTGCATGGGGAGGAAAGCGCCGCCCGAATCGACCAGATAGATGCAGGGAAGGCGATTTTCCAGCGCAATCTGCTGGGCGCGCAGATGCTTCTTCACCGTCAGGGGATAGTATGTCCCGCCTTTGACCGTGGCGTCATTGGCGATGATCATACACTCGCGGCCGGAGACGCGTCCGATGCCGGTGACGATGCCTGCGCATGGCGCTTCGTTGTCGTAAAGCTCCCATGCGGCCAGCGGCGACAGCTCCAGAAAAGGAGAGCCCGGATCGAGCAGGCGGTCAATCCGTTCGCGCACAAAGAGCTTCCCTTGCTCGGCGTGACGGCGATGCGCCCTTTCGTCTCCGCCGCGACGCACCTGCGCCAGGCGCGCGCGCAGCTCCTCCACCAGCGCCCGATGATGGGCGGCATTGGCGATGAACTCCGGCTGAGTCGGGTCGATCTGTGTTTCCAAAACGTTCATGGCTTCCTGGGTTGTGCGCACTGTGTGAAATTTCCCTGTAGTATGGGGTCTCTCCGCTTTGACGTCAAGCCTGCAAGGAATGTTGCGCGCGCATATAGCTGAAAGGTTTGACGATGGCCTGCGGAAAAGCTACAATGGATAGACGGTGCTCGCCCCCTTAGCGCAGCGGACAGCGCAACTGCCTTCTAAGCAGTGGGTCGTAGGTTCGAATCCTACAGGGGGCGCCTGAATTTCCCTCATCTGAATCATCCTCTGACGAAGGACGTGGGCGATGCAGATCGGCGTTGTATTCCCGCAGACGGAGTTTGGCAACGATCCGGGAGCGATTCGGGACTACGCGCAGACGGCTGAAGCGCTCGGCTACACCCATGTGCTGGCTTACGATCATGTGCTCGGCGCCAATCCCGAGCGTCCCGGCGGCTGGCATGGGCCTTACACCTATCGCCATCCATTTCACGAGCCTTTTGTCCTCTTCAGTTTCATGGCGGCGGCGACCACGCGGCTCCGCTTCGCGACCGGCGTTCTCATCCTCCCGCAGCGACAGACTGCGCTCGTCGCCAAACAGGCTGCCACGCTCGACGTGCTTTCCGGCGGACGGCTGCGCCTCGGCGTCGGCATCGGCTGGAATCCTGTGGAGTACGAAGCGTTGGGAGAGAACTTTCATACGCGAGGTCGGCGATGCGAGGCGCAGATCCGGCTGCTGCGTCGGCTGTGGACCGAGCCGCTCGTCACCGTCCATGACGAATGGCATCATATCTCCGACGCCGGCATCAACCCGCTGCCCGTGCAAAGGCCGATTCCCATCTGGCTGGGAGGGCACGCCGACGCCGTGCTCGAGCGGATTGCCCGCTTGGGCGACGGCTGGATGCCCAACTATCGCACGGCGCAGGAGGCGGCCGACGCCCTCGCCAGACTGGATGTCTATCTGGCGCAAAATGGGCGCTCCCGCCGCGATCTGGGCATCGAGCCTCGCCTGCATTACAAGGATGGCGTCGAGGAACGTCAGCGCCGCATCATGGCCGACTGGGTGGCCGCCGGCGCAACGCATTTTTCGGTCAACACCATGGGCTGTGGATTTATCAGTCCCGAGCAGCATATGCAGGCGCTGGAGCGCTTTGCGCAGGCCATGCAATTGAGCGCAGGCGCATCCGCTTCAGATGCTTCAAGGGTTTGAAACCTCTTTCGGCTGTCAGGCTTTGCGCTCTTCGATGCAGGCGACGCCCTCGTTGCGAGGATCGTTCACATAAGGGCTGACAGGATACAACTTCAATCGACCGACGGGGAAAGGCCGAAACAGATGCTTGAGCTGCGCCAGATAGGCCGGCGCGGCCTCCTGACCATCTCCCAGCCACGTCGCATAATCCTCCGGCGCCAAAATCACCGGCATGCGATTGTGCAGTCGAGCCACCTCTTCGTTGGCGTCGGTGGTCAAGATCGTGCAGCTTTCGATCTCCTCGCCCTCGGGGCCGATCCAACGCTCCCACAACCCTGCGAACCCGAGCGGCGTCCCATCCTGAGAGGTGATGTAGTAAGGCTGTTTGCCGCCGTTCCGCTTCATCCATTCATAGAAACCAGAGGCGGGGATGAGGCATCGACGCCGTCTGAAAGCCGCCCGAAAAGAAGGCTTTTCGGCTACAGTCTCTGCACGCGCGTTGATCATGCGGGCGGCCATCGCGGGCTCCTTGCTCCAGGATGGAATCAGCCCCCATAGAACCAACGCCCACTCGCGTCTCTGATGTTGCGGATCGAAGCGAACAATGCCGACCGGCTGCGTCGGCGCAATGTTGTAGCGAGGAGCCAGCTGCGCCGGCGGCTCGGCCAATCCAAAATGCTCGGCCAGCTTCTCCGGAGTCGCATACAGTGCAAACCGTCCACACATCAGAGAAATCCTTTCCGCCGCGCTTTCTCAAATCCCCCAAACCCTTGCGGTCTATCGAAAGCGTGCGGCTGGGAGCCGCACCCACCCTCACCGCCGTCGATTTGCTCAATCCGCTCTATGGATCGCCGGAATCCATTGCGCAACTTCTAAACAATTGTAACATATCCTTGTGGCTCGACGGCTCGAAGCCCTGGCTGTGGTATACTCCCTCAGAGTATTGGGAACGCCTTGTGGAAGGACGAGGAACGCAGGACGTGACAGGGGAAAGCAGGTTGCGCCCTATGACGGCGCAGACGCCGACAGGGGTGGCCGATTATTTCTGGAGAGAGGCGTATGAACGGCGCAGGCTGGAAAGCCTGTTGTTGGACCTTTTTCGTCGCTGGGGCTACAGCGATGTGGTGACGCCCACGTTCGAGTACGCCGAAACCTTGAGCGAGCGAGGCAGCCGCGAGCTGCAATCCGAGCTGTGCCGCTTTCTCGACCGGGACGGCAGCATGCTGGCGCTGCGCGCAGACATGACCATCCCGGTCGCCCGTCTGGTGGGCACTCGACTCCACGATGCTCCACTCCCTCAGCGCTACTGCTATTCCGGCAGCGTCTTTCGCGATGCAGAGATGCGCGCAGGACAGCAGCGCGAGTTCTGGCAAGTCGGCGTGGAGTTGATGGGCAGCGCTGCGCCCGAAGCCGACGCCGAAGTTCTGGCGCTCACCGTTGAGGCGCTTCAGGTCGCCGGCATCGAACGCTTTCGCCTTGTGGTGGGGCAGATGCAGTTTTTCGAGGGATTGCTCCAGGCGCTGCAGCTGCCTCCTGATGCCCGCACGCGCCTCACTGCGGCGATCGACCGCAACAGTCAGCCCGCCCTGGAGGCGTTCCTCCGTGAGACCCGCCTCCCGCGGCGTCAACAGCGCGCCCTTGCCGAGCTCCCCTATCTCGGCGGAGAGAAGATCGATGCGATTTTGCACCGCGCGGAGAAATTAGCGCTCAACAAACCGATGCAGGCTGCGGTGACCAATTTGCGCGCCATCTGCGAGGTGCTTGCGGCCCAAGGCGTGCTGGACTACGTGACGCTCGATCTGAGCGAAATTCACAACCTTGGCTACTACACCGGCATCACCTTCGAGGCGCTGGCGCCGGGCGTCGGGTTCCGGATCGCCAGCGGCGGACGCTACGACAATCTGGTGGGGACGTTCGGCGCAGCGATGCCCGCCGTAGGGGTTGGGCTGGGCGTGGAACGCCTTCTGCTGGCGCGCCGAAGAGGCGCTGCGCCGCCGCCGCCACAGCCGCTGGCGCCGGACCTCATCGTTGCAACCGGCAACCACCCCGACGCGTTCGCCTTTGTTACGCAGGCGCGGCGCGCCGGCCTGACGGTTGCGCTCGACCTGGAGCACCGTTGCGGCGCAGCGCTGTGCGCCTATGCCAGAGCGATCGGCTCGCATGCAGCCGTCGATTGGTGCGATGGACGCCCGCTCTTCTGGGATCTCACCTGCGACGAGCCGACCTCCGCCGGGCTGACGACTGAAGACGCGCTGCACGCGTTGACTGCGCTGGTGGAGGCTCGCAACGCAGCCTCGGCTTCACCGTACAAGGAGGCGGCTCGATGACGCACCTGCACGACGGCGCCTGTGAGCCATTGACGATTGCGCTGCCCAAAGGCCGGCTCGCCGACCAGGCCATCGACCTGTTTGCAGCCGCCGGCCTCCCCAGGCCAGAGCTTGACAACGGTCGCAAATTGATCGTCGAAAGCGCCGACCGCACGGTGCGCTACGTGCTGGCAAAGCCGAGCGATGTGCCCACTTTTGTGGAATACGGCGCAGCCGATCTGGGCGTCTGTGGGCTGGACACCCTGCGCGAAAGTCAACGCCACGTCTATGAACCGCTGCTGTTGCCGTTTGGCTATTGCCGGCTTTCCCTGGCGGCGCCTGCCGACCGGCCTGACACCCCCCTGCGCTACGAAAGTCAGCCGCGCGTCGCCACCAAATATCCCAACCTGACCGCCGATTTCTTCCGCGCGCGCGGGGTCAACGCCGAGATCATTGCGCTGAGCGGCTCTGTGGAGCTAGGCCCTTTGGTGGGCCTGGCGGATCTGATCGTCGACCTGGTGGAAACCGGGGACACGCTGCGCGCCAACGGGCTGGTCGAAACGCGCACCATTCTGGAAGTCCAGGCCGTCCTGATCGCCAACCGCGCTGCCTATCATCTCAAACGCCAGGCGGTGGAGAAGGTTATCGGCCGTCTGCGTCACCATCTGACAGAACGAGAGAAGAAAGAGACCTGGAATGGCGGAAATCATTGAATCTTCCCGAATCGCCGGGATCAAGATCGTTCGACTCAAAGTCTTCAGGGATGAACGAGGGCGCTTTCTGGAAACATTTCGGAAAGAATGGTTTCCAGAGCGGACGTGGTCGATCGTGCAGACGAACCGCAGCGACAGCCGGGCGGGCGTGCTGCGCGGGCTACACTACCACTTTCACCAGGTCGATTACTGGTACGTCGCCCAGGGACGCATCCGCGTGGGTCTGGCGGATCTGCGCAAAGATTCTCCCACCTTCGGCGCAAGCGAAACTGTCGAGATGGGCGAACAGAACGAATACGGCCTCTACATCCCCTCCGGCGTAGCGCACGGTTTCTACGCCCTCACCGACGCCACCTTGATCTATCTCGTCGACAATTACTACGACGGCGGCGATGAGTTCGGCGTGGCGTGGGACGACCCAGACCTGGCCGTGCCCTGGAACGTGCGTACGCCAATTCTATCGGCGCGCGACCGCGCCAACCCGCGCCTGCAGGAAATCCCGGCGGAGCAAAGACCGTAACCCAATGACAACAGTCTGACCAATCGAAAAGGAGAACGCCATGAAAGAACAGGTTCGCATCGGCGTCATTGGCGGCAGCGGCGTCTATCAAATGGAGGCGCTGACCGATGTCGAAGAAATCGTGCTGGAAACGCCCTTCGGGTCGCCTTCCGACGCCTATATGGTTGGAACGCTTGCCGGACAACGGGTCGCCTTTCTGGCCCGCCACGGACGCGGCCACCGCTTCAGCCCCAGCCGCGTCAACTATCGCGCCAACATCTACGGCTTCAAGATGCTCGGCGTTGAGTATCTGATCGGCGTAAGCGCCTGCGGCAGCCTGCGCGAGGACATCGCGCCTGGGCACATCGTGATTCCGACTCAACTCTTCGACCGCACCCACGGCCGCAAAGGGAGCTTCTTCGACGATCCCGACGTCGGCACCGACGGTCTGGTTGTGCACGTCGGCGTCGCCGACCCCTTCTGTCCGATGCTCTCCGAGATTTGCTACGAAGCCGTGAGAGAGACGGGCGCGCCGGTGCACTGGGGAGGCAATTTCGTCACGGTCGAGGGGCCGCGCTTCAGCACCAAGGCGGAGAGCCGCGTCTTTCGCGCATTGGGAATGGACATCATCGGCATGACGACCACGCCTGAAGCGCAGCTGGCGCGCGAGGCGGAGATGAGCTACGCCGTGATGGCGCACGTGACCGATTACGACGTCTGGCACGAGAGCGAGACGCCGGTGACGGTGGAAATGGTCGTCAAAACCTTGCTGTCGAACGCCGAAATCGCCAAACGCGCCGTCATGAACGCCATCCGCCGATTGGAAGGGGCGGGCCCCTCTCCGCAGGCGTCGGCGCTGCGCGACGCCATCATCACCAATCGCGCCGTGATACGCGCCGACGTTCTCGAACGCCTCTCCTTGTTGATCGGCAAATACATCCCCGGGCCGCAAGCGACGGCGTGACGGGCGCATGCACTTTCCGAGGAGCCTGTCTTGAACCACTCATCTTGATTCTCTTGTCCAATGCCGCCCAATTTGTGCTCATGCGGCGAATGCGCTATACTGATTTTTTGTGAGTTTTGGCGAGTTCAGGCAGAAAAGGAAGGTGTGTTGTTATGGCGAAGAAGGGACCGCGTCAGCTGATCAAGATGCGCAGCACGGAAAGCTCGCACATGTACTTGACGACGAAGAATCGACGCAACGATCCGAATCGACTTGAGCTGCGCAAGTACGACCCGATCGTGCGCCGCCATGTCATCTATCGCGAAGCGAAGTAAACGTATCGCGAAGCAAAGTTGCCCCCTGTTGACAAATCGATATGGCAAGGCGCAGGGCGCTCCTGCGCCTGAATTTTTTATGCAACTTTCGATGCCTTCCAAGGCCTTTTGGAAAGAACTTTAGAAACAGGCAAAACTATATGTCGCTGTGAAACCTGACTGGGCCGAGCGGACGTTTATGAGAATGGCTTCATCGACCATCCATAGCGATTGTGTAGCGGCGTCGTATTCGGTTTGCATAGATGGCAGAGAGCAAGGTCTGGAAAAATTCTGTAAACTCAACTGCCGGAGGATGCAACCGAAAGGATAGGAACCGCCGCGGTTCATTGGACAGGACACAGAGTGACAGGTACATTCTATGAAGAAAGCATTGATTTCTGTACTCGTGCTTCTGGCGACGACCGCCGCTGCATCGCCGGTTGTCGCCTCATCTGCGGACTCCCCGAGCGATTCCGCCCGCTCCGAGCAGAGCCGTGCTCGACTCGCAAGCGTTCATCCTTCCTTGCTGCAAGGTGAGACGGTCGCCGTTTTTGCTCCTTTTCGTCAGAGCCAGCCGCTGACGGTGACGACCCCTCTGACGGCGACGGAGCGTCTGCCCCAGACGCTGCTGAGCTCCATCATTCCCACCGCCACGGCGGAGATTACAGCCACGCTCTTGCTGACGATGAGCGCAGACAGCCTGACGGGCGAAGCGTTGGAAGCGGTCAATCCGCTGGATGACCCTGCGCTGGACGCTCTCTACACGGATGTGCTCTCCGGCACGATCATTGCCAACCGCACCGACGCGCCCGTTCGCTTTTTTGTCGAAGGCCGCACCTATGAAGTGGCCCCGCTGCGCGCAATCGGCCTGGAGCTGGCGCGCAGCACGGCTGTTCTCAACCTCTTCAACTGTGAGGCGACGAAGAGCGACGCCGACGTCGGCTGCTTCTGGGACCCTTACCTTTTGACGCGCGACAACTTCTATGAAGTGGTGGTTGGTCAGCAGCTCGGTCAGGACATTCTGCTCTCGTTGCGAAGCGCAGGCGCTCCTCCGACCAATCAAATCTGGATTCAAAATCGCACCGGCGAACGACAGGCGGTGATTGTCAACAACGAGCTGCATGAAATTGCGCCGGCGTCGGTCAGTGAATTTACAGTGCAGCCCGATGGAACGTTGCTTGTCCAACTGCGCACCTGCATCCGAGCCGGAGAGCGCACGGTTTGCGAGTGGACGCCGCAGGGAGTCGAGGCGGGGTTTTATTACGGTCTGACCCGCACCGAGACCCCAGGGCCGAACAACTCGCTCATCGAGGCATTGGCGTTGGAGGCCGTCATCGGCCCGAGTGGGGAGACGGTCAAAGCGCCGCCGCAGGCGTTCTGCCGCCTGCGCGTGCCAACTTTGAACGTGCGCAGCGGCCCGGGTCTGGAGTTCCCCATCATCGCCAAAATCCGCGGCACGGAGACCGAACCCGGCTCCGTGGTCGTGGTCGCCTTTGACGCCACCAAGACCTGGATGCAAGTGACCGAGCGGGTGGCGCGCGATGGCTGGGTGACGGCCAATCCCGAATTTATTCTCTGCGATGGCGGCGTGGCGGACCTCCCTGTCATCGGTCAGCCGATCGCCAATGCGACGCCCGAATCCAGCGGAGCCGGAAG
The DNA here is from genome assembly GCF_937128415.1 of uncultured Caldilinea sp. Lineage (GTDB taxonomy): Bacteria > Chloroflexota > Anaerolineae > Caldilineales > Caldilineaceae > Caldilinea. The sequence continues at coordinate 20,321 of NZ_CAKZMJ010000065.1, forward strand.
CCCGGCCGAGGCGTCGCCGACGGCGACGGTGGCGCTTGCGCCGACGCCGACAAGCGCCCCTGCGTCACCGCCGGCGGCCCCGGCGCCTGCGCCTGCGACCGAGGCGGCTCCTGAAGAGTCGCAAGAGCAGATCACGCCCACGCCTGAGGCGGCCGCCGTGCCGGATGGGCTGGCGCGCATCGTCGTCAACAACGGCTTCGACCAGAAGATCCGTTTCACGCTCGACCAGCAATATCGCCCTGAACGAGACAACCTGAGCGGAGAGTGGGATCTGGAGCCTGGCGACTCGGTGACGATCCTGGTCTACCCAGGAACGATCGCTTTCTCCGCCAGCACGGCCTGGCGCGGCCTCTCCGGCAATGCAGAGCTGGTGTTGGCAGAAAAAGAGGAGCGCGTGCTCTGGCTGTACTTCGTGCCCGATCCGGTCGAGAAAGATCGCTGGAATTTGCAATATTGATTGGGCTTTTGGCGCTGCGCGTGGTTCGACCCCATTTAACGCCTGCAGTGCGCCAGAGAAAAACACCGGGGTGTGAGACGATTCATCCCCCGGTGTTTTTTATCGATAACTCTACTTTCGCACGTACCGAACGTACAACTCTCGGGTGATCTCATCCGCAGTCAGCTCGAAAACCGCCTCCGGTCCGGCTGGCTGCCCTTGTGGATCGATCAATTGGATGCGCCACTCTCCCGCCTGCGGCTCGACGAAGACGACGCTGAAATTGGTGAAACGCGCATAGGGGCTGGCGTCCTCACGCGTCTGCTCGGGGAGACCGGCAAACGAGACTTCATCGACGACCAACGCAGACCCCAGATGCTCGACGCGCAACGAATATCCGCCCAGCCCTAGCTCCGAAGGAGAGTAAATGTACGCGTAGATGCGCACGACATTGGGCGCCAGCGACTCGGTCGGGAATTTCGTCGCTTCTTCCAGGGCGAAGGGATAGTCCGGCTCCGGGGTGGGGGAGGGTGTAGGCTCCGGCGTCGGCGTCTCCGTTGGCTCGGGCGTTGGAGTGACCGTAGGCGTCTCCGTAGGCGTCGGCGTCGGCGCCGGCGTGGGCGTTTCGGTCGACGTCGCCGTGGGCGTGGGTGTGCTCGTGGCGATCGCCGCCGCGATCTGGGTTGGATCGACGGCCTGCTGGCCGGGCTGCACAGGACCGACCGGCGCTTGCGGCGCTTCCGGTGCGGTTTGCTCGATCGGCGCCGCTGCGCCTTCCGATGGCGTGGGCGTCCAGGTTGGAATCGGGGTGCGCGTGGGCGTGGCTTCACCGCGACCGCCACAGCCTGCCATCAACAGCGCGCTGAGCGCCGCCGCAAGCAGAACCAGCGACAAAAAAGAGAGGCGCTTGTGCAAATTCCCGAGGCGCGTAACCGATCGCATGGATGACTTCTCAACGCTTTTCACGACGAATCCGTTCCTCTCCATGGCGTGTTGTCCATGGCGTGTTGGTGAATGCACCGACTCACCATACTAGCGCAAAGAAGCCTTCGCTCCAAACCCACGCAGAACGCAACCACCCAATCCTTAAAAAAACAAAGAATCGACCAATGCACCTACTGCGTCTCTTCCCCAGCGCAAGGAATTCGTTGTACAATCAAAGGAGGAGCGTACGATGCGAAAAGTGGCGATTGCACTCTCGAAAGGCGGCGTCGGCAAGAGCACGACGGCGGTCAACCTCGCAGCGGCGCTGGCGCAGCGTCAACGCCGTATTCTGCTCATCGATATGGACACGCAAGGGCAGCTCGCCAGAATGCTCAATATTGCGCCGACGCACACCGTCGCCGACGTCGTCAGCGGCGAGGCGCCGCTGAAGGATGCGATCATTGAAGCGCGCCCAGGCGTCGATCTGTTGGCGGGAGGGCGCGGCCTGGCCGGCCTGAAGCGAGCGATCGACCGCAAAGAGTTCGGCGGGGAGCAGACGCTTTCCGAGGCGCTGGCGGCGCTGGACGCGCGCTATGACTATGTGATCGTCGATACAGCGCCGGGCTGGGATGTGTTGACCGTGAATGCGCTTTTCTTCGTCGAGGAGGTCCTGACGCCTGTGGCGCTAGAGGTGCTCGCCTTGCAAGGGCTTCAGGAGTTCATGCGCAGCCTTGCGGCCATTCGCCGGTATCATCCCCGCCTGACGCTGCGCTACATCTTGCCGACGTTCTTCGACCGCCGCGTGCGTAAGTCCGACGAGATTCTGCAACAGTTGCGCCAGCATTTTCCCGCACAACTGTGCCATCCGATTCGCTACAATGTGCGCCTTTCGGAGGCGCCCGGCTATGGACAGACCATCTTCGAGTATGCAGTCACCTCGACGGGTGCAGAAGATTATCGCCTCCTGGCGGAAAGGGTGTTAAACGATGAGCACACGCAAACCGACGCCTGACATTCTCGATGCAGTTCTCAACGCGGATGCAGGAGCGGCGGAAGACGAAGCCGTGGTTGCGTTGACCGCGTCGCCTGCCGTCTCTCCACCGCGCGCTGCTCGCCGTGTGCGGACAAAGGCGCAACTACCGGCCGCTCAGGATCAAACGGCCGCACCGCCTGTCCCGACCGTTGTCAAGCCGCTCGAATGGGAGTATCGCGAGGTGATTGTGCGCGATTATCGCGGCTGGCGCGTGCGCTTCGTCGATGGACGCGAACAGCCCCACTGGAAGAACGGCCCCACCCTGCGCGAGTACCTGGAGCAGGTCGGCAAAGAAGGCTGGGAGCTGGTCCACATCGGTGAACGACATCACAACCAAAAGATGATCTATCTCAAACGTCTCAAGAGCTGATTCGTCCATGCTTCAACGCCCAATTCTCCTTGACATCCCTGACCGGTTGGAAAGCGAACGGCTCTGGCTGCGAGTTCCGCGCCCCGGCGACGGCGCAGCGATCAACCAGGCCGTACGGGAATCATTCGAGGAATTACGGCCCTGGCTGCCCTGGGCTGCGACGCTGCCTACGGTCGCCGAGAGCGAAGAATTTGCGCGACGCTCTGCAGTCAGTTATCTGGCAAGGGAAGCGTTCACCTGGTTGCTGTGGAGCAAGCAGACCGGCGATCTGATCGGCGCCAGCGGCATGCATGATCTCAACTGGTCGGTGCCATCCATGCAAATTGGCTACTGGGTGCGCACCTCGATGACGGGTCAGGGCTATATCACCGAGGCGGTTCGCACCCTCACCCGTTTCGCCTTCGACGTTCTCGGCGCTTACCGCCTGGAAATTCGCTGTGATGAACGCAACGAGCGCAGCGCAGGCGTGGCGCGCCGAGCCGGTTTTGTGCTGGAAGGCGTTTTGCGCAACGAGCGCCGGCATCACCTCTCTCAGGAACTGCGCAACACGATGGTGTTTGCCGCGGTCAAGGCTCCCTCGGAGCGCGCCTCCAGCAGTTCATGAAAACTGAAAGAATATCGAAAGGTTGGCTGCCGATGGATGTAAATATACTATAAGATGCTTCCCAGTCTGTGAATCAGGAGAGCTGCTTTCAGCCTTTATTTTGTTTCTGTGCAGGCTGAAAGCGTGATCAAAACATGGTTATGAACAACGATCCATAACAAAGGGATAAACCCAAACTACAAACGCATAGATAGGAAGTAAACGGAGACAAAAATGTCATCGTCGCCTACATCGCAGCCTGTTTTGTCGTCGTTGAACCCGTCTTCCCATTCTCACCTTCAACCTTCCTCTCGATCCGCCCCCACCCCCCGATTGACTGCGTTTGTTTATGGAGAAAAACACTCGTATCGCGCCTTGATGCTGCTTCGCCTGCTCGGAGGAGAACAGCGACGGTTCCGCGCCTCGACGCTGGCGACCCCGAAGCTGGAGGAGCTCGCAAACTGTGACTTTATTCTTCTGGACGCCTTCAGCATGACGTCGCTCGAAGTGCAGGAGGCCATCGCCTGGATGCGCAGCGCCACGCTGGCGCCCCTCGTCGTTTTGAGCGTGCGCGACCCGGCGTATGAGATCGCAGCGTTGCAAGCCGGCGCCGACGCCGTTATTGCTTTCAGCGAATCGCTGGAGGTGAGCCTGGCGCTCTGCAGAGCCGCCATTCGTCGTCGCAACCGGGAATTGTAGCGCACAGGCCGAAAACGCACTGCGCATCTTCCAAAACTGAAAAGCAGAAGAGTCTGCTGCGCCGTCCGAGTCGAATTCAGAGCCATCGCATGGCCGAATGTTCAACGGCTCTGAGCAGCATGGGGAATGCTCAGAGCCGTTGAACTCAACCCACCCAACTAACGCGTGACGACCGGCAGGTAGAGCTTGGCCTGACCGACGACGAGGCGCAGAGGCAGCTCAACTTCAAACGGGCCGTTGCTCGCACGGATCGGAATCGTATAGACGCCCTCCGGCGCATTCGGCGCGGCGGAGATGACGAGCGTCAGCGGCTGGTCGAAGTTGGCGCGCTGGCCGGCCGCCTGCACGGTGAGCGAACCATCAGGCGCCACGCGCGAGGCGCTTACGACGGCGTTGCGCGGGCCGGACGGCGGGCTTGCCGGCGCCAAACGCCCGCGCGGAGAGACGTAGCCGTCGCTTGCGCGCCGCATCTGTGCGTCAACGAACTCGACATCCACCTCAGGCGGTAGATTCCACAGGTCCACCTCCACCATCACCTCGTAGAAGACGTCGGGCGACATGGAGAGGGCGAAGGTGTGCAACGACTGTCCGCCCAACGGCACATGGACGGAGCTTCCACTGAGGTGACGCAAGCCAAGCGCGCCCAACGGCACAACAACCTCGCGGCTCTGCGACCACGCAATGCGCTTCGTGTCGTAGTCGATGGCGCCCACGCGCAGGCGGTAGGTGCTGTCGGGCGCCACCTCGCGCCAGCCGGAGAAGCCCACCACCCCGAGGAAGTTGTTGTTTTCGTCGTACATCTCATAGACCGAGTCGCCGACCGTGATCACCTGCGTTGAACGGATCGTCGGTGAGCGGATCGGCTCGATCTCCACCACATAGCCGTCGGTGTCCGGGTGATGGCTTGGCGTCCACTCGAAGTAGAGCGGGTAGGAGTCCGCCAACGCCCATTTGCCCCACTCGCCTCCTTCCAGTTCTTCGCACTCCGGATCGCTTTCCGGCGGGTCGCAGACGTCGGGCTGCGTTCGCCACATGTAAATTTCGACCTGCAGCTCCGGCGTCACGACGGCTGTGGCGAAATGGTTGAGGAAGGTGGCGGTGTGATCGATGCGGACCGGGACGGCGCCCGCGTACTGCACCGATGGGTCGAAGTTGACGGCGGCGATGCGCACCTCGCGACCGCCGGCGGCCATCACCAGCGTCGGCGACGCTGCGTACTGGTTGACCGCCGGACTGACGCCGTCCTCCACCTGCGCCCAGATGTAATACTCGCCGCTGCTCAAGAAGGAAAGATCAAGCGCATGGACGATCGGCTGGCTGCCGTTGAGCTGGCTCAAGTTTCTGATCTCAATGCTTTCCACTTCTTCGCCGTGGAACTGCGGGATCGTCTGCGGGACGGCGACGCCGTTGTCGTCGGTCATGGTGGCGGTCACCGTGATCGGCGCCTGCGCCACAAAGAAGGTGATCTTCGTCGGCGCATAGTCCGACTGCAAACGGAGCGAGAGATCCACCGTATGCGGGGCGCCTGGGCGTTGCTGCGCTGCGAAGTTGCTGATCACCGGCGGGTTGGCGGCGTTGAGCACGGCCACGCGCCACGTCGGGATCGAAGTGTCGCCCACCAGCTTGACCTGCCACGTTCCCACCGGCGCCTGATCGATGAGAAACTCCTTGAAGGTGAGCGCCGTGTGCGCCACTTCCACCAACTCGTTGAGATTGGCAATAGCGACGTCGTTGTTGCTCTCATCCTTCGCCACCTGGCTGCTGGCGACCAAAGCGCGATGGTCTCCTTGCACCAGCGTCAGCGTGCCGGTGAGCACGAGCGTGTTGCTGGGGTCTCGCACCTCGGCGCTGTAGACGCCGGCGGGCAGTTCAACATAGGCGGTCGCCTGGCCGGGCGTCGCCTGGCCGATCAACTGGCTGTTGACAAAGAGGCGCAGCGGATCGTTGCGGTTGCCCAGCACGTTGATGAAGCGCACCAGGCCCTTGCCGTGCCCGCTAGGCGGGACGCGGCTGTCGCTGAAGACGGTGGCGCTCAACTGGTTGGCGCTGTTATAATGGAGCAGCACGGTCGAATCGGAGCCGGCGACGGCGTTGACCGTGGCCGACACGGCGGGCAAGCCGGAAGGAGAAGTCGGCTCGATGGTCACCGTGCGCACTCCAGGCGCCACCGCCATGTAGGGGGACGCATAAACCAGGTTCGTCCCTGCGTTGACGCCGTCCACCTTGAGCGTGACCGTGACAGGCGTGAGCACAGCCGAAGCGAAGCGCACGCGCGCGTCGGCCTCTCCGGCGGCGGCAGTGAAGGTGTAGCGTTCGCTGTAGCGGATCGTCAATCCTCCAGGCGAAGAGTTGTAGTTGGCGAGCGTGATCTCCGCGCCGTTGGGCGTGAAGAGACTGGGCGTCAACGGCTCGGTCATGCTGATGCTGAAGATGGCGTCCGTCTGGGTGATCACCTGCGTGGTGGTGATGGCGTCGAGCGTAGCCGCCGCCTGCACGCCGCCTTGTTCAACGGCGGCGTTGCGCATGGCCGAAAGCTCGGCGGGCGAGCGGTTGATTACGCCGACGGGCGTCTTGAGCGCCAACGTATTGGCGTCGATCTGCCGGGCTGCGATCTGCACACCGGAGGCCGTCACCACGGCGTCGCCTGCGCCGGCGGCCTGCATTGCGATGGCCTGCAAGACGCTGGGCGCATCGAGCACATAGCCGTTGACGTTGCCGAGCGTCACGCGACCGTTGGTCAGGTCGAGGAAGACGCCGGTGGAGTAGACCAGGAAATGGACGGCGCCTTTGATGCCCCACAAGTCATTCTTGAAGCGACCGATGTCGGCCTGTCCGCCGCCCAGCCAGAGCTCGCTGGGAGGAATGTTCAGGCAGCTATAGCAGTGGTTGACGCCGCACGGGTAAGAGATCTGACGCCAGCCGAAGAACCAGATCCAACCGGTGCACATGCGCACGCCGCAGGGCAGCCAGCTGCACGATTGATAGATTTCGCCCTGCTTGATATACCAGCCGGCGCGCCCGGAGCCGGTGACATAGACGGGGCCGCTGCTGTAGGCGTAGAAGGTCTGGCCGGAGCCCCAAACGCGCACCTCGCCCTCGAAACGGATGGGAACGCCGGCGATGCCGCCAATGCCGCCGATATACGCTCGGAAGCCCTGAGAAGCGGAGTAGTTGACCTCGGCGTTGGCCGCCTCCAGGATGAAAAACTTCAGCGCCGCGCGTAGCCCCAAGCCTAGCTCAGGCGCAAATTGCATGCGCGCGTCGCCGTCGACGCGGATCGCAGAGCCGAGCACCGGGAGCGAAAGGGTGCTGGTCTCGATGGTGACGCCGATATTGATGGCGGTGTCATGCGTGGTGACCGTGATGTTGCCGCGCACGCCCGTCAGCCAGATCGTTCCGCCAGCGTAGCCCTGGTCCAGGTTGATGCCGGGGAAATAGCGCAAGCTCAGCCCCACTTCGCTGAGGCAGGCCGGGCCGAAGAAGCAGCCATCCGGCGCGTCTGGGCCTACGAGCTGGCTGACCGGGATTGGAACGCGCTCGCCGTTGTCGGCGGGCATGACCTGAATCACCATCGCGCCGGCGGCGTTGACGAAAATGGAAAACTTCGCCGAGATGGCGACCGCTCCGGAGAGATCCTTCCCGGTGATCTGATTGGACGGCGCGCCCTCTAGCTTCATGTAGGGCAGCCAGAGCTTGCCTTCGACCGTAAACTTATAGCCGTTGGCCTCCGAGATAAGGTCGCCGTAGAGGCCGAGCAGGCTCAGGCCGCTGGGCACCTTGAAGGCGGGCAGGTTGAAGGCGTTGCGCACGCCCGCCGAAACCAGTTCGTCGGAGAGGCGCAGGCCATTGCGATCGATCTTCGGGGTGATTTGGACGGGAACGCTGCCGCCGCCGAGCTGCGTCGGCGCCGTCAGCGTGGCGTCGCCCAACGTCACTTTGTCCGGGTAAACGCGTGCGGCGGTGGAGCGTAAGACCAATCCGGCCACGTTCAGGTTGATCGGATCGACAGAGGTGCTGATAAACTGATCCCAGCCGTCGACGTCGCCGCGCACAGCGACGCGGATGTCGTTGCCCGGCAATCGAATCCGCAGCTGCCCCTGCAAGCCGCATGCGCCGCCGCTGCTAGGATCGACGCGGGTCATGCCTTCGAGGCTCACCAACAAATTGTTCGGGGCATTCTCAAAGAGGGTGAAACTGCCGCCGTTGCACTTGGAGGTGGGCGAAAAGCGCGCTTGCACGGCGCTGAGGCTTTGCGGAGCAGGGTGTGCGGCGGACGACGTCGCTGCGTGCGCCGCCTGCACCGTTGCCATGAGCAAACACATCGCCCAGAACGGAACGAGCCAGCGTCGCAACGTCCGCGTTCTGGAGCGGACAGTCTTCGATTGCGCAATACAGACCGAAAGGGCGCTTTGGTGCATGGTGTCTCCTTTGTTGAAAATAGGTTCCAGAAGCATTTCTGTACGACGCAACGCCTTACATCTTCGTAATTTTTGCGCGCCAGCGATCGAATAGTAGCGGAATTGCGCTACGAAAACGCTACGAGGAAGTAGAAACGCCTGAAATTCCTGTAAGTTCCCATTCTTGTTGAGATCATGCACTGGCAACTCTCTCTGTTCGGTGGATTTCAATTTGCAGTCCACGGACACATCACCGATGAATTTGAGGCGGACAGCGCGCGTGCGCTCTGCGCCTATCTTTTCATGCACAGCGGCGAAACACTGCGCCGCGAACGGTTGGCCGCACTCTTTTGGCCCGACCAACCTCAGGCCGGCGCACTGCGCAACTTGCGCACTGCGCTCAGCCGAATGCGGCGCGGCCTCGGCTCGCTGAGCGACGCCCTGCAGAGCGACAACCAGACGGTGACCTTCCTGCCGCCGGCGGAAGCGTGGGTGGATGCGCTGGCGGCGACTGCGCTCGTCGCCGAAGTGGAAACCCATCCTCATCGACGCCTGGCGGGCTGTCCCCTTTGCATCGAAAAATTGCAGCGTCTCGCCGGGCTGTATCGAGGAGAATTTCTGGCAGGCTTCACCCAGGAAAGTGAATTGTTCGAGGAGTGGGCGGCGACGCAGCGCGAATTCTATCATCGGGCCGCAATCCAGGCGTTCGACGCTCTGGCCGACTATCATCTCCTGCGTCAAGAGTGGGTGAACGCGCAACGCTGCGCACAGCGGGCGTTGCAGTGGGAGCCCTGGCGCGAGGAAAGTCATCGTCATCTGATGCTGGCCCTGGTCGGTCAGGGTCAACGCAGCGCGGCGTTGCGACAATTCCAGCTCTGCCTGGAAATCCTGCGTCGCGAGTTCGGCGCGCCTCCTCAGCCGGAGACGATCGAGCTTTATGAAAAAATTCTGCGTCAGGGCGTCGCAGGGACGGAAACGGACAACGTTCGCCCTCCGATGCAACTGGCGCCGACCGGTGCGCACTGGCTCGACGATCTGCCGTTGGTCGGTCGCGAGCAAGAACTCGCCACCATGCTGGATCTGCTGGTTTCGCCGACGACGCGGCTGATCTCCGTGGTGGGGGAAGGGGGCGTCGGCAAGACGCGGCTGGCGCTGCGCGCCGCGCGGCGCGCAGCGCTGTGTTTCAACGACGGCGCGTTCTATGTCAGCTTAAACCCAGAAGAGCAGGCGGACGCGCAGCATCTACAACCCATGGAAGCCGCCGCGCGCGTGGCGCAACGCATCGCCCTGGCCTGCGCAATTGCTCTTGATGAAAAAGAAAATTACGTCGAAAGCGTGCTGTCGTTCTTCCGGAAGCGCAGCGCGCTGCTGCTGCTCGATAGTTTCGAGCAGCATGAGGAGGCGACGCCTTTTCTCCTGACGCTCCTGGAGAATGCACCCGAATGCGCGCTGTTGGTGACGGCGCATCGACCGCTGAACGTGCGCATCGAGCGCGCGCTGCGGTTGGAGGGATTGGAGGTCACCCTCCACGCCGATGCACAGGCCGGCGTTCCGGACGGCCTCGCCCTCTTCGACGCACTGGCCCGACGTCGCGGCATCGTCGGTGTGCTGGACAAAGCGCATCAGCCCGCGGTGACGCAAATCTGCCAGGCGGTGGGCGGGCTGCCCCTGGGCATCGAGCTGGCGGTCGCCTGCTTGCCCCACATCGACCGCTTGCAAAGGAGCGCCTGGTCCACCGAGGCGTTGGCGCAACTCTTGGAGCGCGCCGCTGAGCCGGATGCCCAAACCATGTTGGATTTGCCCCCCCGCCATCGCGGCCTGCGCGCGCTCTTTCAAACTGCATGGCGCCTTCTCGAGCCGGCGCTTCAACAGACGCTGGCGAACGTGGCCCTCTTTCGCACTGCCTTCTCTGCGGAGGCGGCGGCCGCTGTGCTAGGCGTCAAAAAAACCGAAGAGGCTGGCCGTCTCCTCTCGGCGTTGATGGAGCGTTCGCTCTTGCAGCCGGGCCATCAAGGGCGATTTCAACTGCATGACCGCGTTCGTCGCTTCGCCGCAGAGCAACTGGCCACTTCTTCGACGCATTCGCTCGTTCGTGAACGGTACACAGCGCTCTTTCTGCAAAAATTGGCGTCGGCGGATCTGGCGCTGGACGGCGAAAACTCCGCCGACGTTCAGCAAGGACTGGCGCTCGAAATGGAGGATTTGCTGGCAGCCTGGCGCAACGCTCTGGAGGATCATCGATGGGAGCTGCTCGCAGCCGCAGCGTCCGCCTTTGCGCGGTTTCACGCCTTGCGTGGGCTATACATTGAAGGCGAGCGCTTGCTGAACGAGTCCGTGCAATCGCTGCGCAAGGCCCACTTTGAAGCGACTACTTTACGCTCCAGCTCTCTGGCCGCAGACGAACGTCAGACGCAGGCCTCGCGGGCAATTGAACCGACGAAGCAGCGGAGCGATGCAACATGGACTGCGTCATTCCAGCAGAACAACAAGGCCTCCACAATGCCCGCCCATGCGCTGGCGCGGCTGCTCATCGCCTGGAGCCGGCTGTTGGCGCGCCTGAACCAACAGGAGCTCGCCGAAGTCGCGCTGCTCGAGGCGCTGGAGCTGGCGGATGCGCCCGATGCGCGCGCAGATGCCCTGATCGATCTGGGCTGGTGCATCTTCCATCTCGGGCGCACCTCAGATGCAATGGAACCGCTGCGCCAGGCGCTGCAGCTCGCCGATCGCCTCGAAGACGCTCGACGCCGCGCCTACGCGCTCAACGGGTTGGCGGCGCTGCATCAGCGCCGCGGAGAGAATGAACAGACGCGCAACCTTCTCTTAGAAGCGCTGTCCCTGGTGCGACAGGAAGGCGACCTGACGATGGCCGCCGTGATTCTCGGCAATCTGAGCATTCATTACAATCAGGTGGGCGACCATATCCAGGAGCTTGCATTTCTGAAAGAAGCTCTGGCCATTCATCAGGCCCAGCGCAACGTGCGCATGGAAGCCAACACGCTGTACATGCTCGGGATTCACTACGACGCCCGCGGTCAATATGCTGAAGCGCAGACGCATTACCAACGAGCATTGAGATTGGCCGAATCGTTCGGCGATCGTTTCGCCATGCTGGAAATCTGGATCAACATCGGCATTTCTCGCGACCAGATGGGCGATTACGTTGGCGCGCTCACAGCGACGCAACATGCGCTGGCCCTCGAACGCGAGGTCAACAACCCGCAGGTGCGCTGCGCGATCTTCGCCAACCTGAGCCTGCACCATCACCATCTCGGCGAGCAGCTCCAGGCGCTGCGCTATGCGCAACAAGCCATTGAGCTGGCGAACGCAATCGAAATGCCGTTGATGGCGGCCTACGGCCACGATTTTCGAGGACATGCCCTGCTGGCGCTGAATCGCAGCGACGAGGCGGAAGAAGCCTATCGGCAGGCGTTGCGCCTACGCGAGCAAAGCGGGCTATCCATCCTGGGGCTGGAATCGCGCGCGGGGCTGGCGCGCGTGGCGCTGGCGCGCGGCGATGTGAAGGCCGCCGCAGCCTGGGCGGAGCCGATCGCCGAACACCTCTTGAACGCCGTATTGGAAGGACTGGAAGAGCCGTTGCGCGCCTACTGGACGGTCTACCAGGTCCTGCGCGCTGCCAACGATCCCCGCCAAGAGCTTGTCCTTCAGCGCGCCACAACGTTGATTCAAGCCCGCGCAGCTCGCATCACAGACGCAGACAGCCGTCATCTCTATCTCACACAGGTGGAGGCGCACAGACAATTGTTGCACGCATTGAACACCAAGAAAGGGGAGTAATGGCATTCGGAGACACGTTCGTCGAAATTGCAATCATCCTGGCCATGGCCACTGCGCTCGGCTTCATCGGCCAGTGGTTGCGCCAACCTCTGCTGATCATGTTTCTGGCGACCGGCATCCTCGCCGGCTCTTCGTTCTTCGGCGTCATCACCAGTTACGAAGAGATCGAGCTGCTGGCGCATATCGGCGTCGCCGTCCTGCTCTTCATCGTCGGCCTGAAATTAGACCTGAACCTGATCCGCACGATCGGCCCTGTGGCGCTGGCGACGGGGCTGGGGCAGATCATCTTCACTTCAGCCATCGGCTTTGTGATTGCGCTGGCGCTGGGGATGTCGGGCATCAGCGCGGCCTACGTCGCCGTGGCACTGACCTTTTCCAGCACGATCATTATTGTCAAGCTCCTCTCCGACAAACGCGAGGTCGATTCGCTGCACGGCCAGATCGCCATCGGTTTCCTTATCGTCCAGGACATTGCGGCCATCCTGGCGTTGGTGGCGCTGACGACCTTCGGCTCCACCGTCGCCGCAGAGGATGTGCTCATCGGCGAGACGCTGCTGTTGCTGGCGAAAGGCGTCGGCCTGCTGGTCGGCGTCGCCCTCCTGATGCGCTATGTGCTGCCGGGGCTGACGCGACGCATGGCCAGCTCTTCAGAGATGCTCGTGCTCTTCGCCATCGCCTGGGCCGTCTTCCTCGGTGCAGCCAGCGAATGGCTAGGCTATACGAAGGAAGTCGGCGCGTTTTTGGGCGGCGTCTCGTTGGCCTCCACCGTCTATCGCGACGCCATCGGCTCGCGGCTGACCACGCTGCGCGACTTTCTGCTGCTCTTTTTCTTCATCGACCTCGGCGCCAGGCTGGACTGGTCCACCGTCGGCGCACAGCTGGTCGACGCCCTCATCTTCTCGCTCTTCGTCTTGATCGGCAACCCGTTGATCGTGCTGATCATCATGGGCGTCATGGGCTATCGACGGCGCACCAGCTTTCTAGCCGGATTGACCGTCGCCCAGATCAGTGAGTTTTCCTTGATCGTCGCCTCGTTGGGGTTGAGCCTCGGCCACATCTCCCCAGAGACGATGGGGCTCATCACGCTTGTAGGCGTGGTGACGATCTTCCTGTCCACCTACATGATCCTTTATTCGGGTCAACTCTACAATCTGCTCTCCGAACCGCTCAAAATCTTCGAGCGCCGCAACCCCTACCGGGAAGCCGCCATCGACACCCTGGGCGTCAAAATGCCGGAGGTCGACGTCATCCTGATCGGCCTGGGCAACTACGGCAGTGCATTGGCGGAGCAGCTGCTGCGCCGACGCAAGACGCTCGTGGGCGTCGACTTCGCCCCCGATGCGCTGCAAAAGTGGCGGAAACGCGGGGTGCAGGTGCTCTACGGCGACGTCGAAGACCCGGAGCTGCTGGGGCATCTTCCCCTCCAACAGGCGCGCTGGGTCGTCAACTCCATTCGCTCGCGCGAGCTGAACCTGGCGCTGATCCATCACCTGCGCGACGCGCGCTTCGACGGCGGCGTGGCCTTGACTGCGCTCAATCAGGAGGAGGCGGACCTTTTCAAAGCCGCCGGGGCCGACATCGTCTTCCGCCCCTTCGTCGACGCAGCCGAGCAGGCCGCCGACGCCTTGACGCACGCCATGGAGTTCCTGCCCGATCACGTCAACTGGCCGATCACTTTCCGAGAGGTGCGCATCCGCAGCGAATCGGCGGTCGTCGGCCAGACGCTGCGCAACCTTCCTCTGCGCACGGAAACCGGCGTCTCCGTGCTGGCGGTGAGCCGCGCCGGCCGCGTCTACTACGATCCCGGCCCGGACTTCCAGATTTTTCCAGGCGATCGCGTCGTGCTGATGGGGCCGGAGGATGCGCTGGAAGACGCCGAGCTGATCCTGAACGAGCCGGAGCCGCACGTCGAAGAGGAGTTCACCAACCATTTCGTGTTGGCCGAAGTGCGCGTGGGAGAACACTCGCCGCTGGCCGGGCGCACGCTGGCGGAATTGCAATTCCGTCAGAAACACGGGGCCACCGTGGTGGGCGTGCGCCGCAACGGCGAGAACATCACGACCATCACGCCGTCACAGCGAATCATGGCGGGCGACTGTTTGATCGTCGTGGGCTTCGCAGATCGCGTGAAAGAGTTGAAGATGCAGGAGCCGCTGTAGGAGGCGTGTTGCAGGGTGCGTGTTGCGTGGTGCACCGCAGCGACGGAACGCACAACACGCAACACGCGACACTTCTAATGCTGCGCCAGCTTCTTGCGCATGCGCACGTACTGGGCGTAGTCGATCGGCTTGCGGCGGCGAATATAGTCCCGCGTCGTCGGCGCACGCTGCTGCACGTCGAGGATGCGCTCGGTCACGCGCAGGTCGAAAGCGTCCGAGCCGGCGCCGCTGCCGTAGCTGACCACCAGGATGCGCTGGCCGGGCCGCGCCTCGTCGAGCACGGCGGACAGCCCGATCAACGCCGAGCCGGCGTAGGTGTTGCCGATCTCGGCGACAAGCAGGCCGGTCTTCCACTGCGCCGGCTGGAAGCCCAGCTCCTCCAACGCGCGCACCGGGAACTTGGGGTTCGGCTGGTGCACGATCACGTGGTCGTAATCCTCCGGCCTGCTCTCCATCGCCCGCATCATCTCCTCCGCTGCGGGGATGACGTGGCCGAAGTAGCCGGGGTCGCCGCTGAACCGTTCGGCGTGGCTGGGATAGTGGGTGGTCGGCCGACGCCAGAAGTCCGTCGTGTCGGAGACGTAGCTCAAGCTGCGCAGGATGACGGCCACCGCTTCCGCTTCCGGCCCGACGATGAAAGCCGCGCCGCCTGCGCCCGCCGTGTATTCGAGCGCGTCGCCGGGGCGTCCCTGGGCGGTGTCCATGCCGATGGCGAGCGTATAGTCGGCCATGCCGCTGCCGACGAAGCCGATGGCCGCCTGCAGAGCCTCGGTGCCCGCCTTGCAGGCGAACTGCCAGTCGGCGGCGAGGGTGGCCGGCGTGGCGCCGATCGCTTCGGCTACGATTGTGCCCGTGGGCTTGACGGCGTAGGGATGGCTCTCGCTGCCCACCCACACCGCCGCCAACCGATGCGGTTCGATGCCGGCGCGCGCCAGAGCATTGCGCGCCGCCTCGACGCTCATCGTCGCAGTGTCTTCATCCAGGCCGGGCACCGCCTTCTCTCGCACCGGGCTTTTGGCGTTGCCGTCGGTCCAGACCCGGCTGATCTCGCTGCCGGGCAGCCGATAGCGCGGCACGTAGGCGCCGTAGCCGACGATGCCCACCGGTCGAATCGGTCGATTCAACATAGCTTCACGTCCCCTTCAACAATTCTCGCGCCCGTTCGACGCGAATCTGCCCTTCCGCCGCCAGCTGCGCAGCGATGCGGTCGATGTCGTCGCCGGTGGCGCCGGCGGCGATCGCCACCTGTCGCGCATGCAGCGCCATGTGCCCACGCTGGATGCCTTCGGTCGCCAGGGCGCGGATGGCGGCCAGATTTTGCGCCAGCCCGACGGCGACCATGATTTCAGCCAGCTCCCTTGCGCTGGAGACGCCGAGAATTTTCAGCGCCACCTGCGCCGTCGGATGTGTGCGCGTGGCGCCGCCCACGATGCCGACGGCCAGCGGCATCTCCAACCGACCATAGAGCGCCAGCTTTCGCTGCGCACCTTCAGTTTGTCCGCCTGACGCAGAATTGTCAGTAATCACCCTCCACTCGGTGAGGGCGCGATATTGGCCGTCGCGGGCGGCGTAGGCGTGGACGCCCGCCTCGATGGCGCGCCAGTCGTTGCCGGTGGCGATGGCGACGGCGTCGATGCCGTTGAGGATGCCTTTGTTGTGCGTGGCGGCGCGGTAGGGATCGGCCAGCGCAAAGGCGTTGGCGTGCACGATGCCTGCGATCACCTCTTCGCCGGACGCGTGGATCGAGCTGAAAGTCTCGGCGGGGATGGTCACCTCCGCCCAGGCGCGACGCCGATCGCTCAGATTGCTGAGGATGCGCAGCAGCGCACGGCCGCCGGTGAGACGCTCCAACAGCGGGGCGATCGCCTCCGCCGCCGTGTTGACGGCATTGGCGCCCATGGCGTCGAGCGCATCGAAGAGCAGATGCACGATCAGCATCGGCTCGGTGAAGGTTTCCGGCAAAAAGCGCACCTCGATGTCAATCGGTCCGCCGCCGCGCGCCGCAATCGTCGGGCTGGTGTTGGCGGCGGCGAGCAGATCGGCTTTGGCGGCCAGGATGTTGGCGCGCGCCTGCTCGAAGTCGGCGACGCCCAGGAGCTGCACCTGCGCAATCATGATCGAGCGTGTGCTGCCGGTGCGAAAGCCGCCGCCGCTACGCGCCAGCTTGGCGGCGTAGCTCACGCCCGCCACCACGGATGGCTCTTCGACGACCATCGGCACGAGCACCTCGCGACCGTTGATGATGAAGTTGGCGCCGATGCCCAACGGCAGATTGTAGACGCCGATCACATTTTCGATCATCTTGTCGGCCTGCGCCACCGAAAGGCCGCTGTGCAGCGCGCTGACCTCCTCGGCGCTTAGATTCGCCCATTGGGCGATGATGCTTGTGCGCTCGGCGACGCTCTTCTGGTAGAACCCGCTCAGGCGCGAGGTGCGGACGGATGGGGATTGGTCAGCCATGCTGGATTCTCAACCTCATGTGCGACGAATCTCTTCAATCAACCGCTTCGGCGTCGAGCAGCCCTTCCAGCAGCCGCACGGTCATGACGCCGGCCGCCAAATCGACGTTGAGCACGACCTCCGGGATGGCGGGCAGCAGAATTTCGCGCGCAGCTCCCTGCTCACCATGCACCACGTAGACATCGTTGGCGCCGGTGACCAGAACATCGACCAGCTCGCCCAGCCGTGCGCCGCTCTCTTCCCGCACTTCCAGGCCGATCAGGTCGTGAATCCAGTAGGCGCCTTCCTCCAGCTCAGCGGCTTCCTCTTCGGCGACGAAGAGCCAGAGGCCGCGCAGCTGCTCCGCCGCCGTGCGGTCTGCGATCCCTTCAAATCGAATCAACAGAAATTTTTTATGGGGGCGCACGCTGGCGATTTCGACTTCAGCCAGCTCGTCGCCCAGGCGCAGCCGTTCGCCGGGCGCAAAGCGTTCGGGGAAATCGGTGTAAGATTCCAGCTTGACTTCCCCGCGCAGGCCATGCACGCCGACGATATGCCCAACCGCCAGAAAACCGTCCGGCACAAAGACCTCCTGATTGTAGACGCGGTAGGTCCGACCGCGGCGCCGCGGCGAACGCTTCGGGGGCGTGGAGCGAATGGATTCGGACATGAAGTTTTTCTTCACCGTTCAGAAATCATCAACCAATTCCGCAACATGGACGAAAAATGGGCTGCCGGCGGCAGCCCTCGTATGGATTTCACCTGACAACCGAAGTGCAGCGCCGGTCGCCTCTTCCACCTTTCGCCCAAAATGTCTGCACCCAAACGCCTGTGTCTAAGCGTCTGCGGTCGACAGCAGCCGAGAAAGACGCCGCCCGTCTGTGCATTCGGCTGTGATCAGGCGTCAGTCGATTTCGAGCAGCACCGGCTTGCGGTGGTGGCGCGCCGCCACCTCCAGCAGCGCGCGCATGGCATTGGCGACGCGTCCATTGCGACCGACGACGCGACCGACGTCCTGCTGCGCCACGCGCAGCTTGATGATCGTCTCGCGTCGCGTCTCTTTGGTGTAGACGCGCACGCGGTCGGGCTGTTCAACCAGCGACTCGGCGAGATAGCGGATCAGCTCTTCCATAGTCAAGTCTTCGTATTCAGGCCGACGCAGTCGCCGCCGCAGCCTCGTCAGCCGCGGGCTGGGGGATCGGCTTGCCCTTCTCGTCGATCAGATTGTAGCGGCGCAGGATGCGAAAGACGCCGTCGCTGGGCTGTGCGCCCTGCTTGAGCCAGTAGACGGTGCGCTCCATCTTCAGCTCGACCGTCTCCGGGTTGGTGTGCGGATTGTAGGTGCCGATGCTTTCAATAAAGCGCCCATCGCGCGGCGAGCGCTTGTCGGCCACCACAATGCGGTAGAACGGCATCTTTTTGGCGCCCATGCGGCGCAACCGAATTCGGATCATAATCGTGTGCTCTCCTTGGCAATCAGTTCCTGTCGCAATCTATTGTTCAATTCTCAGACCAATTTCGATTGATTGTGCAAATGGCCGCCCCTCTCCATCTTTCCAAATAGAGGATCGCACGCAGGACGGAGCGTGAATTTGGAAGATGAATCGCGGTCGGGCCATGCGCCAACGCATCCGGTGCAGCAACTCAACTCACGAGCGCCCTCCGAAGAGATCGCTCAAACCGGGAGGGAAAAAGCCGCTGCGTTGGCTGGGAAGGCTGCGCCCCTTTTTCCCTTTATTTTTCTTGCCTCCCCCCATGACGCCCAGTTGTTTCATCATTTTCTGCATTTCTCGGAATTGTTTCACCAGCATATTGACATCCTGGACGGTCGTTCCGCTGCCTGCGGCGATGCGGCGACGCCGGCTGGCGTTGAGGATGTCCGGGTTGCGGCGCTCCTGGAGCGTCATGCTGTTGATGATCGCCTCGGTCTTCTTCAGGCTATCCTGCGCCATCATCGGGTCGATCTCTTTGGCGAAGCGATTCATGCCCGGAATCATGGCCAGGATGTCGGTCAGCGGACCGAGCCGCTTGACCTGTTTGAGCTGCTCCAGAAAGTCTTCAAAGTCGAACTGTCCTTCGACCAGGCGCTTTTCCATGGCCGCCGCCGTCTCGGCGTTGATGGTCTCCTGGGCGCGTTCGATCAAGGTGAGAACGTCGCCCATGCCCAGGATGCGACCCGCCAGTCGCTCCGGGTCAAAGGGTTCGAGGTCCGGCAGTTTTTCGCCGGTGCCCAGGAACTTGATCGGCACGCCGGTGACCTGGCGCACGCTCAACGCTGCGCCGCCGCGTGCGTCGCCGTCGATCTTGGTCATGATCAGGCCGGTCAG
This sequence comes from uncultured Caldilinea sp., assembly GCF_937128415.1. GTDB lineage: Bacteria > Chloroflexota > Anaerolineae > Caldilineales > Caldilineaceae > Caldilinea. Next base: position 39,483 of record NZ_CAKZMJ010000065.1, read on the forward strand.
CGGCACGCGGGCGTTGAAACCTTCGGCGACGTTGACCGCCTCCTGGCCGGTCATGGCGTCGACGACGAGCAGGATATCGGCGGGGCGCGTCACCAGGCGCACCTGCTCCAGCTCCTGCATCAGCGCCTCGTCGATCTGCAGGCGGCCGGCGGTGTCGATGATGACGACGTTGTAAGCTTTTTCGCGCGCCAGCTTGAGGGCGTCCTTGGCGATTGTCGAGGCGGGCGTCTGCGCACCTGCGCTGTAGACGGGGACGTCGATCTGTGTGCCCAACACTTCGAGTTGTTTGATGGCCGCCGGTCGGTAGATGTCGGCGGCGACCAGCAGCGGCCGCTGGCCGTTCTTTTTAAGGCGCAGCGCCAGCTTGGCCGCCATCGTCGTTTTGCCGGCGCCTTGCAGCCCCACCAGCATGATCACATGGGGCGGCGGCCCCGATGTGTTCAGCGGCGCCGGTTTGCCGAGCAGCTCGATCAGCTCCTCGTGCACGATCTTGACGACCTGTTGCGCCGGCGTCAGGCTCTGCATCACCTCGGCGCCCACCGCGCGCGCCTTGACGCGTTCGACGAACTCTTTGACCACCTTATAGTTGACGTCCGCCTCCAACAACGCCAGCCGCACTTCGCGCATAGCGGCGTTGACGTCCGCTTCGGACAACTTGCCTTTGGTGGCCAGCTTATCGAAAATGCTCTGCAGTTTATCCGTTAAACTTTCAAACACAGCGGCTCTTTTCGCTCACGAATCGATCGTCGCAATTCCCAGTGCGCTGAACTTCCTCTGTGCAAGTGCACTGTGCATGTCATGCAAAATACACCATATTGTACCGGCAAGATAGGGGCTGGTCAAACTTTTCCGGCTGCGCTGTTCAATTCAAGCCCAAAGGCGTTTTCATTTCACCAGGCGCAGGCCAAGGCGGGCGGCCAGCGCCCTCGCCCGCTCGATTTCCTCCGCCCTCAGCGGGTTGGCCGGCGCCCCCCGCAGCGAAGCAGGGGGCAAGTACTGCGTCAACAGGCTGACCTCCAACGCAGGCCGCTCGGCCAGCCACGCCAGCGCCGGCGCAGTGCAGCAGTCGAAGTGCCCCGGCATCAGCAGATGGCGCACAATCACGCGGCTCCCCTGTCTTGTCACGCGGTCGATGCAATGCGTGACCACGCGCCAGTAGTCCGGCATGCCGCCCAACGCCTCGCCGCAGCTTTGCGGGCCGCTCGCCGGGCCGAATTTCAGGTCGGGCAGATAGATGTCAATCCAGCCGTCGAGCAGGTCAAGCGCTTCGTCGGTCAGATAGAAGTTGCTGTTGAAGACGGCGGGAACGGTGCGACGCTCTCCCAGCAGCGCAAGCGTCTCTACGATCAGAGGGATGTGCGGCGCGGGATCGCCGCCGATGAAACAGACGGAGCGGGCGCCTTCGGCCTGACGCTGCACAATGCGCTGCGCCAGCATCTCGGCGCGCACGGGGACGCCGTAGGTGGGGCGAAAGGCGAAGCGGGCGGCGACGCAAAAAGTGCAACGCGCCGTGCAGCCGCTGAAGAAGATGGCGTGCGCCGGTCGCAGCGGCTCCTCTTCGCCCCAATGCATCATCTCGCTGGCGACGTAGCTGACCGCCCCCACGCGACAGACGCCGCCGGCGACGCTGCGCAACGCGCCGCAGTGAAATGGACAAAGATGGCAATCCGCCAGATGCGTCGCCCCTCGAGTGGAAGCGTTCATATTCCCAACAGGTTGCGCAGCCGTTCGAGCGCGCTGAAACGGCGCCAGCGCACCACGCGATCGCCCTCGGGGCGACGCTCGACCACGACGACCGCCAGGGCTTTCATCGCTCCATCCCCTATGTAAATATCGTAGCGACGATTGCTGACCACCCGCCAGCGATAGGAAGGAATCAACTCGTTCACCTCTGGCGCAGGCGGCCAGGCGAGCGCATGGCGCGCCACCGGCCTGCCTTCAACCTCGGCTGCCGCGCAGGTGGCGCACACCCCTGCAGAATTGACGCACGCGCTGCAATATTCCTGACCACACTGGACGCAGCCTGCAACGTGCGCAGGACAGTGGGAAGCGCCGCAGATGGCGCAGGCGGGGTTGCAGCGCGGGCAAACCAGGCTCTGACAGACATGGCACTGCTCCAGGTCGCGCATGCAGACCCGATGGCCGCATCCCGCCATGCGCAAGCTGTGCTCGGCGCAAACGTTGCGGTTGCAGACGACGCAACGTCCTACGCATTCACGACATCCGCTGCGACTGCAGGCGTCGCACGTCACGACTTCGTGCGTCCATGCGCGGCAACTCTGACACTCCTGTAGACATTCATAGCAATATGGACGACGGTCGACGGGATCGAGCTGAGAGTAGCCGGGGCCAACCACCCGGCCGCAGCTTGCGCAGGTCGCCAGGCAGTTTTGGCAGAAGCGCTGTCCGCTGGCGGTGCACACTCCCATCTGCGTGGTGAACTGTTGACAACCCGGGCAACGCACTGCGCAGCGCGGGCAGATCAGCCGCTGTTGGCCTTGTGCGTCCGCCACGCAGTCGGCGCGCAGGTGGCTTTTGCACTGCCGCACGCCGCATTCTGCGCATTCGGCCTGACAGGCGTGACAGACTTCATCGCCGCAGAGGGGGCAGGCGCTGAGGTGATGGCAGCAGGCGCGTTCGCCGCAAGCCCAACACATGCGCCCGCAATGCTCGCAGTTCTGATCGCCGCAGACCGGACAGGGGGCCAGGCCGCAGCTCGCGCAGAACAGTTCGTTGCATCCTGTGCAGATCGACAGACAGCCTTCGCAGGTCAGATGACCGTGATGGTCAAGCGTCAGCGTGGCCGTTTCTGCGCCGCAGGCCTGACAAAGAGGACGCCGCAACGCGCCGCTGTAGCGGTCCTGCTCGACCATGACCGTTTTTTCATGTGCGCCATTGCTGACGGTGATTTCGGCGACGGCGACCGGAATCTCGATCACTCTGTAGGCGATCAACTCTACATCGACATACAGCCGATGATTTTCGAGCTCCTCCGCGATCTTGCGCTGCAGGTCGGCTTCCAACGCTCGACGTCGTTCGCCCTCCGGGTCGCGCGCCGGCGAGGCCTCGTCGATCTGCTGCTGATAGTAGGTGAGCAGCCGATTGAGGGCTTTGTAGAGGCGCGGCAAAATTTCCGCCTCATACTCGACGCAGCGCACGTCGGCGTGATGGACGGCGTACGTGCGTGCGCGCTCGGCCAACCGAACGAGCTGGGTCAGCGCCGGCAATCGGATCGGAGCGGCCTCGCCCGCTGCGTCGCCTTCCGTCGGCGCAGCTTCGGCCTCGCGTAGCAGCTGCTCCAGATCGATGGCGCCGTTCTGGCGTCCGCTGGCGGCTTTCACTGTGTCATCTTTCTGGGAAAGGAGACGCCCTTCTTCATCCATCCAGGTCGTGTAGATTTCCTGGCGTTTGTCGTCGGCGCGGTAGGTGATGCGCCATGTGAAGGCGAAGAGCAGGCGCATCCGCTCCTGAAGCCGCAGACGCGTGATGCTGGCATTGGTGGGGCGGACGGAGGACATCAGCGCCTGGCCGTCTGCGTGGCGCACCGGCGCGCGCTGCACCGCGACTGCACTTTTCTGCTCCAGATAGGCCATCATGCGGTCAAAGACGCGGCTGCCGGGCGCCACCAGCTCCACGCCTTCTCCGGCTTCGGCCAGGTGAGAGGCGCAAAACGCCAGGCGGAGCGAAGCGGCGCCGAAATGTTCGCGAAGTTCCGGAGAAAGTTCTATTTGGAGCAATCTGGCGACGGAGCTGCGCCGTTTGCCGCGCGAGCTTCGCAACGATTGGACGTGGACGCTCGCCCCAAAACAGGAGAAAAACGCCTCTGTAAATTCCATCAATGCCCCGTCGGTCTGCACCGACGCCGCGTCACGCGCTGTAGCTTTCATCATTCGCATTATACCCGGTGGAATGTGCGCCCAAAAGTGCAAAAGTTTCTGTTTATGCAAAGTTATGCTACACTGACAGGACGGTTGCGTGGAGACGCAGAGCCTTGTCTCGACGGGCTGGTCGATGGAGAAGATGGAACAGGAGAGTGAGTCGCATGCAAGAAGAAGTGCAACGATATCTACTGTCTCTCGATTTTGAAGAGAACGCCTCTGAGAACACGATTGCGGCCTACCGCAACGATCTCAGCCAGTTGCTCACTTTCCTGCTGCAATATCAATCGGTGGACGGCGAACGCATCGAGGACTGGAGGCAGGTGACGCCCGGCGTGATGCAGGAGTATGTTTTTCACCTGCGCGCGCGCGATTACGCGTCGTCCACTGTGGCGCGCAAGGTGGCCGCCATCAAAAGCTTCTTCGAGTATCTACACTCGCGCGGGATGATCGAGAACGACCCGGCGGCGCTGTTGGAATCGCCCAAGGTGAAGAAACACATTCCCCACACAATTTCAGCCGAAGATGTGGAACGGCTGTTGGCTGCGCCGAGGCGTTATGAGACGGCGCAGGCGATTCGCGATCGCGCCCTGCTGGAGACGCTCTACGCCACCGGCATGCGCGTCACCGAGCTGGTGAACCTCAACATCTCCGACCTCGACCTGGAAACGGGTCAGCTCATTTGCAGCGCCAACAGCAAGCGCCGTCGCGTCGCTCATCTCAACGACAACGTCCGCGAGACGCTGCGCCAATATGTGGAACAAGGGCGCCCGGCCTTGCTGATCCGCAACGACGAACCTGCGCTCTTTCTCAACCATCGCGGCCAGCGCTTGACCCGACAAGGGCTCTGGCTGATCATCAAGCGCTATGTGGCCGAGGTCGGCATCGAAGGGCAGGTGACGCCCCACACGTTGCGACACAGCTTCGCCGCCCATCTCCTCAGCACCGGCGCCGGCCTACGCGAGGTGCAGGAGCGCTTGGGGCATGCCAGCCTGAGCACGACGCAGGTCTATAAACAGATGGCGGACGAGAGCGCGGCGGAGATCGTGATCGATGGCAAACCGCTGACGCGCCATGAAGATTGATCTTTCCGGCCGCATTGCGATCGTAACCGGCGCCAGCCGCCGCGCCGGCATCGGCGCCGCCATCGCCCGCAAGCTGGCGGGCGCCGGCGCAGATCTCCTGATCACGTACTTTTTACCCTACGACCGACGCACCTACGGAGAGCCGATGGAAGGCGAAGTGGAGCATCTTCTGGGCGAGCTGCGGGCGCTCGGCGTGCGCGCTTACGGCCTGGAGGCCAATCTCAGCCAGCCTGAGGTTCCGCGCCACATTTTCGACGCCGTGCATAGCCTGCTGGGCGCTCCGTCGATCCTGGTCAACAACGCCTGCCATTCCGAGTCGGGAAGCATCGAACAGCTCGACGCCCAGCAGCTCGACCGGCATTACGCCGTCAACGTGCGCGGCGCGGTGCTGATGTGCAAGGAGTTTCTGCGTCGCTGGCGCGGCGCACGCGGGGGGCGCATCATCAGCCTCACCTCCGGACAGTGCGCCGGGCCGATGCCGGGCGAGTTGGCGTATGCGGTCACAAAAGCCGCCATCGACGCCATGACCATCTCGCTGGCGGCGGAAGTCGCCGGCCGCGGGGTGACGGTCAACGCCGTCGATCCCGGCCCGACCGACACAGGTTGGATGAGCGATGCGCTGCGCGAGGCCATCGCCGCCAAAAGCTATCTGGGTCGCGTCGGCCTTCCCGACGACGCCGCCAACCTGGTCTGTTTTCTCGCCTCCGACCAAGGAGAATGGATCACCGGGCAGGTTATTCGCTCACGCGGAGGAATTTAGCAATCGACAGGGGCTCTCATGACGTCATCTCCATCTGATTTTGACGACGCCGGGCTGCGTCCGGGTCAGGAGCCGCTCACGCCGGAAGAAAAAGAACGGCTCCTGGCGCGCGCGCGCAGCGAGGGACGCACGCTGACTTCAGAGGAGCTATACGCGATCTTTGGGCCGCCGCCGGAGCCTGCCGCCCCTGCGCCGAGCTACGGCCCTGTCACGGAAATGGAGCCGGCGACCATCGAGCCGGAGCGCCTCTCGATCCTGACGAAGGACTTTTTTCATGAACTGGGCGCCGCCGCCCCACCGCCGCCGCCGCTGGTGCGCGGCGTCATCTTTGATTTCGACGACACGCTCGCCACGCTGAGCAGGCCGCACGATGCGCTGATGATGGAGGGCGCGCGCGCCGCTGAAGCGTACATGCGCTCCGTAGGCATGGCGCTGCCGGAAAATTTCGCCGAAAAGATCGTCGAGGCGCGGCGCTTCGCCGAAGAAAAATCGGCGGAGGAGCAGGAGGAGCACCTCGCCGACGACGCCATGAGCTTTCTGCTGCAGTTTTTCGGCTATCCGGCCAGCCGCATGGACCCGCAGGTGTTGCGGCAGGCGGTCGACATCTTCTACGCGCCCGAAATGACCGCCTGGAAGCTGAGGCCCTATGTGCACGAGACCCTGGAAGCGTTGCAGGCGGCCGGCTATAAACTGGCGCTCTTCACCAACTACAACTGCGATCGCGTCTTTCAACGTTCGGTCGATTATCTGGGGCTGCGCCGCTATTTCGACCTCTGTCTGAGCAGCGCCAGCGTGGAGTATCGCAAGCCGGACCCCACGTTTTTCCAAATTGCACTTGACCGCTGGGAGTGTCTTGCCTATGAAGTCGTGGTCGTCGGCGACAGCCTGCACGAAGACATCCGCGGGGGGATTGAACTGGGCGCGTTGACCGTGCTGGTGCGCGGCGCCACGCGGCCACAGGTCCTCCACGACAACGCTCGTCTTGCCGCCGAAATCATCCCGGACGCCGTGATCGACGACCTGAGAGCGCTGCCCGAACGAATCCGCGCCTGGACCTGAACAAAATTCATTGAAAGCGCCTTTCCAGAAACTTCGTGCTTTCTGAAAGGCGGGTGGGGTTGATCCTATGGAAGTGCGACGTCGTTATCCCGATGCACCGCTGGTGGGCGTGGCGGCTGTAGTCTTTGACCCGATGGGGCGTGTCCTGCTCGTTCAGCGAGGCCGCCCTCCGCGCGCCGGAACGTGGGGGCTGCCCGGCGGCCTGCTGGAGGTGGGAGAGACGCTGAGCGCCGGCGTGCAGCGCGAGGTGCGCGAAGAGTGCGGCGTCGAGATCGCCGTCGGCGATGTGGCGGGCGTCTTCGAGCCGATCACCCGCGATGAGGCGGGCCGCGTCGAATATCACTATGTTGTGATCGACTTCTGGGCGAGCTGGGTCAGCGGCGAGGCGCAGCCACACGATGACGCCGCCGCCGTCGCCTGGGCCTCCCTGGACGCGCTGGATCGCTACCATCTCCACCCTGACACGCGCAAGGTGATCGAACAGGCGCACGCCCTGTGGGCGCAGAAAAATACAGCGACAGACGTGGCATGACTTGTTTGCGCGGGAGCGCCGCCGTTATGCTCCTGGCGGAAACGCAACCGAGTTCAGCCTAGCGTAGATTCTCCGGCAGATCCGCCCAGCGCGGGTAGCTTGCCTGCGTGCCCGGATGCTGAACGCTGATGGCTGCGATGGCGTTGGCGCGGGCGATGGCCTCGAGCGCCGGCAGCCCTGCGCCGAGAAAGTGCGCCAGGCTGCCCACAAAGGCGTCGCCGGCGCCGGTGGTGTCGACCGCCGTCACTGTGGGAGCCGGAACGTGCGCTTCCTGGTCGGCGGCGACGTACAGGCAGCCTTGCGCGCCCAGCGTGATCAGCGCCGCGCGCGCCCCTCGCTCCAGCAGGATCGAAGCCGCCAGCCGCGCGTCGTCGAGCGTATGCACGGGGACGCCGGTCAGCAGCTCCGCCTCGCTCTCGTTAGGGCAGAAGATGTCGGAGAGTCGATAGACTTCCTCCGGCACTTCGCTGCTCACCGGCGCTGGATTGAAGATCGTGGTCGCTCCGGCGCCCCGCGCAATGCGCAGCGCCGCCACGTTCGCCTCCATCGGCACTTCCATCTGACAGAGCAACACCTGCGCGCCGGCGATCGCATCCCTGGCCTCCTCGACGTCGGCGGAGGTGACCAGCCCGTTGGCGCCGGGGATGACGATGATCTGATTCTGGCCATGCTCATCGATCGTGATGAGCGCCACGCCGGAGGAGACGCCTTTGCTCTCCCGCACGAAGTCGGTGCGGACGCCCTCCCTTTCCAGATTGCGGCGCATATCCTGCCCAAAAATGTCATCGCCGACGCGGCCCACCATGCTCACCTTTGCGCCCAGGCGCGCGGCCATGACGGCCTGATTGGCGCCCTTGCCGCCGTAGCCGGTCGTAAAACGGCGGCCATGCAGCGTTTCTCCCGGGCGGGGGAAACGTTCCACATAAGCGTTCATATCCAGGTTGATTGAACCGACGACGCAAATGGAAGGCGCACTCATCTATCTCCTCCATGTCCGATGTTGCGTGTTTTGCGTAGGAATGTTGCGTGTTGGGTAAGGATGGCGCGCTGCACACTGCAGCGTGCATGGAGCAAGTATGGTGTGCATCGGATGTTTCGTCAAGCGGAAGCCGCTCGCAATCTGGCGCCCGGCGGAAGACGCGCAGCGCGCCGAGTCCTTAGTTCGCCTCAATCTCTTCCAACTTCAGCGTATAGTTGCGCCCGCACACGTCGCCCAACGCCGCCGGCCACGCTCCGGTGATGGCGCGCGTGATCTTGCCGACATGTTCGTGGCTATTCTCGATGAAGAGCACGTAGCGCTGTTGGATGCCTGCAGCCACGGTGCCGGCCAGATATAGCCCCGGCACATTGGTCTCCATGGTGTCTGGGTTGTAGACGGGCACGCGATTTTCGCCCTTCAGCTCGACGCCGGCCATCTCCAACAGCGACTGGTCGCCGCGAAAACCGGTCGCCAACAACACAAAGTCGGTCTCGTGCAGGATCGGCGCCGCACCGGGGATGGGTTGCCCATCGAGCGTCGGCGCCAATGCCACATGCGTGCGCGTGATCTCGACCGGCGTCGTCGAAGGGAGAAAGCGAATGGCGCCCGCCTCGATCTGCGCCTTGAGGTCGGGCATCAGCCAGTGTTTGACGCGCTGCTCGTCGAACCAGGGGCGACGGTAGCTGATGGTCACCTCGGCGCCGACGCGCCAGCAGCGCAGCGCGGCCTCCACCGCCGAATTTTTGCCGCCTACGATCAGCAGCTTTTTACGAAAATAGTCGTGGGGGTCGCGGAAATAGTGCGAGACGTGCGGCAGATCTTCGCCAGGAATATGGAGCCGATGCGGAAAATGCATGTCGCCGATCGCCAACACGACGCGCCGCGCCCGATAACGTCGCTCCCCCGCCAGCGGCGCCGTCGTGATCTCGAAGCCCTCTTCACGCCGCGCCAGGGCAGTCACGGGTTCATAGGTGTGAATGCACAGGTCAAATTGTTCGACGACGCTGCGCAGATAGGCCACATACTCCTCGCCCGTGATGCGCTGCTGATGGTTGTTCTGGATGGGCGCGCCGGCGATCGCCAGCCGTTCGGTTGTGCTGAAAAAGTGCGTGTTGCGCGGCCACCAGGTCATCGTATAGCCGATCTGATGCGCGTCGAAATGGATATACTCGACGCCGGCGCGCTTCAGGCAGACCGCCAGCTCAATGCCGATCGGACCGGCGCCGACGATGGCGACCTCATAACGAGGGGGATCGCCGTGGAAGCCGTTCGATGACCGCTTCATGAAATCACCTCTTCTTGAATCACCTCGATCGGATGCTCTACGATCGAAACCACGCGGCTGTCGACGATCTCGCCTGCGGCGTCGGTGTAGAAGTCGATGTAAAAGGGCGGCGTAATCAGGTCGAGCAGGGGCGCCAGAATCGCCGGCGCAGGTCGATCCCCAGGCTGAAAATAGGCGTGCAGGTTCGGGCGCACCTCGCGGAAGGGCAGCTCGCGACGCAGCTGCGCCAGGTCAAGATCGATCCAGTGGGGCGTCATGCGAAAGGCGCGCAACACCGGAGCGTCGTCGAACTCCAGCGAACAGATCAGATAGATGCACTCCGGATAATGCGCGTTCCAGGCGTCGGTCGCCGAAGGGTAGGCCACGGAGACCGGATGCGAGTGGTAGATGGCCATCATCTCATCGCCGGCGTCCTCGAAGGCGAACTGCAGCAGCAGCGTCTGTGGATCGACTTCATAGTTCTCGATGCGGTCGTTGGCGATGTTCTGCCCGCGCACCGCCTCAAACGCCGTCAGCCTGCGCCCGCGCACGATGCCGCAGACTTCCTCCGGCTTGCCCTCGCGCGCGTGGGCGACGATGGCTTTCATCACTTTTTCCGGCAATTTCACTGCTTCGACGGCATTCATGCATGACCCTTTCTTTCCATTGGCAATTCTACGAACAGAGACTATCATACATGTCTATGCTCAGTCGCACCAAGGTCATCAATGCGCTGGAGAAAAAGCGCGAACAATTCGCCCAATATCAGCGGGAGTTGCGCGCTCAAGCCGACCTGCGCAGCCGGCTGCTGGCCCGTTTCATGGCGATGGAGAGTGAGACCATCGCCGCCCAGGTGAAGGCCAGCGGGCAGGAGTGGCCCGGCGCGCTGCCCACGCCTGAAATCGATCGGGCGGAGGCTCTCCGCATTTCTCTCGGAGAGGGGTGGCGGAGCCACCAGGAAGCGCGGCGTTGGGCGCTCGCCGTGCTGGAGGGTCACCCCGTTGCGGCGGTCGACGGCAGCCAGATCCCGCCCAGCAAAGAACTCTCCGCGCCTGTGGCCGCTGTCCAGATCGGCTGGTATCTCAACTACCATGTGGCCGGCGGCCGCTACGAGAAGGACGTGCGCTTCGAGGTGCTGACGCCGGACGAGCTGGGTGATGAGGAGAGCGGCGATTTCCCCGACTGGCGCGTCAATCAGCGTCGCTTTGCGTTGGAGTGCGAACAGCTCATCGCGCTGATGGAGCGTCTCAGCGATGAAGGCGTCGCCCGCAAGTCGCTCTGTTTTTTCGATGGCTCCTTCATCATTAGCTTCGCCGGTCAGATGCGCCCAGGCCGCGCCGAGGGGTATCTCGACGCGGTGCGCTCCCTGCTGGAAGCGTCGAGGCGCCTGGCGGCGCCGCTGGTCGGCTTCGTCGACAGCTCGAGCAGCCGCGACGTGGTGATGCTCGTCAACACCGTGGCCGGGCCGCCTTACATGAGCCTCACCGACGGCGCGCTCTTCGATCCGCTCTTGCCCGCCTGGGGCGACCGCACGCCCTTTTTTATCTGCGCCCGCAACGACCCGCTCAGCCAGTCCGGCCTGGCGGAGTTCTACAAGGACGTCGCCTTCTGTTACATCCGGTTGGCGATGGATCGACCGCCGGCGCGGCTTGAGGTTCCGCGCTGGGTGGTGGAAAGCGGATGCGGAGACGAAGTCGTGGCGCGCGTTCTGGGGGAATGCATCGTCGGCGCCGGGGGGTATCCCTACGCCATTGAGAGCGCCGACGCCGTCGCCGTGCTCCGGCAGAACGACCGCGAACAGTTCTATGCACTCTTTCAACAGTTCATCGAACAACAGGGGTTGCCGTTTCATCTCAGCCGCAAAAGCCTCAGCAAACAGAAACGAAGGGCCTCATGACGCACGCATTTTTGTCTTTACACTTCGACGCCCTGGTGATCGACGCCCACTGCGACAGCATCGGCGACCAGCTCGAACGCGGGCGCTGGCTGGGCGAGCGCTCGAACGAAGGGCATATCGACCTGCCGCGGCTGCGCGAGGGGGGCGTCGATGTGCAGTTTTTCGCCTGTTACGTGCCGGTTCCCTACCAACGTCACGGCGCCGTCGCTCACGCCATGGAGCGCCTTGACCAGCTTCATCTCCTCGCCGAGCGGGCCTCCGACCAGTTCGTGCTTGCCCGCTGCGCCGACGACATTCTGCGCGCCCAGGCCGAAGGCAAGGTCGCAGGCATCGCCGGGTTGGAAGGCGCCGAGGCGCTCGACGCCAGCATCGGCGTTCTCCGCCAATTCTATCGGCTGGGTGTGCGCAACCTGGGGCTGGCGTGGAATTATCGCAACGCCGCCTGCGACGGCGTGGCGGAAAGCCGCACCAACGGCGGCCTCACCGAATTCGGCGTGCAGGTGGTGGAAGAGTGCAATCGCCTGGGCATTCTGCTGGACGTCAGCCATCTCTCGCCTGCCGGCGTGGCGGACGTGCTCGCCGTCAGCCAGCAGCCGGTGATCGCCAGCCACAGCAACGCGCGCGCCCTATGCGACCATCCGCGCAACTTGACCGACGCGCAGATGGAGGCGATCGCGGCGAAGGGAGGCGTGATCGGCGTCACTTTCGTCGATGCGTTTCTGAACAGCCAGAATCCGGCGGAGGCGACGATCAACGACATCATTGCGCACATCGAACATATCCTCTCCGTCGTCGGGCCAGATCATGTGGCGTTGGGCAGCGACTTTGACGGTTGCACCCCCGCGCGCGGCGTGGAGGACGTCACCTGTTATCCGCTCATCACCCAACGACTGGTCGAGCGCGGCCACGACGTCAGAGTGATCCGCAAACTGCTGGGAGAAAACTGGCTGCGCGTGATACGAACGGTGCTCGGTTGACAGATCACCGGTCGGAGCGGACAATAATGCTCTGAATCAGATAAGGAGGCGTGCAGAAACGCGACTGCCATTGGCTCTGCGGGTTTTTTAATTGTAGAAATGACGCGGCTGAATCCGCCTATCGATGGAGCAGATTCAGCAAACAGGCGGTGATGGGGGTGCGGCTGGGAGCTGCGCGCTCTCAATGGGCCGCAAGATTTTGGGTGAATCAGGGAATCCTGGCAGATGGGCGAACTGCATCGGCGTTATCGACGAGATCAAGAACTCCCACAAAATTGCATCGCTCGATGCGCCGAAAGGTTCATGCAACCATGAGCGAAGTGAATCAGAAAGCACTCAGTCACGACTACATCGAGCCGGGCTACTCCAGCGCTGAGGTGGAGAGCGAAGCTCCGAGAGCGCTTCCCAAGGGCGACCCTGAAGCGTCGCTGGTGGCCGCCATCGAGGCGGTCACACAGCCGGGCGGCGACTCAAGCTGGGATCTGGCCACCAAACGCTTGGTATTGGTCATCATGCTGGTCGCGTTTGTCTATGTGATCTATCTCAGCCGGGAGATTCTGCCTCTCATTCTCGTGGCCGCGATCATCTCTTACTTGATCAGCCCTGTCGTCAATTTTGCGGAACGCCTCAGAATCCCGCGCGCCGTGAGCACGATCATCGTCTATTTGTTGTTGCTGTTGGCGGTGATCCTGCTGCCGATCATCTTCATTCCGGCGCTCATCGACCAGCTGCGAGCGCTGGCGAACTTTAACGTGCCCGCCACCGCCCGCGCCGTTATTCTGTGGGCGGATGAGGCGATGCGCACGCTGCCTGAAGAAATCGTCGTGCTGGGCTTCACGTTGCCGCTTGGCGAATTTCTTCTGCAACTTCAGCAAAACGCGCAGCAAATTCAATTCATTCCCTCCGTCAGCGACATTTTGAGCTATATTCAGAACGTGCTGAGCACGACGACGACGCTGGTGGGAAGCACCTTCAGCGTGGTGGGCGGCATCTTTTCGGTCTTTGTCGCCCTGTTGGTGACCTTCTTCGTCAGCCTTTACATGACGATCGACGCGCCGCGTATTCAGGCGTACATCCAGGACCTCTTTCCTCCCTCCTATCGCTCAGAGTTGGCCGATCTGCTGCGCCGCATCGCGCGCGTGTGGCGATCGTTCCTCCGAGGCCAGTTAATCCTGGGCGTCGTCGTGGGCGTCGCCACCTATATCGCCTTAACGTTGGTGGGCATGCCCGGCGCCTTGATCTTCGCCATTCTTGCCGGCCTGCTCGAGGTGGTGCCCAACTTGGGGCCGGTGTTGGCGATGATCCCTGCGGTGATCGTGGCGTTGATCCAGGGCAGCGACGTCATGCGAGAGCTGGGCATCAACAACCTGGGCTTTGCGCTGATCACCGTTGGCATCTACTTCCTGATTCAGCAACTGGAGAACAACATCCTGGTGCCGCGCATCATTGGCGACAGCGTCAATTTGCACCCGATCGTCGTCATCTGCGCCGTGGCGGTGGGGTTGACCACCGGCGGCATCCTCGGCGCGCTGTTGGCGCCGCCGATTGCGGCCAGTTTTCGCGTGATCGGCAGCTACGTGCACGCCAAACTGTTGGATTACCCTCCCTTTGGCGGCCGCCTGCTTGAAGAGCCCAAGCCGCAGGAGTATCGCCGCAAATTCACAAGACGCGATCTGGAGAAGCAGCGCGCAATGAGGCCCAAAAAGAAGGACCAATCGCCTGCATCGGAAGAAAAGGCGACGGCCTCCCCCGCGCCTCTCGGCAAGGGCGAGGTCGACTCTCACCCCTCTCCACGCTCGGCTTCCTCGAACGGAGCGGAGGTTGAAGGCCGGTCTGCGCTGGTCGATCAGCCCTCGTAACAGGGTCTCGGTTCTTCAACCTCTGGCCGGACCCCTCCCACAAAGACACCAAGAAATATGAGGACTTGATGTCTTTCCTCTCTTTTGAGTGTCCTTTGTGTCTTGGCGTCTTAGTGGTGAACCATCGCGCTCGCATGCTCGCGGCGCCTTCGGCGGTCAAAGTGAGGGGACGAGGAATTCACAAGCGCTGACGCCGACTGAGTCACCGAAGTGTTTAACGTGAGTTATCTGTCAAATTCCATGGCGCTTCCCTGGATGGAAGAGAATCGCTGAAATGAGGTCAATATAAGAAGGAGGAGGCGCTTGAGTGCGCCTCCTCCCTTTCATTCATCGCCTGCGGCCGCCGCCCCGCTGTTCGCGACGGTCGCCGCTGCGGCCATTGCCGCGCTCGCCGCGTTCACCGCGCTCGCCCCGGTCGCCGCGCTCGCTGCTGCGCGAGCGGGCGCTGCGATCTCGGCTGCGCGCCTCCTCGACGCTCCATCCTTCCAACACAGCCTGGCGACTCAGCCGCACCTTGCCGCCCGGGTCCACGTCGATCACCATTGCGGTCAGCTCATCGCCCAGCTTGGCGACATCCTCGACTTTCTCGACGCGATAGTCGGCAAGCTGGCTGATGTGCACCATTCCGTCGACCCCCGGCATGATGTTCACAAATGCGCCGTACGGTTCAACGCGCACAACTGTGCCGGTGTAAATCTTGCCGATTTCAACATCCTCGGTCATGCGCTGCACTTCGACCAACGCCTGCTCGGCGTTGAGGCCCTCGCCGGAAATGTAGACGGTGCCATCCTCTTCGATGTCGATCTTGACACTGAACTGTTCCTGTAGGCCGCGCACGGTTTTTCCACCAGGGCCGATCAACTTGCCGATCTTCTCTGGGTCGATGTGGTAAGACAGGATGCGCGGGGCGTAGACGCTGAGCGTCGGCCGCGGGGCAGGCAACACTTCCAACATCTTGCTCAGGATGTACAGACGTCCTTCGCGCGCCTGTTCCAGCGCTCGCCGCAGAATCTCGAAATCCAGCCCCTTGATCTTGAGGTCCATCTGCAAGGCCGTGATGCCGTGCTCGGTGCCGGCGACTTTGAAATCCATGTCGCCCAGGGCATCTTCCATGCCTTGGATGTCGCTCAGGATCTGATATTCGCCGGTCTCCATGTCCTGAACCAACCCCATGGCGATGCCGGAGACCGGCGCCGTAATGGGCACGCCTGCATCCATCAGCGCCAGCGTGCTGCCGCAGACGGAGCCCATGCTGGTCGAGCCGTTGGAGCTGAGCACTTCGCTCACCAGCCGCAGCGTGTAGGGGAAATCCTCCGGGATCACCGGAACCAACGCCCGCTCCGCCAATGCGCCGTGCCCGATCTCGCGGCGTCTGGGTCCGCGGATCGGGGTCGCCTCGCCGGTGCTGTAGGGCGGGAAGTTATAGTGGTGCATATAGCGCTTCTCTTCGCCCGGCAACAGCGAGTCGAGTCGCTGGGCATCGGCCGGCGTGCCCAGCGTGGCGATGGTGAGCACGTGCGTCTCCCCGCGCATGAAAAGGCCGGAGCCGTGCACGCGCGGCAAATTGCCGACCTGCACGCTGACGGGGCGAATCTGCGTGGTCGTGCGACCGTCGGGACGGATGCCCTTCTCGAGGATGCGCCGCCGCATGACGTTCTTCAGGACGGACTCGAAAGCGTCATCGACTTCGATTTCCGAGACGCTGCCCTCGGCCACGCGCTCTGCGAAGGCGGCCTTGACCTCGGCCTTGATGGCGTCTAGCGCGTTGTTCAGTTCAACCTTGCTCAGCCCCTGCTCAAGCGTCGCAGCAATTTTGTCGACGGCAAGGGTGGCGACCTCGGTTTCCACTTCTGGAGATGGCAGGAAGATCGACGCCGGCGCCTTGGGCTTGCCGAGCGCAGCGCGCAACTCGTGAATGGCTTTGATCACGATCTGATTGTTCTCATGCGCAAGCTTGAGCGCCTCCAACACCAGGTCTTCGGGCATCTCGTGGGCGCCGGCCTCCACCATCAGGATGTTGTCCTCTGTGCCGGCGGCGACCAGGCTGAGGCTGCTGTGCTCCATTTGCGCCGCCGTCGGGTTGACGACGAATTCGCCGTCAACGAAGCCGATGGTGGTCGCAGCGATCGGGCCATTCCACGGGATGTCGCTGACATGCAGTGCGGCGGAGGCGGCGATGATCGCCAGCGGGTCCATCAGATTTTGACCGTCGGTGGCCATCGCCGTGACGATCACTTGCACTTCGTTGCGCATCCCCTTTGGGAAGAGCGGGCGCAGGGGGCGGTCGACCAGACGCGACATCAGGATCGCCTGTTCGCTCGGCTTGCCTTCTCGCCGGAAGAAGCTGCCCGGGATGCGACCGGCGGCGTATAGGCGCTCCTCGAATTCGACCGTCAACGGGAAGAAATTCAGGCCGGGCCGCACCTCTTTGCTCATGACTGCGGTCGCCAGCAGCACGGTGTCGCCGTAGCGCACGGTGACGGCGCCACCCGCCTGAGGGGCTAGCAGACCGGACTCAATCGCGAGCGTCCGCCCCCCCACCTCTGCAGTGAAGAGTTGTGTGCCTTGAAACATTTGCATAGATAATCACCTCTTGAAACAAACAAAAGCAGCCGCGCAGGTCTCATCGACGCTGTCGCGAAAATGCTGCACCTACCGTCAGCAGTTTGTCAGAGGTCGGCTGCAGAGAAGGAGTCGGGCGAGGTGCGGAACTGGAGAGCGACTCCAACCGTGCAAAGTTGGAGGCGCTCTCCAATGCCGGACCTCGCAGCCGTTGCGGTTCACCGCTTACGCTCTCTGCTCACTCAAACCCCTGACCTGCTGATTTTCACAAACAAACCATGACTGCGTCTCTGCGCCGGGAATGACGGCTATTGCAAAAAGGGCGAGCGTCTCTCGACCGCCTCGCCCTTTTGGTTTCTATTTCCGCAATCCCAGACGCTGAATCAACTGTTGGTACCGTTGGGCATCCTTCCGTTTTAGATAGGCAAGATGCCGCCTGCGCTGACCAACCAACTTGAGCAATCCCCGGCGCGAGCCTTCGTCGTGCTTGTGCTTGTTGAGATGCTCGATCAGGGCGTTGATCCGCGTCGTCAACAAGGCGACCTGCACTTCCGGCGAGCCGGTGTCATTCTCGCTCAACCGAAATTCCTGAATGAGTTGAGCTTTTTGTGTTTTGGCAATACTCATCGGTACTCCTTCATAAACATGTGTGGTCAACTCTTTGAGACGACTTAATGCCTCGCCTCCGTAGCCTCTGGATGCATTGCATCTCAGAGAGGGAAGCCAAATCACCGCTGTACCGGGCGCGTGATTCAGCACACCCTATCCAACAAGTATACAATTCTTTCAACTTTACACCAAATTCTCATCCACCTCTTTTTGAACAGAATCTCGCGCTTTTTCACCTGGTTTCGTTTGCACGGCGCACGGCGATCTGCTACGCTGAAAAACGTGTGAGTTCAAAACGTCGGCCTAAGGACAGGGACGGAATCATGCAGCATCAGACTATCGCCGTGATCGATTACGGCAGCCAATATACGCAGCTGATCTGTCGTCGAGTGCGCGAGGCGAACGTATACGCCGAGATTGTGCCATGGGATCGAGCGGACGAGGTCTTGCCTCGTTTGCGTCCGCAGGGAATCATTCTTTCCGGCGGGCCGAACAGCGTCTACGATCCGGGCGCTCCCACCTTGCCGGACGTCGTGCTCAAGCTCAACGCGCCCGTGCTCGGCGTCTGCTACGGTCTGCAGCTGCTGGCGCATGCGCTGGGCGGACGCGTGGCGCCGGCGAGCGAGCGAGAGTACGGCGCCGCCACCATCCACGTCACCGGGCCGCAAGGAGCGCCCGTAAGCCCTCTTTTCGCCGAGCTGCCCTCCGAATTCGTGGTGTGGATGAGCCACGGCGATCGCGTCGAACAGTTGCCCGAAGGCTTCCTTGCGGTGGCGCACAGCGGCAACTCTCCGCTGGCGGCGATCGCCGACGAAAAGCGCCGTCTCTACGGCCTGCAATTTCATCCCGAAGTGGCCCACACCCAGTATGGACGAGATATCCTCGCCAACTTCGTCAAGCGCATCTGCGGCTGCAGCGGCGACTGGACGGCCGGCAACTTTATCGAGGAGAGCATCGAACAGATCCGTCAACAGGTCGGCCCACAAGGACATGTGATCTGCGGGCTGAGCGGCGGGGTCGACAGCGCCGTGACGGCGACGCTGGTGCATCGCGCCATCGGCGATCGGCTGACCTGCATCTTCGTGGACCATGGGTTGTTGCGCAAAGGGGAAGCGCAGCAGGTGGTCGAGACCTTCCAGCGTCATCAGGGAATGCGGCTGATCGCCGTCAACGCCAGCGAAGATTTTCTCGCCGACCTGGCCGGCGTCACAGACCCAGAGCAGAAGCGCAAACGCATCGGCGAGCGCTTCGTGCGCGTCTTTGAGAGGGAGGCCGCGCGACTTGCGAGCCAGTGGGGCGTGGAGACGCCCGCCTTTTTGGCGCAGGGAACGCTCTACCCCGACGTGATCGAATCAGCCGGCAATCCAGAAACCCAGCACGCGCGCACCATCAAGACGCATCACAACGTCGGAGGGTTACCCAAAGACATGACCTTCCGCCTGATCGAACCGCTGCGCATGCTCTTCAAAGATGAAGTGCGGACGATCGGCGAGGCGTTGGGATTGCCCGAAGAGATCGTCTGGCGTCACCCGTTCCCCGGGCCCGGGTTGGCGATCCGCTGTCTGGGCGAGGTGACGTGGGAGCGACTGGAGACGCTGCGCCACGCCGACAGCATTTTTCTGGAGGAATTGCGCGCAGCCGGCCTTTATCGGCAAACCAGCCAGGTCTTCGCCGTGCTGTTGCCTGTACGTTCGGTGGGCGTCATGGGAGATGGCCGCACCTACGCCGATGCGCTGGCGCTGCGCGCGGTGGTGACGGATGATTTCATGACCGCCGACTGGGCCAGGCTGCCCTACGATCTGCTGGCGCGCGTCAGCAATCGCATCGTCAACGAAGTGGCTGGCGTCAACCGCGTCGTCTATGACATCAGCAGCAAACCACCGGCCACGATCGAGTGGGAATGATCGGGTGGAAATGATCGGATGGAAATGATCGGATGGAAATGATCGGATGGAAATCCTCGGGCGGGAGTGACAGCTGCTATTTGGGCGCCATGCGCATGGCGCCGTCCAGCCGGATCACTTCGCCGTTGAGCATCTGATTTTCAATGATGTGCTCCGCCAGCGCCGCAAACTCCTCCGGCCGTCCCAGGCGCTGTGGGAAAGGAACTTGCTGCGCCAACGACGCCTGCGCCGCCTCCGGCAGGCCGGCCAGCATCGGCGTTGCGAAGACGCCAGGAGCAATTGTCATCACCCGGATGCCCACAGACGCCAGATCGCGCGCCAGCGGCAAGGTCATGGCAGCGACGCCCCCTTTGGACGCAGCGTATGCGGCCTGTCCGATCTGACCGTCGAAGGCTGCGATCGACGCCGTGTTGACGATCACGCCGCGCTCTCCGCTTTCCCCCGGTTGATTGCGCGCGATCGCCTCGGCGGCCAACCGCACCACATTGAAAGTTCCGATCAGATTGACCTGAACAACGCGCACAAACGAGCCGAGGTCGTGCACGCCGCGCTTGCCCAGCACCCTTTCGGCGATGGCGACGCCCGCGCAGTTGACGACGCCATGAAGCGCGCCGAACACATCGAGCGCCGTCGAGATCGCAGCCTTGACATCCTCTTCCGCAGTGACGTCGGCGCGCACGAAGCGCGCGCGGTCGCCCAGCTCGGTGGACAGATGCTCGCCTGCCGCTTCGTTCACATCCACAAGCACAACGTTGCCGCCCCGACCCACCAACCGCTGCGCCGTCGCCGCCCCCAACCCGGAGCCGCCGCCCGTCACCAGGAAAGTTCCCCCTGCGATTTGCATACAGCCGTCCTTTTCTGCGTGTTGCCTGTTGCGTATTCTCAGACGTTTGCCTGTCGGCGCATCCGGCGGCAAGAAGGGGGTCGGAAACTCCCACCCCCTTCTTCTTTGCCTATCGACGTAAATGCGGGAACGCCTGCAGGCCGGGGAAGATCGCTGTATCGCCGAGTTCTTCCTCGATGCGCAAAAGCTGATTGTATTTGGCGACGCGGTCGCTGCGCGCCGGCGCGCCCGTCTTGATCTGGCCGGTGTTGAAGGCCACTGCAATGTCGGCGATCGTGGCGTCTTCGGATTCGCCGGAGCGGTGGCTGGTGACGACCGCCCATCCTGCGCGATGGCTCATCTCGATGGCGGCGATCGCCTCGGTGAGAGAGCCGATCTGGTTCACTTTCATCAGCAGCGCATTGGCGACCTTCTCCTGGATGGCGCGCCGAATGAACTTCACATTGGTGACCAGCAGATCATCGCCGACAAGCTGCACTTTGTGACCGATGCGTTGCGAGAGCAGCGCCCAGCCTTCCCAGTCGTTCTCGGCCATGCCATCTTCCAGGCTGATGATCGGGAAGCGGTTCACCCAGTCTTCCCACAGATCCACCATCTGGCCGCGATCGAGCTTGCGCCCTTCGATCTCCAGGGTGTAGAGGCCGGTCTCCTCGTCATACAGCTCGCTGGCCGCGGGATCGAGCGCAATAAAGATATCCTCTCCGGGCTTATAGCCCGCCTGCTCGATCGCTTTGAGGATCACCTCGACCGCCTTGACGTTGCCGCCCAGGCTCGGGGCGAAGCCGCCTTCGTCCCCCACGTTGGTGGCGTAGCCGCCGTCGTGCAACACCTTCTTGAGGCTATGATAGACTTCCACGCCCCAGCGCAGGCACTCGGCGAAGGTCGGCGCGCCCACCGGCATCACCATGAACTCCTGGAAATCGGTGCTGTTGACCGCATGTTTGCCGCCGTTGAGGATGTTCATCATCGGCACGGGCAGGGTGCGCGCATAGACGCCGCCCAGATAGCGATAAAGCGGCAGCCCCAGATCGTTGGCTGCGGCCTTCGCCACGGCCATGCTCACGGCAAGGATGGCATTGGCGCCCAGTTTGCTTTTGTTCTCGGTGCCGTCGAGGTCCAACATCAGCTCGTCGATGGCGACCTGCTCGGTGGGATCCATGCCGATCAGTTCTTCGGCGATCTCCTCATTGACGTTTTCAACCGCCTTGAGCACGCCTTTGCCGCCGTAGCGCTTCTTGTCGCCGTCGCGCAGCTCCAGCGCCTCGTTTGCGCCGGTGCTGGCGCCGCTGGGCACGATCGCCGAGCCGGTGACCCCACTGTCCAGTCCAACTTCGACCTCCACCGTGGGATTGCCGCGGCTGTCCAGAACTTCACGCGCGTGCACATATATGATTTCGCTCATGGGAATAAACTCCTTTTGAATTTGAAGTTTTGATCGATTGGATTGAACGCAATCTTATCTATCGGCTACGGTTTCGCCTTGCCTATCCACCCGTAGTGTAGTATGAATCGACGATTTTTGCGAATAAAGCGTAGAGCTCATTCATCGCGCAGGCGGTCCCCCGTGTAAGCAAGAAAGACGTCGCCCAGGGTGGGACGGTTGACTTTCGCCTGCTGCACGTGAAATTGGCAGGCGAGCGCTGCCGCAATCACTTCCGCCAACCGGCGTTCCCCGCTGTCGACGCCGATTTGAACGTTGACGATAGGCCCGTCGGCCCCTTCGTGCACATGGGCGAGGCTCTGCGACACGTAGGGAAGTCGCTGCAGCTGCTCCGTCAGGCATCCTGCGTCGCCTGCGCCGGTCAACGTGATGACATCGGCGCCCATCTGTGCAATCAGTTCTGCGGGCGCGCCCTCGACAAGCAGACGCCCCTGGTCGATGATGCCGACGCGATCCGCCAACGCCTCCGCCTCCTCCATGGAGTGCGTGGTCAACAGCAGGGTGACACCCTCCTCCTCGCGCAGCCTGCGGATGTAGCGCCAGATGGCGACGCGATTCTGGGGATCGAGCCCCTGCGTCGGCTCATCGAGGAAGAGCACCTGCGGCTTGGAAAGCAATCCGCGCGCCAGCTCCAGCCGACGTTTCATCCCGCCGGAATAGGTGGCGCTCTTCCGATCGAGCGCATCGTTCAGCTCCACCAGGCGGGCGAGCGCCTCGATGCGTTGCGAGCGCGTGCGCCTGTCCAGCCCATACAGACGCCCATGAAAATCGAGCGCCTGGCGGCCGGTCAGGTCGGCGTCCAGGACAATTTCCTGGAAGGTGACGCCCAGCCGACGGCGCACTTCTGGGGTCTCGCGGACGACATCGAAACCGGCCACAACGGCCCGGCCGGAGGTGGGCGTCAACAACGTCGTCAGGATGGAGATCAGCGTCGTCTTGCCGGCGCCGTTGGGGCCGAGCAGGGCGTAGATCTCTCCGCGCCTCACAGCAAGACTCACCCCCCGCAGCGCTTCGATGGGTTCGCCGTTTTTAGGAAAGTAGATTTTGACCAGGGCGTCTGTTTCGATGGCGTTCATGATTCCAGAGATGTCCACTTCTTTTTTGCGTTGATTCTGTTTTCCCTTCAGCGTAGTCGATGGCTCGTCGATTGCCAAGTTTGATTGTCCATTTGTTCGTCAGAGCAGGCGCAAAACAGATAATTTGTCCAGAAGAACGCTTTGCGCGAGAATAAAAATACGCAGAGGTTTGTTTCAGGTGCACAATTCCAAAGTCGCGTCGATGTCACTGAAGTGGCCAGGAAAGTTTTTCACCTATACCCCGCGCGTTCCTGTTTCGATCCATGAAGACCTGGAGGATGCAACCTCTTCAGGCGCTTCTGCAGAAAGAGAAACCGGCGAAACGCAGCCACAAATTGGAATTGCCCAACTTTCTCCCGAAGAGGAAGCTGCGTTGGTGGAGCGCGCCCGCACCGATCCGGAAGCGTTCGGCCAGCTCTATGAGCTGTACGTCGATCGCGTGTACTCCTACGTCTATCATCGCGTCGGCAATGTCCAGGACGCTGAAGACTTGACGGCGCGCACCTTTCACCGCGCCCTGGAAAAACTTGACACCTACGAAGACCGCGGACTGCCTTTCTCCGCCTGGCTCTTCCGCATTGCGCACAACCTGGTCGCCAACTGGCATCGCGACCATAGCCGTCGCCAGGTGTTTTCATTAGAAAAGCTATGGTGGCGCAGCCACGATGAGATGCGGCCTGACCTGGCCGTAGAGGCGAAGGCCGAGCGCGAGGAGCTGTGGGAAGCCATCAATCGCCTGCCGGAGGAGCGGCGCAACCTGCTCCTTTATAAGCTCAATACAACGCTGTCGAATCTCGAGATCGGCGAGCTGATGAACAAAAGCGAAGCGGCCATCAAGTCGCTCTACTTTCGCACGCTGAGCGCACTGCGCAAAGACCTCGAGGCGCGTGGCTGGGGCGCCTCCGCCACAACAGCGCACTCTACGGCCGATCTCCCGGAGGCGCATAAGGATGCGTAGGATCATGGATGAGCGACGATGGACTGAAAGCGAGGCTCCGTTGATTGCGCCCGACGCGCGATTCCGCGAAGAGCTTTCACGCTCGCTGCAGGACACCTATCAACGTCGGCGTTTGCAGCGTCAACGGCGGCAACAGATTCAGAGCTTATGGCAGCGCCTCGGCGCAAGCCTGCCGACCATGCTCGGCGCCGTCAGCCTTTTATCCCTGGTTTTTGGGCTTGGCTACTTTCTAGGGCGCAAGGCGGCGCTGCGCGCCTCTTAACCTAGCTCTCGCTTGCGTCTTGCCATGAAGGCCTGCAGCTCCTCATCGATCGCCGGGTCGAGCGGCGGCGCTTCGTACTCGTAGAGCAATTTCTGCACTTTCTGCGCTGCACGCGCCTCGCTGTCCAAAGCGCCGGCCATCTCCCAGGCTTCCGCCGCTCTATAGTCGAACAGCTCGGCCCGATAGAACGCCGTGCGAAAGTTGCGCATCGTGTGCGCAGTGCCGAGGTGATGGCCGCCCGGCGGCACCTCATGCAGGATGGACTCCATCGCCCACCCTTCCTCCGACCAGTCCACGCCTTTGAGATAGGCGTGCAACATGCCCAATATTTCGCAATCGAGCACGAATTTTTCATAGCCGGCCACCAGGCCGTTCTCCAGCCAGCCCGCAGCGTGAAGGACCAGATTCACCTTCGCCATTACACCCGGCAACATCGCCATCATCGACTCGTAGGCAGCCTGGGCGTCGGGAATTTTGGAGCTGGCGTACATGCCTGCGCTGCGGAAGGGCAGGCCATAGTGGCGCGCCATCTGAGCGCTCAGATAGAGCGAAAGCTGGCTCTCCGGCGCGCCGAAGACCGGGGCGCCGGACTGCAGGTCGGTGACGGCCTGAAAGGAGCCGTAAATGCAAGGCGTGCCTGGGTTCACCATCTGGGTGAAGACGATGCCGGCCAGCGCCTCCGCATTGAGCTGCGCCACCGTTCCTGCGATCGCCGCCGGCCCCATGGCGCCGGAAAGAATGAAGGGCGTCACCATCACCGCCTGTCGCGCACGCGCAAATTCCTTGATGGTGCCGAGCATCTTCTCATCCAGTCGTCGCGGGCTGCTGACGTTGATCGTGCAGAAGATGCAAGGATCCGGGCCGTCCATGCGCTCGCCGAAGACGATGCGGCTCATCGCAAGCGAATCGGCGGCGGTGTACGCCTCCGTGCTGGCGCCCATGAAGCCGCGGTCGCCATATTTGATGTGCGCGTAGACGATGTCCATGTGCCGCGTGTGGAAGGGGAGGTCCATCGGCTCCACGATCACGCCGCCTTGATGATGGAGATACGGCGTCATCATAGTGAGCTTGATGAAATTCTGCAGGTCAGCCAGCGTCGCCTCACGCCGGCCGCGCGCCCGATCGCGCACGAACGGAGGGCCGTAGACCGGCAGAAAAGTCATATAGTCGCCGCCGATGACTACGTTATTGGCGGGGTTGCGCGCCTGCAGGACGAACTGACGCGGCGCCAGCTTGAGAAACTCCGACACCAGATCGCGGTCGAAATACGCAATCTCCCCCTCCACCCTGGCGCCGTTGGCGCGCAGAATTTGCAATGATTCTGCGTCGTAAAAGGCAATCCCCGCCTGCTCCAGAATCTGCATCGAGCGGTCATGAATGAGCGCCACGCGCTCCTCGTCGACCAGTTGGTAGACAGGCAGCGCGTGGATCGGTTGAACCATGCGTGCGCCGGCGGCGCGCGCCGTTGCACGGCGAATCTCGCGTTGCATGCGGCGGGAGGAGATTTCCATGCGTCCATTATATAGGCGGCGACCAGCTTGCGACAAGCACAAAAAAGTCTTACCCATTCATGTTACGCAGTTCGATGACGCCTTCTCGGAGAATGCAACCTTTCGGGAAGCCGGAGGGAATTTCACAAGGGATGCTGGCAATGCGTAGGCGCTGCTTGTAGCAGCGCTTCCTTGCATTCCCCAAGACCTTGCGGGCCATGACGAGTGTGCGGCTGGGAGCCGCCCCTACGAGGGAACGGCGTCTTCGCATTTGTTAAAAATCTAGAGCCCCAGAAACCAAACCAACTGCATAAGGGAGTCCCTAAATCGATTTAGGCAAGATCGCTTGACACCTAAATCGATTTAGTTTATACTGAACATTAAATCCCGATATTTTTGCGAAATCTATCCTGTTTCAGAAATCTATCCTGTTTCAATAGCAACGCCCATGCCTGT
Organism: uncultured Caldilinea sp.; assembly: GCF_937128415.1. Classification (GTDB taxonomy): domain Bacteria; phylum Chloroflexota; class Anaerolineae; order Caldilineales; family Caldilineaceae; genus Caldilinea. The sequence continues at coordinate 65,375 of NZ_CAKZMJ010000065.1, forward strand.
CACGTTGAAGGACATCGCCCGGCGCGTGGGCAAGTCGGTGCCGACCGTCTCGCGCGCGTTGGGGAATCACGCCGACATCAGCCCGGAAACCCGTGCAGAGGTGCAGCGCGTGGCGCGCGAGCTGGGATACGAGCCGAGCGCCATTGCTCTCAATTTGCGTCGACGCCGCGCCGGCGCCGTTTCGTTGATCTCGCCCGCGCACGCCCAGGTGCGCTTTTCCGATCCCTTTTTCGCCGAATTTCTCAACGGCGTAGTCGAAGCAGTGGCCGAACAGCACATCGATCTCCTGGTCACAGCCGGCGCGGAAGAAGATGTGGAGGCGCTCTATCTCAAGCAAATTCGCAGCCGGCGCACGGATGGTTTCATCGTCGTGCGCACCCAGCGCAACGATAGCCGCATCCACCTGCTGCGCGAGCAGGGTGCGCCCTTTGTGGCCTATGGCCGCACGGAGGAGAACAACGATTTCTGTTTCGTGGATGAAGACGGCGCCGCCGGCATTGCTTTGGTGGTCGATCATCTGGCCTCGCTCGGCCATCGGCGCATCGCCTATATCTCCGAACCGCTCTTTTTGACCAAGGCGTATCATCGCATGACGGGCTTTCGCCAGGGGCTGGAACGCAACCGGCTGCCTTTCCATCCGGAGCTTTTCGTGGAGACGCACTTTCGGCAGCGTTCCGGACGCCAGGCTGCGGCCTATCTGCTTGACCTGCCGCAGCCGCCGACGGCCATCGTCGCCGCCAACGATCTGCTGGCGTTGGGCGCCATGCACGAGGCGCAATCGCGCGGGCTCACCGTGGGCCGCGATGTGAGCATCACCGGCTTCGACGACATTCCGCTGACCGAATATGTGCATCCGGCGTTGACCACGGTTCACCTGCCGGCGCAGGAATTTGGTCGCCGGGTGGCGCAAATGTTGCTTAAGTTGATCGACAAAGCGCCCCTGGAGGAGCGTCAGTTCATCTACCAACCGTCGCTGGTGGTCAGAGGCTCGAGCGGGCCGGCGCCTGCATGAGAGCGCCCAAGCGCTTCATCGTCCTGTTTGACGAGGGTTTCGGCGACGCACACGTCCTTCCAATCGTGTGCGTCAGAAAAAACAATCGCAACGCTTATCGCTGTACTTTCATGAAAGGAGCATGAAGTATGTCCGCAAAAATGCGAACTCTCGGCTTGTTCGTGGTTGTGGCGTTGCTCTTCGCAGCCTGCGTTCCCGCAGCGCCGGCGCCGGTCGCGCCTGCGGCGACGGAGGCGCCCGCCGAAGAAGGGCCCGCTGAAACGGCGACTGCAGCGCCGGCTGAGGAGGCGGTCGCTGCGCCTGCCGTAGGCGAAGTCGTCTTTTTCTCGACCCAGTTTGCGCCGGTCGAGGAGCAGGAAAAGTTTCGCGCCATCTTACGAGACGGCGGTTTCGATTTCACCGCCTCTGAAGAAGGTCCGCTGATCGACGTGGTGTTGGCGGGCGCGCAGTCCGGCGTCTCCGAGATCGACGTGATCGGCGCGCTGCACGGCACCTTTCCCCCGCTCCAACGCGCCGACGCGCTGATGAACATGATCGACATCGCCGAAGACCTGATGGCGGATCGCGAGTTTGTGCAGGCCTTCCTGGAGACCGGCCTGCTCGGCACTGAGGATTTCCTCTACTACATTCCGTGGATGCAGGCGACCTACATCATGGCCGCCCACGTCGATGCGCTGGAATTTCTCCCAGAAGGCGCCGACGTGGGCGCGCTGACCTGGGAGCAATTCGGCGAGTGGTGCAAGGCGCTGGCCGAGGGTACGGGCGGCCCCAAATGCGGTTTGCCCCACGCCGGCCTCTTCCATCGCTTCCTGCAGGGCTATGCATGGCCTTCGTGGACCGGCGGCATGGTGACAACATTCAAGAACGACGACGCGGCCGCAATGCTGGAATGGATGCGCGACGCACTCTGGCCTTACATCAACCCGCAGTCGATCAACTACTCGTTCATGCAAGAGCCGCTGCTTTCCGGTGAAGTGTGGGTGGCCTTCGACCACACCGCCCGCCTGCTGGATGCATTCAACAGCGATCCGGAAGCGTTCATCGGCTTCCCGGCGCCCTCCGGCCCCTATGGCCTGGGCTTTATGCCTGTGATCGTGGGTCTGGGCATTCCGGCGCATGCCAGGAACCCCGAAGGCGCAGCGGCCCTGATTGAGTATCTCACCCGCCCCGAGGTGCAGGGCAGGGTGCTGAAGGAGCTGGGCTTCTTCCCGGTCGTGGCGGGCGTCGACACTTCCGATCTGCCGCCGGGCATCGCCATCGAAGCGGCGGCGGTCGCTGCGCAGAGCAATGCGCCCAACGCGCTGCCGGCGCTGCTGCCGGTCGGTCTGGGGGCGCGCGGCGGCGAGATCAACCAGATCTTCCGCAACGCCTTCGACCGCGTCGTGCTCAACGGCGAGGACATCCGCACGGTGCTCAACGAAGAAGGCGCCAATCTCCAGGCGTTGCTGGATGAGACCGGCGCGCCGTGCTGGGCGCCCGACCCGCCGAGCGACGGCCCCTGCCAGGTGCAGTAGGGATGAAGCGTGTTGCGTGTTGCGTCAGAGGGCGCGCAGCACGCAACACGCACTAGAGGAGCCGCCATGAAAAAACGCCTCAACCTGACGCCATACTGGCTGATTCTCCCTTCCGTGATCTATCTGGCGCTCTTTTTTGCCTGGCCGATGGTGCAGGCGTTGACGCTTTCGATCTGGGACGGCGACGCACGTCTGCAGCTGCGGGCGGAGGCCACGCTGCGCAGCCCCGTGAGCGATTGGCTGCCGCGTGGGGCGCCGATCGAGGTGGTGGAGCGACGGGGCAACACGGTCGATCCGGACGATCTGGGGCAGAGCAACCTGCGCACCGAGGTGTGGTTCTACATCCGGGGCGAAAGCGCCGACGGGCGAACCGTGGAGGGATGGGCGCCGGAGGCGCGCGTGCGCGTGCGTGAGACGGACGCAGCGGGCGCTCCCACCCTCGGCACGATCCGCCCCCGCATCGGCGGCAGCGACCCCTTGACCACTGTCTACGCCGAGCCAAGCGTCGTCAGCGATGTGGTGGGCCGCATCGAATCCAATGCGGTCGTCGCCATCGAGCGTCAGACGATCCTGGAGCTGTGGTACCTGGTGCGCGGGGAGCGCGACGGCGCCGCGATCGAGGGATGGGCGCCCTCGCGCTATGTGCAGGTCTTCGGCGACAACGTGCGCGGCCGCATCGACCGCGGGGACGCAGGCGAGCTGACGCTGCGCTATCTCCGCTCGATGATCAACGACCGCTTCTTCTGGCCCGCCTTGTGGACGACGCTGTTGCTGATGGCGATCATCATCCCGGTGCAGTTCGTGTTGGCCATCATCATGGCGCTGATCATTCAACAGCAGTTGCGCGGCAACACCTTCTTTCTCTATGTCTTTGCGATTGCGCTCGGCGTCTCGGAGCTGGCGGTGGGCATCGTCTGGTACGCCATCTTCACCCAGAACGGCTATTTGAACAGCATCCTCGTCAGCCTGGGCTGGCTGGCGGCGCCGATCCCCTACCTCACCGCCGACACGCGCCATTGGATCATCGTCGCCATCTGGCTGGCGGAGATCTGGCGCGCCACCGCCCTCGTCATGGTGATCGTGGTGGCGGGGCTGCAGGCGATCTCGCATGAAATTCTGGAGGCCGCCGACCTCTTCGGGGCCAATTTGTGGAAGCGCGTCCGCTACGTCATCCTGCCGATGCTGAAGCCGAGTCTGCAGGTGGCGTTGATTTTGCGCACGATCCTGGCCTTGCAGGTCTTCGCCGTGGTGATTGCGCTGAGCGGCGGCGACGTCGTCACGGTGTTGGCCAACGAGGCCTATCGGCAATATTACACGCTGCGCAACGTCAATGTCGCTGCAGCTTACGCCGCCCTGATCCTGTTGTTGTCGATGTTCAGCGCCGCCGTCTATCTGCGCATGGTGCGCAGCCATGAGGAGATGCAAGAATGAGTGTGACCGGAAACATCGCCGCTGCGCCGGTGCAGGCCTCCGAAGAAATGTTGCGCGTGCGTCAGCGCGCGCTGCTGCGTCACCGCATTCAGCGCGGGTTCGTCTATCTGCTGGCGCTCGCGCTCTGTCTGTGGGTGCTGGCGCCGATCTGGTTCATTGCCTCGATGGCGCTGACGACGCCGGCGACGGTGCGCACCTTCCCGAAGGGCGTGCTGCCCTTCATTCCCTTTTCGTTCGACACCATGCAGTTTTTCCTGACCTCGCAGGGCATCATCCCCGGGCTGATCAACAGCGTCGTGGTGGCGCTCATCACGTTGGCGCTCTCCACAGTCATCGCCGCGCCGGCCGGCTACGCCATTTCGCGCTTTCTCTTTCCGGGCCGCGACTTTTATCGTCTCTCGATCCTGGCCGTGCGCGCCTTCCCGGTGGTGATCCTGGCGATCCCGTTGGCGGTGGTCTTCATCAACGTCGGCATCTATGACAGCGTCTACAGCCTGGCGCTGATGCACACAGCGCTGACGCTGCCCACGACCATCCTCGTGATCGGCAGCGTCTTCGCCAGCATCCCCTACGAGCTGGAGGAGGCGGCGCAGGTCTATGGGTGCACGCCTCTGCAGGCTTTTCGCTCCGTCGTGTTGCCGCTGGTGGCGCCGGGGATTGCGGCCTCGGCCATCTTCACCTTTGTGATGTCGTGGAACGAGGTCTTCGCCGCCAGCATTCTGACGGTGCGCAATCGCACGCTGCCCGCCCAGGTGCTGGCGACGCTCAACCAGTCGTCCGAGCCCTATCAGTTCGCCGGCGCATTTTTCATGATGATTCCGGCGCTGATCTTCATCTTTCTGATTCGCCGGTATCTCTTCAACATGTGGGGACAGATTTCCAAATAGTCGCTGCCGAAAAGAATGGCTGTGGAGACCAATCGATGGCTGCAATCCGAATCGAGAATGTAACGAAAAAGTTCGGCAACTTCGTCGCCGTCGACAACGTGACGTTGATCGTGGAAGATCAGGAGTTCATGGTGCTGCTGGGCCCGAGCGGCTGCGGCAAGACGACGCTGCTGCGCGCGGTGGCCGGGTTGGGCATGGCCGACAGCGGTCGCATCTGCATCGGCGACCGCGACGTCACCTATCTGCCGCCTCGCAAGCGCGGCATCTCGATGGTCTTTCAGAGCTACGCCATCTTTCCCCACATGAACGTCTACGACAACATCGCTTTCGGCCTCAAGATGAACAAGTTCGATAAGGCTGAGATCGACCGTCGCGTGCGCGAGGCCGCCGAGCTGCTGCACATCGAAACGATGTTGGATCGCTATCCCTCTAAGCTGAGCGGCGGTCAACGCCAGCGCGTAGCCGTGGCGCGCGCCATCGCCATGAAGTCGCAGGTGCTGCTGATGGACGAGCCGCTCAGCAACCTCGACGCGCTGCTGCGGCTGGAGATGCGCGCCGAACTCAAGCGCCTGCTTGCGGAGATCAAGGCGACCACCATCTACGTAACGCACGATCAGATCGAAGCGCTGAGCATGGGCGACCGCATCGCCGTGATGCGTGAAGGGAAGATTCTCCAGTGCGACCATCCGACCGTGGTCTACGACCGGCCGGCGACCGACTTTGTGGGCGGTTTCATCGGCAACCCGCCGATGAACTTCCTCGACGCCCAGGTGCAGCGCCGCGACGGCGCAGTGGAGGTCGCCATCGGCGATTTCAAGTTAAGGCCGCATCCGCTCATGGAGCCGCTGCTGCGCGGCTACGACGGCAAGCCCATCGTGATCGGCATCCGCGCCGAAAATATGGAGGCGCTGGCTGCACCCGCCGACGATGCGCTCAAGGTGCGGGTGCTGGTGGTGGAGCCGCTCGGCGCGCAAAATCTCCTCACGGTCAAGATCGGCGCCAACATCGTCAAAGTCTCCACCCATCCCTCCTTCGAGGTGGCGCCCGATCAGGAGCTTTGGCTGCGTTTCCCGGCGGACAAGATTCGCTGGGTGGACCGGGAAAGCGGCAGGGTGCTCTATCCGGAGCTGAATTGATTTCGCCCTCACACCGGCGGCGGATTGCGCTCCTTGAAGCCGCGCTGATGCCAGTAGGGATAGGGCGGCGTCACCTCGCTGGCAGCGTCGAGACGGGCGATCTGCTCCGGCGTCAGCGACCAGCCGACGGCGCCAAGGTTCTCGCGCAGCTGCTCCTCGGTGCGCGCGCCGATGATCACGGTCGCCACGGAGGGGCGCTGCAACAGCCAGTTGATGGCGATCTGCGGGATGCTCTTCCCCGTCTCCTGTGCGATTTCATCCAGCGCATCGACTACGCGAAAGAGATATTCGTCGTCGACCGGCGGGCCGCCCGCCTTCGCCACCTGGCTGCGCAGCCGGCTCACCTCCGGCAGCGGCGAGCCGCGACGAATTTTGCCGGTCAAGCGCCCCCAGCCCAGCGGGCTCCACACCACGGCGCTCACCTTCTGATCGAGCGCGAGCGGCATCAGCTCCCACTCATAATCGCGGCCGATCAGCGAATAATAGGCCTGATGCGCCACATAGCGCGCCAGGCCGTACTTTTCCGAGACGGCCAGCGACTTCATCAGATGCCAGCCGGAGAAGTTGGAGCAGCCGATGTAGCGAATTTTGCCGGCGCGCACCAGGTCGTCGAGCGTCTGCAGCACCTCCTCGACGGGCGTCACCGCGTCGAAGCCATGGAGCTGATAGAGGTCGATAAAATCCGTTCCCAGGCGGCGCAAACTACCCTCCACCGAGCGGATCAGGTGATAGCGCGAGGAGCCGACGTCGTTCGGCCCCGGCCCGCTGCGGAACGTCCCTTTGGTGGAAATAATCACCTGGTCGCGACGCCCGCGGATCGCCTGCCCCAAAATCTCCTCCGCAGCGCCGGCGGAATAGACGTCCGCCGAATCGAACATGGTGAGGCCGGCCTCCAGACAGATGTCCACCAGTCGTTTGGCCTCGGCGACGTCCGTGGCTCCCCAGGCGCCGAAGAATTCGCCGCGGCCGCCGAACGTCGCCGTGCCGAAGCTCAGCACAGGCACCTTGAAGCCGGATGCGCCAAGCTGTCGATGCTCCATGGTTATCGCTCCTTTGCCTGATAGCGCGACGCCTCCTGGAAAGCGACGTCTGCGCCGAATGTGCGCCAGCGGAAACGCTCCGCCCATGCGTTGAATTTGTGCTCCACCACATCCGCCGTCAGCGGACCGAGCACCGGCGCGAACTTAAAGGCATGGCCGGAGCCGCCGGCGGCGACGATCAAGCCCTGCCGCTCCGGATGATAATCGATCCAGAAATGGCCGTCGAGGGTGTCGCTGTAGAGGCAGCGCCGGGTGTAGACGATCTGGGCGTCGAGCAGCGCCGGAAAGGTCTCGGCCAGAAACGCGCGCAGACGGGCAAAGTCCTCCGGATAGACCACGCGCTCATCCTTTTCGGCGTGCAGGACGACGCCGACGCCGTGATTGGCCACCTTGACCACGCCCTCGCGCAGGAGCGGGAAGCCATACCAGCCCGTGTGTTCAACGTCGGCGGTGAAAGTGACCAGCTTAGGGACGGCGAAAAGCGTCGGATCGAGGGGTTTGAGGTGGAAGATCGGATGGCCGGTCGCCTTGATTGCGCTCGCCAGCTCAGGCAGCAGGTGATGCGTCCAGGCGCCGGCGGCGACGAGCGTCGCGTCCGCCGCGAAGGTCTCCCCCTCGCGCGTGCGCACGCCAATCACCCGATTCCCTTCGCTCAGGAAGCGCTCTGCGGTCTGTCCCTCGTGGATGCGGACGCCTTCCCTCTGCGCCTTCTGTTGCAGCGCCGCCATCAGCCGCCCACTCTCCACATAGCCGCCGCGCGCGGAAAAAAAGCCGTCCACATAGCGCTCCGCATTCCAGGCCGGAAAGCGGCTGCGCAATTTCTCGCTGTCCATGCGCTCTGGCCGGTGGCCTTCTGCGATCAGCGCATGGTAGCTCTCGTACAGATACTCCCCCGGCTGCATGGGCTGACGCGCCATCATCAGCACGCCGGTGTTATGGTAAAAAGTTTCTCCAAATTCTTCATTCCAGGCCCAAAAGCCGTCGATCGAACGATCCGCCATATGCAGATACTGGCGATCGGCGCCGTACTCCATGCGCACCACCTTGCTGACGTCCGTAGATGCGGCCAGCGGGTGAGGGATGGGGCCTGGGTCGATCAACGTGACAGTGTAGCCTCGACGTCGCAGCTCCAGGGCGGCGGTGACGCCAAAGACGCCCCCGCCTACGATGAGGATGTCGCTTGAAGCATTCATAGTTCACATGAAAGGTTGTTGCGTATTGCGTTTTTTGTTTATGCGATCGATGGCTCCATGAGTCGGAGAGTGCGCGCTGCGAGCTGCGCCTGTCCAGCCCGTTCCCATCTGGCAGGCGCAGCTCGCAGCCATGCGTGGCCGACGGTTCTACCGCAGCGGCGGCTGCGGCGGCCGTGCAGGCGTCGCCGTCGTCTTCTGACTCTCTCCGGGCCCGGCGCCGTTTTCCGACTGTCCGGCGAAGATGTTCTGCATGGTGCCCAGCGCGCCGAGGATGGCGGTCGCCTCGTAGGGGATGAAGAGCTTCGACGCCTGGCCGTTGGCGACGACCTTGAGCGCCTCCAGATATTGGATGGCGATCACGCGCTCGTCGGCGTTGGCGTTGCGGATGGCGTTGAAGACCGTGGTGATGGCGTTGGCCTGGCCGGCCGCCTCCACTTCGAGCTTGTAGCGTTCGGCGTCCGCCACGCGGCGAACCGCCTCGGCTTCGCCCTCCGCCTGCAGGATGCGTGCGGCGCGCGTGCCTTCGGCCTCGAGAATTTGGGCGCGCTTGTCGCGTTCGGCTTTCATCTGCCGATGCATGGCTGCAGTGACGTCCGCCGGTGGATCGATGCGCTTGATCTCGACGCGCACGACGCGCACGCCCCACTTGTCGGTGGCGTCGTCGAGCACGGCGCGCAGCTTGGCGTTGATCATCTCGCGCGAGGTCAGCGCCTCATCCAACTCTGTCTCGCCGATTACGTTGCGCAGGTTGGTCTGCGCCAGCTTGGTGGCGGCGTTGTAGAAATCGGCCACGTTGTAGGTCAGCTTCACCGGATCGGTCGCCTCATAGTAGACGATCGCATCCACGGTCACGACCACGTTGTCTTTGGTGATCACTTCCTGGGGCTGCACATCGACCACCTGCTCGCGCATATCCACCTTGCGCATGACGTCGATGAAGGGGATGATAAAGTTCAACCCCGGCTGCGCAGTGCGCAGATAGCGTCCCAATCGTTCTACCACGCCCTTCTCGTACGGCGCCACGATGCGAATGCCCATTGCAGCCAGCAAGAAGACCAGCAGCAAGAGCAGACCTAGAACAGTCACCACCAGTGCGAATTCCATGTTGCCTCCTGTCTATAGAACCCAAACGAAACGTTTCACGATGCGTCAATCCTCGGCCAAAGTGTGCGCCGGGTCCGGTCGGACGACAAGACGCGTGCCGTCGATGCGCAGCACTCGGATGATGGCGCCCTTCGGGATCACGCCGCCGTCCTCCGACACCGCTCGCCATTCCTCGGCGTCGACGCGCACCATGCCGGTGCCCAGCGGCGGGTTAATCTCAATAAGCACCACCCCCGGCCTGTTCAGGACCCGGTCGCTCGCCACAAAGTTTGGGGTGCGCTCGGTCAGCCGCCTGGCGATGGGACGGGTCGACAGCACGGCGACGCCTGAAGCCAGGATGAACACAAAAATTTGCAGGAAGGGGTCCAGCCCCAGATAGGCGGAGAGCGCCGCCACGCCCGCGCCTACGCCAAAACAAAACAAAAAGAAACCCGACGTGAACAACTCGGCGATCATGAAAATAATCGCCAGCGCGATCCATCCCCACATCCAGTACTCGTTCATCGCTATGCTCGCCTCCCCTTGTTTGTAGACGGCGCTATCTAGAATGTTGCGCCCCCATTGTAGCTCGTCCTTACACTCGCTCGCTGACCCGGCGCTGACATCGGCTGGACAACTGCCCGTCCCATGAACTCACTGCATGGCGCGCAGCTCCAGAAAACGCACCTTACCGGTGCGAGCCTCGATCGCAACCTCAGCCTCCAGACGGCCTCGCGGGCTATGCAACTGCGCCACGGTGCGTTCCACGCCGTCGCCCCTGACGATCGCCTCCATCGAGCAAGGGCCGTAGAGCAGGTTCGCCAGGCGCAGATGGTCGAGAAGGGCGCGGCGATCCACGCCTGGCGCCGCCAGCCTGGAAATGCGGCGCATCGTCGGCGCTGCGATGGCCTCCAGCAGCTGCTCCAACGTCTTCTGCATGGTCTCGTTTGGCGGCAAAACCGACTCGACGGACAGATGCTGCACGCGGGGAGGAACGGTGGGCGCCAGCGTCACCCAGACGTTGCACCAGCCGCGCTCGCCCGTCATGCGCCACTCCCCGCGCAGGGGGTTGTTGACTCGAATGGCGCCGTCAATGCGCAGCGCGCCGTGTCGGCTGCGCAGCGTCTCCACCTGGCGGCGCCATTCCTCGCGCGGCGTATCGAGGAAAAAATTCTCTGCGACCAGACGATCGGCCAGCGCATCGTCCCACTGTTGGAGCAGACAGCTCACCTCCGCCTGCGCCTTGAGCAGCGCCGCCGCAGGTTGCGTCGGGCGTGGTCGAAGTTGCGCTTCCCTCACAAGCCGCCGCAAGAGCGCCATGGCAAAAGGCGCCGCCGGGGCGTAGGTGACATTGGCGAGCGCCGCCACTCCGACATCTCGTTCAGGTAGCCACACCATGTGGGAACCAAACCCGGGCAGGCCGCCCCCATGTCCGATGACGCGCCCCAAGTCCGAAGATTCCATCACAAACAAGCCATACCCATAGCCACCCGTCTCGCAATGGAGCGGCTCGCCGATTTTGACAGGAGCAGTTTTCGGTGTGCGCAACACGGAGCATTGTTGCATCTCGCGCAGCGAGCTGCGTCGCAACACGGGGTGCTCTTCCTCGTCGCGCGGAGGCCACGCCGAAAGCATGAACGCCACCCAGCGCGCCAGATCTCTCACCGACATATACAGGCCGGCGAATGCGGCGGCGTCTCCTTCACAGCGCATCCAGGCCAGCGGCTCTTCGAGGGGCGCGCCGTTCATCGACCGGTAGCCGCGGGCGACGGGTTGCCCGGCCTCCTCGCAATTCCAACATGCATCGACCATGCCCAGGGGACGAAGGATGCGCCGGGTGACGTATTCTTGAAACGGCAGCCCGCTCACCCGATGCACCACGCGTCCCAACACCATGTAGGCCAGGTTGGAGTATTCAAATTGAGCGCCGGGCGCAGCTGCGAACGAGACCCCTTGCGCCAGCAGCCTCGAAAACGCAACATCATCCAGCGCCAGCTGGCGATCGCCCCAGGGATTGTCCTCCGGCCAGCCGGCGGTCATCGTCAGCAGGCGCCGCAACGTCAGGCGCGGCGAGTCTGCAGTCGGATAGCGGAGCGTCTCCAGCTCCGGCGCATAGCGTTCGGCCGCGTCATCGAGCGCCAGCAGCCCGGCGTCGCGCAGCTGCAGGATGGCGACCGCAGCGACGCTCTTCGTCATCGACGCAATGCGAAAGAGCGCATCCGGTCCGGCGGGGATGTTCGCCTCCCTGTCCGCCAGCCCGACCCCGCCGACGTGCACCAGCTTGCCGCCCGCCACAATTCCATAGGCCAGGCCGGGCAGCCGCTCCGCCGAGACGTAGTCGCCGGCGAATGCATCGAGTGCAGGGGCGAGCGCGGCGATGCGGTTGAAACGGCTCTCGTCAAATTCAGGGGGAGAGGTGAAAGGCATGATGGCTCCTGACGTTGTAGAAAGATTCCGGCTGCACGGCCATTATACCAGATCAAGGTTAAGGCGCTGTTATTAGGAACCTATCGGTTTTCCACTTTCCCTTTCGCGCCGTTTTCCGACTCTCCAGCCTTAAAATTTTGTGCTGTTGAGTCCGCCAGCATCGGCCTCCTCTGGTAGAACACGCGTGCGTTATTTGCAGCCGCGCCAAACGTGTGCTATACTTTCTCTCGCAATACACAATATATCGTGCATTTTTCTTATTACTACACAAAATGTTGTAGAGAAATATGAAATGTCCCCATTGCGGCCACGACGCCCATCGCGTTATAGATACTCGAACGACGGGCGACGCCATTCGTCGAAGGCGGCAGTGCGAGCAATGTGGGCAGCGCTTCACCACCTACGAGCATGTTGCGGCCAATTTGCTGGTCATCAAAAGCGATGGGCGGCGCGAGCCGTTTGATCGTCAAAAAATCTTATCAGGCATTCAGATCGCAGCCACCAAGCGCCCTATCACGCGCGAAACAATGGAAGCCATGGTCGATCAGATCACAGAAGCATTACAGGCTGTCGGTCGCACCGAGGTGCCGAGTAAATTGATCGGAAGCATGGTGTTGGATCAGCTTGCGCATGTCGATCAGGTGGCGTATATCCGCTTCGCCAGCGTTTATCTCGACATCAACGATCTGAATGAACTGCGCAACGAGATCGACCGGCTGATGGGACGATCGGCGACGCCCCCCGAGCCAGCGCAATCTGCAGCGATGTAAAACTTGAAAAGGAAAACTGGCCAGGCGACGTCTGCACCGAAGCGGACGCCCGATCGAAGGGTGATTGGCTCGCAAGAGCGGTGGAGGTTGCCAGGATTATTTTTGTCTCTTGTTTTCAGGTTTGATTCGGATTGATTTAGGAGGAGACAGCATCTATGTCCCAAAAGCTCCCTAGTGCAACAGATTCCATAACGGATGCGAGCGAAGCGGCGCAGGCGCAACGCGCGTACACCGTGATCGAAACGGTCAAAGGCCAGCGCCAGTTCATCGTTTGCCCGGAATACGTCAGCGACGCCGCCATCCGGCTCAGCGAAAACAGCATCAAAGTGTTGCAGAAACGCTATCTGCGTCGAGATTACGACGGCTCCTATCTGGAGACGCCGGCGGGCATGTTCTATCGCGTCGCCTATCACATCGCCCAGGTGGAGCGTCAGCACGGCGGAGATGTCGAAGGAATCACAAAGGCGTTCTACGATCTCCTGGCGGAGCGACGCTTCTTTCCCAACAGCCCGACGTTCACGGGCGCGGGCACGCCGCTTGGCCAGCTCGCCGCCTGTTTCGTGCTGCCCATCGCCGACGACATGGGCAAGGAGCAGGACGGCATCTTCAGCACGCTGCGCGTCGCTGCGCTGATTCAGCAGACCGGCGGCGGCAACGGCTTTTCGTTCAGCCGGCTGCGCCCCAAGAATGACATCGTGCACACCTCGGCCGGTCGCGCCACCGGGCCGGTCGGCTTCCTGCGCGTGTATGACCAGGCCTTCGGCGAGATTGCCCAGGGCGGCAGTCGCCGCGGCGCCAACATGGGCGTGCTGCGCGTCGATCACCCGGACATTGAAGAGTTCATCGAATGCAAGGCGGAAGAGGGGAAGATCAGCAACTTCAACATCTCTGTGGCGATCACCGACGAGTTCATGCGCGCCGTGCGCGACGACAAGGATTTCGACCTGCGCAACCCACGCGACGGCAAAGTCTGGAAGACCGTGCGCGCTCGCGACCTCTTCGCCAAGATCGTCAAATTCGCCCATCACAACGGCGAGCCGGGCGCACTTTTCATCGACACCGCCAACCGCGCCAATCCGGTGCCCCATCTCTATGAGCTAGAGGCGACGAATCCGTGCGGTGAGCAGTGGCTCGGCCCCTACGAAAATTGCTGCCTGGGGTCGATCAACCTGGCCAACCACGTGACGACCGACGCCAACGGCGCGCCCGTCGTCGATTGGGCGTTGCTTGAACGCACGATCCGCGAGAGCACCCATTTCCTCGACAACGTCGTCAGCGCCAACGCCTACGTGCCCGCAGTGCCGCAGGTGGCGGAGGCCGCCTACCGGGCGCGACGCATCGGCCTGGGCATCATGGGATTGGGCGACATCATGTACAAGCTCGGCGTCCGCTACGGCAGCGAGGAAGGGCAGGAGTTCGCCGCGCAGATCATGGAGTTCGTGCGCTACCACGCCATGCAGCGCAGCATCGAGCTGGCGGCGGAGCGCGGTCGTTTCCCGGCGTTCGAGGGAAGCATCTACGATAAGGATCGTCCCGGCGGCATGGCGTGGCAGCCGCCCAAGCCGCTGCGCCCCTTCACGCGCGACTGGGGGCGCCCGGCGCTGGACTGGCAGCGCATCGTGCGCGGCCTGGAAGAGCACGGCATCCGCAACGCTGCGCAGACGACCGTGGCGCCGACCGGCACGATCGCCACTGTCGTCGGCTGCGAGGGCTACGGCTGTGAGCCGGTCTTTGCGCTCGGCTACATCCGCCACTTCAAGGACGGCGACAACGACGTCGAGCTGGTCTACACCAGCCCACTCTTTGAGCAGGCGCTGGACGCCACCGACCTCAGCGAAGCGGACAAGACGCGCATCAAGCATTACGTCGCCACCTATGGCTCCTGCCAGGCGCTGGACGAGCTGCCCGAGCACATTCGCCACACCTTTGTCGTCAGCAGCGACATCACGGCGGAGGAGCACGTCCTGATGCAGGCCGCCATCCAGGCTTTCACCGATAACAGCATCTCCAAGTGCGTGGTTGGCGATACATTGGTGCTCACCGAAGATGGATTGACGCCGATCGAGGAGCTGGCCGAAGCGCGTCTCCCTGACCAGTTCACATCTCTCGATATCAGGGTTGTGAGCCCGGAGGGTGTGCGACGCACCGACCAGTTTTATTACGGCGGCATGCGTGAAACGCGCAAAGTGAAACTGGAGTATGGCTTCGAGATCGAGGGCACGCCGAACCATCGCGTGCATGTCCTGGAGTCATCCGGCGAGGTCGTCTTCAAAGCGCTCGATGCGCTGCGCATTGGCGACGTCGTCATCCTCTACAGCGGACAGGAGCGGTTCGGCAAAGCAGGCGCAGCGCTGCCGCCCTTCAGCGGTGCGCTGCGCACAAACAGCCATCCCATCCGCTTCCCAAGCCGGATGTCCGAAGAACTTGCGTTCTTCCTGGGATGTCTGACGGCCGACGGCGCCATCACGCAGAACGGCGTGGTCATTAGCAACAACGACGCTGCGCTTTTGGCGGAGCTGAACAGAATCGCCGAAACGCTCTGGGGGGTTTCCGGTCAAGTCTTCAAAGATGTCCGCAACGACGTGCATACGCTGCAAATCAACGCCCGCAGCCTTCGCCACTGGCTTCTGGTCGATCTGGGGCTGCGCGCCGGCGCAGAACACAAAATCGTGCCGGGTTGCATCCTTCGCAGCAGCCGAGCCGAGGTGAGCGCCTTCCTGCGCGGTTTGATGCTGGATGGCTTCTTGACGCAGGACGGCAAATTGTTCGGCGTCACCCTGGCCAGCTCAAAGTTGATCCGCCAGTTGCAGGTGTTGCTGTTGAACGCAGGCGTCGTCGCCACTGTGCGTCGAAGCGCAGAGCGCGCCTGGTCGTTGACCGTGCAGGGAGGCGAGCTGGAGCGTCTGGCCGATCTGATCGGCTTTGTGGAGGTCTGGAAAAACGAACGGATGGCGCGGCGCAATGTAGGTCGCGTGCAGCGCTTCCGCAACTACAGCCGTCTGCTGCCGGCTTTCGTCACGCATTGCCTTGAAGAGATGAAGCAGACGGCGTCGGTGAGCCTGGCGTCCATCTACCATCTGGAGGATGTCTTGGAAGCCAGGGCGTATCAACGGGGGCGAGTCAATTTACTGCAAGGACACCGCCTGGAGCGCAGCGACGCCCGTCGCATCTATTCACATCTGCGCCAGAGCGGGGCCTTCCACCCGGTTGCAGAGGCGTTCTTTGCTCAGGATGACGAGAGCAAGGTCTACGTTCAAGTTCAGGGCGTCGAGGTCGGTTTCAACGAGGTCTTCGACCTTAGCGTGCCGGAAGGACATGCCTTTATCGCCAATGGCCTGTGCAATCATAACACCTGCAACTTCCCGGAAGGCGCCACCGAAGAGGATGTGGCCAAGGCGTACATGTTGGCGTGGGAGACGGGCTGCAAGGGGTTGACCGTCTACGTCACCGGCAGTCGCGAGCAGGTGGTGCTGGAGACGAAAGCCACGAAGCAAAAAAAGAAGGAGGAGCCGGCGAGCGGAACCGAAACGGCGCTCGCCGCCAACGGCCATTACGCCAATGGACAGGCGGAGGGCGATGCAGGGCACGGGGTGCTCGAATTTCGCCACGCCATGATCAAACGACCGCGCCCCGCCAAACTCCACGGGGCCACCTATCGCAAGGAGACGCCGCTGGGCACAGCCTACGTCACCGTGAACAGCGACGAACACAATGAACCGTTCGAGGTCTTTTTGAACGTCGGCAAGGCCGGCACGGAAGTGATGGCGGTGAGCGAGGCGATGGGGCGGCTGATTAGCCTGATTCTGCGCATGCCGGGCGCGTTGCCGCCTTCCGAGCGCCTGCGCTGGGTGATCGACGAGCTGGCGGGCATCGGCGGCGGGCGACCGTTAGGCTTCGGCGCCAATCGCGTGCGTTCGCTGCCCGACGGCATCGCCCAGGTGTTGGCCGAGCATCTCAGCGAGCTGCCCCCCGCCGAGGAGAAGCCGCAGGCCGAGCAACTGGCGTTGCCGATCGCCGCCAAACCGATCGGCGACATCTGTCCGGAGTGCGGCGAGGCGAGCTTCCTGAACGTCGAAGGATGCCGCAAGTGCGCCGTGTGCGGCTACAGCGAGTGTTGAGCCGCTAGCGAGAAAACATCTTCCAGGAAGCTTCAGGCTTCCTGGAAGATGGGAAGGCGCCATCTTCTTGGCGATCGGCGCCGTTGGTCATGACGCTTTTGCTTTTCCTGGACAAAACCAACCTCTGTTCAACTCCTTGCCGGCTTTGCAACAGCTTTGAAACTCGACAGCAAATGGTTTGCCCATCGCCTGCACCGCCGGATCACAGCTTTGTCTAAATTCGATGGACGATGATTTGCCAAAGCCGCGATCCGCATCATCTTTGTACAAGGCCGTCAATCCACCAGCCACAACACCTGATAGGGAGCCAGGACCACTGTTTCCGCAGCCAGCGTCAGTTCCTGGCCGCTGATCAGATCGCAGAAATGGTAGCCTGCTCCATACAGGCGCACCTCGTTGGCGGGAATGGGCTGCGTGTGTTCGGTGAAATTCGCAATGACCAGCACGCGATCTCCATGGGAGCCGGTGCGCAGGTAGGCGAACACATGGTCGTTGCCCAGATGAATGACCTTCATGCGGTTGCCGGCGAAGGCGGGGGTCGCCTTGCGCACCTCGATCAGGTGGCGCAGCCCGCTGTAGATACGCCCTTCGATCGTCGTTGGATCGTGGCGTCGCGCCATCTGCTCCCAGTCGATGCGCGGGCGATGCACCC
The DNA here is from genome assembly GCF_937128415.1 of uncultured Caldilinea sp. GTDB lineage: Bacteria > Chloroflexota > Anaerolineae > Caldilineales > Caldilineaceae > Caldilinea. Next base: position 82,638 of record NZ_CAKZMJ010000065.1, read on the forward strand.
AGCGGCTGTCCCCGGCTTTGGCCGGGTCCTCGACGTAGCTGTAATCGTTGAGCACGCCGACTTCATCTCCCAGGTAGATCAGGGGAACGCCGCCGATGCTGAGGATGATGGCGTTGAGCAGTAAAATGCGACGCACCGCCAGGTCAATCTCGGCCGGGTTTGCGGAATGCAGCGCCGCCTCCAGTCCGGCCAGCGAAGCCAGCGTGCCTGAGATGCGCGCGTCGCCGGTGCGCGGGTTTTCCTGGAAGGGCAAGCCCCGCGCAAAGCTCCCCGGGAAGCGCCCCGTGTAAAAGGCGTTGAGAAAACGGCGGTGGTCGTAGCCGTTGATCCCTAAAGCAGCTGCATCGCCGTCGTCAAAGGTCCAGCCGATGTCGTCATGGCAGCGGATGTAGTTGACCCAGGCGCAATCTTCCGGGATGGCGAAGCGGTAGCTCATAGAATGACGGAGCAGACGCACCTCGCGCGTCGCCAGGCTGTTCCAGAGCAACGCCATCAGGAGCGGGTTGTAGGAGAGCTGACATTCCTTGGCATGGATATAGCGCACCACCTCATCGGGGTGAACGATCGCCTCCGACTTGAACACCAGGCTGGGCGCAGCGATGCGCACGACGGCGTTGAAGGCGCGCACCAGCGTATGCGCCTTCGGCAAGTTTTCACAGTTGGTGCCCAGTTCCTTCCATGTGAAGGCCAGCGCGTCTAGCCGCAGCACTTCAGCGCCGACGTTGGCCAGAAAGAGCATCTCCGCCGCCATATCGCGAAAAACCGCCGGATTGTGGTAGTTCAAATCCCACTGGAACGAGTTAAAGGTCGTCCACACCCAGCGCTGCATGTCTGGACGATAGGTGAAACAGCCGGGATGCTGGTCCGGAAAAATTTCGCGCAGCGTGCGGTCATACAGATCGGGCATGGTGCGGTCGGGGAAGAGAAAATAGTACTCGGCGTAGTCCTCATCGCCCGCCTGGGCGGCCAGCGCCCAGCGATGCTCGTCCGACGTGTGGTTAAAAATGAAATCCAGCACCAGGCTGATGCCTTCCCGCCGCAGCTCCGTCGCCAGCAGGCGCAAATCTTCCACCGTGCCCAGGCGAGGATCGACCTGGCGGTAATCGCTCACGGCGTAGCCGCCGTCGTTGTCGCCTTCCGGCGCCTTGAACAGCGGCATCAGGTGAAGATAGGTCAGCCCCAGCTCTTTGAAGTAGGGAATTTTGGCGCGCATTCCTTGCAGGTCGCCGGCGAAGAGATCGACATAATAGACCCCGCCCAACATCTTCTCCGACTGATACCAGAGGGGATCGCGCTCGCGCTGTGCATCGAGCGCCTTCAGCTCCTCCGGTCGCTCCAGCCAGGCGCGCGCAGACTCCGCCAGCAGGCGCTCCAGATGATAGAGGAAGTCGTAACGATCCCCGTATAGCTCAAAGAGCAGGAAAAAGAGATCGTTGAAATGGGCGTCTAGTCGCCTGCGAAAGGTTTTCCATGCGTCTGTTTCAATGGCCTCGGCGAATTCGGCCTCCAACCGCGGCAACAATCGGGCATAGGTGCGCTGCGCCTCTTTGGGCAAATTCAGTTGTGCAGACATCTCGCTCCTCGCTTTGACGTGGTGATCGGTTATCGAGCCGGTTTGGCGGCGATCAGAATAAGATGCTCGCTGGCGCCGGTGTACGGCGCCCCGTCAAAGTCCCCCCACACTTCTTCGACGCGCAGGCCGGCGACCTGCACCATCAACTCCGCCTCGCTGCGCCAGAGATAGCGCAGGGTGAACGGACAAAGGGTGCGCTGCGTTCGACCGTCGGGAAAGATCTCTTCATAAATGAAAGTCGTCTCTTGAAGCTGCTCCGCCGGGTCGACTTTGCGCACGCACCATTTGAGCACTTCGGCGCCGCTCTCTTCGTCCTGCCAGCGACCCGCCAGCTCCATGAGACCATCGACGGCGAAAAGCCGTTGCAAATCGGGATTAAAGAGGTCGATCAGCAGCTTGCCGCCGGGCCGCAGGTGACGCGCCGCATTGCGCAACACTGCAATTTGATCGGTGGGCGTGGTGAAATGCATGAGGGTGTTGCTGGTGCAAAAACTGAAAGCAAACGTTTTGACGGGAAGGTCATAGCTGCGCAGATCGGCCTGCACCAGCTGCGCCTTCACCCCCGCCAGCCGGAGTTTGTTTGCGGCGCACTCCAGCAGCGCGGGGCTGATGTCGACGCCGGTGACATCGTAGCCGGCCTTCACCAGCGGCAGCAGCACGCGTCCGGTGCCGCATCCGAGATCCAAGATGGGGTCGCCGCATTCGGCGGCCAGCGTCAAAATTGCCTCGATGTCGTCGTCGTAATGCTGATAATCTTGATCGTAAAAACGGGCGAACCGGTCAAATATGCGGCTAGATTCAGGGTAGTTGAATGCGTTCATGCGCCAATCATACCGGCATCGCCGCGCAGGTAAAAATGCAAGACAAGAATTGAGACGTTGAAGACACCGAAAAAAGAGCGGCGCACGTTCGTTGACAAGATACGTCGCAGATGCTATAGTTTTATCAGTGGATGGGGAGTAGCCTGCCCAGAAAGGACCGACCAATCGTCAATACGCAACGCAAATAGCGTTGCCGGTTGGTCGGATGTGGGAACATCGCACAGAGGCAAGACCATCGCGAGACGTCTCGCGATGGTCTTTTTTGTTGTGGACAATCAGGAGCAGAGCCGTGAACGCCGAACAGAGATCGCAGTGGCATCTTCTTTCAGTTGAGGCCGCAATCAAGCAACTTCGCTCAGACCCGGCTATGGGCCTCACTGCGCAACAAGTGGCCGAGTTGCAGGCGCAGGTGGGGCCGAATGAACTTGTCGAAAGGGCGAGCCGCAGCCCCTGGCGACTGTTGTGGGAGCAGTTCACCGCCACGATGGTGCTGATCCTTATTGCGGCCGGGATAATTTCGCTGTTTTTGCAGAAATGGCAGGAAGCGGTGGCGATTTTCGCCATCGTGGTGCTGTTTGGCTTGCTCGGCTTCGTGCAGGAATATCGCGCTGAGCGCGCCATGGCCGCGCTCAAAAAGCTCGCAGCGCCTATGGTGCGCGTTCGACGGGAGGGGCAAGTGCAAACGATCTCGGCGCGTGAGCTGGTGCCGGGAGACATTGTCTTGCTTGAGGCGGGCAACCTGACGCCTGCCGACATGCGCCTGGTTGAGACCGTCAATCTCCGCATTCAAGAAGCTGCACTCACCGGCGAGTCGGAAGCGGTTGAGAAGGACGCCAATCTGGTGTTCAGCGCCGACGCTCCGCTGGGCGACCGACGCAATATGGCCTACATGGGCACGGTGGTGACATATGGGCGAGGCGTCGGAATTGTCGTTGAGACAGGCGCCCGCACAGAGCTGGGTAAAATTGCCACGATGCTGCAAACCGTCGAGCGCGAAGCGACGCCGCTGCAAAAACGGCTCGACCGTTTGGGCAAGGCGCTGGCGCTGGTGGGGGTGATGATCGCAGCGGTCGTCGCCGTATTTGGTCTGTTGCGCGGCGGCACGTTGGGCGAAATGTTCCTCGTGGCTGTGAGCGTCGCCGTCGCCATCGTGCCCGAAGGGCTGCCCGCCGTGGTGACCATCACGCTTGCGCTCGGCGCGCGTCGCATGCTGGCGCGCAACGCGCTCATCCGCAAATTGCCTGCAGTTGAGACGCTTGGCTCGGTCACCGTCATCTGCTCCGATAAAACAGGGACGCTTACGCAGAATCGCATGACCGTGACCGTGCTCGACCTGATGGATCGCAGCGTGCAGCTGAACGAGCGCATCGGTCGAGAAGAGGTCAGGCTTGAGCTCGCCGAGCCGCCGACCGAGGAGACGCGCCTTCAGGCGAAGGCCATGTCGCTGTTGCTTTCTGCAGGCGCGCTGGCAAGCGACGCTCAGTTGATTGGGGACGATCCTGGGGGATGGCGCGCCGTCGGCGACCCCACCGAAGGAGCGTTGGTGCTCGCAGCCGCGCAATTCGGTTTGCGCAAGGACGAACTCGAGCGGCGGCTGCCGCGCGTCCTGGAGCTCCCGTTCGACAGCGAGCGCAAACGCATGACGACCGTGCATGAATTGAACGTCGAAAACGATGCATCGGCGGTGAACGACGTTTTGGCGCAACTCCCCATCGCTCAATCCCGGTTTGTTGCCTTCACAAAAGGGTCGGTGGACGGTTTGCTGGACATTGCTGCGCAGGTGTGGGTGAACGGCGGAGCGCAGCCTATCACGCCGGAATGGCGTCAGCGCATCGAGGCCTCGAATGCACGGTTGGCGGCGGAAGGCATGCGCGTGCTGGCTGTAGCGTTCAAGTTGTTGGATGAACGACCCGCCAAAGCGGATGAAGCGTTGGAGCGCAATCTGACGCTGGTGGGCTTGTTTGGAATGATCGATCCCCCGCGACCTGAGGTGAAAGAGGCGGTCGCCAAATGCAAGATGGCGGGAATTCGTCCCATCATGATCACCGGCGATCACCCGCTCACCGCCCTCGCCATCGCCAAAGAGCTGGGCATCGCCGCCGCCGAAGACCGCGTAATCACGGGTCTACAACTTTCCCAAATGTCGGACGAACAGTTGAGCGCGGCATTGACGGACGTCTCGGTCTTTGCGCGCGTCTCGCCCGAACATAAACTGCGCATCGTCACTGCGTTGCAGCGGCAAGGCCATGTGGTGGCAATGACCGGCGACGGCGTCAACGATGCACCTGCCCTCAAGAAAGCCGACATCGGGGTGGCGATGGGCGTCACCGGAACCGACGTCACCCGCGAGGCCGCTGAGATCGTCCTGCTCGACGACAATTTCGCGACGATCGTAAATGCGGTCGAGGAAGGACGCACCATCTACGACAATATCAAAAAATTCGTTAAGTTCTCCGTCGGCGGCAACCTCGGCAAGGTGATGGTGATGTTGCTTGCCCCCGTGCTCGCCCTGTTGGCGCCAGCGTCGCCGTTGCCGCCGCTCCTTATTCCACTCATGCCGCTGCAATTGCTGTGGTTGAACTTATTGACCGATGGTTTACTCGGCATTGGCCTGGGCGTGGAGCCTGCCGAAAAGAACGTCATGCGTCGCCCGCCGATCTCGCCGCAGGCGAACATTTTCAGCCATGGCGGCCTCGGTCAGGTGATTCGCATGGGCGCGTTGATCGGCGCAATTGCGTTGGGCGTTGGCCTTCATCGATGGAGCGCCGGCTACGCGGATTGGCAGACGATGATGTTCACAACACTGGCGTTTTTGCAGGTGTGGCAGGCGCTTGCCATCCGAACCGGCAATGATTCGACCCTTCAAGCCGGTTTGTTCAGCAACAAGTCGCTGACGCTGCTGATCGCCGTCGTCGTCGGTTTGCAGTTGGCTGCGATCTATGCGCCGGCCTTGCAACCTTTTCTCAATACAACGCCGCTTGCCGCCCAAGATTTGCTGACGTGCATTGCGCTCAGCAGCATTGTCTTTGTCTATGGTGAAATCGAAAAGGCGCTCGCTCGCCGCGCAGGCCGTCCTCCTCTTCGCCAAGCCGGCTTAGAGGCGCCTCCGTTGAAAGATAGCTCTAAAGGGAGCGTAAAGCTTTGAAAATAAACCCTTGAAACATCAAAGCCTTCAGGTTGGGCAGCCGATCCTTCAAGCGCAGCCTTCTCAAGGGTGCGGTCGTTGGCTGCCCAACCCTTTTCGACGCCTGGCGCTCAAGCGTTTCTCCGTCTTTCTCGATAGCGTCGGATCAGCGCATTCGTCGAGCTGTCGTGTCGCAGCTCCGGCGCCTCGGACGTCAGCTCGCCGACGATGCGCTTCGCCAGCACTTTGCCCAACTCCACGCCCCACTGGTCGAACGAGTTGATGTTCCAGATGACGCCCTGCGTAAAGACGCAGTGTTCGTAGAGCGCCACCAGCTTGCCGAGCACCTCCGGCGTCAGGCGATCGGCGAGGATGGTGGTGGAGGGGCGGTTGCCCTCAAAGACGCGATGGGGAACCAGCCATTCCGGCGTTCCCTCTGCGCGCACTTCCTCCGCCGTCTTGCCGAAAGCCAGCGCCTCGCTCTGGGCGAAGATATTGGACACGAGCAGATCATGATGGTCGCCGATGGGGTTGAGGCTCTGGCAGAAGCCGATGAAGTCGCAAGGCACCAGTTTCGTCCCCTGGTGCAGCAACTGATAGAACGAGTGCTGGCCGTTGGTGCCCGGCTCGCCCCAGTAGATGGCGCCGGTCTGATAGTCGACGCGCACGCCGTCGAGGGTGACGTACTTGCCGTTGCTCTCCATCGTAAGCTGTTGGAGATAGGCCGGAAAGCGCTTCAGATACTGGTCGTAGGGCAGCACGGCGACGCTCTCGGCGCCGAAGAAGTTGTTGTACCAGACGCCCAGCAGCGCCATGATCACCGGCATGTTGCGCTCGAAGGGCGCGGTGCGGAAATGCTCGTCCATGGCGTGAAAGCCGGCCAGCATCTCCTGAAAACGCTCCGGCCCGATGGCGATCATGGTCGATAGCCCGATGGCGGAGTCCATCGAATAGCGTCCGCCCACCCAATCCCAGAAGCCGAACATGTTGGCGGTGTCGATGCCGAACCTGGCGACCTCTGCAGCGTTGGTCGAGACGGCGACGAAGTGATGGGCGACGGCGCGTTCATCGCCCAGCGCGCTCAGCAGCCAGCGTCGCGCCGTCTGGGCGTTGGTCATCGTCTCCAGCGTGGTGAAGGTCTTGGACGCCACGATAAAGAGCGTCTCCGCCGGGTCGAGGTCGCGCACGGCTTCGGCGAAGTCGGTGCCGTCGATGTTGGAGACGAAACGGAAGGTCATGCTGCGCTCGCTGTAGTGGCGCAGCGCCTCATACGCCATCACCGGCCCCAGGTCCGAGCCGCCGATGCCGATGTTGACGACGTTGCGGATGCGTTTGCCGGTGAAGCCCTTCCACTCGCCGCTGCGCACGCGGCGTGAAAATTCGCTCATGCGATCGAGGACGGCGTGCACCTCCGGCACGACGTCCTCGCCGTCAACGTAGATGTGGGCGTCGCGCGGCGCGCGCAGGGCGACGTGCAGCACGGCGCGGTTTTCGGTGACGTTGATCTTTTCTCCACGGAACATGGCGTCGATGCGCTCGCGCAGGCCGCGCTCCTCTGCAAGTTGCACGAGCAGGCGCAGCGTCTCGTCGGTGACGCGATGCTTGGAATAATCGAAGTAAAGGCCCAGCGCGTCGATGACCATCCGTTCGCCGCGGGCAGGATCGGCGGCGAAGAGGTTGCGCAGATGAACAGAGCGGATGGCTTTGGCATGTTCTTCGAGCTGGCGCCAGGTTGGCGAGGCCGTGAGATGCATTTGGGACATGTGCGGTTCTCCTCCGACAGTGATCGATGCGCTGGAAGCGTTCCCGCTCGCAGCGGTCTTAAATACAACGTCTACAGTCGCATTATAACGCCACCGCTCGGTTTTTCGGAGAGATCGTTGGACGTGGCGTGAGGCGCCCTCTTTCGTGTCGAGCAGTTCACCTCTCGCAAGAAAACGCAATCGTCAAAATATCTCCGAGCGACAAAGGAAGAGAAATAGAAACTTTCCAGGGATGATGTAAAATAGTTTGGACAGCGCTGTTAGAGAGCCCATTGGGGCGCATTGCCTATTTCCATCGACTTGATCATGAAGATTCGGGATAACGACCACCAATGGCCACCGAGACCATCTTTAGCAAGATCATCCGTCGCGAAGTTCCATCGGACATTGTCTACCAGGACGAGCAGGTGACCGCCTTCCGAGACATCAACCCGCAGGCGCCGGTGCACATCCTGATCGTACCCAACAAGCTGATCCCCACCGCCAACGACGTGACGGAGGAGGACGAACAATTGCTCGGCCACATGTTCGTGGTGGCGAAAAAGATCGCCGCCCAGGAGGGCATTGCAGAAAGCGGATATCGGCTGTTGGTCAACTGCAACCGCGACGCCGGCCAGGAGATTTACCACCTCCACATCCACCTGCTCGGTGGACGACGCCTCGGCCCGATGCTGGCGCGGCAGGGCTGAGGCCGCCGGCGGCTCGATTCCATCATCGAAAAGGAGGGTCTATGCGCGCTGTTGGAAGCAGTCTCCCTCGCGTCGACGCACTGGACAAGGTGACCGGCGCCGGCGTCTACGCTGGCGACATGAATTTGCCGGGGCAGGCCTGGCTCAAAGTCGTCTTCGCCGGCGTGCCGCACGCTCGCATCAAGGCCATGGACGTCAGCGCCGCACGCGCCATGCCCGGCGTGATCGCAGTGCTGACTGCAGCCGACGTGCCGGTCAACGAATACGGCCTGATCATGCCCGACCAGCCGGTGCTGTGCGGCCTGGGCAGCACGCCCCAGGCCGAGATCGTGCGCTGGGAGGCCGATCACGTCGCGCTGGTGGTGGCCGAAAGCGAGGCGGAGGCGGAGGCCGCCGCCAGGGCCATCCACATCGAATATGAGCCGTTGCCGGTCATCACCGACCCTTTTGAGGCAATGGCGCCCGGCGCGCCGCCGCTCCATCCTTATCCTTTTCCCTATCCCTACGGCGAGCGCGACCCGCAGTCCAACGTCTTGCTGGAGTATCGGCTGATCGACGGCGACATCGAGGCGGGCTTCGCCCAGGCGGATGTGATCGTCGAGGCGGTCTACCGCACCCAGGCGCAGGAGCACGCCTATTTGCAGCCGGAGGCCGGCCTGGCCTGGGTGCGACCGGATGGCCGCATCGAGGTGATCTGCCCCGGCCAGTGGATGCACGAAGAGCGTCATCAAATTGCGCATGCGCTCGGCCTGCCAGAGGAACAAATCGTCGTGCGTCACGGCGCCGTCGGCGGCGCGTTCGGCGGACGCGAAGACATCTCCATCCAGATCGTGCTGGCGCTGGCGGCGTGGAAGACCGGGCGCCCGGTCAAGACGGTGTGGAGCCGGGAGGAGAGCATCGTCGGCCACCACAAACGCCATCCGTTTACAATCAAGGCCAAATGGGGCGCCACACGCGACGGCCGGATCGTGGCCGCGCAGATGGATTTGACTAGCGACTGCGGAGCCTACGCCTACACCAGCACCAAAGTGCTCGGCAACGCGCTGCTGGCCGCGCTGGGTCCGTATAAAATCCCCAACGTGCATGTGGTGGCGCGCACCGTCTACACCAACAATACGCCCAGCGGCGCCTTCCGCGGCTTCGGTGGGCCACAGGGACACTTCGCCGCCGAGATGCAGGTCAACAAGCTGGCGGAGGCGCTCGGCATGGACCCGGTCGAGCTGCGCATGCGCAACCTCTGGCGTGAAGGGACCATCCTGCCCACGAAAGCGCCGCTGCCCCCCGGCTGCACTATCCGCGAGGTGGTCGCCGCCGCAGCCGAACGCGCCGGCTGGCGCAAAGACGAAAATGAGGGGTGGCGTCGCCCTGCCGCCGTCGCCTCACACAAGCCTCGCTTCTCTTCCCTCACTTCTCTGGACGCCACGCGGCGCCGCGTGGCGCGTGGAATCGGCGTCGCCTGTTGCTTCAAAAACGTAGGCTTCAGCCTGGGCTTTCCGGAGCACTGCTCAGCCTGGGTGGAGCTGCACGGCAAGGAGCGCATCGAGCGCGCCGTGGTCGGCTGCGTCGGCGCCGAGGTGGGGCAGGGCGCGCATTCCGTCTTCCGCCAGATCGCGGCCGAGGTGTTGGACCTTGACCCGAATTGCATCGAGCTGCGCACCGAATCGACCGAGGTCGCCGGCTCCAGCGGCAGCTCCTCCGCCAGCCGCATGACCTTCATGGCCGGCAACGCCATCAAAGGCGCAGCCGAACGCGCGCTGCAGGAGTGGCGCAACGAGGAGCGACCGGCCCGCGCCGAATTTGTCTATCGCCCTCGCGCCACCACCCCCTACGACCGGGAGACGGGCGCCTCCGACCCCAACGTCACGTATGGCTATTGCGCCCAGGTGGCGGAGGTCGAGGTCGATCTTGACACCGGTCACGTCCATGTCGTGCGCATGATCAGCGCCAACGACGTCGGCCACGCCGTCAACCCGCAGCAGGTCGAAGGCCAGATCGAAGGCGGCGTAGCGCAGGGAATCGGCTGGGCGCTGATGGAGAAGTTCGTGCAGCGCGAGGGCCGCGCGGTGACGCAGCACCTGAGCACCTACTTGATCCCCGGCGTGCTCGATGCGCCGACGATCGTCGAGCCGATCATCCTGGAGTTTCCCGACCCACAAGGGCCGCTCGGCGTGCGCGGCATGGCGGAGATGCCCTTCATTCCGGTTGCGCCGGCTATCGCCGCCGCCATCCACGACGCCACCGGCTGCTGGCTCGACGAGCTGCCCTTCACGCCGGACCGGGTGTGGAAGGCGCTGAAAGAGAAAGAACAGTGATGCGCATCGCCCTCTTTTCCGACACGCACGGCAATCTCCATGCCACGGAGGTGGCGCTGGCCGCGATTCAAGCCGACCGCCCCGATCAGATCGTCTGCCTGGGCGACGTCGCCCTCTTCGGGCCGCAGCCGCGCGAGACGCTCGCCGCAGTCGCTGCGCTGGGTTGTCCCGTGGTCATGGGCAACACCGACGCCTGGGCGCTCGATCCTCGGCCCTACCCCGGGGACGATGCGCAAACGGCGCTTTACAACGCCGTCGAAGGATGGGGCGCAGCCCAGCTGACGGAAAGCGATCGCGCCTTGATTCGCAGCTTTCAGCCTGTCGTGCGCATTGCGCTCGATGAAGAGACTGCGCTGCTCTGCTATCATGGCTCCCCGCGCTCGTTCGATGAGGAGATCGAGGCGACCACATCCGACGCCGCGCTGGCGGAGATTTTCGGCGATGACGCGTCTTTGATCTGTGCAGGGGGTCACACGCACACGCAAATGGTGCGCCGTCATCAGCATCGTTGGGTGATCAACCCGGGCAGCGTGGGGCTGCCCTTTGTCCTGCGCAGGGACGGCTCCGCCTACAACCCACCGTGGGCCGAATATGCACTGATCGACTACCGCTCGCCTGCACGCATCGACGTGACCTTGCGTCGCGTTCCCATCGACGTGCAGCGTGTGATCAACGCCGCCTTCACCAGCGGAATGCCGATGGCGGACCGCTGGACAGCCGATTGGAGTTTTCAATGAGTGAACGTTTTCGTTGGGGCATTCTCGGAACAGGCGCCATCGCCGCCAAATTCGCCGCCGGCGTCGAGGCGCTCGCAGACCAAGAGGTGATTGCGGTCGGCTCGCGCACGCAAGCCTCCGCCGACCGCTTCGCCGACCAATTTGACATCCCACGCCGGCACGCCAGCTACGAATCTCTGGCAGAGGACCCGCATGTGGACGCCATCTACGTGGCGACGCCGCACAGCTTTCATCACGACCACACTCTCCTGGCGTTGCGCCATGGCAAGCACGTGCTCTGCGAAAAGCCCTTCGCCATCAACGCCGCTCAGGCGCAGGAGATGGTGGACGCTGCGCGCAGCGCCGGCCTCTTTCTGATGGAGGCGATGTGGACGCGCTTTTTGCCCATCATGGTGGAAACGCGACGGCTGATCGCCGAGGGCGCCATCGGCAAGGTGCAGATGATCCAGGCGGACTTCGGCTTTCGCGCCTCCTTCAACCCCGCCAGTCGTCTCTTCGATCCGGCGCTGGGCGGCGGCGCGCTGCTCGACGTAGGCGTCTATCCGATTTCGCTGGCGTCGATGTTGCTGGGGCGGCCAGATCGCATCGCCGCCGTGGCGACACTGGGCGCCACCGGCATCGACGAGAACACCGGCGTCCTCCTGGGCTTTCCGGGCGGAGAAGTGGCCGTGCTATACACTTCCATGCGCACGAACACGCCGCAGGAAGCGGTGATCCTCGGCGACGTCGGCTCGATCCGCATCCACAGCCCCTGGTGGGTCGGCGACGCGTTGACGTTGAAACACGCCTTTGCAGAGAGTGAAGTCATTCGCCGCCCATACATCGCCAACGGCTACAGCCACGAAGCAATCGAGGTGGCGAGCTGCGTGCGCGCCGGCAAACGGGAAAGCGACGTGATGCCGCTCGACGAATCGGTGCGCATCATGGCGATCATGGACGAAATCCGCGCCCAAATTGGCATGAAATATCCAATGGAGTAACGCCTATCTCCGCCGACCCACAACTTGCGCCGATCTTCACCGAGCTGGCCGAGCGTTTTTCGGAAGGTTTTCCTGAGCAACGCCCGGCCGTGCGCACCGTAGGCCGCGAGGCGGAGTTTCCCATCGTCTCCGCCTCGGGCGAAGCAGTGGACAGCCGTCGCCTCTGGCAGACGCTGTTGACCCACCCCGACCTGGAGCCGGAATACGGCGCCGGGCCGCCCGGCCAGCGTGATTTCATCGTTGGCTTAAAGGGGCCGAATTACTCCTATGCGCTTGAGGTGGGACTGGGCACGATCGAAATCAGCACAAGACCCTGCCAAAATCTGTACGAATTACAAGAAATTATGCAAGAGGCTGTCAGTCGCCTGGTGAGTGCAGCGACGCGCGCCGGCTGGCGCGTGCTGGGATACGGCATCCAGCCGCTCACGCCGCCGCAGCTGCGCATCCTCTCCCCCAAGCAGCGCTACGTGAGCCTCTATCGCGCCATGGCCGACCCCTGGTTATGGTACACCGTCACCGCAGCCGATCAGTTGCATGTGGCGATCGGCCGCGAAGAAATGGTGCGCATGCTGAACTACGGCAGCCTGATCACGCCGGTTGTGATCGCCTTTTGCGCCAACTCGCCCATCTACGCAGGCAAGGAAAGCCCCTATTGCAGCGCGCGCGAGGGGGTGATGGCCTCGATTCGCGCTAACGAGCATCGTCACGGCATGTTGCCGCGCCCGATGTGCGACCTGGCGGACTTCTTTGCGACGATTTCGCAGGCCACCTATTTGATCGCGCGCGCCGGCGGCGAAATCGTCCCCAGCTCCATCCCTTTCACCGAGTATTTGCGCGCGCACGGCGCCGACTATCCCGCCTTTCTTTTTCACGAACATTACATCTGGAACAGCGCCCGCCTGCGCACGGCCTATGGCACGCTCGAAATGCGGCCTGCATGTCAACAGCCGTGGTCAGAGACGATGGCCGCCGCCGCGCTCAACCTGGGATTGATTGAAGCCGAGCCTTCGATTCATCCGATGATCATGGATGTGCTAGGAGAAACGTACTGGGCGCAGATGCAGACCTACCACCAGCAAGCGATTCGTTATGGATTGGATGCGCCCCAGCCGGCGCCCGATTTTCTGGAGCGCATACTGACGCTGGCGGAGGCGGCGCTGACGGCGCGCGGCTTCGGCGAGGAGCGCCTGCTGACGCCGCTGTGGCGACGGCTCGAGCGCCGACAAAATCCGGCGCAGCGGGCGCGCCTCATTTTTCGACGGGAGGGAATGGCCGGACTTCTCAACTACACGACGATCCGGCCCGGGGAGGTCAGGCGTCAATGATGGCGGAATTTCTTGTAGGGTGCGCTCGCAATCGCGCTTCCTCGGGCTGTCGGAACCTGCGGCTGCGAGCCGCAGCTACGGCGCTCCCTCCTCCCCCTCTCCCACCATTGGGAGAGGGGGCAGGGGGTGAGGGCCTGCACTTGTGGGCTGTCGGAACCTGCGGCTGCGAGCCGCAGCTACGGCGCTCCCTCCTCCCCCTCTCCCACCATTGGGAGAGGGGGCAGGGGGTGAGGGCCTGCACTTGTGGGCTGTCGGAACCTGCGGCTGCGAGCCGCAGCTACGACAATTCATGGTTGGTTGATGTGCGTTTCCGTCTGCGCCAACCAGCGCTCCAACACCTGATGCAGCTCCTGCGGCTTCACCGGCTTGGAGACGTAGTCGTTCATCCCCGCCGCCAGACAACGGTCGCGGTCGCTCTGCAGGGCGTGTGCGGTCATGGCGATGATCGGGATGTGCATACAGCGCTCGCCGGCCTCTCCGCTGCGAATGCGTTGCGTGGCCTCCAGCCCGTCCATGTCGGGCATCTGCACGTCCATCAACACAATGTCGTAAGGCGCCTGCCGCAGCGCCTCGATCGACTCTGCGCCGCTGCCGACCACCTCGGCGCGCGCGCCCATGCGGCGCAGGATGCCCAATGCCACCTGCTGGTTCACGGCGTTGTCCTCGGCCACCAGCACGCGCACGTTGCTGCGCGACAGTTTAGGGATGGCGGGCTTCGTCTCGCCGGCAGGGGCGACGGATGAACGGGCGGTGCTTTGTGCAAGCGTCTGCCGCAACGTATTGAACAAATCGGATTGACGCACCGGTTTGATCAGGTAGGCGGCGAAGCCATTCTGACGGATGGAGCGCGCTTCGCCGTCCTGGCCCATCGAGCTCATCATGATGAGTTCGAGCGAGCGATAGCGTTCATCGCTGCGAATGGTGCGCCCCAACATGAGGCCGTCCATCTCCGGCATCTGCATGTCGAGAATGGCCAGTCGGTAGGGCTTTCCGGCCCGCCAGGCTTCCTCCAGCTTTTGCAAAGCCGCGTGGCCGCTCTCGGCTTCATCCGGCGCCATGCCCCATGCGCTCAGCTGGGCGTGGAGAATTTCGCGGTTGGTGGCGTTGTCGTCGACGATCAGCACGCGAATCCCATGCAGCGTGTCCGGCAGGTCCAGCCTCTGCTCGGTCGCAGCCTGCCTGGGCAGCGTGACGACGAACCAAAAAGTCGAGCCTTTGCCCGGCTCGCTCTCCACGCCGATCTCGCCCCCCATCAATTCGACCAGCCGTTTGGAGATCGCCAGCCCCAGGCCGGTGCCGCCGTAGCGTCGCGTGGTGGAGGCGTCCACCTGCACGAATTTCTCGAAGATCAGCGGCAGCTTTTCCTGCGGGATGCCGATGCCGGTGTCGCGCACGACAAAGCGCAGCGTGACTTCACGCTCTGTGGACTGCACGGGCGTCACGCGCACGCTGACTTCGCCTTGTTCGGTGAAGCGCAGCGCATTGGCAGTCAGGTTCGTGAGCACCTGCCGCAGCCGTCCGGGGTCGCCGCGCAGGCGTCGCGGGGTCTCCGGATCGGCGGCGCAGAGGAATTCCAGCTTCTTTTCCTGCGCCTTCACCGCCAGCGTGGCGGCAAAGTCGTCGAGCAGCTCGATCAGGTCGAAGTCGGTCGTCTCCAGCTCCAGTTTGCCCGCTTCGATCTTGGAGATGTCGAGGATGTCGTTGATGATGGTGAGCAACGTCTCGCCGCTGGAGCGGATCGTTTCGACGTAGCGGCGCTGCTCTTCGGTCAACTCGGTCTCCAGCAGCAGGCCGGTCATGCCGATGACGCCGTTCATCGGCGTGCGGATTTCATGGCTCATGTTGGCGAGGAACTCGCTCTTGGCGCGGTTGGCCTGCTCCGCCTGTGCGGCCAGCTCTTCGGCGCGCTTGAGCGCCTCTTGCAGATGTTGATTGGCGTAATGCAACCGCAATTCGGCGCGCTTGCGTTCGCTGATGTCGTGGAAGGTGACGACGACGGCGTGCGGTTTTTCTTCGCCGGGATCGAGCAACGGCTGTGAGTTGATGGAGATCCAGACGAGCGCATCGTCGGGCCGGTGCACGCCCATGACGACGTTGCGCAGCGGCCGACCGGTGCGCAACGTCACCATGGCAGGGTAATTTTGTTGTGGGAAATCTTCCCCGGTTTCCGTGATCGTGCGCCAGCGCGGATCCGTAACGGTCCGTTGCAGCATTTCATCACGCGCCAGGCCGAGAATTTCGCACGCGGCGTCATTGGCAAAGAGGATTTGTCCTTCCGCGTTCTGCATTACAACGCCTTCGGCCATGGTCTGAATCAGGGATCGGAAGCGCTCTTCGCTTTCCCGCAAGGCCTTTTGAGCGTTGACCGGAGCGGTCACGTCGCTGAAGATGACGACGACGCCTTTGAGGTTGCCGATGGCATCGCGCAGCGGGGCGGTCTCGATCGAGAACCAGCGGCGTTCGCCCCCCGGTGCATCGATGCCCATCACGGCGTTGTGAACCGCCTCGCCGGTGCGCAGCGTCACCCAGCAGGGGTGCTCGTCATGCGGCCAGTCGCTGCCATCCAGGTGCACGGTGTGCATGCGGCCTGCAATCGAATCGGCGCCGATGATCTGCTCGCGCGGAACGCCGAGAAGCTCTTCGGCCTTTTGATTGCATTCCACGATGACGCCGCGCGTGTCTTGAACGACCAACCCCGAAGGGATGGAGGAGAGCACCGACTGCAAGAAGAGGCGCTGCTCCACCTGAGCGGTCACCTCGCTTTCGATGGAGATGGAGCCGACGAGGACGCCGTTGTCGTCAAAAAGGGGTTGGATTGCGGCGTCCACCCAGTACTCTCGGCCGTATTTGTTGCGGTTAAGAATTTCCACGCGCACGGGTTGCGCCGCTGCGAACGCCGTTCGCATCTTTTGAAGCGTAGCGGGGTCGGTCTTTTCAAATACGAGGAATTCACCCGGCTTGCGCCCGAACACCTCCTCCAGCGCGTAACCGGTGATGCGCGTGAAGGCGGCGTTGACCCAGACGATGCGACGCTCTGCATCGGTGATGATCACGGCGTTTGTCGTGCGCTCCGCCACCAGCGCCAGCCGGCGCAGCTCCTCGTTGCGCCGCTCCATCTCGGTGACATCGCGGAAGACCATCACTGCACCGAGCAAAGCGCCGTCTTTGTCTTGAATCGGCGCACAGCTGCCGGCGATCCGGCGCGCTTCGCCGCCGCGGTCGATCAGCAGAAACCGGTCGTCATGGTGAAAGTCGGAGTTGCGCTGTAAAACCTCCATGATCGGATTGATCGCCGGCGCGCGTGAAACCGAGTCCAACAGGTGGAGCACCTGCTCCACCGGACGTCCCAGCGCCTCCTCTTCGCACCAGCCGGTCAACTCCTCCGCAATTTTGTTCAGGCTGGTGACTCTTCCTTCCACGTCGACGCTAACGACGGCGTCGCCGATCGAGCGCAGTGCAGCCGCCAGATGCGCCCGGCTTGTTTCCAGCGCCGCCGTGCGCTCCTGCACGAGGGATTCGAGCAGGCGACGTCGGTTGATGATGGACGCCACCCATAAAGCGACGATAGCCGTACATAGGACGCCGGCCGCGCCGACGAGCAAGCCGCCCTGAGGACGGTGAATCTCTGCAAACCCAGGTCCGGCATCCAAAGCGATGATGTAGGTCTGACCGCCGATGAAGAGCGGCCAGGTGGCGCGCTTCTCGGCGTTTTCCAGAAGCTCCGGCGGCTGCACAGGGGGCGTCGAGCGATTGCTCGCGATCAGTTGCAGCGTCCCGGTCGGCGTCGCATGGTAGAGTGAATCCCAGACGACCTCGCTCTCGCTCAGTTCCATGGACGAAAATACGCTCTCAAACAGACGAGGAAATCGGAAGACCGCCAGCACAAAGCCGCGCAACTGTGTAGGATCGGTTCGATCCAACACCGGCTGCGCAATCAGCGTTCCCCAGACGCCGTCCAACAACTGAATTGGAGGCGTCGCCGTCGCCAGCCCGGTGCGCTCCGCCTCCTCCAGCATGGCGCGCCGCTGTGGCTCTGAAGCGACGTCGAAGCCGAGGGCGTATCCGTTGGAGGCTTCAGGCGCCACAAACCGGACAGGAAAGTAGCGAGCGCGGGGAGCGGCGGGCGCTTTGCGCCCCTCGGCGTCGAGCTCCCAGACCTCGTATGGAGCGCTCTCTTCCGCGCTGGCTTTCGCCTCGAATGCGTTGCGCTGCGCCTCAGGGACGACCGGCGCCCAGGACCAACCGCCGACCATGGAAAAGGTCAACGGTTCGACAAAGTGCATAAATTCTTCACGGGTGACCTCATCGCTGTTGGCGATAAAACGCGCCAGGCTGTCGAGATCGCGGCGCTCGATATCCTGAAGGGCGTTCGCAAGCTGCATCGCTTCTGTGCGCGCCACCTCGCTGAAGATGCGCTGCGCGTCGTAGTCCTCCATCATGCGCGTGAACAAGACGCCGCCGCTCGTAAGGACAAGGCCAAACCCCGCCACGGCGACTGCCTCCAGATAACGGAGTCGCCGCCGGCGTTCGGGAATTTGACGGTTGCGCCAGCGAAGCAGGCTGGCGGAGAGCAGCACAAGGCCGATCAGCAGCAGCGCAAAGAGCAACGGCAGCGCATGCGCCCAGCGCACCTCCTCCGTCCAGGCGGAGGCCTCCATATCGACGCCGACGACCAGCGACACGTTTCCACTTGCAGGATCGAGGACAGGCGCAAACGCGGAGACAAACGCACCATACTCGTCAACATAGGGGCCGACGGTGACGCTGCGCCGCAATCGAAAAACCTTCAGCAAAGAGGCGGGAGGCTGCTCATAAGGCGTTCCAGGCGTCGAGGAGTACGCATGATCCTCTGGAATATTCTCCGGCCCGAAGAGAATCCGCCCGTTGCGCTGAACCATCGTGTAGACGCCCACGTATCGGCCGCGCGCCTGAGGCATCGGAACGGTGTGATGACCGTAGGCGGTGAGATAGGCGCGCAACCGCTGGTAGACCGGCGAAGTGCGGTCCGCCGCAGTGAAGTCAAGCGCCTGCACGGCGGCGGGGTCGATTTCGGCGGCGATGCCCTCGGCGTAGGCAATCAATTGCATCTGCATCATGCGCTCGACATAGGCGCCAAACCATGCGCTGACGCCCACGCCTCCGACAAGGATCAATCCTGCGATCAACAGGATGAACCAGTTTTGCACAAAGACTCGCGGGTGAAGTGAAAAACGCATAAATTCGAATCGATTGCGCCTTGTCATACCTGATTGCCTCGCCGCAAATCCATCCCCTTCGATCCAGTGTAGTACAGCGCGGCGCAGGTGCATAAGCGACAAATGAAGTATGTATTTATTGTTAATTTGGCCTGATGGAGCATCGCCGAGAGTCTAGCGCTTCAGCGGTCGCCCAACTGACGCGCGGTGGCGATGGCGTCCTTGCCGCAGTGAGGACAGTGATAAGCGGGGCGTCTTGTCCAGTGAATTTCTCCGCCTAGCGGCCCTTCACAGTGCGGGCAGCGCAGATCGAGCGCCTGTAAGATGCGCCACTGCCAGTAGTTGTTGAGGAAATAAACGGTCGCAAAGAGGAGCGCCGCCGGCAAAAGGAAAAGGGCGAAGCCGGCGTCGGCGGAGACGTTGCGGCTGATCCAGAAGCTGCTGATAAAGATCAACGCCAGCCCGACGCCGAGCGCAATCAGCAGCGTTTTCGCCATACGCGCTCGCGCACGCTGCGCCGCGCGCTGCGCCGCAATGGCGGCGGCGTCCAATTCCTTGCCGTCGAGTATAATGGGCTGACGCGGCGAACGTTCGTCGCCGCGCACAGATTTCTGCACAGACTTGCTCATGATCGTATAGTATCTCACAGCAGCGCCGTTTTTGGCAACGGTCATCGGGCGATTCCAAAAAGAGATTTCATCGACAATCAGACGTCCACGTTTGAGGGATTGCAATGTTGTTGCATCGAGCTTTACGATTAGATTTCACTGCGTCAGGAGACAGCGCGGCGAGCGTCGTCGCCTTCGTGGGCGGCGGCGGCAAGAGCAGCGCCGCCTTTCGCCTGGCCGCCGAGGCCGCAGCCGCCGGACGCCGCGCCATCGTGGCGCCGACGACGCGCATCGCTGCGTTTCAGACGGCGTGGGCGCCCGCCTTCGTTGAAGTGCGCGGCTCCGCCCTTCCCTGGGACGCGCTGGAGCGGGCGCTGGCGCAGCACGGCTACTGCCTGCTGGGAGGGCCGGTGGTGGGAGACCGCCGCCTGGGGCTAGAGGCGGCACAGGTGGACTTGCTGGCGCAGCGCGCGGCGTCGCTCGGCGTCGCCGTCATCACGGTCGAGGCGGACGGCAGCAAGATGAGGCCGATCAAGGCGCCGGCCGACCATGAACCGGTGTTGCCCGACGCGACCACTCACCTGGCGCCGGTGGTGGGCATGGACGCCGTCGGCGCCCCCCTCGATGCGCGCAGCGTGCATCGCCCAGAGCGCGTGCGCACAGCGCTCGGCTTGCCCGCCGACGCAACGCCGCTGCTGACGCCGTCGATGGCGGCGCGACTTCTCTGCTCGCCGCACGGCGGAGCGAAAGGGCTGCGTCCGCACATGCGTTTCACGCCTATCCTGAACAAAGTCGATGCGCCGCTGCGCCTGGCCTATGCGCGCCTGATCGCAGCGCTGCTGGCGGCGCAAGGCGTCTCTGCGCTGGCGACGCGCGTCGGCGATTCTGCGCATGAGCCGGTGGTGGAGCGTTGGGGGCAAGCGGCGGTGGTGGTGCTGGCGGCGGGCGGCGGCGCGCGCATGCAGAAAGCGAAGCAGCTGATCGCGGTGGACGGCGCGCCGATGATCGCGCGCGCGGTGCGCACGGCGTTGCAGGCCGCCGTCGGTCCGGTGTGGGTCGTCACCGGCGCAGAGGCGGAGGCGGTGCATGCGGCGCTCTCTCCCTGGCGAGAGGCCGTTGCACTGGTGCATAACCCGGAGTGGCGGGCAGGACAGGCGACCAGCGTGGCGACGGCGCTGCACAATTTGCCGGAGACGGTCGAAGCGGCCATTTTCATGCCGGTGGATCAGCCGTTCCTCGATCCCTTGTTGCTGCGCCGTCTCTTCACAGCCTGGCGCGTTGGTGCCGATCTGGCCGCGCCGCAGGTGGAAGGCGAGCTGCGCGGCGCGCCGGCCCTGTTTGATCGACGCTTCTGGGGTGAACTGTTGACCTTGCACGGCGACGTCGGCGGGCGCCGCGTCCTGGCTGCGCATGCGGACGAAGTCGCCCTTGTCCCCGCCGAAGCGCGCTGGCTGATCGACGTGGATACGCCGGAAGACCTTCAAGCGATAATGCGTCCGCCGTTCGTCGATCGAACGTAGGCCAATCGTATCAGGGATCGGCGCGGAGAAATGCGATTGAATCCTCGCGGGAATTGTCGTAAACCGGTGCACCGAAGAAAATCTCAAATCATGAGAACATCGCAGCGTTCGTCGTTTTTTCTCATTGCATTCCTGGGTTTGCTCACTTCTCTGCTCGTTCCCCTTCCTCTCCAGGCGCAACAGGTGTCTCCCGCCGAACTCTTTTTCAATGAGCTTCAGACGATCCATCTGATCAACCTGGAGCGCCGACAGGCCGGGCTGGCGCCGTTGCGTTGGAATCGGGAGCTGACGGCTTCGGCGCGTGCGTTTGCGCAAGACGTCATCGCCAACCATCCCTCTGGCTATTGCGGCCACGTCGACAGCCAGGGCCGCGCTCCGGGTGAGCGCATGCGCGCGGCGGGTTTTGTGCGCCTGGGCGCCTGGGCGGAGAACGCAGTTTGCAACTATACATCGCCGGAGGCAGCCGTGCGCGCCTGGATGCGCAGCGACGCGCATCGGCAAAATTTGCTCGACGCGCGTCTACGCGAAATCGGCGTGGGCTATGCGCTGTCAGAGTCCAACCGCGGCTACATCGTCGCCGATCTCGCCGTCGACGCCGCCTATGCGCCTGTCGTCATCGAAAATGAAGCGCCTTCCACGGCGAGCCGTCAGGTGAACCTCTACATTTATGACCCGGCCACCGTTCCCGGGATGATGGGGCTTGGATCGGCCGTCGAGATGATGATCTCGAACGATCCGAATTTCACCGAGGCAACCTGGCAGCCCTATGCCACAGAGACCGTCTGGCTGCTGAGCGAGGGGAACGGGTGGAAGCACGTCTACGTCAAGACGCGCGACGCCTTGGGTCGCACGGCGGTGGCCTCCGACGCCATCTATCTGGGAGAGAACCTGCCGCTGGACGCCCTGACGCTGGACGGCGCCAGCCGTTTCGATATGGGGATGCGGCTGCAACGCATCGAGGCGGGAGGCTGGCCGCAGGTTCAATTCAGCCTGGACTGGGTGGGCGACGACAGCGACCCCCATTTTTCCTTCACGCCCACCTCCGCCACCAGAATTGAGGATGGCGATGCCATCGGCGGCGCTGCGGTGCGCTTGACCGGCGCCGGCGTCGTCACCTTATGGGCGGGCGACTATCTGGCCTCGCAGCCGGGCGTGGCGTATTTCCGCCTCAAGGTGAGCGACCATGCAACGACGCAGACGGTGGCGAAGCTGCGCGTGGTGGGGCCGCGTCGCGAGCTGGCGCAGCGCGCATTGCGCGGAAGCGATTTCGACGTCGCCGGTGCGTACCAGGAGTTCGCCGTGCCCTATGCGCCGGACGCCGACGCACAGACGGTCACGTTTCGGATTGACGCCACCGGCGCGGCGGAGGTCACAGTGGACGCGGTGACGCTTTTTTCCGCGCCGGTGGCGGCGACGGCGCCGCTGCAATGGCTTTCGCCGGAGCGCTACCTGCGCAACCGTGGGGTGCAGGCGAGGCTGCTGCGTGAGGACGGCGCCTTCTCGCCTGCGTTCGACGTCCACCCTGCCAGCGGAATGCTGATTGCTCCCTCCGCAGAGCTGATTCAACCGCCGTCGCTTTCGGTGACGCCGAGCGCAGTGACGCTGCAGGCTGCAGAGACAGAACCGCCCACCGCCCTTCTGGTGGTCGAGTGCGTCAACTGCACGACCGGCGTATGGCAGGCCTCCACCGCAGTTCCCTGGCTGGCGCTCTCGGTGACGGAGGAAGGGCTGTTGGAGATTCGCGCCCTCGTCGAAGGACTGGCGCCGGGGGTCTATCAAGGGGAGATTCTCATCTCCGTCTCTGCGGAGGGCGGCGTTGCTCCGCTCATCGTGCCGGTCACGCTGTGGGTGGGCGACATCGAGGATCTGTTGGGTCAAAAAGTCTATCTTCCGGCTGTCCTCCGATGAACAACATCTACGGAATCACCACGGTTTCCCGTAGGTGCGGCTCCCAGCCGCACGTCCTCGACAGACCCCGAGACGATGGATGAACCGACGAAGCGCCGCTACGACCAGCGCCTACGGAATCGCCACGGTCTTTCGTAGGTGCGGCTCCCGGCCGCACGTCCTCGCCCCGAGATCGTACGCGCCGCCTGAAACCGATCACACCCGCGCCAGGAAGCGCACGTCGTTGCTGTAAAAGAGCCGAATATCGTCCACCCCGCGCTTGAGCATCGCCTGCCGCTCGATGCCCATGCCGAAGGCGAAGCCGCTGAAGATGGCCGGGTCGTAGCCGCCGTTTTTGAGCACGACCGGGTGCACCATGCCTGCGCCGAGGATCTCCAACCAACCGGTGTATTTACAGAGCCGACATCCGGCGCCGCCGCAGAGAATGCAGTCGACGTCCACCTCCACGCTCGGCTCTGTGAAGGGAAAGTAGGATCTGCGGAAACGGATTCGACGCCCTTCCCCGTACATCTGATTGGCGAAATTCAGGAGCGTGCCCTTGAGGTCGCTGAAGGTGATGTGGCGACCGACCGCCAGCCCTTCGATCTGATAGAACATCATCTCCGAGCGCGCGGTCACGTCTTCGTTGCGATAGCATTTGCCCGGCAGAATGACCCGAATCGGCTCCGGCGCATACTTGCGCATGGCGTGAAGCTGACCCGGACTGGTGTGCGTGCGCAGGATGACGTTGGGCGTCGTCGTGAAGAAGGTGTCCTGCATCTCGCGCGCCGGATGATCGGGCGGGAAGTTGAGCAGGCCGAAGTTGTAGTCGTCGGTTTCCACTTCAGGCGAGTCGAAGACCTGGAAACCCATCTGCTTGAGAATTTCAACCATCTCGCGCATGGCCTGATTGGTGGGGTGCAGCTTCCCCAGCAACGGCCTGCGCCCCGGCATCGTCACGTCGACCGCTTCGGCGGCGAGGGTGCGCTCCATCTCCTCGACGGCGACGACCTCCTGACGTTGCTTCAGCGCCTGCTCCAACGCCTCTTTGATCTCATTGGCGCGCTTGCCCACCAGCGGGCGCTCTTCTTTCGAGAGCTGCCCCAGGCCACGCAGGATGGCGGTCAATTTGCCTTTGCGCCCCAGATATTCGTGATACCACGCTTCGGTTTCCGCCAGGCTCTGCGTCGCCGCCAGCGTCGCCAGGGCCTCCTGATGCAGCGCTTCCAGTTGTCCGTTCAAATTGCTCATATCGATCCTCTGGCTCACCATTGCGATGAAAAAATCGTCTCGATTATATCATCGCCGCAGCAAAGGGCAACGAAGGCCCCTGGGCTAAATCGCTTTTCAATCGACCATCTCCGGCAGCGGCAGGGAAGCGTGCACGTCGATTCCCAGCCCATCCTCCGGCCGAGGATTGGCAAGCCAGTTGTAATAGGCGGCGGCGCCGATCATGGCGGCGTTGTCCGTACAATAGGCAAATGGCGGAATGTATAAAGGGACGCCCAACTCCGCCATGCGCGTAGCGGCGGTGGCGCGCAGGCAGCGGTTGGCGCTGACGCCGCCGCAGATGCAGACCTGTCGCGCGCCTGCAGCCAGCGCAGCCTCGGCGGTCTTCTCCACCAGCGCGTCGGCCACCGTCTGCTGAAACGAGGCGGCGAGATCGGCCAGCAGATGCGGATCGCGCAAATCCAGGCCTTGCTCCCTCAGCCGTTTGGTCAGGTTCAACATCGCCGTCTTCAAGCCGGAGAAGCTGAAATCAAACCTGTGCACAGGATCGTGACGCAACGCGCGCGGCAGCTCAAAGGCGGCGGGATCGCCCCCCTCCGCCGCGCGCTCGATGGCCGGCCCGCCGGGAAAGCCCAGGTCGAGCAGCCGAGCCATCTTGTCGAAGGCCTCGCCGGCTGCGTCGTCGAGCGTGCCGCCCAGGCGTCGATAGCGGCTGTGGCCGCGCATTTCAATGAGCTCGGTGTGGCCGCCGGAGACGATCAACACGACCACCGGAAAATTGTCTGCAGGTTGCCCTTGATCCGCACCGGGCGCTTCCAGCCAGTTCGAGTAGATGTGCCCCTCCAGGTGATTGACGGCGAGCAGCGGGCGATCGGCGGCGAAGGCCAATCCCTTGGCGGCGTTGACGCCCACCAGCAGACTGCCCGCCAGTCCTGGGCCGTGCGTCACGGCGATGGCGTCGAGCGCTCGCGCAGAGACGCCCGCCTCCGCCAGCGCCTGCTCAATGACGGGAGCGATGGCCAGCACGTGCTGACGGCTCGCCACCTCTGGAAAGACGCCGCCGAAGCGACGATGCAGCTCAATTTGCGTCGCCACCACGTTGGAGTGGACGCGGCGTCCATCCTCGACTACGGCGGCGGCGGTTTCATCACAGCTGGTTTCGATTGCAAGAATTTTTGTCATGTGTCCATGTGTTGCGCGGCCCGTGTTGGCGGACGCCTTCGCTTGCGTCTGCCAGGATGCAGAACAACATAGAAGCAACGCCATCCGCCCCAGGGTGACCCACCGATTTCATCCTCGTTTGTCTATTTTATGGTATATTTATCCCGATCTCCATATCCGCATGAATCCTGGAAAAGGAACCGCTATGCAGAATCCATCCTTGCCCGACCATTCAAGCATAAGAGCGACTGCGTTGGTGGACGTCGCCGCTGAGCTGGGGCGGCGCAGCGGCGTAGGCGGGCTGACGCGGCGTCGCACCGCCTACACTGCGCTCCATTGTCTTGCTGCATTTGCGCGCAAGCAGTTCGACTTTTTACTCAAAGGCCTGGGGCCGGGCGGCGCGTTCGAGGTTGACCCACGTTACCCGCTCGCATTTTTGCTGGAGGCCACCGCCCGCCAGACCGCCTTTGACATCGATGTGTTGCTGCGCTCGATCAGCCATCGCGAAGGTGCGTCGTCAACAGTGCTGATGCGCCAGACGCTGGAGCTGGCCGATCGGCTGGCGAGGGACGCCATTGCGCCGGCGGTGCGCCACAGGCTGGTGGAGCCGACCGTCATGCTGACCTATTTCCAAAAATCGCCCACCATCCGTCTGATGCCCTATGCGCCGATCGCTGTGCTCGGCATTGATTTCAGCGCCGTCGGCGATCGCAACCGGCTGGCGGCGATTGCACACGAAACCGGCCATCATGTCTATCGCCAGATCACGGTGAATTATCTTGCCAATCTCGACGAGCAGATCGAAGCGCTGGCCGCGCCGGCCCCCCAGGCCGAGGCCGAACGTTGGCCCGCATGGCTGCTGGCATGGGAGGAAGAGATCTTCGCCGACATCTACGCCGCCTTGATCGCAGGGCCGATCGCGGCGCTGGGGCTGCACAAAGTCATCCTGACCGGTCGCCGCGACAGCCTGGTGGAAGACGACGGCGACCATCCTCTCGACGCACTGCGTCCGCAGATCCTGCACACCACCTTGCGCGTGATGGCGGAAAAGGGGCCCGCCGAACAACGCAAGGCGCTGCTCACCGCCACAGAGGCGCTGGAAGCCGCCTGGGCGCAGACGTTGAAGGATCATGGCAGTCCCACGGAATTTCTCCCTGTAGGCGGCGATGCGCCTGTTTCGTTGGACGAGGCGGGCGCGCTTCTGCGCAGTCTGGCGGAGGAGATGTTAAACGGCGCCCTTGCGCCGCTGGCGGCTGACGCCGGCCGCACCCTGTGGAGCTCGGGTGCGGCGGAGTCCTCGACTGCGCTTGCAGCCTGTGAGGAGCAATTTGCAGAAACCTGCCGGTCGCTGTCCGGCTCCACCTTGCCGGAACTGGCCCTGCGCGAGCAGAATCGCGTTGTGGCGGTGGCGCGCTTTCCGGTCAAGGGGGAAGGCGGCCAGCGCGTGGTTGGAGAGATCGGCGATCCCCGCCTGGACGAACTGCGCGAGGCGGGCCTGGCGGGCGCGGCGTTGACGGCCGACCAGTGGAAGGCCGTTTTCCTCGCCGGCGACTGGACGACGCAGGAAGGCGGCAGCGGCATCAAGCCGCCGGTGATGCGCCGCAGCGCCACCCGACGCCCACCGTACACATCGTATCGATATACAACATCTTCAGGCGCTGCTTCTTCAAGCGGTGCGACGAGGGTCGGCGGCTCCGGGCAGTCTCGTTCAAGAGCTGCAAGGTGAGCGCTGTGCTTCACTCTGATTTTGCTTCAAACCAATATCTGTACTTCGCCTTCTCTGCGGTCACGCGCGTCAGGCCGCTGATGGCGAGAACGACGTGGCGACGGTTGTTCAGCCCGGCCAGCGTCACTATCGCTCGCCCATCATCGTCCACCGGTGCGCGCGTGACCTGCTCCAGTCGGCCCTCGTTGAACTCCAACGCCTGCACCAACCAACGCTGCGGCAGCCGATTGTCGGTGAGAATCCAGCCCTCACTCTCCCAACCGGCGACCTCGCCTTCAAAGCTGTCCTCGAAGCCGATCGCCGGGATGGCGAGGTCATCGATAAACCAGCCTTCTATGTTGACGGCGTCATCGGTGACATAGCTGAAGCGAAGCCAGAGAGGGCCGCCGGCGAAGGCGCTCAGATCGTAGGTCTCCTGCACCCAGCCGGGCGCATCCTCGCCGCTCACGCCGGTGTAGCCGGGCCCCAGCGCATTGCCGGTCGGGTTGTCGTCACGCGTGCGCTGGCCGGGCAGGATGATCCAGTCAATTCCGTCCCGGCTCACCTTGACGTAGCCGTAGTCGTAGGCTTCCTCGATGCTCCACCACGCAGCAAGGGTCAGCGTCACCGGCGTTCTCGGCTCCAGCGCGCTGAGGTCGAAGCGTCGCGTCAGCCGAGGATTGGCGTCGTCTCCCCGGTTGCTCCACCACATGCGCGCACCGTCGAACGGCTGCGTCGGCGCCAGTTGCGTCTGCGTGGCGCCCTCGAAGTGAAAGACGAAGTCGCCCTCTCCCTCGAGCAACAGATAGTCAACGCCGTAGTTGGCCACATCCGCCTCCACAACGCCGAGATCCTCTATTGCGTCGGTCGTCAGTCGATGCGTGGCCGCAGCCTGCGGCCTGGGCAGCGAAAGGCGACGGTAGCCGAAGCGTGCGTCATCGGACGCTTCGGAGGCGTCCGCCCAGTTGGCCGCCACCCAGTCTGCAAAGAGATCGTCGAAGCTCTCGCCGGCGCCGAAGGTCGCCAACGCAGCGTCGACGCCGTTGGCGCCGTTGCGCGGCTCCGCCGCCAGCACGCCGAGGAACTCGTCGCCAAACCGTTGCGCCAGATAGGCGACAAAGAGGTAGGCGGCGCCATAGTGCGGCGCACTGACGCCTGGATTGGGATTCCAGCCGGTGAGCGGGATGTCAGGGTTGTTGAGAAAAATATGGGCGAAGCGGATGTCCGGCGAATAGCCGGCCACTTCCTGCGCGTATTCACTGAACCCCTCGTTGATCCAGAGATCCTCCCCGCGATCCTGGTTCCAGTGAATCATATGCTGAAACTCATGCGCCAACACCGTCTCATAGGTGCGATACTCGCGCAAGCGATTGAGCCAGTTCAGATTGATGAAAAAGATTTCCTTCTCGTTGGAGAAGGGATTGACCACGCGCGGGTATTTGTCGGCGCTGTAAAAATAGCCGGCCACATTTGCGCCCATGCGGGTCGTGTGCAAAATGTGCAGCCGCGGATCGCCGTCTACGCCGGGGTTCCACTCGCTGCCAAAAAGGTTGACCAATGCCGGATAAATGTCATTGCTGAAGCGGTCAATCGATTGGCGGATGCGGCGGGCGTCGTGAGGTTGCTCCAACTCCACCCAAACGTTCGCCACATCGGTCTGATAGATCAACTCGGCGACGATTTCGATGTTCTGTTTGGCGTCGGAATTGTGCACCCAAAACTGCTCTCGATCGCCGACCTGATAGCGTTTCGGCTCGGCGAAGATCGGCGCATCGTCGAGGTCAGGGTTCAGCTCAACAGCCAGGCGCAGCGGGTCGCGGCGCGGCGCCTCCACCACGCGAAGCTGCGTCTCGGTGTCCATCTGCGCCAGCACGGCGGCGGGGATGGGCGTCGGCTCGCTGCGCAGGAGCATGGAACGGGGAAGCGAGGTGGCGACGGGGGCGACCTCCGCCGGCGTAGGAGGAGCGACCGGGGCAGCGCACGCCGACAATCCCACAAGCAGAAGCAACAACAACAGCGACCGCACGCGTGACTGCCAGATGCGCATCTGCTCCACGGAGGGAGGATAGGCGGGCGCTGTGGGCGCCTTCTGTTGAAAAAGATTGCAGAACCATCGCCAAAGGCGAAGGCGCCGCTCTGTTCGGCGCTGCTCATCGTTCGGGCGTCGTTCTGCAAAATCCTGTCGCTGCATCTTTGCGCTTTTCCTCCCCTCTATCGCAACTGTTCGACCGCCATCCGCCACAGCGTCACCGTGCACGCCCGCGCGTCGCTCGCAGCGATGAAAAGCTGCTCTCCCGCCTGAAATGCAGCGATCCCGGTCGGCCAGAGCAGCTGATCGACGTAGCCAAATTGTTGCAGCGGCTGTCCGGTCGCCGCAAACGCCGTAAAGGTGCGCCGCGCCGGATCGGTGATGAGGAAGCCGCCGTTGGGAAGGCGCGCCATCTTGGGGCCGTCGATGGTGGCGGTCGGCTGAAGGGCGGTCAGGCCGGCGTCCAGTTCCAGATTCCAGAGGCGACCGTCCTCGGCGGTGATCGCCCACAGCCCGCGCGGCGTGAACAGCGCATCGACCGGTTGGCCGCGCGCCAGCGGGCTGTCGACGCCGCCGTATTGCGCCAGCAGGGAGCCGTCCTGGCTCAACATCACGACGCGGCCGCCGCCGGTGTCGGCGACGGCGATGGCGCCGTCAGCGCCTACGTCCAAGCCGCGCGGCCGATAGAACGAAGTCTGCACAGGCAACGACGTCAACGCGCCGTCGGCGTTCAGCCGAACCAGGGGGCTTCCGACAGCGTCGAGCACGAGCAACGAGCCGTCCGGCGCAAAGGCGACATCCACCGGCTCTTCAAAGGCTGCGTCCACAATCGGCGCGCGAAAGCCGCCGTCCAGGTCAAGAACCTGCACGCGCCGGTTGCCGGCGTCGGCTACGTAGAGCTGCGCGCCGGTGGAAGCAAAGGCGAGGCCGTTGGGTGCGTTGAACTGATTTTCGCCGGAGCCGCAGCCTGCGCCTGCGGACCAGAGCGTCTCCAGCGGCAGCGACTCGAACGCCTGCGGCGGAATGCGCACGCCCGGCTGCGCTGCGCTGACCAGCCGCAGCAGCGCAAAAGCGTCGTCGCCCAGCCGGGGGTCGAGGAGCGGCGGCGCAGGCGGCGGCGCTTGATCGGCCAACGTGCGTTCGCCTATGACCGGCGCAAGATAAGCGCCGGCCAGCTCTCCAGGGGCGGCGCCGGGCGGCTGCCAGAGCAGGCGAAAGTCGGGCAACGCGCCAACAGGGCGATAGCGAATCGCAAGGTCATGCCAGCCCCGTTCCAGGTAGATCAGCCCTTCGTGGTAGGCGGTTTCGGGGTTCGCACCATCGGCTTGCTGACCATCCACCACGAGCCTGCCGTCGATCCAGATCTGATGCGGGCCGTTGGCCAGCGCAGCGATCAAATGCTCCCCGGCGCGCGCGACGCCCAATTGGCCCTGCCAGTGGACGTTATAAGGCGGCTCCAACCCAAAATCAAAGCCGAGGATGCGATCCAACCGTTGGGTCAAGACCATGCCGCCGGGCGCCTCTCCCGCCCAATACTCGCCGAACAAACCGGCTTCCGGCAGCGGAGGCGCATGCAGAACGCTCGTAGGCAAGAGGCTGCGCGCTGCTGCGCCTGGCGGACGCCAATAGAGCGCCAGGTCGCCGGACCGATCGCCGCTGCGATAGTCGACCTCCAGCGTATGCACGCCTTGCGCCAACGGGATGCTTCTCTCGCCGATCCCCAGTTGCGTGTCCAGCACAAGTTGGCCGTCGATGCGCAGCGAAGCGGCCGCGCCGCCGCCGACCTCGACGCCAAATTCCACTGCGCCCGCCTGGGCCAGCGATAGAGAAGCCGAAAGACGGGCGGCGAAGGGGGGCGGCGCCGGTGGTCGGGCCTGCCAGTCAAAAGCAGTCGTTGCAACCAGCGCCTCGAACTCGGCGGTTTCCGCCTCCGTCGGCGCGCCTCGATAGAGACGCAACCGGAGCGCCTGATGTTCAAGGATCGTTTGCCGGGAGACGGTCGCCTGCGTGAACGCAGTGCGCCGCGCGACCGGCGACCACGCCTCTTCCGGCGCGCTGTTGACGACCTCGACGCCAGGATAGGTGAGCAGCACCTGCTCGAGCACCTGATTTTGCCCCACCGGCGTCAGATAGACCACGTCGCCCGGCGGCTGGGCGGCGTAGGGCAACGTCGTTCCGAAATCGAGCATCTGAACGCGGCCTGCGTTCATCGCCTCGCCCACCAGCAGGCGCAGGCTGGGATGTCGAAAGACGCCGGCGGGGACGACAAAAGTTGTCTGGGCGTCGCCTCCTGCGATGCGGCCTGCGATGAAACGGGCGATCTCGTTCGGAAGCGAGGCGACGTCTCCGCGTTGCGCAGCGTTCAAGTCGGCGGCCATGCGCGTTGCAGCGACGCCCAGAAGCACCGTCAGCGCCAGCGTGGTCGCCGCCGCCAATCGCACAGGGCGAACGACGCCCCCCCAGGCCATCGCCAGTGCGTCCATCATGCGCTCCAGCGCAACAACCCCAACCGCCAGCCAGAAGGGCAGCGAGGGCAACAGGAGCGAGCGCAGGGGCGTCGCGCTGAAATCCATCCACAACGCCGCAGCGCTGAAAACGATGGCGCCTGCAGCGACCGAGAGCGCGGCGGGACGCCGCACATTGCGCGCCAACGCGCCGGCGCCGACGATCACAAGCGCCATCATCACGGACGGCAACAATCCACCGTCGCCGATTGCGCTCTCCGGCGCAGCATCGGGACGCAGCAGCGCACCGAGGAAAACGACCGCCTGGCCTCCGAGGTCGGCGGTCGTCGAAGTCGTCGGTGAAACGCCGGCCCCGTGCAACAGCGCCGGCGCGGCCACGCCGATCATGCCGGCGACTGCGCCGACCAGGGCAGCGAGAGGAAGCGATCTGCGATTTTCAGAGCCGTCGGGCAGGAACGCCAGCCCCAGCGCAGTGAGCGACCAGAGAAGCACGGCGAGGCGCAACGCCTCGGCTTCGACGAAAAGCAGCCCCAGCGCCAGCCCGGCGAGCGTCCACCAGCGCACATCGGCGTGCGCCAACGCCTGCAACGTCAGCCACAACGCCAGCGTCGCAACACCCATCGGCGCCAGCCAGGCGTCGGCGACGCGTCCGGCGTACAGATGCCAGGGGTTGAGCGCCAGCAACAGCAGCGCAGGGACTGCTGCGAGCGGCGGGGCCAGCCGTCTCGTCACGCCTGCAAACGCCAGCAGGCCGAGAACGCCGAACAGCGTCGCCGCCAGCCGCAGGCTGAGCAAGCCATCGCCGGTGAAGCGGAGCAGAAGCTGCGCCAGTCGCTCGTAGAGGTTGAATGCGCCCGGCATCGACGTTGTGAGCGTTTGTCCTTCCACCAGGCGCAACGCGTCGATGCATTCCACGTCGATGCAGCCCGACGGCAACCCTCCCAGGTTCCAAACGCGCAGTGCAACGCCGAGAAGCAGGACGAGCAGGAGCCCCGGCCAGGCGCTGTGTTGCAGGTCGAATGAGGGCGGCAATTTGCGGCCATCCGGCGCCACGCGCACGAAGCGGCCGCGTGCATCCTGCTCCCAGCGGTAGGCGGGCGGCGCATAGGCGAACTGAGCGCCCGGCCCCCAGACGCCGATGATGGTGAGCCCGAGGCCAAGCATCCAGACCAACGTCGCCTTCAACTGCAAAGGGCCGTCGGGCGCAACGCCGACGCCAAGACCGCCCACCACAAGACAGACCAGACCGGTGAGCCAAAGCACCTGACCAGGCCCAGAGAGATTCACCACGCGTCGCGAAATGGGCGTAGGTCGCCAGCCGGCGCCTTGCCAGGCGAAGAGCGCGGCGGCGAGGAGCGCCAACAGGCCGGCGTCGCGCAGCAGGTAGGGCGCAAACGCATCGGGGTCGGCGACGACATCGACGGCGCTCCACGCCACCAATACGGCCAGCAACTGCAAGGAAAAGCGACGCATGGTCAACGTCTCGAATCGCGCTCCGGTCGTCTATCTGGGCGGCGCCGCGCGGAAGATGCGATTCAGAATCTCTGCGCGCTCTTCAGGCGTCGCCCAGCGCGGCTGCGCAAAGTCTTCGAGCACCATCGTCAGCAGCTCGGTGTTGAGCAAACGGCCGTTGTAGATCGTGTGTCGCGCAGCCAGCTCGGTGCGCGTTTCCCAGCTCCACATTTGATCGAAAAAGAAGTTGCCCAAGCCGTAACTGATGATGCCAGGGCCGCCGGGATCGCCGACGCCGTAAGGCTCCTGCGCCTGCGGCACATGGCTCTGCACGCCGGTGACGATGTCGGCACCCGCCGCGCGCAGCTCTCGAAAGTCGGCGATTTGGGAAGCGATCGGATACGGCTCATAGGTCTCGGTGTGTTGGAGTTCCACAGAGACGATGTCCACCGCCTCCGACAGTTGGCGCACCAGCGCCAGCAGCAGCTCTCGATTGTCGTAATAGTAGCAAGCGCCGGGCAGATCGGTCGTCGCCCAGGCGTTCTCCGGCCAAAACGCCAGCGCGGCGATGAAGGCGAAGGTGTTGCCGTGATGCTCCCAGAGCAGCGGCGCGCACGCCTCGTTGACGTTGAAGCCGCTGCCGTAGTACGGGATGCCGTTCTCTCGATACCAGGTCAACGAGCGTCTTGCTCCTTCGCGGCCAAAATCGTTGACGTGGTTGCCGCTCAGCCCCACGATGTCCGTCCCCAACGCCTCCAGTGCGGCCCAGTAGTTGGGATGGCTGCACAAGATCAGGTTGTTTTCGGTGGGGTCGGCCACGCAGTCGTCGAGGAAAGGCACCTCGTTGCTGATGTGCGTGATGTCGGCGGCGGCGAAGACGTCGGAGATCACGCGCGAGGGGTAGTCGTAGCCTTTCTGGTCCATGCGCAGCGCTGTGACGCGCGACATCGCCGTCACGCCAGTCATGATGAGCTGCGTGAGACGAGAAGCGTCGCGGTTGGTGTAGGGCAGAATGACGTCGCGCAGCAGCGGCTGCACGACGCTCGCCCCTCGGCCTGAAACATCCAACGCCACGGCGAGCGGGTAGGCGCGAATGTCGAAGCGGTTGCTCAACACGTTGACGCCGTCGACCGTCAACGCCTTGAAGCGTGGGTCGAGCTGGTCAAAGGGCAGGATCGCCAGCGCGCCGGGGTCGCTCTCGATGGCGCTCAGCAATTGACCCTGGGGCGTGAGCACGCCGGCGAAGTCGCCGAGGACGGGGCGCAGGAGGGCGACGGTCTCGACGCTGGCGTAGGCTGGAGGCGATCCTTCCGCGCCTTGCCATGCGGCTCTCACTTCGTCCAGGCTGACGTCATCGCGGACGGTGGCGAAGGGCATGGCGACCGCAAACACGCGCTCGGCCAGCGGCGCCGAGGCAGAGGCGACGGGACGGAGATCGATGCGCACCTGCGCCGTCTCCGGCCGGTCGAGCACATACAGCGGCTGAAGGCCGGCCCCGGTCTCCACCTGATGGATCCGGTTCAGGCGCGCCAACAAAGCCGGCCCCCATTGAACAGGAACCGAATCGGCGAGCGCCACGGTGATCGGACCATCCAGCGGCTCTGGTGTGGGCGTCGGCGTGGGCCAGGTCGGCGTCGGCGCGGGCGTGGGAGGCTGGGTGATCACGGGCGGCAGCAGCAACGTCAACGGCGTCGGCGTAGGGGTGGGCGTGGGCGTCGGCAAGGCGAGGGCGCCCATCAATGGGCCTGATCCATCGGCGGGGGGTGCGCCATCCCCCACCATCTCATCGAGCGCAGAGACGACGGAGAACGCCGACTGCAGCGGCTGGCAGCCAGAGAGCAAGGCAACGCTGAGAGCGAGGAGCGCCCCCATGCGCAAAAGATGAAACAGGCGAAGATGCATCTGAACCATCGCAGGTCTCTTTTTCTACAACTCGTTCCTCCACACACAACTCTTGCGAGTATAACGCAGCTTAGAGTTTGCGCCCAAGCCAGGCATTGGCTGCACCGGTTCGATGCCCAGGTTCAATTTTCTTCCAGAGCCTGAGTCGCCGTCGCATCGCCGTTGCATGTATAATGGCCGATCGTGGACAAAATCGACGCTTCGCTTCAAGAATCGCGCGCCCCAGACCGACCGGCGACGGGGCTGGATGGCCGGCGCATGGCCGGCGCCGCTTTGCTGGTCATGCTCTTTTTTGTGCTCAGCCGCCTCTCCGGCCTGGTCCGCGAGATGGTGATCGGTGCGCGCTTCGGCACTTCGGCGGAGTACGACGCCTATCTGGCCGCCTTTCGCATTCCCGATCTGCTCTTTCAACTGGCGGCGGGCGGCGCGCTGGGGAGCGCCTTCATCCCCGTCTTCGCCACCCACTGGGTGAAGGAGGACAGGCGGGCGGCGTGGCTGCTCTTCAGCCGCGTGCTGAACCTGATCATGCTGACGCTGATCGCGTTGAGCGTCCTTGCCGCGCTCCTGGCGGAGCCGATCGTGCGCATCGTGTTGGCGCCTGGATTCACGCCGGAGCAGCAGGCGCTCACCGCTGCGCTGATGCGCATCATGCTGGCGGGCACGGTGATCTTCGGCGCCAGCGGACTGGTGATGGCTGCGCTCAACGCTGCGCAACATTTCCTGACGCCGGCGGCTGCGCCGGTGCTCTACAACCTGGCCATCATCCTCGCCGCCGCAGCGCTGGCGCCGGCGTATGGCGTCTATGGGCTGGCGGCTGGCGTTGTGCTCGGCGCGCTGGCGCATTTGCTGGTGCAACTGCCGATGTTGTTGCGCAAAGGGTGGCGCCCGCAGCCGACGCTTTCCTTGAGAGATTCGGGCGTGCGCAAGGTGGCGCTCTTGATGGGGCCGCGCGTGCTGGGGCTATTCTTCGTCCAGCTCCACTTTCTGGTCAACACGATCCTCGCCAGCGGCCTGGGCGCCGGCGCTTTGAGCGCGCTCAACTACGCCTGGCTGCTGATGCTGCTGCCGCAGGGGGTGATCGCGCAAGGCGTCGCCACCGTCGTCTTTCCGACTTTTTCGGCGCAGAGCGCGGCGGGCCAGATCGACGCTTTTCGTCGCACCTTCGAGCGGGCGCTGCGCGTCGTGATTTTTCTGGTGACGCCGGCGGCGGCGTTCCTGTTCGTCTTGCGCCAGCCGATCATCGCCCTCCTACTGGAACGCGGCGCGTTCGACGTCCACAGCACGCGGCTGGTGGCCTACGGCTTGCAGTTTTACCTGATCGGCCTTCTCTTCCATTCGATGTTGGAGATTGTCGTGCGCGGCTTCTACGCCATGCAGGACACCTGGACGCCGGTCTCAATCGGCGTGCTGGCGATGATCGGCAACATTGCGCTGAGCCTGGCGCTGGTCGGCTGGCTCTCCTTCGGCGGCCTGGCGCTTGCCAACAGCCTGGCCACGCTGGTCGAGACCTGCGCGCTGCTCTGGCTGTTCGGTCGGCGGCTGCCTGCCGGCCTCGACCGACGCTCGCTCTTCTCCGCCGCATTGAAGACCCTGACGGCCACCGCGTTGATGGCCGCAGTCGTGTGGGCCTGGGAGCATTGGCTCGATACTTACGGAGGCCTGGGTTCAGGCATTGCATTCGATGGCAAATGGTTGCTGGTCTCCTCCGCTGCGTTGCTGGCGACGGCGAGCTACCTGCTTGCGCATCGGCTGTTGCGCAGCGAAGAGTGGGCGCTCACGACGTCCTTGCTGCGACGACGCCCTTCTGAGCCGAAATCGTAACGGGCAATCCTGCATAAAGAGGACTCTGGTGTATAATCATTAGCAGCAGTTTGCACCATCATCGTAGCTGCGACTCGTAGCCGCAGATTTATGCTAGAGGTGATAGCTTGCACGCACACTTTCATGGCGCCAGGTGCGGCTCTTATTTGCCATATTCCAGGCAACCGTGTAATGCGTCCGTATGAAATTCCAACACATTTCAAATGAAAATTTAACGTCGATGCGTTATAGTTCGATTAATCGATGAGTAAGGTGCTTGCGGTGCGCAACGAACGCCGCAGAGAGTGTAGACGATGCGTGATGCGGAGAACACACTCAAACACGCAACACGCGACAAAGTGGTAGAAAGAGGTGATGCAGCATGTGGTTCTTTGATCCGCTCTATCTGTTGTTTGCGATCCCGCCGCTCTTGTTGGGATTGTGGGCGCAGTTCAAGGTGCAGAGCGCGTTTCGCCGTTACTCCAAAATGCGCACGGCGAGCGGAATTACGGGCGCTCAGATGGCGCGCATGATTTTAGATCGCAACGGGCTGCATTCGGTGGCGGTGGAACGCGTGGGCGGCATGCTCACCGATCACTACGACCCGAGCGGCAAAGTCCTGCGGCTGAGCGAGTCTGTGTATGGCACGCCCAGCGTGGCGGCGGTCGGCGTGGCGGCGCATGAGGCGGGTCACGCCCTGCAGGACAAGATGCACTACGGGCCGCTGCGCCTGCGCTCGGCGATCGTGCCGGCGGTGAGCATCGGCAGCTGGCTGGGGCCGATCATTTTCCTGGTTGGCTTCTTTATGTCCGGCGTCACGGGCAACACCATCGCCATCATCGGTCTGTTGCTCTTCGCCATGACGGCCGTCTTCGCCCTGGTGACGCTGCCGGTGGAGTTCGACGCCAGCCGCCGCGCCAAACAGCAGCTTGTCGCCATGGGGCTGAGTCCTCAGGAGATGAGAGGCGTCAGCGAGGTGTTGGACGCCGCAGCGCTGACCTATGTGGCTGCCGCCGTGCAGGCGATCATGACGATGCTCTATTACGTCTCCCTGCTGACGCGTCGCGATTGAGACGCATACGGGAAGCCGTCGTTGGTGCGCATGGCGTAGGCGCTGCTTGTAGCGGCGCCTACGCAGTCCGGCCATCGTCTCGGGGGCTGTCGAGGATGTGCGGCTGGGAGCCGCACCGACGCAGTCGCCGGTGTTTTCACTCCTGCGCCATTTCCACGCTCTCCGCTTCCTCTTCTTCTTTGATCGAACGCAGATGGGGGAAGAGGATCACTTCTCGGATCGTATCGGTGTCTGTGAAGATCATGGTCAGGCGATCGATCCCCATGCCGAAGCCGCCGGTCGGCGGCATGCCATAACAAAGCGCCTCGATGAAATCTTCATCGATCGGGTGCGCCTCTTCGTCGCCGTGGCGCGCCCGATAATTTTCGTCGAGAAAGCGTTGAAGCTGGTCGATCGGATCGTTGATCTCGCTGAAGGCGTTGCAAATCTCCATGCCGGCCATAAAGCCCTCAAACCGTTCGACCTGGCGCGGGTCGGTGGGAGAGCCTTTGGCCAGCGGACTGACGTCGCGCGGATAGTCGATGAGGAAGGTGGGCTGGATCAGGTTTGGCTCAACGTATTTGGCCATCAGGCTGTCGACCAACTTGCCCCAGGAGCTGCGCGGGTCCGGTTCGTGGCCGCGGCGGCGCATCTCCGCCGCCAGCGACGCTGCGTCCGGATAGCTTTCATAATCGATGCCGGTGGCCTCGAAGATGGCCTGGCGCAGAGGAATGCGGCGCCACGGCGGCGTCACGTCGATCGTGTGCCCTTGCCAGGTGATGGTGTGCCCGCCGGTGACTTTGCGCGCCACGTAGGCGACCATCTCTTCGGCGCGGCGCATGACGTCGTTATAGTCGGCGTAGGCTTCGTAAAATTCGAGCTGGGTGAATTCGGGGTTGTGCTTAAAGCTCACGCCTTCGTTGCGAAAGTCGCGGCCGATCTCGTAGACGCGGTCATAGCCGCCGACGATGAGGCGCTTGAGATAGAGCTCGAAGCTGATGCGCAGGTAGAGGTCCTGGTGGAGCTGATTGTGATGCGTAATAAAAGGACGCGCGGCTGCGCCGCCGTAGATCGGCTGGAGGATCGGCGTCTCGACCTCCAGAAAGCCTTCGTTGTCCAGATATTCGCGTAAAGCGCGCACGATGGCGGCGCGCTTGCGAAAAATCTCGCGCACCGGTGGGTTGGCGAGCAGATCGACGTAGCGCCGCCGGTACCGTTTTTCGCGGTCGCGCACGCCGTGCCATTTATCGGGCATCGGCTTGAGCGTCTTGCTCAAAAATTGCAGCTCGCGCACCTCTACGCTGAGTTCACCGGTTTTGGTGACCACGAGCGGACCGGTGGCCCCGACGAAATCGCCCAGGTCGATCAGTCGCTTCCAAACGTTGTCATAAAAATCGCCTGGAAGCGAGTCCTTGCGCAACACCAACTGAATGACGCCGGTGCCATCCTCCAGGTCGGCGAAGCTCATCTTGCCCATGATGCGGATGCGGCGCAGCCTGCCGGCCACGCTCACCTCCTGCCCTTCGCTCTTCCCTTGTTCGTAGAGGGAGCGAGCAGCGGCGATCGTGTGCGTGCGTTTGGCGCGGGCCGGGTACGGGTCAATGCCCGCCTCGATCAACCCCTGCAAGTTTTTCAGGCGCGATTGCTCTTGATCGCTGAGACGTTCAGGATCGAACAGCGGATGGGCGGGAAGATTCAAGCATCACCTCTCAGTTCCTTGTGTTAGGACGCAATTGAATTGCGCGCCGTCGTCGCCGAATCGTTTGGGCGCCGCACTCACTTCACCTGAACAATCTCGAAGACAATCTGGCCGCCCGGCGAATCCACCACGGCCTTGTCGCCCACGCGCTTGTTCAGCAGCGCGCGACCCATCGGGCTTTCGTTGCTGATTTTGCCGTTGCTCGGATCAGCCTCCGGCGGCCCGACGATCATGTACTCCTCCTCCAGATCGGAGCCTTCTTCGCGCACCACGACCGTGCGGCCGATCACCACTACATCCGGCGCAGCGTTGTCTTCGCTGATAATTTTAGCGTTCTTCAGGATGGCTTCCAGCTCGCGGATGCGCCCTTCCAGAAAGCCCTGGGCGGTCTTGGCCTCATCGTAGCCCGCATTTTCGCTGATGTCGCCTTCCGCTTTGGCCTCGGCGATCATCTGGGCCACCTCGCGGCGACGCACCGTCGTCAGATACTCTAGCTCTTCCTTCACCTTCTGCAAGCCTTCCGGCGTTAAGAAAATGGGTTGATTGTTGCTCATCGCAAACCTCTCCAGCCTCTATAATGTTCACCTGCAACTGCGTATCCAAATTCAATCGCCGCTCTTGCATGAGCGCCCTCGCCGCTTCTTTGTTCCAACCACCGGTCACCCTCGAGATGAGGGCGGACGGCGTCTGGCAAACTCAGGATTGCGGCTGAAACTTCGCTGTGACACGAGCCAACAGAAGGCATGCGCTGGCTTCACACGTAGTCTTCACAAGGAGTGAAGCCGCACGTTGTCATGATAACGTTGTCATGATAACGTCGCCAGAGCGATGTTCT
>NZ_CAKZMJ010000065.1:127500-155000 GCF_937128415.1 uncultured Caldilinea sp.
GCGCCCTGGACGGCTACGCCTTGGCGCAACGCCTCAACGGACGCCGAGACAGCCGTCACCGCGTCGAACACGTCGAGCTGATCCACCCGGACGACATCCCGCGCTTCGCCGAGCTGGGCGTCATCGCCTCCATGCAGCCCGCACATTGTCCTCCCGACCTGAACGCCGGCGACGTCTGGCCCAGCCGCGTCGGACCGGAACGGTGGCGCTACAGCTTCGCCTGGCGGACGCTGCGCGAGGCGGGCGCGCAACAGGCCTACGGCAGCGACTGGCCGGTCGTGACCCTGAACCCCTTCGTCGGCATGTGGAGCGGACTGACGCGCCAACCCTGGCAGCCAGGCGATCCCGTGCAACGGCTCACGCTGACGCAACTGATCGACGGCTACACGCGCGACGCCGCCTACGCTGAATTTCAGGAGGAGGTCAAAGGCATGGTGCGCGTCGGGATGCTCGCCGACCTGGCGTTGCTGGACCGAGACATCTTTGCGACGCCGCCCGAGGAGATTCGCGACATTACGCCTGTGCTGACCATGGTGGATGGTCGCATCGTCTTTCGCACGCTCGGCTGAGACAGGCCGGAGCAGTTAGCGGTCGGGCGCCGTCGCCAGCGCCCAGGCGACGGCGTTCCACATCGCCAGATCGGCCAGGAGCATGAAAGCGTCGGTTTGCGCATGCGCCAGCCCGGCGACCAGGCCGGCGCATGCGCCCGCCGCCACCCAGAAACCGGCTGCACTGCCATTGACCCGTCGCCGCAACGCTGCCCGAAGCGCCAAAACACATAGCACAAACCAGGCCAACCCCAACACGCCCCAGGTCGTCGTCAGTTCCAGCCAGACGTTGTGCGGGTGGAGCTGATCGACCTCCACCGCGCCGACGGGCAAATAGGCGGGATAGGTCCAAAAGAACCCGCCCGGCCCTACGCCGACCCAAAAGTGCTCGCGCCAGAGCGCAAAGGCCGCCGTCCACAGGGTCAACCGCAGCTCGACCGTCTGCAGATTGGCGAGGCGCTCCTGCTGCCAGAAGAGGATGAGCGCAAGCAACGCAGTCAGCGCAACCATCGTCGAAAGCACCGGCCTGCGGCGCATGCGCAGCCAACGCACGATCGCCGGCCTGCGATAGAGCAGAAAGCCTGCAAAGGTCGCCAGCCCCGCCGGGACGGCCAGGAACAGCGCGCCGCGGCTGCCCGTCAGCACGAGCGCCGCAGCCAGCGCAAGCAACGCAGCCGCAACGACCATCCGCCGCCGTTTGTCGATCAGCGCCAATCCCGCCAGCCCGACGAACAGGCTGCGCTCCAAATAGAGCGCCGTGTGGTTGGGCGAAAAATGCGGGCCCACCAGCCGTTGAACGCCGTCAACGTCGGCGCCCTGGCCGGCCAGCCAGCGCACCAGGCCGACGAGCGCCGTCAACACGCCGCCCGTCAGGAGCGCAAGCGACGCCCAGCCCCGCTCTCTGGGGTCCGCAGTCAGCGCGCGCACCGCCAGCCACAACCCCAAGGGCGCCATCACCAGATCAAACGCGCCCCGTGCAAAGGCAGGCCAGCGCCAGACGTTCACAGCGCTCAGCAGGGTCAACGGCAAAAGGAGCAGCGGAGCCAGCTCCCACCAGTAGAGGACGGAAGCATCCGAGGAATGAGGGCGGCGAAGCGCAGCAACGACTGCAGGCAACAACACCAGAACGAGGGCGTGCGCCGGCGGGACGGTCAACACAACATCGACCAACGCGAGCTCTTTATGCTGGAAATAGAAAGGGATCAGCGTCAGTGCGACCCAGAGACCGACCCGCGGCTGAGCGAGGCAGAGCCAGGCTGCCGCCAGCCAGCACAGCCCGATCAACGGCGGGAATGTGGCCAGATGATAGGTCACCGCCAGCCCGGTCCACGCCAGAACGTGCGCCCATTGCGGCGCGCGTCGCCATCGATTCAGCAGACGTCGCCAGTCGATCCTCTGCGCCGCCGCGACCCCGCGCCAGCTCGCCAGCGCAACGGCGGCCAGCAGCGCGACCCATTCCCCCCAGGGAACGCGAACCTCGCCTGTTGAGGGGCGTTGGCGCGGCGTCTGCAACCAGGCCGTCAATGCGCTATGGACCGGCGCAGGCGTCCCGGCGGGGTCGGTGAGGGCGAAGCCCCACGCCGGCATGCCCGGCGCTTCCGCCGGCCGGTCAATGACCCAGCCCATCGCCTGCAGCCAGGGCCAGGCGCGCCACGCCCGCTCCAGCGCGTCGCGCGCGTAGCGCGCCTGCGCCTGCGGCGTCACCGTCCCCCACGGCGAGTTCAGCATACGGTTCCAGCCGAAACGCACCGCCCAGATCGGCTTGTCGCCGAGTCCAGAATCGACCAGCGCGCGCCGGATCAGGG
This sequence comes from uncultured Caldilinea sp., assembly GCF_937128415.1. GTDB lineage: Bacteria > Chloroflexota > Anaerolineae > Caldilineales > Caldilineaceae > Caldilinea. Next base: position 129,854 of record NZ_CAKZMJ010000065.1, read on the forward strand.
CGGCGCGGCTGAAGTTGAGCACGTCCGGCTGCTGACGAGGATCGGTTGCGCCGTAGCCAAAGCCAAAGGGTTGGATGGCGACCACGTCAAAAAAAGGCGCGGCGCCGGCTGCGATCATGCGCTGCAGATAATAAATTTCGTCGATGGCCAGATGTCCCCGGTCTACGGTGGGCGCCAGGGCGGCGGCGAGAATGACGGCGTCGGGGTCGGCCTGGCGCAGCGCGGGCGTCACTCTACGCAACAACTGAGCGTATTCGACCGGATTGATATGACGACGCCCCCAGTTCGGCGCGATGTTCGGCTCATCCCAAATTTGATAATAGCGAACGCGTTCGCCGTATCGTTGCGCAAAGCGTTCGATGAAGCGTGCGAAGTCGGCGTACTCCGCCGGCGGCCCTGTGCGCACGCCAGCCTGGCGATCCAGCGCATTCAACGCCCAATCCGGCGCGCCGGCGAGCACGATCACCGGCTCCAGGCCCGCGCTCGCCACCTGCCCCAGCACGCGATCGGCGACGTCCCAGGTCCATTGTCCCGGAGCAGGCTCCAGGTCTCGCCACTCCAGGCGAAAGCGCACCCACCCAAAGCCGGCCGCGCGCAGTTCTTGCAACCTGAGGGCGAATTGTTCAGGCGCATACGCGTCGATCTGGAGGTTGACGCCGACGAACGGCGGCTGCACGCCTCCCGCCAGGCTGCGGACAGGAACTCGCTGCAGTCCCACGCCCCCTTCCAGCGTTGTGCGCCACAACAGGCCGCCAGCTGCGATCAAGGCGCATATTACGCCGTAGAGCATTGCAAGTCGCAGCCACGCCAGCGTTTGGCGCAAGCCTCGCTCTTGAGGCAAGAAGACGCCCCGAAGCTGACCGCTCGCCTGCGTTCTTCGATGCGCAGCCTTTGTCTCATGCGCGGCGTTCACATCAATCCTGCGCCTCGCGTAGGATGGCGGCGAGGCGGTCGGCGGCTTCCCGGTTGGCGTCGATCGCCTTCAGCTTCTCGCCGTATTGTTTCAGGGTGCGTTCCGTGTGCGGTTCGGCGTCCAGACGGCGCGCCTGGATGAGCAGGTCCTCGATCTCGCGCAGCAGCTCCTGAAACATTCGCTGCATCGGCCGTAAAGAAGGGGACGACACGACTGCATCCGGCGGCGTCAATCCGGCCAGCCACGCTTCCGCCTCGGCCAGGCGTTTTCGCAACGCCTCCACTTCGTGCGGGGAAGGCGCCTGAGGCGGCTGAGGACGAAAGATCGACGCCGGCAGCTGCGCGGCGTCGAACAGGGCGACGTCTGGCGCATTCAGCCAGAGCACCGGCGTCGCGTAGCCGATGCTGTCGGGGTTGAGCGCATAGAGGCTCGAGCGCGCCTGGCTCATGGCGCTCGGCGCGACGCCTGGGCACGGACCGGTGAACAGCGCCTGATAGAAGTGCTGCGTAAATTCGCCGGCGATCGACTCTTCAATCGCAGACTGCATGGCGACGACGGCCGGGACGCCGCTCTGAAGCAGTTGAGCGCCGATGGAAGCCAGGCTGCGATTCAACGCGCCTTGCGCGGTGGCGCATGCGTTCAACACGACCATCCGGACGCTTTCGGCGTCGTCAAACGCAGTGCGCAGCGCCGCCGCCGACGTCAGCGTGGGCGTCTCGCCTTGCCAAAACAGCACACCCTCCGGCTGCCCGTGCGTGGTGATGTGCACGATGTCCGGGCGTAAATGGTCGATCATCTGGCGCAAATCCACCACGCTGAAACGGCCTTTCAATACGGCGACGTCGATCACCTCTGCGCTCAGCGCGCCGAGCGCCTCCTCAAGCCGTCGCGTCTCTGCGGCGGCGTCGATCTGGGCCGTGGGGTCTTCGGGCAACACGGCCAGCATGCGCAAGGGAAGCTCACCGCGCAGCGCGCGCACTCGCCCCACGTGGCGCAACTGGGTCTCTGCGCGCACCAGCGGCGTCCGCAGGCTGCGTGCGAACGCCAGGTTGCGGTCAGGGTCGAGCAACATCTCCCAGGGCAGCGCCGCCACGGCCGGCGGCTGCGCCATCAGGCGGAGGCAGACGCCGGCGGCTCCCTGGTCCAGGTCAGCGCAAGCGCGCATCCAGAGATCGCGCACATCCTGGCGGAAGAGCCGCTCATACAGCAACGCGCCGATCTCTTCGATGACGTTGCGGCCCGGATGGCCGTGCGCAGCGGCCATTCGCTCCAGGCGATGGAGCCACGCCGGATCGCCGGCGTCCTCGTCGAAACGGCCGGCGGCTGTGTACTGACGATAGGAAGCGTGCACAAGGTAAGGCGCCTGAGAGCCGTGTATGGTGATGTGAAAATCGACGAAAGTGCAATCGGTCATAGCGCCGGCCCGTTGAAGGCTCGAAAAATCCGTCGGCAATTTTGTGCAAAACGCAAAAGTATTGTACACAAAGATACACTATGCAAATCAATCGGTGGAGCATCTGGCGAGAAGGATTGTGGGAACGGTGGCGGTGGCGCCCGCGCGCCGACCTTTCCGGCCTGGATTACCGCGACCGCATCAGCGTCACGACCTGGGTGCTCGTCTTTGGGTTTGGGCTCAGCCTTATCGTGGAAATTCCTTCCATCGTGATTCGTTTCCGCGCCTTCGGGACGCCCGCCGAGATCGAGCTGACTTCGACGACGATCATGGGCATCTTTCTGGCGATTGCAGCCTCCGCGGGCGCCGAAAGCCTGATTCGGCTGCATCCCAAACGCCAGGCGAACCGGCTGGGATTGACCTGGGCCTACTGGGCGCTGCCGGCCGCCATGTCTATCATCACCGTGGTGCTGCTTCCCAGCCTGCCGACGCGCTTGTTGCAGATTTTGGTGATCCTGGCGGCGGGCGTTCTGTTGACCATCGCCTTTTTCAGCCTGTACGCTACGGTGGAGCCGGGCCAACCGGGGTTTCGCCGCGCCCGTCTCTGGCTGGATGCACTGGCCTACGGCGTGGCACTGTTGCTCTTCCTGTTCGTTTATCAGGCGCGCACGCGCAGCCTGCTTTCGGGCACGCTGATCGCGCTGACGGCGACGCTGCTGGCCGTGGAGCTGCTGCGCACCTCTTCCGATGAGACGCGCCGCGTGCTGATCTACAGCGCAGTCGTGGGCCTCCTGCTGGGTGAAATGACATGGGCGTTGAACTACTGGCCGCTGCTGCCCGGCCTGACCGGAGGGTTGTTGCTGCTGCTGAGCTTTTACCTGGCCATCGGCATTGCGCTGCAGAGCCTGCAGGGACGGCTGACCAAACGCGTGCTGGTCGAGTTCGGCGTCTTCGCCGTGATTGCCGTGATTCTGATCGTCCTTTTCGGCCCAGGGTTTTGACGCGCTGGACGCACTTGCCGGGCGCACAAGCCGTGGGCAAGCGCGTTTGCCCGTCGATGTTGACTTTGCCTGTGAACAAAGTTATGCTTACACACGTTAGATAGGCAAAGGAAGCAGAAACGTTCGACACAGAGAAGAGATCTAATGTCTGCACGGGAATATCTTCGCATCTTGCGCAAATACGGGTGGATTGTGGTCGTCGCCGTGGTGTTGGCGGCGCTGGGAGCGTTCGCCATCAGCAATTTCCAAAAACGGCTCTACCAGGCCACGGTGGAAGTCAGCACCGTGCCCGCCCGCGCCGACTGGGGACTCGGCAACACCGCCAAAGATTTGATGCGCAACTTCACCGCCAATCTGCGCACGCCGGAGGTGGCGGCGCGCGTGATCGCCCGTCAGCAACTCGACATGAATCCTTACGACCTGCTGGCGAACACTCAGATCGAGCCGGATTCGAGCACCTTTACGATCAAAATTCAGGTGCGCAACCCAGACGGCGAAGTGGCGAAGCTGGCGGCCCTGGGCTTCGCCGATGAGTTCTATGAGGAACGCACCGCCTACTACGCCCAGCAGGATAAACGCGACCAGATCGAGGTCAAAATTCGCAGCCGGGACATCAGCTATACGCAGGTGCAGCCCAAGCCGATGCTCAACGCTATCGCAGGGGCCGTGCTCGGGCTGCTGCTAGGCGTCGCCGTCGTCATGCTGTTGACATGGATGGAAGCAGACATGCTGCGCACGCCGGCGGCCATCGAACGGGCGCTGGGCGTGCCGGTGCTGGGCGCCATTCCGCGGCCCAGCCCACGCAGAGTCATCAAGCCGGAAGTCCAGCCCGGCCGCGTCGGCGCTCCCAAGACTGCGTAATTTCAACAGTTTTCGCGTGAATCCATCCGATCCGCGCTCGACACGGCTTTTGATGCATCACTTGCCGCTGGCGCTGCTTGCGCTGGCGGTTTTGTTGTATGCGCTCTATTTCAGCCACCTGACGCTCCTGCGTTACCACGCCTTTGAGTCGCGCGCCCTGGACATGGGCAACCTGAACCAGACGATTTGGAATACGGCGCACGGCGACTGGTTTCGCATCACCAATCAAGAGGTCGATCTGACGAACCGCCTCGGCTATCACGTCGAGCCGATTCTGCTGCCGATCGCGTTGCTCTACCGTCTTCATCCTTCGCCGGAATTGTTGCTCGTTCTCCAGGCGACGGTCGTTGCGCTCGGCGCGCTGCCGTTGTACGCGCTGGCAAGGCTGCGCGGCTTGAGCAGTTGGCTGGCGCTGAGTTTCGCCCTGGCCTTTTTGCTGAACCCCACGATTCAGGCCGCCAACTGGTTGGAATTCCATCCGGTCACGCTGGCGCCGACCTTTTTGATGGCGGCCTTCTATTTCCTGGTCGCCGGACGCACGCGCAGGTTTGCGCTGTTCGCCCTTCTCGCCGCCTCTTGCAAGGAGGAGATCGGCCTGCTGGTCGCCATGATCGGCCTCTACGCGTGGCTGGCCCTGCGTCGGCCTGGCCTCGGCCTGACGACGATGGCGCTGGGAGGCGGCTGGTCGCTGCTGGCGGTGTTCGGCATTCAACAGGCGGCGGCGGGCGGCAATATCCATTGGGGGCGCTACGCCTATCTCGGCGAGACGACGTTTGAAAAGCTGGCGACGCTGGCGACGCGGCCCGACGTGATTGCGGCGCAGCTCCAGCGCGCCGACGTCGGACGCTACTTCTTCGAGCTGCTGCTCCCGGTCGGGTTCACGGCGTTGCTGGCGCCTGAGGTGCTGCTGCTGGCGCTGCCCTCGCTGGCTATCAACCTGCTGGCCGATTTCGCCCCCATGCACCAGGTCACCACGTTGATCTATGCTGCGCCTGTCTCACCGTTCGTGATGCTTGCCGCCGTCATGGGGGCCGCGCGCGTGAACGCAAGATGGAGCCAGGCGTCGCCGAAACAGCGCAACGCTTTCGCGTTTCAGACAGCGGCGGCGTTCGTCGTGCTGGGCGGGGCGTTGGTTGGGCAGCGGCTGTGGGGTTATCTGCCGGGGAGCGGCCATCATTTGCCCCTGACGGTCACCGAGCATCATCGCCGCGCCCAGGCCATCCTTGCGCAGATTCCGCCCGAGGCCGCCGTCTCTGCGCAAGATCGCCTCAATCCGCACGTCAGTGGGCGCCGCACGCTCTACATTTTTCCGCGCGTGGACGACGCCGACTACGTGCTGCTCGACGTCACCGGCCCGGCGTGGCCGCAACATCCGAACGACCTGAAGCGCAGCGTCGATGCATTGTTGGCAGGCGAGTTCGGCGTTGCCGCAGCCGGCGACGGCTATCTGCTGTTGCAGCGCGGGGCGCCCTCGAAAACGCCGCCGCCCGAATTCTACACGGCGTGGCAGCCGACTGTGCAACCGCCTGACAACGTTGAGCTGCAGGAGGTCTCGGTCGTCTTCGGCAACGAGACCGATGACCTGCTGAGGCTGCGCAGCTATGGCGTCGGCGTCGATCGCTACGGCGAGCTGGTGACCACGCTGATCTGGGAGGCGCTGCGTCCGCTCGATGAAGATTTTCGCTTTTACGTCGCCTATCTCGACAGCGAACTGCAAGCGATTTACGACACGCGCTTTTATCCGCCGACCGCCGTCCTGTGGTATCCTACATCGTTATGGACGCCGGATGCACCTGTGCTGGTGCAGACGCTGCCGTGGACGTTGGACGCCGATCGCTTTGCGCTCGGCGTCGGCGTGTATGCAGGCGACGAGGGCTGGGACGCCGGCGCGCGCCTGAAGGTGCGCCAGGTTGAACCGACGGCGCCGCTTCTCCAGGAAGGGACGCTCGTCCGGCTGGGCGGCTTTGCCTGGGACCGCGCGCAACGGCGGTGGATGCGGTTGTCGCCGGATGCGGGCGCGCCCGCACAGGTTGTGGATGCAGCGTTCGCCGATGGCCTTCACCTGGAAGGCTTCACGCTGCCAGAGGTTGTGCGCAGCGGAGAGCCAACGCCTGTGACGCTCTTCTGGCGGGCCGACGCGCGCCCGCAAGTGGATTATTCGATCTTCGTGCAGGCGCTTGACGCCGATGGACGCAAGGTTGCGCAGTGGGATGGCGCGCCGGCCGACGGCGTCAGTTTGTTGCCTGCTTCCGCCTGGCCGAAAGGATGGCGAGGCGCGCAAACGGTGCTGTTGCCCCCACCCGCCCTCACGAGGGCGGGGGAGTACGCCGTCATCGTCGGCATGTATGACTGGCGAAACGGTGAGCGGCTTCAGGTGGGCGACGGCGATTTTGTCGAGATCGGCAAAGTAAGGATGGAACCATGAATCTGATTACGCTTTCTGAACCCCACGGCGCTGTGGCGGAAGCCTATCACAGCCTTCGCACCAGTCTGGAGTTTTCCAGCCTGGAGAAACCGTTGCGCTCCATTTTGCTGGCGGCGGTGGACGCCAGCACAGATAAGACGCAGGCGGTGGCCAACCTCGCCGTGGTGATGGCTCAGGCGGGGGATCGCGTCATCCTGGTGGACGGAGATCTGCGCCAGCCGCGGCATCATGAACTCTTTGGCCTGTCGAACGCCCAGGGGCTTTCGCAATGGCTGGAGAGCGGCGGGCAGCCGCCCTTGCAGACAACGTCAGTCGCCAATTTGCGTCTGCTCACCAGCGGGCCGGTCGTCGGCAATCCGGTGGCGTTGCTCAGCGCCAAGCGCCTGGGAGAACGTCTGAGCGAGCTGACGGCGCTGACCGATTACGTGCTCATCGATGCGCCGCCCTTGTTGAGCGTCACCGATGCGGCGCTGTGGGCCAGCCAGGTGGACGGCGTGGTGATGCTCGTCAACAGCGGCAGCACGCAAAAAGCGCAGGCGCTGCGGGCGAAGTCGATCCTGGAGCGCGTCCAGGCGCATCTGCTGGGGGCGGTGCTGTTGAACGCGGAATCTTGAACAGCTCTTTTGCACCGCCAGGCTCCGTCTGGCTTTGAGTGTCTGGCTTCGGGTTGTCCATGACAGAACGCTGAACACAAGCGAGGAACAAGAATTATGAAGGGTCTCATTCTCAGCGGCGGCAAGGGCACGCGCCTGTATCCGATCACCTTCAACCGCGCCAAACAACTGGTCCCTGTGGCCAACAAGCCTGTCCTCTTCCGCGTCATCGAAGCGATCAAAGAGGCCGGCATCAACGACATTGGCATCGTGATCGGCGACACCGGCCCGGAGATCCGCGAGGCGGTCGGTCAGGGGCGGCGCTGGGGAGTGAAAATCACCTACATCCAGCAGGAAGCGCCGTTGGGGCTGGCGCACGCCGTCAAGATCAGCCGGGACTTTCTCGGCGACGAACGCTTCGTCATGTTCCTCGGCGACAACGTGATCCAGGGCGGCATCAGCGGGTTGATCCGTGAGTTTGCATCGAGCGACTGGAACAGCCAGATCGTGCTCACCGAGGTGGACCAGCCCCAACATTACGGCGTGGCGGAGCTAGACGAGCGCGGGGCCATCGTTCGCCTCATCGAAAAGCCGCGCAACCCGCCCAGCAACCTCGCGCTCGTCGGCATCTATATGTTCGACCACAATATCTTCACCGCCGTCAACAACATCAAGCCGAGCTGGCGCGGGGAGTTGGAGATCACCGACGCCATCCAGTGGCTGATCGAACATGGCTTTTCCGTGCACCCGTACATCCATCGGGGCTGGTGGATCGACACCGGCAAGCCGATCGACATGCTGGAAGCGAACAACCGGGTGTTGGCGGAGCTGGAGCACAAGGTGGAAGGCTACGTCGATCGCGACAGCAAGATCGACCACCTGGTCACCGTCGAGCGCGGGGCCGAGATCATCAACAGCGTGATCCGCGGCCCGGCGATTATCGGCGAGGACACGCGCATTATCAACAGCTACGTCGGCCCGTTCACAAGCATCTATCATCACACTGTGATCGAAAACAGCGAGATCGAGCATAGCATCGTGCTGGATCACAGTCGCATCATCAACGTTCCCAGCCGCATCGAGGACAGCATCATCGGCCGCGATGTGGAAGTCACCTACAGCCCCATCAAGCCCAAGGCCTACAAGATGACGCTGGGAGACCATTCAAAGGTAGGGTTGTTGTAGTTGATCGAGGCCAGAGCTGCAACCTCCACGATCCCTTCTGTGCCGGCGTTGGCGCTTGCGCTGCATCGCTGGCGACAGCGCATTCCGCCTCCACCGGTGGAGGAGGCGTTGAAGCCACCTGCGCTGGCGCCGATGTACCGGCTGAGCGCAGGCAGCGTCGCCGAGGAGGCGCGCGCGGCCGCGCAACTGACGGCGGAAGTGGCGGAGCGCATGCGTCGCCTCACGCGCGCCTACGGCGAGTGGCGCGTCTTCGAACCAGGGCCGTACTTCGATCTCACTCCACGACAGGTGGAGCTGTTGACGCACATCGTGGAGCGCGTCTCCACGGTGCATGTCGTCTTCTACATCGATGCATTGCTGCCGGCGTTTCAGGCGGTTCAAAATTATGCAGCCGAAATGGCGCCGAACACAGGCAGTGTGGAGCAAATCGAGATGGTCCATGAAACCCTACTCGAGCGCTGGCGGCGTCTGCTGGAGGTGATCGACGGCGCCCGCCTGCATCTCGTCGAAGATGTCAATTTTCTCGGGCTAAGCGGCGCACGCGAAGAGCAGGAGCGCTGGCTGCCGATGGCGCGCGTCGCCGGCCTGAACGGCTCGGCGGATTGGCTCCTCGCCGGATGTCGAACGCTGCCGAGCCTGACGCTTTCGATTGAATTCCCCTTGCCGGCCTTTCGCCAACCAGGGCGTAAACGCCGCCTGATGCGCACCTGGCGCCGATTGTATGGAAGGTCATCGGCCGGCGGCTATTGACGCTGCAGTTTGGTGTGTTTGGGCGTCCTCATTTCGACGCACCCACCGTTCATCGTTTCAGGAGGAGTTATGCAAAACCTGTTGGTCACCGGCGGCGCCGGCTTCATCGGCTGCAACTTCGTGCGCTACATGCTCGACAAGTATCCCGACTACACCATCGTCGTCTACGATAAGCTCACCTATGCGGGGCGTCTGGAGAATTTGCAGGACATTCAGGCCAGGCACGGCAGCCGCATGCGCTTCGTGCGCGGGGACATCTGCGACGCGCCGGCGGTGGAGGCGGCGATTCGCGCCTACCACATCGACACGATCATCAACTTTGCGGCGGAGAGCCACGTCGACCGCAGCATCCTGGACCCGGACGCATTCATTCGCACCGACGTCTATGGCACCTACGTCCTCCTCGAAGCCGCGCGCAAGGCAGGCAATTTGCGCTATCACCAGATCAGCACCGACGAAGTGTATGGGCACATCCATGGCGACCATCGCAGCCTGGAGAGCGACTGTCTCGCCCCGCGCAGCCCCTACGCCGCCAGCAAGGCGAGCGCCGATCATATGGTCAACGCCTATTACATCACCTACGGGTTGCCCGTGACGATCAGCCGGGGCGCCAACAACATCGGCCCCTACCAGTACCCGGAGAAGGTGGTGCCGCTCTTCGTCACCAATGCGCTCAACGACATGCCGCTGCCCGTCTACGGCGACGGTAAACAGATGCGCGACTATCAGTACGTGCTCGATCACTGCGCCGGCATCGACGTGGTGCTCCACAAAGGCGCGATCGGCGAGACATACAACATCGGCACCGGCAAGGAGATGACCAATCTGGAGATGGTGGAGATTCTGCTCGACGAGCTGGGCAAGCCTCGCAGCCTGATCCAGCACGTCGAAGATCGCCAGGGGCACGATCGTCGCTACTGCATGAACGTCGACAAGCTCAAGGCGCTGGGGTGGGAGCCGCAATACACGCACGAACAGGCCATCCGCATGACCGTGCGCTGGTATGTCGAAAACCGCTGGTGGTGGGAGCCGATCCGCAACGGCGAATTTAAGGAGTTCTACCAGCGGCTGTACGGGAACCGCAAAGTGCTTGACGTCTCTTGAAAATCCCAAGATAATAGCCTCATCGCTTCGCTCGCACGCACTGTTTCTCTGTAGAGGATTGGCAAGGAATTCAAACAACCGGCCAGGTGCAGTCCATCGCTGCGCCTGGCCGGCTATTCAGAACCTTCACCCCAAGGGAGGCGCCCGATGAGCAGAAAAGTCGAAATGATGGACCCGGTGGACGCCGCCTGGTATCGCATGGACGGCCCGACCAACCTGGCGATGGTGACCGGCGTTGCGCTGACCAAAGAACCGCTCGATTTCGAGCGCACCAAACAGGTGTTCGCCCATCGCCTTCTCTATTTCCGACGATTTCGGCAGCGCGTGATCGAAAAGGGATTCCCGTACCCTGTTCCCCACTGGGAGGACGACCCTTATTTTTCCATTGAAGAACACTTTCATCACATCGCCCTTCCGGAGCCGCGCGATAGAAAGGCGCTGTTCGATCTGCTCAGCGACATCGCCAGCACACCGCTCGACTATCGACGCCCTCTGTGGCAGGCGCATGTCGTGGACGGCGTCGGCGAAGGCAGCGCGCTGGTGTTGCGCTTCCACCACTGCATCGGAGATGGCACGGCGATGATGGCGGTCTCGCAGGTCTTGTTCGACGCGGAGCCGGACGCGCCGATCGAGCGGGAAATCCGCGCGCCGCGACCGCCGCGCGCAGGACTGCTCGATGCGCTGGCGCGGCCGGTGGCGCGCGTCATCGACCAGTCTGTACGCGCGCTCAGCGCAGGCGCCAATTTGGCGCTTCATCCTTCGCAGGTGGCGGAGCTGGTGCAAATGGCCGCCCGCAGCGTCGGGGTGGCGGCGGGAACGTTGCTGAAACCACCGGACCCAGCCTCCCCTCTCAAGGGGCCTCTTGGCTTGCCGAAGCGCGTGGCCTGGTCGGAGCCGGTCGCCCTGCCGGAGGTCAAGCGCATCGGCAAGGCGACCAACGCCAAGGTGAACGATGTGCTGGTGGCGGCCATGGCCGGTGCCCTGCGCCGCTACATGCGAGAGCGGGGCGCGGATGTCGACGGCATGACCATCCGCGCCGTCGTGCCGGTGGACTTGAGGAGGCCCGACCGCGCGTTCGAGCTTGGCAACCGCTTTGGGTTGGTCTTCCTTGATCTTCCCATCGGCGTCGCCGAACCGTTGGAACGGCTGAAGGCGACCAAGCGCAACATGGACGCGATCAAACAGTCGCCGGAGGCTGCAGTCTTTCTGGGCATCCTCAATCTCTTCGGTCGCACGCCCAAACCGATGGAAGACATCGCCGTCAGCATCTTTGGGAGCAAGGCGACGCTCGTCATGACCAACGTCGCCGGGCCGCGGCAATTGCTGCACCTGGCCGGCGCCCCGGTCGCGCGCATGACCTTCTGGGTGCCTCACCCCGGCGACCTTGGGATGGGGATCAGCATCCTCAGCTACAACGGCGAAGTGACGCTAGGCATTGTGGCGGACGCCGGCCTTGTGCCCGACCCGGAGCGCATTGCAGAAGAATTCGGCGAGGAGTTCACCCGTCTGCGCCAGGCTGTGGAAGGAACGACGCCAACCGAAGCGTCGGCCGTCGGTGCAAAAGCGATCGACACAAAAGAGGATGAGAAAATCTCTCCGGCGACGGCTCCCGCCGCCTGCGCCGCCCTCACGGCCGCCGGCAAGCCTTGCAAGAACAGGCCGATGGCCGGTTCGCCCTATTGTCGCGTCCATCAGCCCAAACCGAAATCATAACGCTTCAGGCGTAAATGAGCCGACGGCGATAAAGCTCGTCTATCGCTCCGCCTCGGCGAGAAGGGCGGAGCGCTCTCGCACGCGCAAGTAAAAGAGCATCCAGCCGGCGGTTGCGAAAATGCTGACGACGCCTGCGCTGAACAGCGTCTCCCCCAGGCTCCACCCCAGGTTGTCATAGGCGTAGCCGGCCCAGAGCGTGCTGATGGACTGGGTGAGCGTCAGCGCAGCAAATTCAAAGGCGAAGACGCGTCCCCGCAACCGATCGGGCAGTAAGAGCTGCAGCAACACGGCGGAGAACACCCACAGCGCGCCGGTGCCGACGCCGCGCACAGCGGTGGCGCCGAGCACCCAGCCGAGCGAGGGCGCCATCGCCAACCCTAGCGTGCCGAGCGTCATGGCAAAAAAGCCAACCGAGACCGCCTTGAGCAGGCCGCCCCAGGAATCGCCCAGCCAGGCGCGCAGCAGGATTGGTCCAAAGCCGGTGCCAACGCCCACCGCAGCGTAGATCAGCCCAAGGCTGAGCGTGCCGCTGCCGCGCAGCGGGAAGACATTCTCCGCCAGCGGGATTTCCAGGACATTAACGCTGCCCCACACCAGCGCGCCGGCGGCCTTGACGAGCGCGAAGGTCAACAACACAGGCTGCGCGCCCAGGTAGCGCATGCCCTCGACGATCTCCACAAACGCCCGACGCACGGCCGACCGGCCATCTTGCGCCGAGGCCTGAGCGCGACTGCGCACAGTGACGTGCGCTAAAAACCAGGCCGAGATAAGAAAGGTGAGCGCATCGAGCAAAAACGCCGCCTGCACGCCGAGAAAGGCTGTCGCCACGCCGCCGAGCAGCGCCCCAAGCGCCAGCATCGTGCTCCAGGTGAAGCTGTCCAGCGCGTTGGCTGTGACCAGGTCCTCTCTGTCCACCACAGCCGGGAGATACGACTGTTGGGCAGGTGTGAAGACCGCACTCAACATGAATTGCAATACGGTCAAAAGATAAAGCAGCCAGATGCGCTCGGGTCGGTCCACGAGCAGAAAGCCGAGGACGACGACGGCGCGCAGAATGTCGGTCCAGATCAGCAGCGTGCGACGTTCATAGCGATCGGCCAGCACGCCCGCAAAGGGGCTCATCACAAAGAGCGGCAAAAAGCGCGCCAAAAAGAGGAAGCTGATCGCCGTGCCGGCGCCGCTCAAGTGGGCGATCAAGGCCGCCGAAGCAAGCAGGTTGAACCAATCGCCGAGATTGCTGACGACGCGCGCCAGCCATAAATTGCGAAAGTTGCGGTTGCGCTGAAGCAGCGAAATATAGACGTTCACGCCGCGCTCAACTCACTTTTTTGTCGCAGGAGGCGACAGGCGACGTCGGCCAGAATGGCGACGCCCAAAGGCATGGCCGACTCGTCGATGTCGAAGATCGGCGTATGATGCGGTCGGTCGAGGTCGTCTTTTTTGGCGCCGAGCATCAACATGGCGCCGGGCGCCTTGCGCGTCATGTAGCTGAAATCCTCGGCGCCCATCATCGGCTCTGGCTCCAGCAACGCCTGCGCGCCGACCAGGTCGCGCACCGAGATGCGCACCAGCCGCGCCACGTCGGGGTCATTGTAGAGCGAAGGATAGCCGGGGCGCAGCTTCAGCTCGAAATCGCCGCCAAAGACGTGGGTGATTTCCAGCACGCGCGCCAGTTCGTCGCGCAATTGTTGGCGCACAGCGTCTTCAAAGCTGCGCATGGTGCCGGAAAGATAGACCTCGCTAGGGATCACGTTGGTGGCGGTTCCGGCGTGAATGGCGCCGATCGAGATCACGGCGGCTTTCGCCGGATCGATGCGGCGGGCGCGGATGCCATGAATGGCGTTGAGAACTTGCGCCAAAATGAAAGTGGGATCGACGGCCTGGTGAGGATAAGCGCCATGGCCGCCGGTGCCACGCAGCCAGACCTCGAAGGAATCCTCATTGGCGCTGGCGTATCCATCGGCGATCATAATGCGTTTGCTGGGCAGATCGCTGGCCACATGCAACGCAATCACGGCGTCGACGCCCTCCAGCGCGCCGTCTTCGATCATGCGCACGGCGCCGGATTTGTTTTCTTCATCGGTGTTTTCTTCGCTGGGTTGAAAGAGCAAACGAACCTGACCGGCCGGGCGATCCGGCATCGTCGAAAGCAGCCGGGCGACGCCCAACAGGATCGCCGTGTGGGCGTCGTGGCCGCAGGCGTGCATCACGCCGGGCGTCTGCGAGCGATACGGGACGTCGTTCTGTTCATCGATCGGCAGCGCGTCCATATCGGCGCGGATCGCCACCACCGGCCTGCCCTCGCCCAGCAATCCAACGACGCCGGTCTTGCCGACGCCGGACTGCACTTCCATTCCCATCTTGGTTAGCTCGTCTACAACCAGCTTTGCAGTGCGCTGCTCTTGAAAGCTCAGCTCAGGATGCATGTGAATGTTGCGGCGCCAGTCGATCAACTGGCCGGAGAGCGCCTGTGCGTGCGTCAACAGGTCAGAGGGCGTCGTCATGATCGATCTCCTGAAAAAGCGGGCGCGTTCAGATTTCCTGGCAGAAACCGAGATCGCCTGAACGCATCTCGAAATCTATTCAAGGCTTCCTCCCGCAGCATACCAGAAATGCATCGGACGCAGAAATAAATCGCTCTGAAGAATGGCGAAGGTCGGCGCAATGAGCCAATCGCCCCCCGGCGTGACAGAACGGCCCGGCGAGAACATATCGCCAGAAGCCGCACCGGGTGAACGGCTGAAGGAAAAAAGAAGGCCGGACTGTGCAGTCCGGCCTCTCCACCAGAAGGAAGAACCCTATTAGCTGTTGACGACCTTCTTGACCTCGATCCGTTTCGGCTTCACCGACTCCGCCTTGGGCAGCGTCAGCGTGAGCACACCGTTCTCGTTGACGGCCTCGATCTTGTCGGCGTCTACGGGCGCAGGCAGCGTCACGCTGCGCATGAAGGTGCCGAAGCGGCGCTCGCGCAGATGATAGTTCTCCTCTTTGATCTCCTTGTCCTCTTTGACCTCACCCTTGATGGTCAGGACATTGTCGGTCAGCGTCACTTCGACATCCTCTGCAGGCACGCCCGGGAGCGACGCCTTGATGATGAACGCATCATCTTTCTCGGCCACGTCCAACGCCAGCGGAATTGTCTCAGGCCGGCGCTCCCACAGGCTCGGGAAGCGGGTGAAGTCGTCCTCGAAGAAGCGATCGATCAACTGTCGCATTGCAGTCAGCTCGCGATAGGGATCCCACCGGGTAATGCTCGTCATAGGAAATCCTCCTTTCATTTACCGAGATATCCTGGAAATCACTCCCTTGCAGGTCTCACAACGCTCACTACTTTTCATCGTGCTTTTCGATTTTGAGCATAGCGCAGGAATGTCTGAAGTGCATATGCGCGTCGTTAGTTTTGCATATGAAGATTTGAAGGCAAGAAGAACGGAGGTCCGCTGCAGGAATGCTGCGGAAATGCAGGGCGCGCAGAAAGAAGGTCTTTGCGCTCTCTGCGGCGTCTTTCCCGGCGCAGTGGCAGAAGCGCCTAGAGCCGCACGATGCCGAGCAGGAAGAGAATGGCCAGGATCACAGGCTGATGAATGAGATAGATGAACAAAGAGTGTCGTCCGAGAAAGCGCAGCCCACGGATCGGAGCGAAATCACCCCACTCCGGCAGCGGCAGGAGGCGACGATTGTCTGTGTAGAACCAGTTGCCGAACCAGACGCCCAACAGAATCACCCCAAACCAGGGAATGAGCGGGAAATAGTCCACTGCGGCGTAATAGTTCGGCGTAATGCCCAGCGGCGCGAGCCAACGACCGTTGATAAAAAAGATCGTGGCGTAGGAGCCTATGATCACCGGAACCCAGCGGCCGTCGAAATGCACCGTCAGAAGCCACCGGCCCACCGCCGAAAACGCCACCCAGAGGCCGAAGTTGAGCCAGGTGAAGCGCAGAAAGGGAT
Source organism: uncultured Caldilinea sp. (assembly GCF_937128415.1). Taxonomy (GTDB): domain Bacteria; phylum Chloroflexota; class Anaerolineae; order Caldilineales; family Caldilineaceae; genus Caldilinea. The sequence goes on from NZ_CAKZMJ010000065.1 coordinate 145,740, forward strand.
ACGCCAGAATGGTCGAGGCGCCGATCAGGTGCAAGATGCCAAAGTCCACATAACCCACGCCAGAAAGCCCCACGACGAGGGTGATGATCATGCCAAAGCCAAAGATTTTCAGCCCGCGACCCAAAAATTTCGGAAAGAGAGGCGCATCGGGCCCTCGGCGGCTGCGTTCGCGACGATACACCAGGGTCATCGAGACGCCGACCAGGATCAAAAAGGTGCCGGCGGTGAAGCGCTGCCAATATTTCCAAAAACCGTCCCACAGCACGATGTCGGGCAACACGCGCCAATACCAGAGATCCCACAGCGTGTGGTAGACGATCATGGTGATGATCGCCACCCCGCGCATGGCGTCGACTTCCCAGAAACGAGTCGGCGCCAGGAGGGTTTCGCGTTTGCGTTCCAAGGTGACCGTCGTCGTCGCCATTCCGTTATCCCCCTGATGGTGAACCGCAACTGCATCGGCTGGCTGATTATACCATCGATGTTGTTTCTTCCGACATTGTTTCTTCTGACATTGTTTCTTCCGACATTGTTTCTTCCGACATTGTTTCTTCCAGCATTGTTTCTCGTCGTTGTTTCTCGTCCGCGTTTGTTTCGGAGTAAAATGGGGAAAAGGTTTTCATGCATATCGAAAGGTGTTGCGATGGGACTTGACTGCGACGTGGCCCGTGCACGCGCCGGCCACATTCGACTGATGCGTCACACGCTGGCCGTCCTTGAGTTCATGCTCGCCGATGTGAGCCAGGACGTTGCAACGACGCGCCGCGACCCAGCGGACGGCGAACGAGGCTGGACGGTCCTGGAGGTGGTCTGCCATCTGCGCGACTTCGACCGCATCTTTCAAAGCCGCGTGCGCCAGATGCTGCGGGAAGAGGAGCCAAAGCTTCAGGCGTACGATCATGAACGGATGGCGATCGAATTTCGCTACAACGAACAGGACTTGCGCACAGCGCTGGCCGAGCTGCACGCCTCGCGTCAGGAATTCGCCGCCCTGTTTGAATCTTTGAGCGAGGCGCAATGGCGACGTTCCGCAATTCATCCTGAGCGTGGCCACTTCACGATGGACGACGCCCTGATGCAGGTCGGGCTGCACGATGCATTGCATCTGGAGCAGATTACGCGCATTTTGCGAGGGTGATGCGGATGTGGGCGTTTTTACGCATGATGCTCAGCGCTGCGCTGACCGCCCTGGCCCTGCCGTTCTATCTGCGCTGGGCCGGCGAACAATCCGAAGCGCAGATCGACAAGATGCAGAAGGCCGTTCATTTCACGCCGGGCGCCGAAGCGCCGGTGCCCGCTGAGGTGGCGGCGGGCGCCATCGGCCTGGGCGTCAGCCATTTTGCAGTTGCGCGTGCGCTGCGCCTGGGCTGGCTCGAAGCGTTCGTGAGTCTGTTGCTCGGCGTCGCCATCGGTCTATTCGTCTTTATCTACCGCATGCTGGGCGAAGAGGAATCATGATCGTCCGCGCTCTCGGGGATGGTCGGCTGCTCTGCATCCATCAGACCTCCCATGCGATGATGGCGGAGGCCTTCTGCCGCCATTGGGGCAACCGGGACTTTGCGCAACCGTCTCCCTATGACGCCGTCATGCTGGCGATCGGCCAACATGACAACGGCTGGTGGGAGTGGGAGCAACAGCCTCGACTGCGCAGCGACGGCTATCCCATGGATTTTGTGCACGATGACGATCCATTGGGCAAGGTCGCGCTCTGGCGGCGCGGGGTGGCCCGCGCCAGCGCTCAACATCCTTACGCCGGCCTGCTGGTGGCTCGCCATGCGGCGCTGCTCTATGGGGCCTTTCCCGGACACGGACTGGACGACAAGGCGCGGACGGCGATCCAACGCTTCAGCGAAGATGCCGATGCGCTGGCGGAGCGTGTGCGCCTTGCCTTGCGCGAAGTCTCCGAGGCGACCGAATGGTTGGCGCCGGTGCGCATCGAGGCGAACACGCGCTTGTTGCAGTTCGGCGACGTCGCCAGCCTGCAGGTGTTGATGCCTTGGGCGAATCGTCGAGAAATTGAACATTGCCCGGTCGACTTTGAAGGCGCTGAGACGACGATCGTGATGGCCTACGATGAAAAATGCATTCACTTTGAGCCATGGCCTTTCGGCGTCGAGTCCTTCACCGTCTCGGTCGTCGGCCGCGTGCTTCCGCAAACTCACTTTGTCTCAGAGGCCGAGTATCGCGCCGCCCTGCTGGCGGCGCCGTTCAAACAGATGACATGGCGCGTGGAAAGGTAAATCGAGGATGACGTACGCCTTTTATCACTCACCGAACACGCTGGAAGAAGCGCTCTACCTGAAAGCCAAATACGGCGAGGATGCGCGCGCGCTCGCCGGCGCCACCGACCTGCTGCTGGAGATCGAGCGCGGGGTGCGCCGGCGCCCCGATGGCAGCCCCCCCGGCGTGATCGACCTGACGCGCATCCCTGGGCTGGCCTCGATCATCGAGAGCAACGACGTCATTCAGCTCGGCCCGCTCGTCACCCACAATCAGTGCGTGGCCAGTCCCTTGATCGTCGAAAAAGCCTTCCCGCTGGCGCGCGCCTGCTGGGAGGTCGGCGCGCCGCAGATCCGCAACCGCGCCACGGTGGTGGGCAACGTGATCACGGCCAGCCCGGCCAACGATACGATTGCGCCGCTGTTGGCGCTCGACGCCCGCATCACTGTGCGCAGCCTGGAGCGCGGAGAGCGCACCCTGCCGCTCGACGCCTTCATCACCGGCTTTCGCAAGGTCGATCTGGCGCCGGATGAGCTGGTCACCGCCGTCTCTTTCCCGGCGCTGAACGAACGTTGCGACGGCATCTTCATCAAGTTGGGTCTGCGCCGCGCCCAGGCGATCAGCGTCGTCAACGTGGCGGTGGTGGTGGAGCGCGAAGCGCCCGCTTTAGACGCGCCGTTGATCAGAGCATCCATCGCACTGGGCGCGGTGGCGCCGGTCGTGGTGCGCGCCTCGGCGGCGGAGAGCTTCCTGGTCGGCAAGCCGCTCGAAGAAGAGACCATCGCCGAAGCCGCTCGACTCGCCGTGCAGGCCGCTTCTCCGATCGACGACATCCGCAGCAGCGCCGAATATCGTCGCGCCATGGTAGAGGCGCTGACGGCCCGGGCGTTGCGACAGATTGCAGCCGGAGAGACGCGCGCCGGCTGGCCGGCGCAACCGGTGCTGCTCTGGGGAGATACGGGAGGCGTCTGGCCGGTGGCGCGACGCAACGGGAAAAGATCCGAAGGCGCCGACGCCAACGAACGCACGGCGCTCGTCAACGGCCGCAGCGTGGCGTTGCCCGGCGGCATGACGCTGCTCGACAGCCTGCGCGCCGTCGGCTTTGTGGGCGTCAAGGAAGGCTGCGCCGAAGGCGAATGCGGCGCGTGCACGGTCTCGCTCGACGGCATGGCGGTGATGGCATGCATGGTGCCGGCGGAGCGCGCATGGGGCGGCGAAATCCTCACGGTGGAAGGACTGGCTGCGTGCGGACAACTTCACCCTGTGCAGCAGGCGTTCATCGAGAGCGGCGGCGTGCAATGCGGCTATTGCACGCCGGGCTTTCTCGTCAGTGCAGCCAAATTGCTCGAAGAGCGGCCCCATCCCGACATCGCCGCAGCCGCCGAAGCGCTGACAGGCAATTTCTGTCGCTGCACCGGCTACCATAAAATCCTTGAGGCCGTCGTGCGCGCAGGTGAATTGCAAGCGGCTGCCTCAGCTTGAAGGTTAGGGAAGAACACAGATGAACGCAGAGTCTCGTCCCCTGGTCGGCGTTATCATGGGCAGCAAGTCCGACTGGGAAACGATGAAAGCCGCCTCGGAGACGCTCCATGAATTCGGCGTGCCGCATGAATGTCGCGTCGTCTCCGCCCACCGCACGCCGGACTGGATGGTCGAATATGCGGTGCAGGCTGAGGCGCGCGGGCTGGAGGTGATCATCGCCGGCGCCGGGGGCGCTGCGCACCTTCCCGGCATGACCGCCGGCCATACGCTGCTGCCGGTGATCGGCGTGCCGATCCAGAGCCGCGCGCTCAACGGGCTGGATTCGCTCCTCTCCATCGTCCAGATGCCGGCGGGCGTGCCTGTGGCAACGATGGCCATCGGCAAAGCGGGCGCAGTCAATGCGGCGCTGCTCGCCATCGCCATTTTGGCCAACACGCGGCCTACACTGCGTGAAAAATTGCGCGAATTCCGTCGGCTGCGAGCGGAGCAGGTGATGCAAGAAACGCTTGAGTAACTCATCTTGAGCAATCGATAATACCGATTCGGCTAGAGGAGATCGCCAGGAGTGAAACCGTCTTCCGTTCTCTTTCCCCCCGCCGTCATCGGCGTCTTCGGCAGCGGACAGCTTGGACGGATGCTGGCGCTGGCTGCACGGGCGATGGGGTATCGCATTCACACCTATTCGCCTGACCGGGATTCGCCCACCGGACAGGTCGCCGATCGCGAAGTCTGCGCCCCCTATGACGACCTGGACGCCGTGCGCAATTTCGTGAGAGAGGTCGACGTCGTCACCTTTGAGTTCGAGAACGTCGCCGCCGCCGTCGCAGAGGTGGCCGCCGAGGAAGGCGTCCCGGTGCGGCCAGGAGGACATGTCCTGCACACGACGCAGCAACGGCTCCGCGAGAAGCAATTTTTGCGCGGCGCCGGCCTGCCGGTGACGCCCTTCGCAGCCGTGCGCACCGAAGAAGATTTGCGGAGCGCCATGGACCAGATCGGGGCGCCCGCCGTTCTCAAAACCGCTGCATTCGGCTACGACGGCAAGGGGCAGATGCGCATCGACGCGCCTGAACAGGCGCTTTCGGCGTGGAACGCGATCGGGCGACAGGAGGCCATCCTTGAAGGCTTCGTCGATTTTGAACGCGAGCTTTCGGTCGTCGCTGCGCGCGGGATGGATGGCGCATTCGCGCACTGGGGCGTCATCGAGAATGTCCATCGCAACCATATTCTCGACCTTTCCGTAGCGCCGGCCCGGCTCGAGCCTCGCCTGGCCTGCGAGGCGATCGAGCTGGCGCGGGCGGTGCTGGAAGCGCTCGACGTGGTGGGGGTGCTTTGCGTCGAAATGTTCCTCGATCGTCGCGGGCGGCTGTTAATCAACGAGCTGGCGCCGCGACCGCACAACTCCGGCCATCTGACCATCGAGGCGTCGATCACCAGCCAATTCGAGCAACAGGCGCGCGCCGTCTGTGGACTGCCGCTGGGAGCCACCGACCTGCTCCGCCCCGCCGCCATGGCCAATCTGTTGGGCGACCTCTGGAGTCACGGAGAGCCGAACTGGGCGGCGGCGCTCGCCGACCGCGGGATTAAGCTGCATCTGTACGGCAAAAAAGAGCCGCGCAAGGGACGTAAAATGGGACACTTGACGGCATTGGCGGATACAATAGAAGAAGCGCGGGCGCGCGTGTTGAAGGCTCGCAGCGTCTTGGCGAGGCAACATGATTCAGCCCTCGAATCCAGAGAAACAGCCGCTCTGAGCGAATGGGCTGACGTGGTCAACGAGGGAGGGTCGCATGGCTCCTGAAGACAAATTGCATGAAGAATGCGGCGTTTTCGGCATTTTCGCTCCTGGACTGGAAGCGGCGCGCTACACATTTTTTGGCCTCTATGCGCTTCAGCATCGAGGGCAAGAGGCGGCGGGCATCGTCACCTGCGACGGACGCATCGCTCATGTGCACAAAGGCATGGGGTTGGTGTCCCAGGTTTTTGATGAAGACAACTTGCGCTATCTGCGTGGACACATCGCCATCGGCCACACGCGCTATTCGACGACGGGCGCGCCCAAGCTACGCAACACCCAACCCTACGTGATCGAGACGCTCGACGGGCCGCTCGCCATTGCGCACAACGGCAATCTCATCAATGCGCCGCAATTGCGTCTCGAGCTGCTCAGCCGCGGCGTGGGCCTTTCCACCTCCAGCGACAGCGAAGTGCTGCTGCACATGCTGGCCGGCGCCGGCGGCGACTGGATGGCGCGCATTCGCACCATGATGGCGCGCGCCGAAGGCGCCTACGCCCTCACGATCCTCACGCGCAACGCCGTCTACGGCGTGCGCGACCCCTGGGGCTTGCGCCCGCTCGTGCTGGGCCGCCTGCCGGGCGGCGGACATGTGCTGGCGTCGGAGAGCTGCGCCTTCGCCACGATCGGGGCTGAGATGGTGGCGGAGATTCAGCCAGGCGAGATCGTGCGCATCGACGCCAACGGATATGAAATCGTCCAGGGCGCGCCGCCTCAACGCCTCGCCTTTTGCACCTTCGAGCAGATTTATTTCGCCCGCCCCGATAGCGTGTTCAACGGTCGGCTCGTCCATCAAACGCGACAGAAACTCGGCCGCCAACTGGCCAAAGAGGCGCCCGCCGCAGCCGACATTGTCGTGCCCGTGCCTGACTCCGGCACGCCGCACGCCATCGGCTACGCCCAGAAGAGCGGCATCCCCTACAGCGAAGGGTTGATCAAAAGCCGCTACATCGGCCGCACCTTCATCCAGCCCTCCGACGAGCTGCGCAAGGTGGGTGTGGCGATGAAATTCAACCCTCTGCCGGAGAATCTCAAGGGCCGGCGCGTCGTCCTGGTCGATGACTCGATCGTGCGCGGCAACACCTCCGGCCCACTGGTGCGCATGTTGCGCAAGGCCGGCGCCAAAGAGGTGCACGTGCGCGTCGCCTGTCCGCCGATCAAATTCCCCTGCTTCATGGGCGTGGACATGGCGTCGCAAGATGAGCTGATTGCAGCCAACAAGAGCATCGATGAGATCTGCGAGCACATCGGCGCCGACTCGCTCGCTTTCCTGTCCATCGCAGGCATGATGCGCGCGCTCAAAGCCGAGGACGGCTACTGCAACGCCTGTTTCACCGGCGATTACCCCTTTTCGACGCCGATCCCACTGATCGAGCTTCAAGAAAAAGAAAAATTTGCAGACGTGTGGGGGGATTGAACAATGACGACCGATTCCAAAACCGTGCTCTACGCAGTCGAAGACGCAGTGGCCGTGATTCGCATGAATCGCCCGGAACGGCGCAACGCCTTCACGCCGGAGATGTTGACCGAGCTAAACGACGCCTTTCGCCGCGCTGAACAGGACCCAGCCGTGCGCATCATCGTCTTGACCGGCGAAGGTCCGACCTTCAGCGCCGGTCAAGACTTGAGCATCTTCACAGGTGCAATCGATCCTTCCAATGTGCGTGAAGCGATTAAAACCTATTACAAACCGCTGATCCTGCGCATGACGAGCATGCCCAAGATCATCATCGGCGCCATCAACGGCGGCGCAGCGGGCGCCGGCGCCTCGGTGGCGCTGGCGTGCGATCTGCGCATCATGGATGAGGACGGCTATCTTTTGCAGGCTTTCTCCAACATTGGGCTGGTGCCGGACGCCGGCTCCACCTGGTTCATGGCGCGCATGGTGGGCTATAGCCGCGCCCTGCAATTTTGCATCGAGGCCGAACGCATCACGGCGCCGCGCTGCTTGCAACTTGGACTGTGCAATCAGCTGGTGGCCGGCTCTTTCCTGATGCACAAGGCGATGGAGTGGGCGCAGTCGCTGGCGCAGCGTCCCACCAAAGCGCTGGGTTGGACCAAACAGGCGCTCAACGCGTCGCTGCAAAGTTCGTTGGAGGCAGCTATCGACTACGAGGCCGATCTTCAGGCGCTCGCCATCGCCACGCAGGATCACAAGGAAGGCGTGATGGCTTTCTTGCAGAAGCGCGCGCCGGTCTTTCGAGGCGAGTAACCCTGGGCCAAGTCATCTGGCGACCAACGCAGGTTTGGCTTCCGGCCAGACGCCGGTTTTCTGCAAAATGGAGGCAAGGCTTCAGCGTGCTTCCATCAGACGCTGCAAAAGCGCCGAATCCTGCGGTAAAAGGCCTGCATCCATCAGCCGTGGCGGCAGTTCGCGCCAGATAGGTTGCACGTCGTAAACCTGTCTGAGAAGAGGAAGCGCAGCATCCACCTGGCCGACCTTCGCCAGCGCACAGGCGAACCAAAACAACCCCTCCGGGTTGTCCGGCATGAGGTCGGGCGCTTCGGCGAAGCGCCTTTTCGCCGCCTCGATTTTTTCGGGCGTCACATCGCTCTCTTGAAGCAACGCCTCGGCTGCATCCCATTCATCGTAGGCCCGACGCACGCGCAGCAGGCGCCGCAGCTCAGTCAGCGGTTCGGGATGATCGTCGACGCGCAGGTCGATCCGTCGATCCACCCACGAGGGGCCGGAGGCCTGCAGGTTCGCCACCACCATTGCAGCCGACTGTCGCCCGCGAAGATCGCCGCCCTCGCCTTCCGCCGCTTCCAGTGCCGCCATCATGCGCTCGGCCAGGTCGCCCTTCGTTTGCTCGTAGGCTTCGGCCATGGCGTCCCAGACTGTTGCTTTCGTCATCAGGTTGGCTTGAACCGAGTAGCCCTCGCCGCTGCGATGGCCGGCGAAGGCGATGCATTGAACGCCGGTGTGGGTGGCGACATTGCCGTGAACGTCCACCATCGCCACCTGACGACGCTCCCGTTGCGGATCGGCGGCGAGCAGCCCGGCCAACGCCTGCGAAGCCGTTTTGCCCGCAGCCATCATCGCCAGCCCCAACGGCCCATACGAAATCTCCACAAAGGACTGCGTCGCTACAGCGCCGACGCCCGCCTGCACCCAGGGCACAACAACGCCGGTTCCAAAATAGTGAGACTGCACCGCTGCGCCAAGCTGGCCGATTGAAGGGTCGCAGGCGACGATCGAATAGGTGTGTGCCAGGCGAAACGAGCGCATCACTCCTCCAGGTTGATGGGTTGTGGCGACAAGCGGCGATAGCGAAAGTCGCAAAAGGGCCCGCCTTGCATGATCGTCTGCGTGCGCGTCAGTTCAATCTCCGGGTTGAAGCCCTGGATCAACGCCCAGTCCCGGTTGCAGGAGAGGACCGCCCCCAACTCTGGGATGCCAAGCGCCCGATAAAGTTCGGCGTAGCGACAGCGCGTCACGTTGAACTCGAAGCGCTCCGCGTCCTGCGCCAGCACCTCGATCTCGAGCGCATTGTCCTGCGTCCAGAAACGCAGCGACTCTGCCAGTGCGGCCAAAGAATTGTCGCCCATGGCGGCGGCGAGCTGAGCGCCTTGCTCCTGCGCCACTTTGATGATCGTCTGGCGCACGATTTCCACGACCTGTTCACGGCCAAAGGCTTCGCCCAGTGCGTCGATCACCGGCGCCAAAATGCGGGCTTCGACCTCGCGCCGCGTCAGCACGCCGATGCGAGCGTTGAGCGTATCAGGCGGAGCAGCTTGAGGCGATGGCGTCTCCGTTTCGGCGATCT